>NZ_CALFXI010000001.1 GCF_937958065.1 uncultured Steroidobacter sp.
CGGAAAATTCAAGAGCTGCGCCCGGAAGGCGCCGCATTCGCATTGAATCTGCATGACCCCTCCTTACATTCGTTCGGGTCCGTGGGTCGGCATGGACGGGATGCTAATGGTGGATAGGGTAATCTGGAAATGCACTCCCGGCGCGGGCACACAGAAATCGCAAATCGCCGGTCCGCTTTCGGCCAGGAGCGGACATGTGCCGGATACATAGGCCCCCTTTGCCTTTCTGTACAGCGATACTGCGGTCTGCTTCCTATTTTTCGCTTTGGCCTAAACTTCCGCTACCCTCTACAGGGCAGGTATCTTCGTCGGCGAGAGCAGGGGCGTCACTCGGCTCGCTGTATCGGAAAGCGGGGGTGACTTCCCCTGCAATCAGAACACACATCAGCGGATGAATATGGAATTAGAACAAGTTCGTGCTCTCATCTTTCGACTATTCCAGCGGCACTTCGTAGCCCTACATGTTTCGTTCACGAAATCTGGCGCCGCTCCAATTGATGCTACGTACAGTGCTTTCCTTATGTCAGTAGCCGATCACTGGTATCTAGTTACAGCGGGCCATTGCGTCGACGAGATCACGAAGATGTTGAATCGGGGTTATCGCATAACCTGCGAACTGATGGATAACCTCGATGTAGGCGCAAAGTTCAAGAACCCGATCCCGTTTGCTTATGAGCCTTCCGAGGCAATCAGCCTTGCAGAGTTCGGTGCTGACTTTGGCGTAATCGAGCTGCCAGAGATGTACCGGAGACTCTTGGCCGCGAACAATATGGAGCCGCTATCGGAAAAAGGTTGGCGGCTTCGCCCGGAGAATTATGAGCCATTCAGATACCTTCTGGTGGGCATTCCCAACGAACTTACTCGCAAGCATGGGAGCGCGATTCACTACATGCCCAGCATTCACCCAGTGGAGAAGCTGACGGAGCGCCCGGATTATATCGACGAGCCTGCCGTGCCCACTTTCTACGGAAAGATTGTGCTTGGTGATGACCTGAGCAGCATCCGCGGTATGAGTGGCGGGCCGATCTTCCGACTTCAAGAGGTTAATGGCTCAGTGAAGTACTGGTTGCATGCGTTGCAAAGCACTTGGTACTCAACCGAACGAACGGTCGTTGCTCCGCTTGTAGAATCCCTTGGGGACGCGCTTGAGCGCGTGCAAGACCTACGTTCTGCTCAAGAACGGCAAGGTTGACGCAGACATGGACGATCGATCCGAGCGGACAGAAGCTCTGGCCTCTATATCAACCGGCGCTTGGCGGCTGAAGCGACCTTGATGGCACGTCCGCTCCAGGTCTCAACGGAAGTCGGCTCCCGACAGGAGCGGACATTTGGCAGCTTCGGTCACACGCTTATGCGCTCACTGGCTGCTGAGCCATCGCACGGATAATCGGAATGCTGTTGTTGTATCTCGAACGCAAGGCGGCTGAGGACCTATTTTCCGGGCGCTCGGCGAACCGCTCGAAAGCACTCACCAGATCAGCACGATAGCCCATCGGCAGGCTGTTCCGCTGGAGCTGAAGCGGCACGCGCAACAAACATTTGTCTTCACTCCTTTCCACCACCTTCGACACAAACGCTACCTCTGCTGACGAATTTTCCGGCGGCGTAATACCGGCATCCAACGCTACGCCAACGCAATCGAGACTTTCGGCCAGCTCATATGCACGACGGATACCTTCTCCCAAACGAACGTCTGTATTTCTGTTCCACCAAACTGAGCCGTGAGATATGGCTCCGCGCAATGGAAGGTCTTGACAGAAGAAAAACACAAACATCGCGCTTGCCAAGTGACATATTTGCCTCAGACTCTCATCCGAATCATCGTGCGAGACGACGAAGATCGAGTCTGAAAATATCGAGGCAGGATTGAGCTTATCGAGACCGACGATCGGCCCTTGAGTGCTCGTGCCATCGTCGTGGTGACTTACTGCGCCGTGTATGCGCGCTAGGATGGCAAAGTTGGTCTGCAATAACGCCGTCTCCAGCTGCGCTTCAAGTGTGGCCGCATCCTTCATCAGTCGCGCTCTGAAGCCCAGTACATCTGCATATAAGACAAATGCATTCTGACCTCGAAGAACTTGGCCGACTGATGCTAGTGCGAGCGCCTGCCGCAAGGTAGCGTGCTGTTCCAACGTAAAGCCCGGGATAGGCGGGAGAGCGGCGAGCTTTTCAGCCAAAGGTCTACTTAACGCGTGGTCGCTCATTCGGTCAGACTCCCCTCCTCTATCGATCTGGTTACTCTCGACGTTCCGCAGGCATGTGCGCCCCACGCCGGTAGAACGTGGAGCCGACTTACATCCACAGTAGCGCAGAATACATCTGTTCGAGTTTGGTTAACCCTACCCTGCATCACACCTCTGTGATGTCCGCTCGGGTCGAGAGCTGCCAGCCACCAGACCGCTATCGGCAAGAAGCGGACACCGGGCACAGCGTCCCGACACACTCACCAGAGATTGTCTGTGCGATGTGAGGCCGCACTGTGATTCGTGCGCGGTTATAACCAATAGCCGCAGTCAGTTCAACTCTGAGAGAAACCTATTTATCTCATCAACGACTTCGCTTTCGTTCGACAGATACACATAGTGATCTGCTCTATCGATTTGTACCACGCGCGCTTTCGGCAGATCGCGCTGGAAGAGCTCGATCTGTCTCCTAGAACGCTCGCGTTGGAACCACATGTAGGACTCAGCATTCGCCCGTTGCTCAGGGTCGTTCATATCGGGAGTACCCGGATCGTCAATAACGGCGAAGATGCCTAATGCAGGCACGTGTATGTTCGTGTATTTCTTCTTTCCGGCTTCAATCTTCTGACCAACAAATGGCGGCCGTCTGAATTTCATTGTTGGCCGGCCTTGCTCATCTACAGCGAGCATCGCGCGGAACTCGGCTTCCGGCAGCACCACTTTTGCGCCACGGGCATACCAGGCTTGCATGGTGCGAAAGTTCTGCAGATCCGCTGGAGTCGGGTCGGGTCGTGGAGGCCGTCCATTCTCAATACGGATGAGCTTTTGCAAGATCGCCTGCAATTCCGGAAGATTCTTCTGCAGCATTTCTTGCGCCAGAGGTCTCGAGTCGAACGGCTCGCTCAGCAGCTTGTCGAAGTGAGCTTTGAAGTCATTGAGCTCATCCTTCCATGTAACGATTTTGTAGAAGCCTTGTGCCTCATACTCCTGGTCCCACGAGTGGATTGCGTCGAGATAGACGAGACCACCGATACGCTCCGGGAATCGGGATGCAACGTTGCTCATCTCCTGGCCCGCGAAGGAGTGACCGACCAGCACAGGTTGATTCAGTCTCAAGGCCTCGACCACTGCAACCACATCGTTTCCTAGGTCATCCGCACCGTAGCCTTCGCTGGGGATACTGGAAACCGGTGAGCCCCGTCGCGTCAGCCCAACCACTCGATAGTGCGAAGTAAGCTTCTGCGCGAATTCGTCGAATACATGAGCGGTGTTGCCACCGCCCGCGAGCAACATCAAAGGGCGACCGTGTCCGCCCCAATCGAGTGTTTCAAGCTTGATCCCAGGTGCAACCTCGATGAATGTCACCTTGTGTGGCGAGGGATCGCGCCATGTCTTCGATGCAGATGCATCACCAAGTAGCGACCACGACAACAATCCCGCGAGGAATGCAACGCGATAGCCAATCATCCGTCCTCCACCTGGCACACCTTGGTGACTCGAAACGTTCGAAGCACGCGCTACATGGTCATGCACCACAACAGCGTTATCTACTATTACATGTGTAGTTGAGAGAGTCGATGGCGCGATTGGATCTGAAAGCGCAGGTCCGCTACGGGCCGATAGCGGTCAAACGTGACAGCCCCCATTCGCACGGACCGATCATGCAACCGCATGATGCTGGCACCCACACGCCAATATCATCCCTTGACGTCCACCCGGCTCACCGGGCGCTGAGTCCTCCCGCAATTTGACACTCGGCGTTTCCGCGGAAACGTCCGTTTCGCAAATCCGCCCGAGCACATCAACGCGCCCTCCGCCGCCGAACCATCCCTTCTCGCGGACGGAGAGCGCAACCATTTCTCAAGCTGCGCGATGCACCGCCGTCGGTTCCCTCCCTGAAACAGACCCGCGCTGCCCGGACCTAGTTCGTCATCGCGCTTTCGGATGGCCCCGATCAGCGGCCGCAGCTTCACCGGATCCAGATCCGCGGCCGAGTCGTTGATCCATCGCGCGGCTGCTTCCGCGACCTCGGCGTGCATGACGCCGTCATAGTCATCCGAGTACTGAAGTCGTAACTTCCTCCCAAGCTCCGTGTTCTGGAAGAAGGTTGAAGCCGGCCAACATGCTGCGAACGGAGACTCCCATGAATCGCGCTTGCGTCATTGCACTGGGTTTGATGGCTATTACCTTGTCACCACTCCGGGAAGCGAATGCTCTGCCGGATTGCGATGCCTGGGTCAACAATCGGGTTCCAGTCGGTCCCGGCAAGTTCCTGGTGCCCGCGCCGGGGAGACTTGTCACCGCCGATATGAATCAGGTCAAGGCCGCGGGCGTGCAGATCGAGCCGACTCTGCGAGCTCGCGCAAAGGACTACCCTTGGGAACACGAGATCCAAATCGCCTTGCCGCCGTCTTACGGCAGAACCGACCAGCGCTTTCCTGTTCTTTGGGTCACCGACGGCAGTATGTTGTTCCAGCTGGCGACAGCTCTAGTCACCAGCTGCGCAGGCCAGCACATGCCGGAGATGATCGTCGTCGGCATCGGCGCACCGCCGGAGGCAGTGGAAGAAACCCAGATGCGACGTAACTTCGACTTCAGCCCCACCGAAACCCCAGGTTACGAGGGCTTTGGGAGCGCGGCGCATAGGGCGCGTGAAAAGGCCGGAGAGAACAAGCGCAAGGCTGAAGGGAAGATCGCCATAGACCGATTCGGCGGCGCTCCGCGCTTCCTACCATTTGTTACACAGACCATTCGCCAGCAGCTCGCGCACGATTACCGCATGGCGGACGACCACACCCTGTTTGGTCACTCTGGCGGAGGTCTGTTCTGCACCTACGCGCTGGTGACTCAGCCGCAGGCGTTCAAGCGGTACATCTGTGGCAGCGCTGCCCTGGCCGCGGGTGATTATGAGGTGTTCCGAATCGAAGAGCGTTATGCCCAGCAGCACACGGATCTCGCGGCGATCGTGTTCTTCGGAGTCGGCGAAAAGGAAGCGTTGGACGGAAACACCCTTGGTATCTTCAGCAGCACCGCGCGCTTCGCAGAAATCCTGAAAACGCGTGCGTATCCATCGCTGAAGCTGCACTTCCGAGCGTTCGAAGGCGAAAGCCACGTTAGCGTCATACCACCGCTGCTCGCCCTTGGCCTACGTTCGGCGTGGGCCGGCGATGCTGGCCCAAAGTAGCGCGTGCCGCGCTTGTCTCCGCTGCAACAGCCCGCCCGCAATTTAACATTCGGCGTTTCCGCGGAAACATCCGTTTCAACAAATCCGCCCGAGCCCATGAACGCGCCCTCCGCCGCCGCGCCATTCCTCCTCGCGGCGACAGAGGGAGCAACCACTTCTCATGCTGCGCGATAGACCGCCATCGGTTCCCTCACCTGAAACGGACCCGAGTTGCCCGGGCCTGGTTCGTCATCGCGCTTTCGGAGGGCCTCGATCAGGGGCTGCAGCTTCACCGGATCCAGATCCGCGGCCGAGTCGTTGACCCATCGCGCGGCTGCTTCCGCGACCTCGGCGTGCATGACGCCGTCATTGTCATCCGAGTACTGCAGCACCTCGGACAGGCAGTGAAGCATCGAGCGAACATCCAGCAGGAGGGCGCGTACGCGAGCGAGGGCTTCTTCTAAAGTCTGCGGTGGCGGTAGTGGCAGCGACGGGGAGTTCCATGCGGCGCCGGATGCGCGGGTCTCTGCCGTGCGTTTTGTTTGATTGCGACGTCCACGGGTGGGCTTGGCAGTATCATCTTGGTCAGCCATGTCATCTACCTCTAGGTTAGGTGGCTTGGTCAGGCGTTCGGCGGTGGTGCTACACCGTCGGGCGCCGCCATTCATGCATTGCACTCTCTCGATAACTTGGGCAGGACCGCGCGAAAGTTCACGGAAGGTTTCGGGCGGTGGTTGGGTGCTCGCTTTGGTTCGAGCACGGTTCAATCTACTCTGCTGCGCGTCAGCTGTATATAGCTACAGCCACAAACCTGGCGCGGTTGTTTCTAGTATTTTGATGCTCGCTCCGCGCGCTCACGCGCGGAACACGCTGCGCGGTAGCAAGCGCGCGCGTGAGGCGCGCGGACTGGTTGCCGCGCGCTAACAAAGAAAAGAATCAAACTATGACGTGGAGCAAAAACGAAGCGAAACCGCCCGCAATTTAACGTTCAACGTTTCTGCGGAAACGCGCCCTCCATTTCGGCGGGCCGATGGGATCACTCAGAGCCGCTTCGAAAGAAACGCCGAGCTCGCCGGACACAACGATGAGAACTCCGGCGTCTCCTTGATCGCGACCGGTGCGTACTCGCGAGACGCAGTGACGTAGCCGCGAGCACGAAAGAATCGTTCCGCGGTATTCGTTAGTAGGTAGACAGCAACCGCGCCGTGATCCCGAGCATATTCCTCGGCGTGCGCTACCAACTGTGTGCCGACTCCCCGAGACCGACACTCAGGCGCAACGACCAGTGACCGCAACAAAGCGTCCGAACCGTGAAACTCGATGCCGACCAGCCCCACCGGCGCGTTTGGCGATCCGATATAGAAGAAGTGGCGCAGGTGCGCCTCGGTCAGATCCGAGATCGGCAGATCGGCACTTCTCAGTAGTTGAAGCGCTGGCTCGTAATCTGGATGCTGGCGGATCGTGGCCGCCTCGCTCGCACTGCTCATGCTGCCCTCCTCGCCTTGCGAGTAGCCGGGCCATCGTAGCGGACACGAGACCGGTCCAGCCAGCACTCAGCCCGATAACGGGCACGGCACGAGCGGGCAACTGACGCCGCGCGCACCACGTCGGTTAGAACTGCACGCCCAGGTCCGCTAGCGCTCGCCGGTGCCGTGTGCGCTAGGCCTTGCGATAACTGATCAGCGCCGGCTCGATCGCGCCCGCCGCCAGGCTGCCGGTCTTCGCAAACGATGACCACAACGCGCGGACTTTCTGCGCACTGGCGTGCACCTCCGGCCACTCGAGACCCGCGATCAAGTCCGCGCCCTGCCAGATCTGTTCGTCACCGAACAACAATGGCAGATCGATGGCGTGGGTGGCGCCCAGCTGGTTCGTCCTCGATCCCCAGTGAATCTTGTAGACGTAGGCCCGGCCGCCCGCTCGAACGTGACGCTTCGCGAAGCGATCCGCCGCGGTGGCGTAGACCTTGCGCGTGATTGTGCCGACGATCACGCGACGAGCTGAATTGCCGATCAGCGGCAGTGTGGCGAGCTTGCGAAGCGGTTCCATGATGGGAATGAAGAACGAGCCTTCTTCCGCTGTCGACCCAATGAGCACATCGAAGCGACGCGCGCATCGCGACCACGCGGCGTCGAGCTCTTCCTCGGGCGGCAATGGATGATGTCCGTACTGCGTGCCGAATGGCATGCTCGCTGGCCAGCCGAAGCCTTGCGATGCCGAAACGACCGATGCCTGCGCGGCGATCACGTCATCGGTGGGCGCATCGTGAGCCACGTGCGAGGCGACCTTCATCATCGCTTCGGACATCTTGCGGCGTCCGAGGCTGATGCCCAGCGGCGCGCTTTGAATGATGGCGCGCCGAAAAAGATCTTGCGCACCGTCTGCGATCATCAAGTGAGCAATCGCGTCGCCGCCCGCGGATTGGCCGAACATGGTAATGCTGTCGGCATCGCCGCCGAACGCCGCGATGTTCGTCTTGACCCAACGCAGCGCCTCGATGATATCGAGCAGCCCCACGTTCGCCGCGCGGCCAGCAGCACCGCCAAGAAATCCGAGCAGCCCCAGGCGATAGGTGATCGAAACGACGATGACGTTTTGCTCTTCCACCAGTGCGCGAGGGTCGTAAATCGCCGCGTCACCGGCGCCGAAGACGTAAGAGCCGCCGTGGATCCACACCATCACGGCTCGTCGGTCGCCCGGCGTGACGTCGGCCGGCAGCGTGATAGATAGTCGCAGGCAATCCTCCGTCGTTGCCAGCGTTCGCACCGATGACTTCATCAGTCCCATGCCGAACGGATGATCGGCCTGCACGCAGGCTGGCGCCCACTCGGTCGCTTGTATACTGGTTGTGGAGGGAGGCTCCGGCGTCGGTGGCTGAAAGCGTGTAGCGCGGGCATAACGAATACCCGTCGCGCGGATCACGCGCCCATCGCGCCAGCCGATGATTCGGCCGGCCGGTGCATCGAAGGCAGGAGCAGTCATCGGCGAACTATAGCCGATGTGGTGAGGTCAACTGGAACGGCTCAGCGTCAGGAGTTTGTCGTGAACGTAGGACTTGGCTCCGCGACAGGCGGACTCCAGCAAGCGTTCGCGCTGAGCTCGCGTCTCCTCATTATCTTCACCCGACCGGCCTTGCTCGGCGGCTATCAGCGCTGCAATGGCCGAGCTGAGCGCGCACCCAGTGCCACGCATCGTTACATTCAGGCGCGGGGCTCGCAGAAAGAGCGGCGCTCCGGTACGCGTTACGAGCACGTCCACAGAGTCCGCGTCGCTTCCGTGCCCGCCTTTGAGCAGAACCGCCTCCGAGCCAAAGCGAAGTAGTGCCTGCGCTTGTGTCGCTTGCTCTGCACTGGTTCGGGCAGCGCGTTCGCCCAGGAGCGCGCTGGCTTCGATCAAGTTCGGCGTCATCAGCGTACATCGAGGCAACAGCTGATCTCGGAGCAGTTGCACGCCTTCCGGATCAAGCAACGTGACGCCAGACGAGGAACACAGCACGGGATCCAAGATGATCGGGACATGCGATCTGTCAGGCAGCTCATCGAGCAACGCACGCACGATGGCAACGTTGCCGAGCATGCCTATCTTGATAGCGCGGATGTCTTGCGAGCTCAGAGCCGTGCGCAGCTGCTGTGTCACCAGCTCTGGCGAAAGAACGCACGAAGCCTCGACACGAACATTGGTTTGGGCGGTTACGGCAGTAATCACGCACGATGCGCGAGCGCCAAGCTCGGTGATGACTTGGACGTCTCGTACCAAACCGGCGCCCCCGCTCGAGTCGGTGCCGGCGACGACGAGCACGTGCGGCGCACTACTCTCTGCTTGCGACTGCCGCGACACGACCATCACTCACCGTTGCAGCCTACTGCCAACCCTCGGGCATCTGTCGCTGCACGTGTGGCCTCAATCCACTCGCGAGCTCGAACCTCCGGCGTCGCATGCCGCAGCACATCCGAAACCACCGCGGCACTATCAGCTCCAGCGCTGAAAACACCCGGCAACCGCTCGACCGTAATCCCACCGATCGCGACCAGCGGGAGCGGCTCGATCCGACGTTTCCACTCCGAGATCCGGGCGAGACCCTGCGGTGCCCAGGGCATCACTTTCAACGTGGTCGGATAGATCGGCCCGAGCGCAACGTAGTCAGGACTGAACGTGAGCGCTCGCTCAAGCTCCTCGTGACTGTGAGTGCTGATGCCAATGCGCACGCCCGCCCGCTTCAACGCCGGCACATCCGCCTCATCCAGATCGGACTGGCCGAGGTGAACGAAATCGCAGCCCTCGTCGAGCGCGATCCGCCAGTAGTCATTGACGATCAAGCACGCCCCAGCCCGCGCACACGACGCCTTGGCCGTGACCACTTGCTGTCGAATCTGCTCGTCGGGCCGATCCTTGATCCGCAGTTGAACCAGCTTCACGCCCACCGGCAGCAGCCGAGTCAACCACGACGCATCGTCCACGATCAGATAAAACGGATCGAGCGTCATATCAGGTGCGCCAGCCCGATCTCGGGCGTCGAAGGAACGGCAACATCACTCGGCAGCATGGGCTGCGCGACGAACGCCGCATGACCGGCTTTGACAGCATCTGCAAACGCGCGCGCCATTCCTACTGGATCGCCCGCCCTCGCCACCGCTGTGTTGATCAGCACACCATCCATTCCCAACTCCAGCGCACGCGCCGCGTGCGACGGCACACCGAGTCCGGCATCGACGATCAACGGCACATCACCGAATCGGGCACGCATCGCGCGCAAGCCTGGAACGTTGTTCAGTCCCTGCCCCGACCCGATCGGCGCCCCCCAGGGCATCAACACACGACAGCCCGCATCCAGCAGCTTGTCCGCGACGACCAGATCTTCCGTGGTGTACGGAAACACCTGGAAACCGTCATCGCACAGGATTTTCGCCGCCTCCACCAGCCCGAACACATCCGGCTGCAGTGTCGTGCGATCCCCGATGACTTCGAGCTTGATCCAGGGGGTCGCGAACATCTCGCGCGCCATGTGCGCCGTCGTCACCGCCTCTTTCACGGAATGACAGCCTGCCGTGTTCGGCAACACGCGCACGCCCAGCGAGCGGATGATCGAAAAGAACCCTTGCCCGGAACGCTCGCTGCTCGACTCCCGACGCAATGAAACGGTGACGACTTCCGTGCCCGACGCTTTGACTGCCTCGGTCAGCACGGCCGGCGACGGATATCTCGACGTTCCGAGCAACAGTCTGGATTGCAACTGCGTGTCGTAAACGAGCACCTCATCCTCCTTGCATCGGGGCGACGACCTCGATGCGATCGCCCTCGCTGAGGACGATCTCCAACCGCTGAGTCTTGGGAATGAACTCGCCGTTCACCGCGGTTGCGATGGTGCCATCGCAATATCCGAGTTCGACCAGCGCCTGATTCAAGCTGCTTTCGGTGATTTCGCGCTCGACGCCGTTAAGCATGATTTTCATGGGCCACCTGCGGACAAGGTTCGCCGGTCAACAGAGCGTCCGCTGCCATCTGCGCAAACGCTGGCGCGAGCAGGAATCCATGCCGGAAGAAACCATTGATATGGACACGATCGGGTCGCCGGACGATGCGCGGCATGTTGTCCGGAAAAGCCGGACGCACTTGCGTCCCCATCTCCAGCACCTCCGCCTCGGCGAACGCGGGATGTAACGAACACGCCGCGCTCAGCAGCTCCAACATCGAGCGCGCAGTGATCCGGGTAGCATCATCGCTCTCGATCATGGTGGCACCCACCATGAACACTCCGTTCTGACGCGGCACGATGTACGCCGGGGTTCGAGGATCGAGCAGTCGCACCGGGCGACGAAGCGCGATCTCGCTCGATCGCAGCACCAGCATTTCCCCTTTGACCCCGCGAAGCTCCGGTAGAGCCTCCCTCGCGGCCAGACCTGTGCAGTCCACGACGAGATGCTCGCCTTCGGAGCGGGCGGTGCTCGCGACCCCAAAATGAATGCGCCCACCGAGCGAGATGAGCCTGTCCGCCAGGCATCGCAGCGCCTCGCGCGGATCGATGTGAGCTTCGTCTTTGAAGAACAATGCTTTGGGAAAACGATGCGCGAGCGCCGGCTCCAGCTGCGCGATGCCGTCGGCGTCCAGCCATTCATACCGGCTCGTGCGGCGACTGAGCGCGACCAGTTCGGAGGCGTGGCGGCCATGCGCAACCAACAAGCTGCCCCGCTGCACCAACGTCGGCATCCGCTTCGTCCACCAGGCAAGGCTTTGCTCGCCGAACGTCGCCACGAGATCGGCCGAGTGATCGCATTCACACCAGGGTGCGAGCATGCCGCCCGCGAACCATGAGCAGCTTTGCGGACCGAAGCTGTCGCCCTGCTCGAAAACCTCCGTGGGGACGCCGCGTTCGGCGAGCTCGACGGCGCAGGTCAGCCCTGCGACGCCGGCGCCAAGGATGGATACACGCATCGGCTCAGCCCGTTGTCGGCCGAATGTAAAGCTCGCCTTGTTCGCGAAATTTCACCGCCATCTCGTTCATGCCCGATTCCCGTGCCGCCGCTTGAACCTCGTGCGAGATGCGCATGGAACAGAACTTCGGGCCGCACATCGAACAGAAGTGCGCGAGCTTGTGTGCCTCGCGAGGCATGGTCTCGTCGTGGAAGGCGCACGCCGTGTCCGGATCCAGCGAAAGATTGAATTGATCTTCCCACCGGAAATCGAAGCGCGCGCGTGAGATGGCATCGTCACGGTCGCGCGCCCCCGGATGACCTTTGGCCAGATCTGCCGCATGCGCCGCGATCTTGTAGGTGATGACACCCGTTTTGACGTCGTCGCGGTTGGGCAGGCCCAGATGTTCCTTCGGCGTCACGTAACAAAGCATGGCGGTGCCGAACCAGCCGATCATCGCCGCGCCGATCGCGGACGTGATGTGGTCGTAGCCAGGCGCGATGTCGGTCGCGAGCGGCCCGAGCGTGTAGAACGGCGCTTCGGCACAGTGCTTCAGCTGCTCGTCCATGTTCTCTTTGATCTTGTGCATCGGGACGTGACCCGGCCCCTCGATCATCACCTGGCAGTCGTGCTTCCAGGCAATGCGGGTCAGCTCGCCGAGGGTTCGCAGCTCTGCGAACTGCGCGGCGTCGTTGGCATCGGCGATCGAGCCGGGACGCAGGCCGTCGCCCAGCGAGAAGCTCACGTCGTACGCCCGGCAGATCTCGCAAATCTCCTCGAAGTGCTCGTACAGGAAACTCTCGCGATGATGGGCGAGACACCACTTCGCCATGATGGAGCCGCCGCGCGATACGATGCCGGTGACTCTGTTCGCGGTCAGCGGGATGTACTGCAGCCTCACTCCTGCGTGGATCGTGAAGTAGTCGACACCTTGCTCGGCCTGTTCGATGAGCGTGTCGCGGAAGATCTCCCACGTGAGCGCCTCGGCGACGCCATCCACCTTCTCCAGCGCCTGATAGATCGGCACGGTGCCGATGGGCACGGGCGAATTGCGCAGAATCCATTCGCGGATGTTGTGAATGTTCTTGCCGGTGGACAGGTCCATGACGGTGTCGGCGCCCCAGCGGATCGCCCAGACCATCTTGTCGACCTCCTCCGACATGCTGGAGGTCACCGCGGAATTGCCGATGTTTGCATTGATCTTCACCAGGAAGTTGCGCCCGATGATCATCGGCTCGGACTCGGGATGATTGATGTTTGCCGGGATGATGGCGCGGCCCGCCGCGATTTCGTCGCGCACGAACTCGGGCGTCACGTACTCGGGAATGTTGGCGCCCCAGGAATTGCCGTCGCGAGGGCTCGCCGCTCTGAGCCTGGCGCGGCCGACGTTTTCGCGAATCGCCACGTATTCCATCTCGGGCGTGATGATGCCGGCGCGTGCGTATGCCAGCTGAGTGACGGCCGCACCGCCTTTGGCACGCAACGGCGCATGATCGAGCGGAAATTCAGTCGTGAGCGT
The DNA here is from genome assembly GCF_937958065.1 of uncultured Steroidobacter sp. Classification (GTDB taxonomy): domain Bacteria; phylum Pseudomonadota; class Gammaproteobacteria; order Steroidobacterales; family Steroidobacteraceae; genus Steroidobacter. The sequence goes on from NZ_CALFXI010000001.1 coordinate 13,274, forward strand.
GTCGATGCAGCGATTCTGGCTTTCGCGGCGCTCGACATCGCCCCGAGCCAGAATCCAAGGCTCGCGGATGCGTGTCAGTCCTCGCTCGATTCGAATATCGGCGCGCGGATCGGTGTAGGGACCCGAGGAATCGTAGACGTACAGATCCGGCTCGTTGGCCGATGGATGCAGCTTGATGGCTCGCATCGGCACCTGGATCTGTGGATGCAAGACGCCGGACTCATAAACCTTTCGAGAGGCAGGCAGCGCGGCTGTGCTGACGGGGACCGTGGTGGCGTTCATCTGTTTCTCCTGATGGAGATCCAGCGCCGTCCCGGGGTACGAAGTACGCGAGAACCGAAATCCCGAAAATCGTTGTTATGGGGACCATCGCTCGCGCTGACACTTTCCTACGCCAGTATGACCTGGATCAGGTGTAAGGGTCGTCATACTGCGCACCGGCGCCAATGACCTCTCAGCCCCTATAGGGACTCCCCTAGCGAGTGCGACGTTACCTTTTGCGAGCGATGCGCGTCAACCGTCGGGGAAGCCCTGAACGAGGCCGCGCCCGCCTGCTCCTTTCCCTTCAAGCGCGCCTTCACCGCGTCCGCTTTGCGACGTATCTCTCATAATCCACTACGAGGCCGCCGTAATTTTTCCGCCGTGGCTGCCGATGCAGGACATCAGACGACGGATTACGCACAGCGCGCGAGCGCCGCTGTCCAGACGCCATGCTGAAAAAAATCGCCATATCTGAAGTTCGAACCGGGATGTTCGTGGCTTCGGTCGAGGGACCGTGGCTCAAACATTCGTTCTGGAAAACCCGCTTCCTGGTGGACGCGGACGCGCTGGCGCGGCTGAAAGCCTCGGGTCTGGCCGAGTGCTGGATCGACACTTCCAGGGGTCTGGACGTGGCACGGCCCAAAGCGTCCGAGACTCCGAACATCCAAGTGGTGCCGACGCCTCCGCCGGCAGCGCCGAAACCCAAAGTTCGCCGCTCCATGGCGGATGAATTGCACAACGCCTCCACCGTGTTGAAGCGCTCCAAGGAGACCGTGAATGCCTTGTTCGCCGAAGCGCGCATGGGCAACGCCGTCAGCACCAGCGACTGCGCGCCGCTGGTGAACGACATCGTCGATTCCGTCGACAGCAACGCCCACGCGCTGGTGAGCCTGTGTCGCCTGAAGACGGCCGACGAGTACACCTATATGCACTCGGTGTCGGTGTGCGCGCTGATGGTCTCGCTCGGCAAGCAGCTGGGCCTCGACGAGGCCATGCTGCGTGACGCCGGCATGGCCGGACTGCTGCACGATCTCGGCAAGGCCGTGATGCCGCAGGAGATCATCAACAAGCCCGGCAAGCTCACCGACGAGGAGTTCACCATCATCAAGTCGCATCCGGTGCGCGGCCACGAGATGCTGCTGGAGAGCGGCGTCGACAACGAGCGCGTGCTCGACGTGGCTCGTCATCATCACGAGCGCATCGACGGCAAGGGCTATCCCGACGCTCTGACCGCCGACAAGATTTCCTTGATCGCACGCATGAGCGCCGTTTGCGACGTCTACGACGCCGTCACTTCGGACCGCCCCTACAAGAAGGGCTGGGATCCGGCCGAGTCGGTCGCGCGCATGGCCTCGTGGGAAGGCCACTTCGATTCGGTCGTGCTGCAGACGTTCATCAAGACCATCGGCATCTATCCGGTCGGCTCGCTGGTGCGCATGGCCTCCGGCAAGTTGGGCGTGGTCGTGGAACAGAACAGCGCCAAGCTCACCGCGCCCAAAGTGAAACTGTTCTTCTCCACCAAGTCGGGCATGCCGTTCGAACCCAAGCTGGTGGATCTGCTGGACCCGCGCGTGACCGACAAGATCGTGGCGCGCGAGCCGGTCGAGAACTGGAGCTTCGGCTACCTCAACGACCTGTGGGCGACTCACGTCGCTTGAGCGGCGCATCCGGCAACCAGATCGCCAGCACGCCCAGCAGCGGCAACCACGCGGTGATCTTGTACACCAGGGTGATGCCGTAAACGTCGGCGAGATGTCCGAACGACGCCGCCGCCAGGCCGCCGACGCCGAACGAGAACCCGAACATCATTCCCGACACCATGCCGACGCGCGTCGGCAGCAACTCCTGCGCGAACACGACGATGGCCGGGAACGCGGACGCGATCGTGAGTCCGATCAACACGGTGAGCACTTCGGTCCACTGCAGGCTCACATACGGCAACATGAGCGTGAACGGCACGGCACCCAGCACGGAAAAGCGGATCACCGTCTTGCGAGTGAAGCGATCGCCGAAATAGCCGCCGAGCAGCGTGCCCGTCGCCACCGAGCCCAGGAACAGGAACAAATGCACCTGCGCTTCCGCGACGCCCATGTGAAAGCGTTCGATCAGATAGAAGGTGTAGTAGTTCGTCAGGCTCGACGCATAGGCGAACTTGGAAAAGATCAGGATCAGCAGGATGGTCATCCCGCGCACCACCGTCTCGCGAGGAACTGGCGACTCCTGCTTGCGCGGCGCATGCGCTCGTTGCAAGCGAGGCAAGCCGTGATGCTTGTACCAGACGCTTATGTTCCAGAGGATGGCGGTCGACACCAGCGTCAGCAGCGCGAACGCCGCCAGGCTCGACTGCCCCCATTGCACGACGATCAGCGCTGCGAGCAACGGACCGATCGCCTGGCCAGCATTGCCGCCCAGCTGAAACAACGATTGCGCCAGCGAATGACGGTCGCCCGCCGCCATGCGCGCCACGCGCGATGCCTCGGGATGAAACACCGACGAGCCCATGCCCAGCATGGCCGCGCCGGCCAGCAACCATTCGAAGTTGCGAGCCAGCGAAATCACCAGCAGGCCAAGCGCGGTGAACAGCGTACCGGCCGGCAATGAGAATGGCGCCGGCCGACGGTCGGCGACATAACCGACCACCGGTTGCAACATGGATGCGGTCATCTGATAGGCCAGCGAAATCCAGCCCAGCTCCGCGAACGTCAGCTGATGGCTGGCCTTGAGCGCCGGATACGAAGCCTGCATCAGCGACTGCATCGTGTCGTTCAACAGGTGGCAGCCGCTGATCGCGATGATCACGGGAAAGACGGTCTCGTCCCGCCAGCTGGCAGGATCACGAGCCTCGGCCGAAGAATTCAACGGGATGCTCCCCAACGAAACGCACCGGACGGCACTGTCCGGCGAGGTCGGATGCAAGTGTAAGGAGTCCCAGACGCGCCGTCTCTAACAAGATCGTCACCTTGGCGTGCAGGATCGTCGCCTTGGCGCGCCCGCGACGGGGCGAACGAGAGTGCTACTCGCCCAACAGATGCAGGACGATTTCCCGCTGATGCGGGCGCTGGCGATGCTCGAACAGGTAAATGCCCTGCCAGGTGCCGAGCGCTGGCTCACCGTCGAGCACCGGGATGGAAAGCTGCACCTGGGTCAATGCCGTGCGCAGATGCGCCGGCATGTCATCGGGGCCTTCGTCGTCGTGCTCATAGCGCCCCGGATCCTCGGGCGCGATCTGCTCGAAGAACGCCTCCAGGTCGGTGCGAACCTCGCGCGCCGCGTTCTCCTGGATCAGCAGCGATGCCGACGTGTGTTTACAAAAGACGGTGAGCAAACCGGTCGTCAGCTTCTGTGCGGCCACCCAGGCGCGCACTTCCCGCGTGATCTCCACCAGACCCCGCTGCGTGGTGCGAATCGCAAGAACGTGACTGAATTGACGCATGACCTTAGGAAATCTTTGCACCAACGGCCCGTAAACAGAACGCTACGATGCCCTCGACCAGTTCCGTCCGTCCATCCCGCCGGGCGCGAGGCGCGATCGGCCGGATCAATGCTTCGGTGAATGCGCCGACGATGCAGGCCGCGCCGATGTCGACGGACTGCTCCGGAAACTCCCCTTTCTCGATGCCCTCGATCAACAACGACTTGAACACCTCGCCGAAGCGAATGCGACCCAGCAGACGCGCCTCGTCGACTTCCTGCTCGGCCGGCTCGGCGATGAAGGCGTACGCGAGGTACGGTCCTTCGAGGGCGCGATTCGCGAACGACTCCACGCACGCACGCAGACGAGCGGTCACATTACCTTCGCCGTTGACGATCTCCTGCAGGATCGCGATCTCGTGATCGATGGCGCTGGTCAGCACTTCGACGAACAGCGCCGCCTTGGAGGGAAAGTAACGATAGATGGCCCCGGCCGAGAGCCCGGCGCTCGCTGCCACCGCGGCGATGGCGGCCTGGTTGAACCCGCCCTCGGCGACCAGGGCGCGCGCCGCCTTGAGAATGCGCTGGCGGTTGTCGGCCAGACGCTCCTCCATGAGGAAGGATCGCTTGTAGCTCATGGGGCGGATCCTAGCATGAAGTGAATCTCGGTTTTTTTTGTGAATCGCCATTCACTTCTTTCCCCACCCCTCCTACAATGCCGCCGGGCCTGCGAATCCGCGGCCAACAGGGGTTGCATGAACGTCATTACTTCCAAGCTGCGCACCAGCAGCGACGAATATCGCGCCAACAGCGCCGCCCTGCGCGCGCTCGTCGATGAGTTGCGCGACCGAACCGCCACCGTCGCCTTGGGCGGCTCCGAAAGCGCCCGGCAAAAACATACGTCGCGCGGCAAGCTGCTGGTCCGGGATCGTATCGATCTGCTGCTCGATCCTGGCACACCGTTCCTCGAGCTGTCACCGCTGGCCGCGTTCGGCATGTATGGCGGCGAAGTCGCAAGCTCCGGCGCGGTCGCGGGCGTCGGCCGCATCAACGGCCGTGAGTGCGTGATCGTCGCCAACGACGCGACCGTCAAGGGCGGCACCTACTATCCGATCACCGTAAAGAAACATTTGCGCGCGCAAGAGATCGCACGTGAGAACCGCCTGCCCTGCGTGTATCTGGTCGACTCGGGCGGCGCCTTCCTGCCCATGCAGGATGAAGTGTTCCCGGACAAGGAACATTTCGGCCGCATCTTCTACAACCAGGCGAACCTGTCCTCCCTGGGCATTCCGCAGATCGCATGCGTGATGGGCTCGTGCACCGCGGGCGGCGCGTATGTCCCGGCGATGAGCGACGAAGCGGTGATCGTCCGCAATCAAGGCACGATCTTTCTGGGCGGCCCGCCGCTGGTGAAAGCCGCGACCGGTGAAGTCGTGAGCGCCGAGGATCTGGGCGGCGGCGACGTACACACTCGTATTTCCGGCGTCGCCGATCATCTCGCCGAGAACGATCATCACGCGCTGGCCCTGGTCCGCCGCATCGTCGGCAACCTCGGTCCTCGCGAAAGCGTGTTTCAGCCGCAAGCCGTCGAGGAGCCGCTCTACGATCCCGAAGAGCTGTACGGCGTCATCCCGGCCGACACTCGCAAGCCTTTCGACGTGCGCGAAGTCATTGCACGCATCGTCGACGGCTCCCGTTTCGATGAATTCAAAGCGCGCTTCGGCACCACGCTGGTCACCGGCTTCGCGCACGTGTACGGCTATCCGGTCGGCATCATTGCCAACAACGGCGTGCTGTTCTCCGAATCGGCCCAGAAAGCCGCGCACTTCATCGAGCTGTGCTGCCAGCGCCGCATCCCGCTGGTGTTCCTGCAGAACATCACCGGCTTCATGGTCGGCCGCAAGTACGAGAACGAAGGTATCGCTCGCCACGGCGCCAAGATGGTGACGGCCGTCGCGACGGCGCAAGTGCCGAAGTTCACCGTGTTGATCGGCGGCTCCTATGGCGCCGGCAACTACGGCATGTGTGGTCGCGCCTACTCGCCTCGCTTCCTGTGGACCTGGCCGAACTCGAAGATCTCGGTGATGGGCGGCGAACAGGCCGCGAACGTGCTCGCCACGGTGCGCCGCGATGCGCTCGAAGCGCAGGGCAAACAGTGGAGCGCCGCCGAGGAAGAAGCCTTCAAAGCGCCGACCAAGGCGCAATTCGACGCGCAAGGCAGTGCCTACTACGCCACCGCGCGTCTCTGGGACGACGGCATCATCGATCCCGCCCAAACACGCCGCACCCTGGGGCTGGGCCTGGCCGCCGCGGCGAACGCTCCGGTGAGCGACACGCGCTTTGGCGTGTTCCGCATGTAAGCAAGGATTGGGAAACCAACATGTTCACAAAAATCCTGATCGCCAATCGCGGCGAGATTGCATGCCGGGTCATCGCCACCTGTCGCAAGCTCGGCATTCGTACCGTCGCCGTCTATTCCGAGGCCGACGCCGGCGCACGTCACGTGCGTCTCGCCGACGAAGCCTACTGCGTCGGCCCGGCGGCCTCGCGTGACAGCTATCTCCGCGTCGAGCGCATCCTCGAAGTTTGCAAACAATCCGGTGCCCAGGCCGTGCATCCGGGCTACGGATTCCTGTCCGAGAACGAAAGCTTCGCGCAGGCGTGCGAAGAGAACGGCATCGTGTTCATCGGCCCGCCGGTGAAGAGCATCCGTGCGATGGGCTTGAAGTCCGCTGCCAAAGCGCTCATGCAACAGGCCAAGGTGCCGCTCGTGCCCGGCTATCACGGCGCCGATCAGGATCCGGCGTTGTTACAACACGAAGCGGATCGCATCGGCTATCCGGTGCTGATCAAGGCGTCCGCCGGTGGCGGCGGCAAAGGCATGCGCGTGGTGAACGCACCGAACGAGTTCGCCGCCGCGCTCGCCTCCTGTCAGCGCGAAGCACGCACCTCGTTCGGCGACGACAACGTCCTCATCGAAAAATATCTGCTCCAGCCGCGTCACATCGAGATCCAGGTGTTCGCCGACAAAGCCGGCAACACCATCAGTCTCAACGAGCGCGACTGCTCGGCGCAGCGTCGGCACCAGAAGGTGGTCGAGGAAGCGCCCGCCCCCAGCGTGAGCGCTGCGCAGCGCGCAGCGATGGGTAAAGCCGCGTGTGACGCCGCGCGGGCCGTCGGTTACGTCGGCGCGGGCACGGTCGAGTTCATCGCGGACTCGCAGGGCAATTTCTATTTCATGGAAATGAATACGCGCCTGCAGGTCGAGCATCCGGTCACTGAAATGATCACCGGCCTGGATCTGGTCGAATGGCAGCTGCGCATCGCCGCTGGCGAGAATCTGCCGTTGACGCAGGAGCAAGTGCCGCTCAACGGCCACTCCATCGAAGTCCGCATCTACGCCGAGGAGCCCGAGAAGGGCTTCCTGCCTTCGGTGGGCCGGCTCGCTTACTTCCAGACGCCGACGCCTTCTGCTCATGTGCGGCTCGACACGGGCGTCGAGCAAGGCGACGAGATCACGCCGCACTACGACCCGATGATCGCCAAGCTCATCGTTTGGGATCGCACGCGTGAAGCAGCCATCGAGCGCATGCTCGGCGCGCTGGCAGAAACGCGCATCGTCGGCGTCGGTCACAACGTGAATTTCCTGTCGCGCCTCGTCGGCCATCCCGCGTTCCGCGAAGGTCGCGTCGATACCGGGCTGATCGAGCGCGAGCGCGCCACGTTGATTCCCGCCGTGTCCGAGCTGCCGAAGGAAATCTTCGAGGTCGCCGCACTCGCGCAGGTTGCAGCCGAGCGCGAACAAGCGGCTCGATCGAGCTCTCCGTGGAGCATCGCCGATGGCTGGCGCATCAATGGCGCACAGACCCGGTCCCTGCAGTTCTCCGCCGGCGAACAGACCGCGACTGTGTCGCTGCGTTATACGCCGACCGGCTATCTCATCGGCGACGAGCCGGCGCGCGTGCAGCGCACGTCCGATGCCGATCTGCGGATCACGATCGGTCAGCGTCACATCAACACGGCCGTCGTGAAATCGGGCGAGCAGATGCACGTATTCCTGCGCGGGCAGCAGCACGTGCTGACTTACGTCGATCCGTTGGTGCACGCGGGCGAGAGCGAGGAAACTCAGGGCGGACTGACCGCGCCGATGCCGGGCAAGATCATCGCCCTGCTCGCCGAACCCGGCGCACAGGTCGACAAGGGCGCACCGCTGCTCGTGATGGAAGCGATGAAGATGGAGCTGACGGTGTTCGCTCCGAGCAAGGGCAAGCTGGTCGGCTATCTGTGCAATGCGGGCGATCAGGTCAAGGAAGGCGTGCCGCTGGTGGATTTTCAGCCCGGCACCTGACCCGCACTGAACGCGCGGGCACGTACATACATGAAAATGCTACGTGCCCGCGGTGACACTGGAACCTAAGCGCGGGCCTCGCGTTGCACGTGTCTCGCGTCGGCCCGGAGCGTGTCATGGCAAAAGTCCTGGTTCTGTACTATTCCTCGTACGGTCATATCGAACAGATGGCGCACGCCGTCGCCGAGGGCGCCCGGTCCGCTGGCGCGCAGGTGACCGTCAAACGAGTTCCCGAGACTGTGCCCGAAGATCTGGCACGCAAGTCCGGCTTCAAACTGGACCAGCCCGCCCCGATCGCCACTGTCCAGGAATTGCCTGAATACGACGCCATCATCTTCGGCACCGGCACGCGCTACGGCAACATGACGGCGCAGATGAAGACCTTCATCGATCAGACCGGCTCGCTGTGGGCGAGCGGCGCGCTGGTCGGCAAAGTCGGCTCGGTGTTCTCCTCCTCCAACACCCAGCACGGCGGCCAGGAATCCACCATCCTCACCTTCCATCCGGTGCTGCTGCACCTGGGCTTCATCATCGTCGGCCTGCCGTACGCGTTCCAGGGCCAGATGGGCGTCACCGAAGTGATGGGCAACACCCCCTACGGCGCGTCGACGATCGCCGGCAACGACGGCAGCCGCCAACCCTCGAAGATCGAGCTCGACGGCGCGCGCTATCAAGGCAAGCACGTCGCGGAGATCGCCGCGAAGATTGCGGGCCGCTGAACCGGGATCGATCTATCTTTCCGCGCGGCGGGACAGATCCCCCGGAAAATTGAAGACTTCGTGGAGTCGCGGCCCGAGCCTTGCCCCGCCGCCGTCGGGCGGGCGTAATGGCGGGCCATGAAGTGGAGCATTTCGACCAAGCTGTTCCTGGTGCTGGTCGCGATCAGCATCGCGACCGTGGCGGCCATGGGATTGTCCGCGCGCATCAGCTTCACGCGCGGCTTCATCGGTTATCTCAACGAGCAGAGCACGGCCTATGTCGAAGCCGTGGTTCCCCGATTGGCCGAGGCGTACAAGAACGAAGGCAGCTGGGACTTCCTGTATCACAATCCCCGCGACTGGTATCGCTTGCTCGACACCCGCGCCCGACGCGACGGCCCGCCGCAGTTTTCGGAAGTGGACTTCACCGCCGTGCAGCTGCGCATGACCTTGCTCGATGCGCAACGGAACATCGTCATCGGCAATCGTGACATGACGCCGGGTGCGCCGATGCGAGCCATCGATGTCGATGGCAAGACCGTGGGCTGGCTGGCACTAGTGCCCTACCAGCAAGCGACAGCCAGCGCCGATGTGCGGTTTCAACGGCGTCAGCTCAAGCAGAACTGGCTGATCGGACTTGGCACGGTGCTGCTGGCCGCGCTCGCCGCATGGTGGTTGTCGCGATTGCTGGTCACGCCGCTCACACGAATCGCGTCGGCGACGCACAACCTCGCCAGCGGCGACTACACGGTTCGCATTCCGGTGACGTCGAAAGACGAGATCGGCGGCTTGTCGGAAGATTTCAACCGGCTCGCGCAGGCGCTGGCACACAACGAGCAGCTGCGACGCTCGTTCATGGCGGATGTCTCGCACGAGCTGCGCACGCCGCTGTCGGTGCTCAAAGGCGAGCTCGAAGCCATCGAGGACGGCGTCCGAAGCATGACGCCCGAGACGCTGGCGTCATTGCAATCCGAAGTGGCGACGCTCAACGAGCTGGTCAGCGATCTGTACGACCTGTCGCTGTCGGACATCGGCGCGCTCAGCTATCGCATGGCCGACGTGGATATCGCCGAGGTCCTGCAGTCCACGCTCGCCGCGTTCCAGCAACGGCTGGCCGAGCGCGGCCTCAGGCTGGAGACGCAGATCGATGCGCCCGTCCTGATCAATGGCGACGAAGGGCGACTGCAACAGCTGTTCAACAACCTCATCGAGAACTGCGCGCGTTACACGCAGACTGATGGCACCGTGCGCGTCGCCTGTCGAAACACGAACGGCGAAGTTCTCATCGAGATCGAAGACTCCGGGCCCGGTGTACCGGCCGACATCCTGCCTCGCATCTTCGAAAGATTCGTGCGCGCGGAGACTTCACGAAGTCGCTCGCACGGCGGCGCCGGGTTGGGCCTGGCCATCTGTGCCAACATAGTCCAGGCCCACGGCGGTACGATCACGGCCAGCGCCGCCCCGCTGGGCGGCCTGTTGATCGGCATTCGCCTGCCGCAGCAGCGTACGTTGAAGGTGTGATATGAGCGACGGCGCCCCGCAGACCCGAATTCTCGTCGTCGAGGACGAGCCCAAGCTCGCCCAGCTGCTCTCGGACTATCTCACAGCCGCCGGCTATCACACGCAGATGCTCGGCGATGGCCGCGAAGTCGTGCCGGCGCTCCAGTCGGCGCATTTCGATCTGATGCTGCTCGATCTGATGCTGCCGGGGCGCGATGGCCTGGAGGTGTGCAAGGACGTGCGCGCCTTCAGCAACATTCCCATCGTCATGGTGACGGCACGGGTCGAAGAGATCGATCGACTGTTGGGCCTGGAGTTGGGCGCGGACGACTACATCTGCAAGCCGTTCAGCCCTCGCGAAGTGGTCGCGCGAGTGAAGGCTATCCTGCGCCGAAGCTCGCAGCAGGTGCAGGCACAGGTCGATTCCAAGCTGCGCATCGACGAAGCGCAATTCAAAGCCATCCTCAATGGCCAGACGCTGGATCTCACCCCGGTGGAATTCCGCCTGCTGAAGACTCTCTCAGCCGCGCCCGGGCGGGTGTTCTCGCGCCAGCAGCTGCTGAACACGTTATATGAAGATCATCGCGTGGTGACCGATCGCACCGTCGACAGCCACGTCAAGAACCTGCGTCGCAAGCTGCAGCAGGCGCATCCCAGCGACGAGTTGATCGAGTCGATCTACGGCGTGGGTTATCGTTTTACGCTCTAGTGCTCGCGCCTGACCGCGGGCGGCATGCGCAGCTCGTGTTTGCGCACGGAATTGAGATAGCGATGCACCCGATCGGCATCCGGCGTAGCGAGCAGATCCACCGGCCGGCCGCCCAAAGTTTCGTTCGGGGTGTCGAGCCAGGCTTTGGCGCGGTCCACCGACCCGAGCACTTCCACGATCGTCCGGAACAGCGCGACGACTTGCAGCGAGCCCTGCCATTCCTCGCGCTGTGGATCGAGCAACCGCGCACCGGACTGCAAGCCGGCCGCCTCATCCGCGGGCGTGCGCAACAAGGAAGATAAATTTTTCGTCAGCTCGAGCTGCTCGACGGCGCGCAACAGCGCCTTGGTGAGCAACGCGGGCGACAATTGTTTCAGATCTGCACGGTCTGCAGCCACGCTCGGGCCTCATCCAGCTTCTCGAAGGACCGCACCGCAATCTCGCGCGGCGCTCCCGACATGATGTTGGCGACGGACTGCTTGCCGAAGAAACCACTCGGGCACTTACTCGCCGCTGCTCTCAAACCCGCCGAGGCCGCGCGAGGCATCCAGTCCTCACGGATCCAGGCCTGGTCGTCGACGCCAATCACCGCGAGCGCGGTGTCGTCGCCCAGGACCCGCTGTAAAGCATTCCGTCGCAGCAGATGGAGCGCGCTCTCGTGGACGAAGCGAAATTGCGCGCTGGTGGCATAACGCCCCCAGACCAGCACGACGCACGGAATTGCCGCATCGACCGTGATCCGGCAAATAGGATTGTCCGCAAGATTCGCGACCAGCCTGGCTCCGTCGCTGGACTCCGTCCGGACCACTTCCGTGAGTTGGCGCAGGGACTCCGTGTCCCGCCCTTCCTTTGCATCCTCCGACATCGCGACTCGACTGCCCTCCCGATCCCAGGGGGCGATGATAGTTCGATACGGGCGCCACCGCGACCCTGACGGCTTTACCGCCCGACACCGGCGCTCAGGCGAGGCCCGGCGGACACTCGGGCAGCACGAAATAGAACGTCGCGCCAGCATCGGGTCGTGACTCGGCCCACACGCGCCCGCCATGCTTTTCGATGACCGATTTCACGATGGTGAGCCCCAGGCCCGTGCCTTCGAACTCACGCTCGGAATGCAGGCGCTGGAAAACCCCGAACAGACGAGCCCCGTATCTGGGATCGAAACCGACGCCGTTGTCGCGCACGAAATAAGCACGAGCGCCGGCCACGTCGGCCGCGCCCACCCAGATCTGCGGATGCGCTCGCGTCTGCGAGAACTTCACCGCATTAGAGAGCAGATTTCGCAACGCCAGCGCGAGCAGGCCCGCATCCGCTCGCACGCATTCGGACGCGAGCTCGACGTGCACTTCAGCCGGCGGTTGCAGATTCATCTCCGCCACCACCTGACGCATCAGCTCGCCGAGATCCAGCTCCTGAGTCTGCAACTCGCGCTGACTCACCGAGGCGAGCTTCAGCAGATTGTCGATGATAGCGTCCATGCGTCGCGTGGTTTCCGTGATCGCAGCCAGGTGGCGCTGGACTTGCGGTGTGCTGGACTGGCCGAGATCTTCTTCGAGCAGGCCGGTGTAACCCTTGATCGCCCGCAGTGGCGCACGCAGGTCGTGCGAGACGCTGCGAGTGAAAGCTTCGAGATTGCGATACGCGGCTTCCAGGCGACGATGAGCGCTTTCCAGCTCCTGAGTGCGCTCGCTCACTCGCTGCTCCAGCGTCGCATTGAGCAGCTTCACTTCTTCCTCTTGGCGCCGACGCGCGGTGATGTCGCGGAGCGACGCAAAGAACACCGTTTGTCCCCGACGCAGCGTGGACGCGATCGAGATCGCCACGATGATTTCGCTGCCGTCACGCCGCAGCGCCGGCATCTCGACTCTTCTGCCGAGTACAGTGTGCTTGCGAGCATGGAAGTTCCTGACTGCCTCGACGTGCGCGTCGCGCAGACTCTCCGGCACGATCAGCTCGGCGAGCGGCCGACCCAGCACTTCGTTCTTGGTCCAGCCGAAGGTCTGCACCGCCTGCTTGTTCCATTCGAGGATGCGGCCCTGCTCGTCGATGACGATGAACACTTCGAGCGAGTTCTCCAGCAGCGTCGCCGCGTCTCGTTCCTGCTCCAGCAGGCGCTCGTCCGCCAGCACACGTTCGCGCAACACGTGGCGGCTGCGAGCCATGGCAAACGCGAGGCTACTCAGCAAGACCGAGCCGCATGCGCCGACGATCCAGACGATCCACACCGGCACGAGCTGATTGTTCCTCACCATCGTTGGCGTGGCAGCGATGCGCAGCGTCCAGCCACGCCCGCCGACCGTCAGTTGACGCGAGACGGACATTGGCGCATCGACGCGGGCACCGTCGGCAGCGCGTCGATACAACAGCGAGCTGGCGCTCACCTGCCCATTGTCATAGAGCTCGATCTCCACGTCGCGCGCCTGGCCGTTGAAAATGCGCTCCATGAAGTCACCGGCTCGAAATGGGCTATAGACATAGCCGATCAGCGCCGCGCGGCGCTCCTCGATCGTATCGGTGGGCAGATCGCGCTCGTAGACCGGCACATACATGAGAAAGCCCGGCTGCGGCTCGGAGTCGATCTCCTGCACGAGCGTGACTCTGCCGCTGACCGCCGCCGTTCGCTCATCGCGCGCTCGCTCCATGGCGGCACGACGCACCGGCTCGCTCGACATATCGAAGCCGAGTGCCTGCTTGTTTCGTACGTCCTGCGGTTCCAGGAAGACGATCGCGGTCTGCGGATGCTCTTCGCGGGCCGCCGGATTGCTCCACAACGCCGCAGGCAAAACCGCCAGATGCGCGGAACTCAGCTTGCTGACGACCGCCGCGAAGCCGAATCCCTGCACGCCCGATAGCGCTTCGCCCAGATTCAATGGGCGCGCGAAGCGACGCCATTGCGCTTCGGTGATGGGCCAGGCGTTATCGATGAAACCCGCGCCGGCGCGCAGTACCGCTTCGCAAGCCATCAGCCGATCTGCGATCGCATGCTCGGCGCGAGAGGCACGTGCTTCCAGCATGCTCGAGGTGAGTGTGTGTGCGGCCCGATCCATCGACAGCGCAAACGCCGCCGTCACCGCCGCGCCCAGAGCCAGTATCGCCAGCGCGACCGCGCCAGCAACCAACCATCCGGAACGGGATTGTTCTTGTGGATGCTCCAGACCACCAGGCACGCATTGCCCGTCACTCACGCTCATCGGCTCTCGATCGTCGTCCCCCGGCGGCCGACACTATCGTTGGGCAGCACGACACTGCATGGGTAGAAATACGGTTGTGGGGTCCGCGCAACCCCGACCTGACGACCGCAGCTCGAGCGCTTAGACCGAGCGGGCGATGCTGCCCGCCTCCGGACAAGTCTCCAGGGTCATGATCCGTTCGACCCATGCATCGATTGTGGCAGCGCCCGGTGGCGACCCAGCGCGTTGACAACAATCCCGGAATTTTGCGATCAGCGCAGCGTCCGAAGCGGGACGTTGCGGGCTGCCGGAGGGCTGGTCGATCTCGAGCCCGACTTGCTGGCCGTCCTTCAACTCCAACGCCACCAACCCGCGCAGCACGTCCGGGCCGGAACCCGCACCTCGCGTGGGATCAACTTCGAACTGCACGCGACTGGCGAGATCGAGCACGGCCGGGTCGCTCAATGCAGCTGCGGTGAAATCATCGAGCGTCACCGTGCCTCGATGCATGGCTGTGGCGACCGTGAATGGCAGACTGAATTTGGCGTCGATGGCCGTCGCGGGTCGACGCTTCTGCGCGACCGGCTGCGCCAACATGAGATTGAGCCGACTGCCCACCAGCCGCACGCTGGCGATGTCGTTGGTATCGATACGATGCTCTCGCACCAGACGCGATGCCGCTTCGATGTAAACATGCGTACCGCGACACGAGGGCCAGGGTTTGAACGCGATCTCGTCGATCTCGAATCGCTCGCCCAATGCCTGGGTCAATGCGTCCGGCTCGTACGCCCCTCTAGCGTACAGCGCGAAAAAACCGGCCCGTCCTTCGAACGGGCGATCGAAGCCCTTCACTCCCTTGCGGGCGAGCAACGCCGAGATCACACCGATCTGCGCCGGAAACGCATCGCGTACTGCACGGATGTCAGAGTGCGGGCTGAACTTCAGCTCGGCGCTGCATGTGGCCTGACACAGCGTCAGCGAGAACGCGTCGAGCAGTTGCGACTCGTCGAGCTTCAGCAAGCGACCGACGGCGGCGGTCGCGCCGAAGGCAGCGATGATGGGCGGCGGATACCAGCCAAACTCGTCCAGCGGGACTCGCAACGCGAGCCCGATGCGACAAGCCACATCGCAACCGAGCACCAGGGCCGCAATCAGCTCCTTGCCGTGAATCGGTCCAAACGCTTCGCATACCGCCAGTGCCGCGGGAATGGTCGGCGCATTTGGATGCAACAGCGCGCGATCATGCGCATCTTCAAAATCCAAGGCGTGCGCCAGAGCGCCGTTTGCGAAAGCAGCCTGCGTCGCCGGCACTCGATCGCCCGTACCAAAGACAGTGCTCTCCGGTCGGCCGCCCTGCTCCACCGCGAACTGAACGAACGGTCGGCACACTTCCGCCAGTCCGGTTGCTGCGAGCGACACGCCCAATCCATCCAGCAAGCAGCGCTTCGCCATCTCGCGCGTGTGCCGAGGGATGTTTTCGTAGCGCGTGTTCGCGACAAATGAGGCGAGCGCCTGGGAAATGGAATCTGTCATCGTCTACTTGGCCGCGCCGGGCTGCAGCCCCGTGGAATCGGCATCAGGCTTGGTGGGAGCTCTCGGACGGCAGATCCAATGCAGCGTTGCGAGCGCTGCCACATAAAAAGCAGCAAGCGTCCACACCAGCCCGGAAAAGGATCCGGTGGAATCGTGCAAGCTGCCGATCAACGGATGGGCGAAGACACCGGAGCCGCTACCCACCACCGTGATCATTGCAAACGCCGCCGCGGCGGCACGTCCTTCCAACAACTGCATGGCGAGCGCCCAGAACACGCCCTGCGCTCCGCCGGCACCGAGGCAGGCGAGCAGGAAGGCAACGAACGCCAGCGTCGTGCTCGATTGTTGCAGGGCTGCCGCGCAGAAGAATCCGAACGTCGCAATCGCCACGGAGATCCGCAGCGGCGTGGCGCGATCTTTCACCTTGTCGGAACTGCGGCCTGCAATCAGGCAACCGATGCTGAAGGTGATCCAAGGCAGGCTGTTGAGCGCGCCCACCGCCAGATTACCGGCCCCCGAGACCTGCCGGATCATCAAGGGCATCCAGATCGTCATCACATTGATCGCCAGCACCATCGTGAACAGCACGAACCCGAGCGCCCACACCAGGGGATTGAACGCGGCTTCACGGATGTTGCGCAGAGCGCTGCTGTGTGCGGAGTCATCGGCAACCTCGCTCAGTTCATTGGAGAGCCAGGCCCGCTCTTCGTCCGTGAGGAACTTCGCCTGTGCCGGCGTATCTGGAATCAGCTTCAGACACAGCAGACCCATCAGCACCGACGGCACGCCTTCCAGAATGAACAGCGACTGCCAGCCATGCAGGCCCGCCCAATCGACATCGAGCAGCGCGCCCGACAGCGGCGAGGCGACGATCATGGAGCATGGGACGGCAACGAAGCTCACGCCCACGGCATAGCCGCGCACGCGCTTGGGAAAGATCCGGCTGATGTAATAAATCATGAAGGCGTGGAAGCCGGCTTCCGCCATGCCGAGCGCGAAACGATTCACCAGGAACCAGACGTGATCCGGCACGAATGCGGTGGACGTGGACACCAGGCCCCACGCGCAGGCAATGATCGCAAATCCACGGCTGGCGCCCAAACGACGCAGCAACTCGGCATTCGGCGCCTGAAACAACAGATACGCGAGCGTGAACAGGCCCGAGCCCCAGCCGAACACCTCCGCGCTCAGCCCCAGCGCATCGTTCATCTGCAGGGCTGCGAAGCCGATGTTGCCGCGATCGATGGCGAAGAAGAAATACAGCAGGAACACGATGCTCGCGACGTGCAGCATCAGTTTTCGTTCGACGCGCTTTTGAATATCCACCAGCTCTCCGAGTGCTCAACGAGGCGCCAGCGCCTTCCGGTACTGCTCGCCCGACGCGCTGACGATGGCATCGGCGTCCGCTGGCAGCAGCAGACGATCCTTCACCAGCGCTTCGGCTGCTTGCTCGACGGCCTGGACATACGCGTCCTCGGACGCATAGCGCTCCTCGATCGACGGCCGGGGATCCTTGCGCGCTTCGCGCTGTTGCCGACTGGTCGAGAATGGCACGTGCAAGCCCGTAGCCATGCACAGATCGCCCTCGCCGAAGCCGGGCTTGCGCACGTTCCATCCCGCGTTGGTCGCCAGCGGCACGCTGACCCAGGGATGGCGAACGCCGCCAATCATCAATCCGTCTGCGTCCGCCTGCGGCACGAGCGCCGGATAAGTGCCGATGCGCTTGGGTGGCTCGTCATCGAAGTCGTAGTAGTGCTTGGTCGAGAACGCGCCCACATAGGTGGCCTCGGAGAACTTCGGGAAGTGGTAAGCCGATCTGGCAACCAGCTCGCCCCGCGCGACCGTGGGATACCGGCTGGCTGGCGGCGTCGTATCGTTCGTCACCCATTGATCGAGCGCAGTGAACAGTGCTCGCGCAAAGCCGCTCCAATCGATCATCGCCGGCGCTGGAGCGGCACAGAACGGCGGACTCATGCCAGGACGCGGCGTCGCCGTATGCTCGGTGCCTGCGAATACGAACACGCGGACATTCTCTGGCATGGTGAGATCGCGACCGCTCGAATCCACATACGTCAGCGTGCCGCCGTGCCACAGCTCGTTCTCCGAGTCGATATGGATGATGCGAGGACAGGTGCTCGTCTCGGAGCATCGTCGCAGTACTCCATCGGTGCGACCGCTGAGCTCATCCCGGGTCATGGGATAGCTGAAAGGAAACTCATCGCCACGCAGCCCCCAACTCGTGTGCTGCGCATCTTTGAGACCGGGCCGCGCGAATGCCGAGTCCACCGAATTGCGCCCGGCGCCGGAGATCACGATGTTGGCGCCATCCAGGACGATCCGCCCGGATTCGTCCTCGTTGAACTCCGAGACCAGTTCCTTCAGCGTGCGCCCGGTCTGCGACGCGCCGAAACCAATGACCCTCCTGATCGCGGAGCGATCGCCCTGGCGAAGCGGATTGCCGGCTGCATTGCTGTATCTCAAATAGGAAACGAGATCGCGCATCGACGCCAGTGCGAGGCCGTAGACCACGGGGTCGTTCGCGCGATAGACGAGCTCGAACAGCGCGCCGGCCGACGTGCCTGGCGGCTTGGTCACTTCGATACGCCAGGGGTCGAGATATCGCCACGCGAGGCCCGAAGGAGCGATCGCGGGATCGGCGTCGCGCTCGCGCATCGCCAGCGTGCCTTTGTCGCTCACGTCGGCGGCCGGGTAGGACAGATAACCGACAAATGTGCTCGCCGGGCCCACGTCGAAAAACTGTTCGCGAGTTGTCGCGATGACGGGCTTGCCATCGGCTTCGGTGGCGGTCGGCAAACGAGCGCTGAGCACAGTCGAATTCGCCGGCCGAGGCAATCGACTGCCCAATGCAACCGCCATCGGCGGCGCATCCTGCAACGGATACTCGGCTTGCCAGCCGCTCATGACCACGGTGAAGCCGGCGTTCATCAAGAATCCGTCGCCCGCCTCGGACGCGGCAGTGAAGCTGCCCCCTCCAGCGCTCGCTCGGTTCAACAACCCGATGCTCAACGGTCGGCCGCGATTGACCATCTCGTACAGCATGCGGCCGTTGCCTTTGGCCATGTCGGCCGGCTTGAGGATGTGCACGTCGGCATCGAATGCGATGCGCCCCTGCTCGTCACGCGGCGCTTTGTGGATGTTCACCAGCCCAGCATTCACTCGCAGCGACGGGTCGACCCGATAGTGAGCGACCGCGCGGATCAACTCATACGGACCTGCTGCCCCGAACGCTCGGCCGTCGAAGGCCGGCTCGGTCGACTTCACTTCGAGCTTGACCAGCTCGGCTCGCGCAGTGCTCGTCAGCGCAAGCATCGCACCCAGGGCATACAGCGTTGCTCGCAAGTTCATTCGTCCATGGCCTCCAGCAACAGCTCGTCGCCGGCGACGACATAGCGCGCGTTCAATCCCTGGCTCGCCGTGTGGCGTTCGAGATAAGCACGCACTTCATCGAACCGGCGATCGCCGGCCTTCACGATCTCCGGTTGTGACATCGGTCCGATGAATACTGGCAGCATGCTGATGCGCGGCGGCTGATCAGGTGCGAGCACGCACTTCACGATCGCGCTATGCCGCGAATCCGGCGGGAAGTTGTAAGTGATGCCAAAGTCCGGCTGCCACTGCGGATGCAGTTTCTGAATCTCCCGAAAGCCCTTGCTGCGCGCGTGCTTCTCGTCCATGTGCAAGTCCATCGCGAAGTTGCACAGGCTGTAGAAGATGGGCTTGCCTCGATAGATGTCGACGCCCTTCAGGATGTGCGCGTGGTGCCCCAGGATCACATCGGCCCCGGCATCGATGGCCGCGCGCCCCACATCGCGCTGATAGTCGGCAATCACGCCCGGAATGAAGTGAATGCCCCAGTGCAGCGACACCGCGATGAAATCCACTTCCTTGCGAATCTTGCGAATGTCGTCGGTGAGCGCTTGCAAATCCTCTCGATGCGGAAAGGTGTGCACGCGGCACGGCGTGCCGGGCTGATCGTGTTCGACCTGCTCGTAATGCGTCCACGCGCGCATCGGCGCGCAGCCTGGACGATGCTCCTCCGCCCAGAAGCCCATCGGCAGGATGGAGCTGTAGGCCAGGAAGGCGATGCGCCTGCCCTTCACCTCGCTGATGACGGGCTTGCGCGCTTCGGTAATGTTCGCGCCGACGCCGACGACCTCGATCCCGCTTTCTTTCAACGCATGAACGGTATCGAACATCGCTTCGGCGCCCCAATCCATGCAGTGATTGCCCGCCATGGACGCGACGGTGAAGCCCGCCCGCCGGAACGCCGGCGCAGCCGTTTTGGGGCTGCGATCCGTATGCCTCACTTGAGGCAGCCGAGCGCCTCGCTCGGAGATCGGCAACTCCAGTTGCATGAAGGCAATGTCCGCCTGCCGCAGAGTTGGCCGCACGTAGTCGAACAACGAATCCGGATCCGGCCGGCTCGGACCAATGTCACCGACCGCGTAGATCAGTACCTCCTTCGGGTCGACTAGCGCGCTACACATGAAAAATTCCCGGCCTCATCGATACTGCCCGAGCCTTGATAGCGAGCCACCTTGGGATAGGAACACAAGGGCCGCGAGCGCTCGACGCGCCCGGCGATCACCTTGCTCGCGACGATCCGTTCCGGCGCGGCGCCTCGCTCCACCCACTGCTCAAGCGCCATCAGCACATCGTGCTCCGCATCCAGCACAGGGGGATCGCCCGCGTTACCAAAGCTGTTCGGTCCCGGCCCGCCACTGCAGTGATACATGCCGGGCACCATGAACAGCCGGAAGAAGCCGTCAGTCTTCTGGGCTCCGACGTTGCGTCGCACGGCTTCGTAGTAGTTGATGCTGTTGTAAGGCGAAGGCCCGGAATCGGCCCAGCCGTGGTAGAGAATCAAGCGCGCATTGCGGCGGGCGAATCGACTCAGATCGACGTCATCCGAGATGAGCGCCTTCAAGCGCTCGCGTGCGATGGGCAGATCGCGTTCGAGGACGAACGCTGCCGGATCCCAGCTCTTGTCCTGAAACACCGCGTATCGATACATATCCGCGCCGAGCTTGCCCCGGCGAGCCAGGTCGGACACCGGCAGCAACGTGCCCACGGCCGGCGGCGGATAGATCTCCATGCCTGCCGAATCCCGCAATGGCGAGAACAAGCCGCGCAGAGTTTGTGTCTGTGGCTTGCTCAAGCACTCGCCCGATTCCGCACCGGCGCAAGTCAGCGATGAAAAATCAAACTTGCAGGACGGCGGATGCTCGATCAGGCCATCCTCGACACCATCGTTCTTGTCACAAGCAGCGACCATGCGCGCGACGGCGAACTGCATGTCCTGCTGTGTCAGTCGACCCTCCGCAGCACCGGCGTTGGCACGACCGCTGAGCATCACGTACGTCGACATGTCCGGGAAGCTCGTGCCCGGCGCGCCGGAGACGATGCCGTCGTAGTCTTCCGGATAGCGCTGCGCCGCTGTCAGCCCCTGCTGCCCTCCATTGGAACATCCCATGAAATACGAATACCGCGCCGGCCGCGTGTAGTACGCCCTAAGAATCTGCTTCGTGGCCGTCGCAGTCAGATGCTGCGCGCGACCGCCGTAATCTTCGATTCGCTGCGGATGCCCGAGCGCCCACGACGCGTCCATCGGCCCGCCCTTGTGGCCGGTGTCCGTCGATGCCGTTGCATAGCCTCGCTTCAGCCCATGCGCTAGCGAGCTGTAGTTGATGAAGCCCGCGTAACCGCCGTTACCGACGCCCAGATGCTTGCCGTTCCACCGCGACGGCGGCGGCAGCCAGACCTCGAACTCGATCTCCTGCTCGATCCGCCCTTGCACGCGACAGAAGGGCTCAGCGACTGCAACAGCAGCGCGCGTGAGCGTGTCGTTCTCAACCACCCATTGCGGCGCCGGCTCGATGAACGTCGCCGTGAGTACCGTATCTTTCAATGCCAGCCTATGCAGCGCCGTGCACGACTGATCGCTCGCCTGCACGACCGTGATTCCCGCACACATCAGCAGCGCCGCGAATGTTTCCTTCACGCATCATCCCCCGCTGCAAACATTACCGACCTCTCCATAAGCAAACAGAGATGGTCGCATAAGCATTTCATATGACTCGACGCCGCGATTCTCGAAGCGGCACGATTGTTTTCTGCAGCGTTCTCTGCGTCAATACGACGGCGACAAAAAATATTTCCTTGTGATATTACTTCTGGCGTCCGACACGAACACACGACGAAGCTTTGGGGGATACATGGCGAGCAACGCGGCGACCAGGAGAAGACTTTCAGCGCGTCACGCGCTTGATTGCGCAGTTCGCTTCGCGTTGTACGCGGCACCATGCATCGCTCCGCAGGCATTCGCGCAAGATCAAAATGAAGGAACCAACAGCGCAGCCTTGAATGAAGTCGTCGTCACCGGCAGTCGCATACGCGGCGTGGAACCGACGGGCTCCGCCGTCATCGCGCTCGATCGCGATGTCATCGTCGAAACCGGCGCCCCCACCACGAGCGATCTGATTCGCAAGTTGCCGCAGATCGTCGGACTCGGCGCTTCTGAAACAGCGTCCGGCGCGCAGAACGGTGCAGCGAACGCAACTCGCGGTGTCGCCGTGAATCTGCGAGGCATCGGTTCGAATGCCACGTTGCTGCTGCTTGGGGGGCGCCGCATGCCACCCGCCGGCACACAAGGCCAGTTCACGGATGCATCGGTCATCCCATCGATCGCAGTGGAACGACTCGAAGTCGTCGCTGACGGCGGCTCGGCGATTTACGGTTCCGATGCTGTCACGGGCGTGGTGAACCTCGTGCCCAGACGCGACTTCAACGGCGCGGAAAGCTGGGCTCGTTACGGGGTCGCGGACGGTTACTATGACTGGTCCGTCGCGCAGATTGGCGGCTTCGGCTGGAGCACCGGTCACGCAATGGCCGCCATCGAGCACACTTATCACAGCGCGCTCGAAGGCAAAGATCGAGATTTCTACACTTCGGACCTGCGCCGTTTCGGCGGCGACGACTTGCGCTCACAACAGTGCGCGCCCGGCACCCTCACGGTCGGTGGCATTTCTTACGCCATCCCTGCCAACTCGACTGGCACCGGACTCACGGCTGCATCGTTCACGCCCAACACCCGGAACCTGTGCGACAACTTGAAACGCGGCGACATCATTCCGGATCTGAGACGCACCAGTGCGTTCGTGGCGGTGACGCAGGATGTGGGCGACGCGGTTACATTGTTCGCCGAAGGCTACTTCTCGCAACGGAGCTTCTCGCTGCGAGACTCTCAAGTCGTCGCCAATCTCACAGTCACGCGCGCCAATCCTTACTACGTCAACCCGACTGGCGGCACGGGACCTGTCACCGTGCAATATGACTTCGCGAACGACGGCGGCATTCCGGAAAATCCGGGCGAAGCCGAGTCGTGGGAAGCCGTGTTCGGCGCACGCTTCAAGCTCTCGAGCACGTGGCAGGCGGAAGCCTATGTCGCTCATGGCAAGAGCGAAGACTTCGTCCGCCGCACGCAGAATCTGAACACCACGCCGACCGGCATCAACGCCGCGCTCGCCAATCCCGATCCCGCGCTGGCGTTCAATCCGTTCGGTGGTGGCGGCATTTCCAACCCCGCGACGGTGGCTGCCATTCGCAATGGCTTGTTCGTCATTCAAGGCGACACCGATCTGACGGTGGCAGCCGTGCAAGCCGATGGTTCCTTGTGGTCGCTGCCCGGCGGCGATTTGCGGCTGGCGCTGGGCGCCGAGTATCGAGACGAAGGCTTGGGCGGGTTGCTCACTCAAGGCTCGGCGGTGGCGCCGGTCTATGTTCCAAGCGATATCTCGCGCGACGTGCGCGCTGTGTTCGCCGAAGCCTACGTGCCCATCATCGGCTCCAACTCCGGCAGCGGACAGGAGCTGGGCCTGTCGCTTGCCGGACGTTACGAGGAATACAGCGACTTCGGTGACACCTTCAATCCAAAGATCGGCGTGACCTGGCGCCCGCTCGCAGACCTTGCGATTCGCGGCAGTTGGGGCACCTCCTTCCGCGCTCCGGGCCTGGCGGAGAACGATCCACGCTCCGGCGGCTATGGCTTGTATGGCGACAGCCTGCCCTGCAGTCACCGACCGCCCGCGACGACCTGCCAGGGCATCGGCATCGCCGGTGGCAATCCGGACGTGCAAGCTGAAGAGGCCACGACCTGGTCTGCCGGGCTCGAATACACGCCGCAAGCGCTGCCGAATCTGCGCGCATCGCTCACTTACTTCAGCATCGACTACGACAATCAAATCGTCGGCCTGCGTGGCACTGCGGGCTTGCTGACCAATCCGATCTACGCGCCCTACCGGATCCTCGATCCGACCGCCGAGCAAGTAGCCGCTCTGCTGGCCTCGGGCCTGCCGATCAACAGTTCCATCAATCCAGCCACCGTCACCTACATCCAGGATGGACGCCGGCAGAATCTGGGTCAGACGCTTGCGAAAGGCCTCGACGCGGCCATCAGCTACGACTGGGATCTGGCAGGCGGTCAGTTGAGCGCGGGTTTCAACGGCTCGTACTTCACCAGGCTCACGACGACTCAAGCCCCGGGCGCACCGCAGGTCGACGTGCTCAACACGCTCAACTTCCCGCAACGTTTCCGCGGGCGCGCGGAGTTGGGCTGGCGGCGCAACGAGCTCAGCGCAGTGGCGTTCGTGAACTACGTGAGCTCGTACGACCAGGTTGGCGTCGCCGTGCCCAGAGGCATCGATGCATACAAGACCGTGGACCTGCACCTTAGATATGAGCTCGGGCAGTTCTCAGAGGGGCTGACGGTAGCGCTGGACGTGCAGAACGTCGCGGATGAGGATCCGCCGTTCGTGAACATCAGCGGCGGCTACGACCCTCAGTCGACCAATCCCATCGGTCGGCTGTTCGCGATCAGCGTGCGCAAGACGTGGTGAGTGTCATAGCGGAGACGGCATGAACATCAGAAACCTGCTCGCATCGATTCCTCTCGTGCTGTGCGGCGCGGCCGCGGCGGCAAGCGATCTTCCGAGCGTGAAAACAATCGAGGCCGACTTGATCGGCAAGCCGCCGTCGGGCGCCTACGGCGTGGTCGTCGAGCACGACTCCTCGCTCTCCACCCACACGATCTATCGCCCCGCCAGACTCGGCGCGAGCAGACATCCAGTGATGGCCTGGGGCAATGGCGCCTGCAAGAAATCCGGCCTGCTGTTCGCCGAGTTCCTCGCCGAGCTGGCCTCTCATGGCATCGTCATCATCGCCGATGGTCCGCCCATCGCCGAGAAACGCACACCGCCCGAACAGTCTAGCGAGCCCGCTCCTCGACCGAGCCCGAGCTCGCTGAAGCTCGACGGCACGGCCTTGATCGCGGCGCTCGACTGGCTCGAAGCTCGCAACCAGGAGCGAGGCCATCGCTTCTTCGAGAAGATCGATATGAGCAAGGTCGCCGTCATGGGCATGTCCTGCGGCGGGCTGATGGCTTATGGGGCTTCGGGCGATTCCCGGGTCAAGACCGTCGGCATCTGGAACAGCGGACTGCTCGAGCCCAACGCAGCCATCTTCAAGGGCCTGCACAGCTCGGTGTTGATCGTCACCGGCGGCCCTCAGGACGTCGCTCATCCCAACGGACTGCGCGACTTTGAAACCATGCCCGCATCCATTCCCGTGTTCCACGCGGTGCGCCCCGCGATCGGCCACGGCGGCACCTACGCCGAAGACAACGGCGGCCCGTTCGGCGAAGTCGCGGTCGCATGGCTGAAGTGGCAACTGCTGGGCGACGAATCGCCCGCCAGCAAGGGCATGTTTGTCGGCGAGCACTGCTCGCTGTGCGCCAACGCCGGTTGGAAGGTCCAACAGCGGGGACTCGAATGAGATGACTGCGTGCGCAGTCAAGCAAACACCGCGTCCAGGAACATCATCACCGCGAAACCGCCGAGCAACGAGAACGTGGCGATGTCTTCGTAGCCGCCCCGATGTGTCTCCGGAATGATCTCGTCGCTGATGATGAACAACATCGCGCCCGCGGCCATGCCGAGCACGATGGGCATCATCGGACCGGCGATCCATACCGCGGACGCGCCAACGGCGCCGCCCAAGGGCTCGACCAGTCCAGTCAACGAGGCCACCAGAAATGCTTGTGACTTCGGATAGTCGATGGCCAGCATGGCGGCCGCGACCGCCAGTCCCTCGGGAATGTTCTGCAAGCCGATGCCGACCGCCAGCGGCACGGCTTTGGCCATGTCGCCGCCCGCGAAACCGACACCGACGGCCATGCCTTCCGGAAAGTTGTGCAGGGTGATGGCGATGATGAACAGCCAGAGCCGCTGCAATCGCAGCGTGTCCGGTCCTTCCTTGCCGAGCACGAAGTGCTCGTGCGGCACGCGCGCGTGGATCGCGTACAAGCCAATCGCGCCACCGAGCAAACCGAATACGACGATGAGCACGCCCAGCGGTTTGGAGGCAATGTTCGCTTCGGCATGATCGAGCGCCGGCTGCAGCAGGGAGAAAAACGTGGCCGCCAGCATCACGCCCGCCGCACCGCTGAGCAGCGCATCCTGCGCCTTGGGCGAGGGGCGTCGAAAGAAGAAGACCCACACCGCGCCCAGCACCGTGCCCATGCCGGCGACGAAGCTGGCCGTCAGACCGCGCCAGAAGATCTCATGAGCTTGCATCGGGCAGCGCCTCCGGTCCGACGGATCCTAACGATAGTTGGGCAGCACCAGCGAGCCAAAGCTGAGATAGACCGCATCACGCCCGTCGAAGGTACGCCCGTAGCCCAATTGCAGAGGTCCGATCGGCAGGTCCAGCCCGAGGAACACGCTGCCGGCCTTGATCAGGTCGCCGGTCGAGACTTCGCTCCGCTCGAGCCAGGCATTGCCCGCTTCGAGACTGCCCGCCAGATACACCGGCAAGTCGAAGATAAGACTCTGCCGGGTGAGGCGTCGATAATAGATGCCTCGCAGGAACAGCATCTGGGTGCCGATCAATTCGCGCTCCCTCAAGCCGGACAGAAACGTCAGTCCGCCGAGCGTGGACAGCGTCTGCAAGGCGCCGGTCTCATCGCTCGACAGCGATGCACGACCGCCCAGCATCACCGTGTTGCGCCCGAAGCTGTAGGCTTTGTCGAGCGCGATGCGCAACAGATCGCCCTCCTGATCGGAGCCGAGCGAGGTGTCGAACATCGTATAGGTGATCTCGGTGCGCATGCCGTGACGGGGGAAGCGCACGTTGTCGAGACTGTCCCAGAGAATGCCGGCTTCGACGCCGCCCACGTCCTCCGAATTCAGCTCGCCCAGCTCCGGCAACCCAATCTGCAGATCGGCGCGCGCGCGGCTGCGAACCAGCGACGTCGAGATCTGCAACCGGTCGCCGATGTCACGGCCGATCTTGAACGCGCCGCCGTAGGTCGAGAGCCGGTATTGAGCGACCGTGTCTCCGTCCTCGACCAGCGGCTGATTGAGCGCGCTGTATTCGATGGACGGCGCGACGAACCAGTTGCCGCGCTCGGCAAATGGCAGATACACGTCGGTCGTCAACGAGAGGACGCGGCCCAGACCGACCAGCGTGCGCCACTCGCCGCCCTTCTCGGTCAGACTGGTCACGCGGCCTTCCAGGTTCAGCTGATAGTCGCTGTTGCCGGCGAAGTCATCGTTGATCTGCAGGCCGGCGCGGAACAACGTGCGGCCGATGCTGGCGTCCACCGGCAGCACGCGAAGCCCGGATCGGCCCTGCTCATCGGTTTCCAGGTGATAGGAGATGGATTCGTAGGTGCCCCGACCGAACGAGCCGGTGATGTCATTCTCCAGCACCTTCAGATCCAGCGGGCGGCCCGCCTTGGCAGAGAGTCGGTCGCGCACGAACTCCGAGGTTGCACTTTGCGACGCGTCCACATCGACGAACGCCACGGTACTCGGCGGTGAGTAGGCCTCGCGTTGTGTTCTCTGCCAGGCCTGGTATTCGGCCTCCGACACCGACATTTCGCGCAACCGTTCGACGGCCGCGATCGCCGCCTTTTCACCCGCATCGACCCCCTGGATCGCCTGCTGAAAGCTCGCGCTCGTCAATGGGCCCAGATCCGGGCGTAACAACACGTCGCGGCCACCGAGTTTGCTCAGGCTCTGCTCGGTACGATCGCGCATCATGCCGCTGACCATTTGCACCAGCACCTGCACGCCACTCTGCACCGATTCCGCCGGCGCCAGCGGCTGCCCCACGTCGACTACGATCACGCGATCGACGCCCATCTCGCGGGCCACGTCGATGGGAATGTTATTGACGACGCCACCGTCCACGAGCACGCGCCCCTCGTGCTTCACCGGCGCGAACGCACCCGGCACCGCCATGCTCGCACGCACCGCCAGGGCCAGGTCGCCAGACTGAAAGACGACCGGTTTCACTTCGCCGATGTCGGTGGCGACACAGCGGAACGGAATGGGCAGGTCGTCGAAGCTCTCCACCCTGCCGCGGCCAAGAAACATGCGTCGCAGCCACAGGCCCAGCTTCTGGCCGCGTACCAGCGTGGTGGGAAATCGTAAGTTGCCATCGTCCAGGCCGACTTCGAGATTGGCGACGATGCCGATGTCGGTTTCCTTCTGGCGCATCGGCCGGTCGCGGCGCGCCGTGCCGTCGTGGAAGATGTCGATCCAGTCGATGGAGCCGATGGCCTGCTCGATCTCCTCGGGGGAATAGCCGGCCGCGTACAGCCCGCCGACGATGGAGCCGACGCTGGTGCCGGTGATCGCATGAATCGGAATGCGCTCGCGCTCCAGCACCTTGAGCACGCCGATGTGAGCCGCGCCTCGAGCTCCGCCGCCTCCCAGCACCAACCCGATGCGCTCGCCCGCCGCTTGCGCCAGACCACCCACGAACATCGCCAGCAACAGCACAAGACCACGCGCGGCCTGCCGCCAATGCGTGCTACTCATCTTCAGCCTCTCGTTCAAACTCCGGCGCGCGCGTCGATCGCATGCGTGGCACCGGCTCACGCCGAGTGCAGAAACGTCGCCACTCCATTCAGGAACATCTGCACGCTGATCATCACCAGCACCATGCCCATCAGGCGCTCCATGGCCACCAGGCCACGCTCGCCCAGCGCCCGATAGAAAAACGGTGCCGCAATCAGGATGGCCGCGGTCGCCGACCAGGCAATGGTCGTCGCCAGCCACAGTTGAAAGGTGCTCTCCGCGGTTGCCCGGAGCAGCAGCAACGCCGCCAGCGTGGACGGCCCGGCGATCAGCGGAATCGCGAGCGGGACCACCAGCGGCTCGTCGTCGGACTCTTCATGCCCCCCGGGCGCGGGAAAGATCATGCGGAGCGCGATCAGGAACAGCACGATGCCGCCGGCGATACTGATCGTCTCCTGCTTGATCTGCAGCAGCTTCAGGGCGCGCTCGCCGACCAGCATGAAGAACATCAGGACGGCATACGCGATCAACACCTCGCGAACCAGCACCTTCCGCCGCCGCTCGGGCGACACTCGCTTGAGCACGGCCAGGAACACCGGCACGTTGCCCAACGGGTCCATGATCAGCCACAGCGTGATGACGGCGGAAAGAATGTCCATCCGCACAGGTTCTCACAAACACCCCGATGGCGACTACGGGGCCGGGCGCCGCGAACCGGCGCCCGTTCGAGAGGCCCGGCTCTTCAGCGCCGGACCGGAAACATCGCCCGGACCTGCGGATCCCGCAGCCACAGGCCGCCCCACATGAACAGTCCGAGGTAGATGCTGAAGAGCACGTGACTGAAGAGCGGATTGCCCGCCCGGATCTGCGTGGCCATCGCCCCGCCAAACAGCCCCATGAAGAGAATGGCGCCAAGGACATTGGTGCGCGGGTAGAGATAGAGCCCGAGACACACCAGCTCGAGAATGCCGATCCCGAAGGCGTAGCCCGCCGGCCAGCCCAGTTGCTGCATGGTCTCCTCGGCCACCGGCAGGCCGAGCAGTTTCGGCGCAACCGATGCGCCCAGGATGAACAATGCGAACAGTGCCGTCAGCACCCGGCCCGTCCAGATCGTCGGTGTCGCGTTCATGGTCCCTCGATATCGTTCGGAAAAGAGGATTCGCCCCCAAGGACGCGCAGCGTGCGCGATTTCCGACAAACGAGGGCTGAGTCGTCAGCCTGCGCGGGATCGGCCGAAGCGGCGGAACAGGCGGGCCAGGGAGTTGACTTTCGGCTGCGACTTCCCCACAGGCTGATGCACCCTGGCGCGCATCGACGCGTCCGGCGAGCCGAGACCAGCCCGCGGAGTGAGTGCGTCGCGCGCAGGAGTGCCCGTTTCGATGAAATGATCGAGTCTCAGCAGATCCTCATTGAGCTCGGGTTTCGGGTCCGCGCCGAACAGCTTCGCGACGATACGACCGACCGCGCCCATTGGAGCTCTGCTGAAGTGCCGAAATGCCGTCCGCCCGGCGATAGGCGGCAACTTCATCATGCACCTCACCGTCGCCCGCGGCCGAGCGTGCCGCGCGCAGCACTCTAGGATGCTCACGTTTTAGAACGGCGCCTCGCAACGTAACGACACCTTGTGAGCATGACACCTCGATCGCACCGGAGCGCGAGGTGGCGCGTCGCACGGCTGCACGTACACGCTCAACCAGAATTTCATCGCTCACATCGCCCGCGCGGATCAGCGAGCGCGCACGAGTTGCCTTTCCCTGTAGTCGATGTCTTGTATCACGTCCCACGACGCCGGTCGCACGCCTGGCCTCGTTTAGACGTCCCATAAGTTTGTCGCGCACCAGCGCGCGCCTGCGGCGCCCCTGCTGAGGATCGAACCAATACATGCCTGCGGCCGAGAGAGCGGCAACCAACACATATTTCGCCGCGGACGAGAGTGCGGGGGTCATCAGTTGTTCTCCTTGGGATCAGCGCGCGAGGCCAGACGAGTACAGCAGCGGCACATCCACGAACGAGATAGCGCGTGCGCCGGTTCCGGAGTTGGAATATGAGCGCAAGCTGGGGCATTGCCTGGAGCACGGCTTCACCGGTGAACACCCGCATGTCAGATTACTCTCGCGACCGCGAACGGCAGATGAAAATCCAGATCGCCGCCTGCGGGATCCGTGATCGCGGTGCACTCGATGTCGGACGCTGACCGACGTGCTGCGCGAATGGATGCGAGCCGAGCGGACCTGGCCCAACGGCCTGCGCTGTCCATGCACCGATGCGTTCGGCGTCCGAGACTACAATCCACCTTGCCGGACAGGAGACAGATGCCGTGATCCCGCTCTGGCTCAAGATCGCTTACACCCTGTTCGTATGCCTGCTCGTGCCGATCTACTGGCGGCAATATGGTCTAGCGAATTTCCTCTGGTTCTCCGATATTGCGCTGCTCGTGATGGTGCCGGCGCTCTGGCTGGAAAGCTCGCTGCTCTTCAGCATGATGGCGCTTGCGGTGCTGTTGCCAGAACTGGCCTGGAACATCGATTATTTCTCTCGATTGGCGACGGGCGTGTCCCCGATCGGCCTGACGAATTACATGTTCGATCCCAGCATCGCCCGGTTCATTCGCGGCCTGTCGCTGTTCCATGTAGTGCTGCCGATAGTGCTGGTCTGGACGCTTCACCGGCTCGGCTACGATCGCCGCGCCTTGTTGTTGCAAACGATCGTCGCTGCGGTGGTGTTGCCACTGTCGTACCTCGCCAGCAACCCGCGCGAGAACGTCAACTGGGTCTACGGCTTCGGCGAACGGCAGCAAACGATGATCCCAGCGCCACTCTTCGTCCTGTTCTTGATGCTGATGTTTCCTCTGGTCGTTTATCTTCCCATGCATCTCTTGCTCGAAAGGCTGTTCGGCCCGGGCGATTCCTGAGCCTTCACAGAATCCGAGTGCGCGGATCGCCCACTCAGCTGCTCGCTGAGTGGGGTCCGCCAAACCGAATCGACGTGGCCGGCCTCAGAACATCATGCGGAAGCCGAAGTTCGCGCGCAGGCCGTCCCTTTCTCCCTCCGTCGCCTTCTGATATCGCATATCGAGGTGCAGCTCGACCCCGGAGAGCACGTTGCCCGTGAAGCCGATGCTCACGTCGCCGGTCGTATCGGGTATCTCATCGTTGAGCGTGGTACCAGCAATCGCAACGGCGCTCGCGCGGCGGAAGTCGTGCTGGACGCCCAGGCCAATGTAGGGTGACGCATTGCTCATGCCGAGCCAATCGCTTGGAGTGCGCAGCAAGCGCAGGTCTGCGCGTGCACGCACACCGTCGTCCTCGGCTCCCTCGATCCGCGATACACCGTCATGGAACGAATCGAGCTCGAGTCGTTGATATGCAACTTGCGCCCCCGGCTCCAGCAACCAGCCCGTGGCACCGAGCGCGTACGTGTTACCGATCTCGGCCGCAACCGTTCCGCCCCACCCGCCTTGATCGGCATCCGTGAGCGTTTGATCTCGGTAACGGTTCGTGTAGTGCAGCGCCTGCGCCGACAGATCGACGTAGGCGCCGTTCGCAGCGTAATGCGTCCAGTACATGCCGACGCCCTTCGCGTCTGTCTCCAACTGACCCGTAAACGTCGGCAGGCCGGCGATGGCGCGCGCGTCGTCGAACAGCATGGCGCTGCTTTCGCCCACGCTCGCCATCAAGCCGAAGTGAGTGCTCGCATTACCCGAAACACTCGAATAGATGTCCGTGCCGAACTGCACCGTCGCCATCTGCAGGTCCTGCGCTTCGAAGCGAGTACCGCCCACGTCAAGCTCGTCCGCGTACACGCGCATCCAGGCATCTGATGTTCGCTCGCGAGATTGGCCTTCGATCATGCGGCCCTGATCGCCGACCCGCGCCCGCAGATTCCCGAGCGCGGTGAAACCGTACTCGAGATTCGCTTGATGCCCGAGCACGTAGCCGGGCACGCCCGCACGGAATGCCGGCGTCGGTGGCTCCTCCCCATCACCGCCATCATCAGGCGGATTGCTGGGATCGATCAGCTCGGAGCGCAGGTACCAGTCGTTCGCATCCGAGCTGCCGCCCTGATACAGCAGATATTCGTATGCGCCGGCTTGCACCGCCTGGCCGAGGCGGAAGCTGTCGGCCGCGCTCGTGCCGTCCACCTGGATCACCTCGATGCCGTCGCCTTGCGTCATCGCGCCATTGCCACTCCAGCGGTTGACGAGCACCGTGCTCGTGCCGCTCACGTTGCCCTGGATGACGAGTCGGCCGGTGTCGGAGGTCTCGTTGCCGAGTACGGTGTTGATGCGTACTGTGCCGCCGCCGCTGTAGTCGCCTGCGATCGTGAGCGTGCCGAACGGCAGGTTGGCGGTTCCCGGCGCGACCACGCTGCCTGCAGGCGCATTCACGGTGCCGACGGTGCCGATGCCCGAGAGCGTCGCGCCGGAGGCCATCGCAATCGCGCTCGGCAGCACACCGTTCACTTCCAGCGTGCCTGCCGCGATCTGCGTGTTGCCGCTGAACGTGTGCGTGCCACTCAGGATGAGCGTGCCGGTGTTCTCTTTGATCAGCGTGCCGTTGCCGGAAATCACTCCAGCGTAGGTGCCCTCGGCGGTCTGATCGAACACCACCGTCGCCGCATTGGCGATGTTGCCGCCGAAGCTCTCGGTGTCTCCGATCAGGGTGCCTTCTGTCACGGTCCAATCGTTGCTGCCCGCGCCGGTCAACCGCCACGTGCCCGTGCCTTCCTTGTGGAACTCATCGAAGTTCTGGAACACCGTGCCGATCAGGCCCAGGTCGAAGCTGTCCTCACCCGTGCCGGCGAGCACGAAGCGATCGTTGCTGGCCGCGTTCGCATCGAACACGCCGGTGAAGGTCACATCGGCGCCCGTATTCACGGTGAGCACATCATCACCTTCGAGCAGATCGACCGCACCGCTACCGGCGAGCGTGCCGGAGAGCGTAAACGTGTCTGCGTCGGCGGTGCCGTGATAAATCCCGTCGATGGTCATCGTCGCGCCAGCATCCACGCTCGTCGTCGTCGGATCGACGAACGCATCCGCGCCGACGTGCAACTCGCCTTCGCTGACTTGCACGGTGTCGAACATCGAGTTGGCCGGTCCGGCGATGGTCGCCACACCGACGCCTTGCTTGATCAGCGTCTCGAATCCGATCGCGCCGCCGAGCGTCGCTCGTGTCGCGATGTCGACCGTCAGCGTATCGTCGCCGTCGCCGCCATCGATTGCATTCGCAAGGCCGCTCAAGTCCGCGCCATCCTGGATGATCAGCTGGTCGTCGCCGTCCAGCATATCGATCGAGCCGGCACCGGCCACGGTGCCAGCCACGGTGAAGCTGTCAGCACCCGGCGTGAACATGAGGTCGCCCGCGAGGTTCACCGTCGCACCCTCACTCACAGTCGCGGTGCTCGCTTCAACAGTTGCGCCGGTCGCCACGTCGAGCACACCTGCGTCGACGAGCACGGTTTCGAACGCCGCACTGGCGGCGACATTCAACGTACCGGCGCCCTCCTTGGTGAGATTTTCGAAGCTGCTCACGCTGCCCAGTGTGGCCGTCGTTGCGATGTCGGCGATCAAGGTATCGGTGCCCGCACCGCCATCCAGCGGGCTTGCGAGCCCGCTGAGATCCGCGCCATCGGAGAGCGTCAGCCGATCGTCGCCATCGAGCATGTTGATGGCGGTCGCGCCGGTGATCGTGCCTGCAACTTCGAACACGTCGGCGCCCGCGGTGAAGTCGAACGCGCCATTCACGTTCAAAGTGGCACCTGCGCCAACGCTTGCATTCGTGATACCGGTGATGCCGCCGCCCGCTTCGATATCGAGCGTGCCGTCGAGCACTTCCACCTCCGCGAGGTCCGAGCTGGCCGGGCCCTGGATGGTGAGCACGCCACTGCCGGTCTTCGTCAAACCTTCGAAGTTGGTGAGTGCGCCCAACGTGGCCGTGCTGTTGATGTTGTACACGCGCGTGTCGAGGCCGTCGCCACCGTCGATCGTACCTGTGATGGTCGTCCCGTCGTGTACGACGAAGATGTCATCACCCGCGCCGAGGAAGAACGTGCCGCCGCCCGTATCGAACGTGCCGGCCACGTCGAGCACGTCATTGCCGTCGCCCAGATCGCCGGTCGCAAGCAGTGTGCTGCCGGAATTCACGATGATCGAGTTGACGCCCGTGCTGCCGGTGATCGCGGTCTGCGTCGCGCCTGCAGCCTGCACACTGCCGTCGACGTTCAAAGTCGCGTCATCTGCGACTGCCACCGTGGCCGTCTCCAGCGTCCCGTCCACATCCAGCGTGCCGCTGTCGATGGTCGTGCTGTCATACATATGTGTGCCGACGAGCGTTGCCGTGCCGGTGTTCTGCTTCACCAACTGCTCGAAGCCGGTCACGTTCGTGCCGTCGAACGTGAAGTCCGAAACATTGTCGAGCACCACGCTGTCGCCGCCCACGGCATTACCGCCGTCAATTACCGCGCTCAGCACAGCGCCGTCTTGGAGCGTCAGCACGTCGTCCCCATCGCCGAGATCGATGTTGCCGGTGCCGCTCACGATACCGGCCACGGTAAAGGTGTCATCACCGGTGCTGCCAGCGTATGCACCATCGACACTTAACGTCGCGCCCGCATCCACGGTTGTGGCCTGCACGCCCGCAACGTTGCCGGCAGCGGCAATATTGAGCGTGCCGCCCTCAACTGCCACCTCGAGCAGATCTGTCGTCGCAGGCCCGTTGATGTTGAGCGTGCCTGCGTTGCGCTTCGTGAGACCTTCGAATTCCTGCAGCGCTCCGACGTTCGCCACGCCGGCGATGTCGTACACACGAGTGTCGAGACCCGCGCCGCCGACGACCGTACCAAGCACGGTCGTGCCGTCGTGAATCACGAACGTATCGTCGCCCGCACCCAGGTTGAAGTTGCCGCCGCCCGCATCGAGAGTGCCGGCTACATCAAGCACGTCCGCGCCGTCACCGAGATCGCCCGTCGCGGCCAAGGTAGCGCTTGCGTTCACGACCACCGTATTCACGCCAGCGCTGCCCGTGATCACGGCTTGCGCGCCACTGGCACCTTGCATCGTGCCGTCGACATTCAGCATCGTGCCGTCAGCCAGCGAAGCCGTGTCGGTCGCAAGGGCGCCGTCGACGTCGACTGTGCCTCCAGCGATGGTTGTGCCGTCATAAGTGTGTGAGCCGGCCAGCGTCGCGGTGCCCGCGTTTTGTTTGACGAACTGCTCGAAGCCAGTAATGTCCGTACCGTTCAGTGTGAACGCAGCAGCGTTGTCGAGCACGACGCGATCGCCAGCGGCATCCGCACCACCGTCGATCACCATGTTCAATGCCGCGCCGTCTTGAATCGTCAGTACATCGTCGCCGGCGCCGAGACCGATGGTGCCAGCACCGCTGACTGTCCCCGCGACGGTAAAGCTATCGTTACCCGCGCTGCCGGCGTAGTTGCCGTCGATCTTCAGCATCGCGCCCGAGGCCACGGTGGTTGCCGTCACCGAGCTGACGGTGGCACCGGATGCAACGTCGAGGCTTCCGTCCTGCACGTCGACTGTTCCGAACGAAGAGCTCGCCGGACCCGCAATGTTGAGCGTGCCGACGCCTCGTTTCGTCAGCGTCTCGAAACCGGTCACACCACCGAGCGTGGCGTCGGTCGTGATGTTCGCCGTCAGCGTGTCGTTGCCCGCGCCGCCGTCGAGCGAGGTTGCAAGGCCGCTCAGGTCCGCGCCATCGAGGATGGTGAGCTGATCATCGCCGTCCAGCATGTTCATGGTGCCGGAGCCAGTGATGGCGCCCGCCACCGCAAGCGTGTCGGCGCCAGCGGTGAAGTTGAATGCGCCATCGACGTTCAACGTCGCGTCGGCGCTCACGTTCGCGGTTTGAGTTGCGACACTGCCGCCCGCGGCCACATCGAGCACGCCGGCTTGCACCTGTACATCGACGAAATCGGAGGCGCCATTGATCTCGAGCGTGCCGACACCGGACTTGCCCAGCGATTCGAAGCCCGTGGTACTGCCGAGCGGGACGAGATTGCCCGAGCTCACGTTCACGTTGAGCTGATCGTTGCCGGCACCGGCATCGAGCGTGCCGATGACCTGCGTGCTGTCATGCACGACGAAGATGTCATCGCCCGCGCCTAGCGAGAACACGCCAGCACCGGTATCGAGCGTGCCGGCGACATCGAGCACGTCGTTGCCATCGCCGAGATCGCCCGAGGCGAGCAGCGTGGCGCCGTCGTTCACGATGACCGTGTTGATGCCCGACGTTCCCGTAATTGATGTTTGCGTCGCGCCGGCGCCTTGCACTGTACCCGCGATATCGAGGGTCGCGCCGTCCGCAAGCGTCATGCTGTCCGCATTGAGTGTGCCGGCGACTGCGAGCGTGCCGGCGTTGACCGCTGCGCTGTCATAGGTGTGCGTGCCAGCGAGAGTTGCCGTGCCGCTGTTCTGCTTCACGAGCTCTTCGAAGCCCGCGACGTTCGTGCCGTCGAATGTGAGCGCGGAGCCGTTGTCCAGCACCACGCGATCGCCGGTGGTATCCGAGCCGCCGGCGATCGCTACGTTGACGGCGGCGCCGTCCTGGATCGTCAGCACATCATCGCCGGCGCCCAGGTTAACGTCACCGGCGCCGCTGACCGTGCCCGCTACCGTGAACGTGTCGTTGCCGCCGCTGCCGTTATAAGCGCCATCGACGTTGAGGTTGGCGCCGCTCGTCACGCTCGTACTCACTGCGCCGTCGATCGCAGCACCCGAAGCAACGTTCAACGTGCCGCCCTGCACTTCGACCTCGGCCAGCGCGGAGCTTCCCGGGCCGTTGATGTTGAGCGTGCCCGTGCCGTTCTTCGTGAGTCCTTCGAAGCCGACCAACGCGCCCACGCTGGCCGTGAGATTGATGTTATAGACGCGCGTGTCGTTACCCGCGCCGCCATCGACCGTGCCGAGCACCGTTGTACCGTCGTGCACGACGAACGAATCGTCACCGTCGCCGAGCGAGAGCGTGCCGCCGCTGATCGTCGTGCCAGCAAACGTCTGAGTGCCCGTCATCGTGGCGACGCCGGTGTTTTGCTTGATGAGCTGCTCGAAGCCGGTGGTGGTATTGCCGGCGAACGTGAGCGCGGACGCGTTGTTGAGGACCAATCGATCGATCGCGCCGGCCGCCGCATCCACGCCGGTTCCCGCGATCGTTGCGCCATCAGTCAACGTCAAAGTGTCATCGCCGGCGCCCAGGCTCAGTGCGCCGGCGCCCGTGTTCAGCGCACCGCTCAATGTCACGATGTCGCTGCCGTCGCCGAGATCGCCCGTGGCGCGCAAAGTTGCGCCGCTATTGACGAGCAGCGTGTTCGCGCCTGCGCTGCCGGTAATGGTCGTCTGCGTGGCACCCGCCGCTTGCACGGTCCCGTCGATATTCAGCGTCGTGCTATCGGCCATGTCGACCGTGGCCGTGTCGAGCGTGCCATCGATGTCGAGGGCGCCCGCTTGGACGGTTGTGGCGGCAAACGTCTGGGTACCCGTCATCGTGGCCGTGCCGGTGTTCTGCTTGACGAGCTGCTCGAACCCGGCGGTCATGCCGCCGTCGAACGTCAGCGCACTTGCGTTGTGCAACACGAGCTCATCGTTCGTGCCAGCGCCGGCGTTCAGGCCCGTTCCGCTCAGTAACGCCCCATCGTTCAAGGTGACAGTGTCGTCTCCCGCGCCGAGGTTCAGCGTACCGGCGCCGGTGTCGAGCGTGCCCGCGACCGTTATCACATCGTTGCCGTCGCCGAGATCGCCGCCGTTCGTGCTCAACGTGGCGCCCGAGCTCACGAGCACCGTATTCGTACCAGCGCTGCCGGTCAGGGGACTACTCGCGTCGATGGTGCCGTCGACGTTCAACGTCGTGTTGTCGAACAGCGTGATCGCGCCGGTATTGAGCGTGCCGTCCACGTCGAGCGTGCCGGCCGTGACATTCGTGCCGAGACTGAAAGTTTGCGTGCCGGTCAGCGTCAGCACGCCGGTGTTCTGCTTGGTCAGCAGCTCGAAGTCGCTGAACCCCGTGCCATCGAAGGTGCCAGCGAGGGCGTTGTTTACACGCAGCGTGTCACCGGTCACCGCGCTCCCGGCATCGACGGTGCCACTTATGGTGGCACCGTCGTTCAATGTAAATATGTCGTCGCCCGCGCCAAGGCTCAGCGTCGAGGCGCCCGTGTCGAGCGTGCCGAGGACATCGATGATGTCGGTGCCGTCGCCGAGATCGCCGGTGGCCGCAAGCGTGCCGCCCGCATTGATATTGATGATGTTGGACGAACCGTCACCGGCGATCACGGCAGCGACGCCGTTGCCGTGCACCGCGCCGTTGACGATCAGCGTCGTCGCTTCGTCGTCGTTGAAAGTGATCGTGTCGGTCGTCAGGTCGCCGTCGATCTGCAGCGCGCCCTCGGAAATCGTAGTGGTGCCGGCGCTGTTGGTCGCGGTCAGCACCGTCGTGCCCTCGCCCATCTGCTCGATGATGCCCGGGCCGCTGATCTGGCCGGCGAAGTTGAACGTATCGCTGCGGTTGAAACCGAGCGTGCCGGTGTCGAACGCGAGGATCACCTGGCCGGTGCCGACATTGCCCGACATGCCGCCATTGCCGATGATCAGCTTGCCGTCATTGATGACGGTGTTGCCGGTATAGGTATTGTCGGCGGTCAGGATCCAGGTGCCGGCGTCATTCTTGGCGAGGCTGGTCTGGGCCGAAGCGCTCTGATCGCGGATCGTCACGCCCATGATGTTGTCGCCGGTATAAGTGCCGCCGAGCGTGAACGTGCGCGCGCCAGTGCCCGAGAAGCCCATCAAGCCGCCGCTGTTGGTGAAGTTGATGGCACCGGTGCCGGAGGACTCGATCAAGGTCGTGCCGGTACTGAGCGTGAACAGCCGGTTGGTGCTGTCGCCGGTGCCCACATAGCGCAGTCGCGCATTGGTGCCGATCCCCAGCCTGTTGGCGTCTGGGATCGACGCGCCGATGCTGCTTGCCTGGCCTCCGTCGGCCAGCTTCACCACCTCGAGCACGCCGTCGCTGATCGAGGTGGCGCCCGTGTAGCTGCTGCTGGTGCTAGTCAGTCTCCAGGTGCCTCCCTGCTCCTTGAGGAGGGACGTTGCGGAAGCACCGTTGTCGCCGAGCTCGGCGGCCATGATGTTCGTGGCGGTGTTCGCGCCCCCGAGGCGCAGCCGCCGAGCGCCGGTCCCAACGAACGAGACGGGCTCCGTGTTCGTGAATTCCAGTGCGCCGGTGCCGTCGTTGCGGATATATCCGTCCGCCGCGCCCAGCGTGAAGCTGCGATCCGTAGTGTCGCCGTCACCGATGTACTGGAGGCCCGCATTAGCGGCGCGGCCGATGACGAGGTTGCTCGCATCGTTGGAGGATGCGCCGATCGAGCTTGCCTGGTCCCCATCGGCCAGGCACGCGGCGGCGATCCAGCCGCCATCGATCACCGTTCTCCCACCGTAGTTGTTACTGCAGCCCGTGAGGGTCTGCGTCCCGCCGTTCTTGATGAGCTCGCCCGTCGTGCCGGTGATCCGCCCCGCGAAGGTCGAGGATCCGCCGTTGAGCGTCAGCGTCTTATCTCCGATGAGGATTTCCCCTCCGGTGGTGTTGTTGTCGCTCAGCGCGTAAACCGTGTTGGAGAACCCGGTCATATCCACCGTCGCGCCGCTATGGATCCAGAGGTAACCGGAGCCTAGCGCCTGGGCCGAACCCGCTATCAGGGTGCCGGCCTCGACCGCAGTGCCCGTCGTGTGGGTGTTCGTGCCGGAAAGGATCAACGTGCCCAAGCCTCGCTTGGCAAGGCCGCCGGCCCCCACCACATCGCCTTCGAACTCCAGTTCGGTGGAGGCCTGTGTCACGTCGACATAGCCCCAACCGGACGGCAGCGTGATGCCGCGGTCAGTCACCTGGTCGCCGCCCGTGTAACGGAGGAAGCCGCTAGCGCCGATCTGGAGATATCCCGAATCGGCACTGGAGGCGCCGATGCCGCTGGCCACGCTGCCGTTGCGAATACAATTGGTGCTGAGCGTGCCGCCCCAAATGTGGGTCGCACCCGTATACGTGTGGTTGCAGCCGTCCAGCGTCTGCACGGCGCCGCCGGTGATGGCGAGCTCGCCCGCACCCGTGATCGTGCCGGTGAACTCTGCAGTCCTGCTGTTCAGCGTCAGCCTCGTCCCAAGGGCGCCGAGGTCCACCGTGCCGCTGCCGAGCAGCCCGCCCGCCGTGTTGCTGAAGGTCGCAAGCTCCAGCCGCGCCCCTGACGCGACGGTCATGAGGCCGTTATCCCGGCCGAAGGCGGTGCCAGAGCCGGCGCGCAGCGTGCCGGCGCTCACGGTGTTGCTGTTCTGAGTGTTGTTGCCAGCGAGAACCAGCGTGCCGGCGCCTTCCTTGACGAAGTTGTTGGCGCCCACCGCGTTTCCGCTCAGCGTCAGCGTCGTATCGGAAGAAGTCACGCTGACTGCCGCGCCCGAGGTGCCGGTGCCGAGCGTGAAGCCACGGTCGCTTTCAGCGGTGTCGCCGTCATACTGCAAGCGTGCACCGTTGCCGATTACCAGATTGGCCGAAGAGCTGCTCGACGCGCCGATGCTGCTCGCCTCGCCGCCGTTGGCAAGCGTGGTTACGGCCAGCGTGCCGCCTCTGATGCTGGTAATACCGGTGTAGCTGCTGTCCTCGTTGCTCAGCGTCAGCGTGCCCGCACCCGTTTTGACGAGGCCGGCGCCATCGGAGCTGACGACCTCGCCACCGAAAATGAGGTTGGTTCCAGATTGCGTAACCTCGATCGTGCCCTCGCTAACGGCGCCCGAGCGCATCAGCGTGAAGCCGCGATCTGTCGCGACGTTGCCGCCGGTATAGCTGAGCGTGCCGCCTTCGAGCACCAGGTTGGATGCATCGGCCGAAGAATCGCCGATGCTGCTTGCCACACCGCCGTTGGCGAGCGTTCCGACTGAGAGCTTGCCGCGTGTGATCCAGGTTGCTCCGCTGTAAGTGTTGGCGGCATTGCCGAGCACGACGCTTCCCGTGCCCGTGCCGCCGATGGTGAGACCCGTGGCGCCGCCATTGTCGAGGATGGTGGAGTTGATGGTGAAAGTGCCGGCGCTGTTCTGTTGGATGCCGAGCACGCCGCCCGAAGCACCTCTGACCGAGCCGCCGGAGATCGTCTGGCTGGTCGAGCCAACATCGGAGGCGATGATGATGGTGCCGTCGACGCCGAGCGTCTGGCCGGTCTCGACGTCGACCTGCGAATTTTGCGCAGCCGTATAGCGCAGTCCGCCGAGCTGCACGACGTTGTCACCGGCGGCGTCGCTCACAGTGCCGGTGAAAGCCGTGTTCGCCGCGCCGTCCGTATCAGTGACGACCTCGTTATCTGCCCAGGTGCTGGCGTCGTCCCCGAGAGCATAGGCAGTGAAGGCTATGATGTTGTCGTTCTCATCCAGGGCCGCGTAGTCGGAGCCGTTCACCGTCGCCCAGCCGCCGAGCGTCGTGCCCGGCGCCACACGCATGGTGACGCCGCTGCCAATGCCGAAGTCGATCTGGCCGCTGCTCCGGCTGACGGCGCCGTAGTTGACCGTGATCGTCCCATCGGCCCCGGCCGCCGCTGTGATCCTGTTGCTGCCCGCGGTGATGTTGAGGCCATCGAAGGTCTGGCTGTTCGCCTGGTCTTCGGCACCGATCAGCTGGACGGTGCCGCCGGACATGTTGAGAGTGGATGAGCTCGAAATGATGTCGTCGATCGGCGCCCCGTCAGCAGCGAAATCCAGCGCGAGCGTGCCGCCGCCGATGTTGGTGTCGCCGCTATAGTCATTGGCTCCGGTCAGCGTCTGCGTTCCGTCGCCGAGTTTGGTGAAGCTGCCGCTACCGGTGATGCTGCCGCCGTAGCTGCGGGTTTGTCCCGTTGCGATGTCTACTGTCAGGTCGCCCGTGCCGAGCGCGACGGTGCCGCCCATGCCGGAGAGGGACGACATCGTCAGGTCGAAATCGTTGAGATCGAGGGTGCCGGCGTTGACGACGAAGGAGGTCGAGCCGCCAAACGCACCGGCGCTGCCGGCGCGCAGCGTGCCGCCGTCCACAGTCGTTGCACCGGTATAGGTGTTGGCGCCTGTCAGTTCCCAGACGCCGTTGCCTGCGCTTGTGATGCCGCCCGCACCCGAGATGACGCCCGAGGCGGTGTTGGTTTCGACAGAGGTGCCGCCGAGCGTCAGCGTGCCGGTAAGCGAGACGTCGCCGGTCAGGCTGAGTGCACCGTCGCCGTCGTTGACGATCGACGAGTTGCCGCTGCTCGTCAACGGCCGGTCGGTGCTAGCGGCCGCGCCCGTGTAACGCAGCGTGGCACTCGTTATCGTGATCGCCGATCCCTGTCCGAGCGAGCTGGCGAGCCCGGCGTTCGCGAGAACGGAGGCGTTGATGACGCCCCCACCGCTCAAGGTGACATTACCGGTGAACGTGTTGGCTCCGGCAAGCGTGATGCTGCGGTCCGCACCGGCTACGAAGGTAACCGCGGGAGCGCCGCCGCTGAGTATGCCGAGCAGTTCGAAATCCGCGTTCACGGCCTGGAACTGAGTGCTTTGCGCCAGGTTGAAGCCGCCGCTGAGGGATAGCGTTCCCGTCCCTTCGTTGAGGAAACGGCGCAGCCCTCCGCCCTCCATCACCCAGTCCCGGTTCGAAACGTCGCCGTCGCCGATATAGCGAATGAGATCCTGACCGTCTCCTCTGGTGAATGTGATCGTGCCACCCGCGCCCAGCGAGCTCGGCTCGCCGACGTTGCGCACCGAAGTGAAATAGATGCTCCCGGTATTCCCATACCACCCGCTGAGCGTGACCGTTCCGGTGAAGTCGTTGTTGTCGTTGCTGAGCGTCGTGCCGAAGAACGCGTTGAGGTTGCCCGAACCTGTGAGCAGCGCGGATCCCGCGCCGGCGCCGTTCAGCGTGAGCGTCGTGCCTGCACCGATCGTCACGGTTCGGTTCGTCGAGCCCGAATCGATGGTCAGCGTTGCGTCGGCCGTGGTCGTGATCGCGTTGCCGATCGCGCCCAACGCCGCATCGTTGCTCGCCTGCAAAGTACCGCCGCTCAGCGTTATGCCGCCGCTGAACGTGTTCGCTCCGGTCAGGTATAACGCGCCCGCTCCTGACTTGGTGAGCCCCGCCGAGCCGGCGAGGACGGCGCTGATGGTGGAGGTGCCGGTGGTCACCGTGATGGTCGGCGTCGTACCGGCAAGCGTCAGAATGTTGCCGCCGGTTCCCGAGATCGAATAACCGTTTGTGTTGAAGGTCAGCGCGTTGACGGTGATCGGCGCCCCGAGGGTTATCTCGCCGGCCGTACCGCTGAAGATGGCGTGATCGAGCGCGGCATTGTTCCAAGCTTGGTTGTAGGGGCCGAGCGTATCGCTGGAGTTCGGAGTCCAATACAGATTGCTCAGGTTCCAGAGGCCCGTCCCGCCGCTGCCGGGCGCCGTTTGATTGACGTCCCAGTATCTATCCACCGCCCAAGACGGCGAGATCAGGAGCGCCGCGAAGCCGCCGATCAACAGCTGGCTGACGGTTGGGGCCGCAACATCGGTGCGCGAGCGGCTGCGCTTGCCATGGGCCTTGGTCAGCTCCGAAGCGACCACCCACGCGCGCTGCGCCTCGGACCAGATGACACGATAGATATGATTCATGGGGCATTCTCGACTGGCGTTCTTGATCGCTCGACTGCGAACGGCGACGCGCTTCCGACCGGATCATCGGCAAAGCGGCCAAAGGTCCGCTGTGACATATGGACGCAGTGAACCTGCGCTAGTCGCGGTCGGGCCGGATATGCAGGTCGGCATTCATGCGCAACGGCTCGAGCGTTGCATCGAGCCTGGCGAACGCATCCGGCCCGAGCCGATCCGGGTGATGGATGGCGTCGAACCGA
This sequence comes from uncultured Steroidobacter sp., assembly GCF_937958065.1. Lineage (GTDB taxonomy): Bacteria > Pseudomonadota > Gammaproteobacteria > Steroidobacterales > Steroidobacteraceae > Steroidobacter. The sequence continues at coordinate 57,664 of NZ_CALFXI010000001.1, forward strand.
ATGCGTAATGGCTGTCGAACGTGCGCGGCGGGCGCATCGGCAATGAGCGTTGATGGGATGTGCATGTTCTTGGATCGGGCCTCAATTGCCTCGGCAATCTCCGAGGAAGCATGTGAGGTAACGAGCAGCTCATCGCGCGTCCAGCAACGCAAAGGCTGCACTCCCCGGCAATCGATGCTAGTTAGATGGGATGAACTGAAGTGCGCAGTATGTCGCAGAACGACGGCGGGCTGACTCTGGGTAGCGGTCAGTTGCGTGCAAATTGCATGGAGCTCGAAAGGAATTTGCGCCGGAGTGAATATAATTTCGCAGGTCGCTCGTTACGGCCTCTGGGGACCGCAACTGCCGTCTACGAGGTCGCTTGAACGACTCTGTTCAGTTTGCTCGTTACCCCCAGTGCTCGGCACCGGCGCGAACTCACCGGGGTGACTGCTGGCTCTGCGTTGAAGGATTTGCTGCAGGCGTCAGACCTTCGACGAAGGTCGAAAGAGAATTGCTCCGCGTTCGAACCGACACGTAGTCACCCGCGAGCGGCTCGACAGCACTCAGCGCATCTGCCTTTCTCCGGCGCCGATAGCACAGCCGCTCGGGCTCGCCGTTAGACATCTCCAGCTCGATGTAACGCGAGCAGTTCAACTGTAGCCCGAACCGGCTGTAGATTTCGGCGCTGTCACGCACTGCTTGCACTCTCGCAATCGAATGCTCGATCCGCCCGCCGAGACCCGGTGCCAGCATCGCGCAAATTTCTAGACCGAGCACAACGGTTGCGGCGATCACAAGCGCTGCCCACCCAGCACCAACGGCCAACCAGTACTTCGGGTACCTCAGGCGCAGCCGAGCACCTTCCGAGTTCGGGGACTGGGCGTCCCGGAGCAGCAAAAAACAGTGAGTGAATAGCGCCACTGGCGCATAGATGAATATTGCGATCGCCTTGCCGCCAGGTCCGATCTCCAGCGTGCGCGTGCTGTCCAGTCCAAAGCCGAACTGTAGCGCCATGAAAATCAGCGTGACACATCCAAGAGGTAACAACAGCAGAGCTTTGAGCTCCTTTGGATTTGAAACGCGCATCGCGTAAGTGTACGCCCCTACTGCTTCGGTCGGAGCGTTCGCCTGGGATCGTCTCATGGCGGGAGATCTGCGTGGAGGGTTGACGGCCTGCAGCGTGGATGGCGGCAGACCAGTCAGAACGAGCCCCGGCCCAGGGGCTCTGGCGAGCGCATTTCGCTATTAAACTGTCCCCAGGCGCAACCCCAGGCGGCTGTGCTGCGTCCAAAGGAACTCGGCTATCAACTCACTAAAACAGGAACGGACCCCGATGAGAAGATTCGCTCCAGCGCTGTGCCTGCTGTTTCCCCTGTTGCTCGGTTCGAGCATGTCGAGCGCCGATTCGGCGGCGCTGGATCCGGTGCAGATCGAGCCCGCCCGGCGTGATTTGTGGTCGCGCGGATCGGAACGGTTTCACAAGCAGTGGCTGGTTGCTGGCGCACTGCTGCCTGATGTGGCCAACCGCGCCGACGCGGCAACGATCGAGCCCAGAGAAGGTCAAGCGTTCGGCGCGGACGCTGTGAACGTGCGCTGGAAGGCACACACGTCTTGGAACGAAATCACTGACTTGAACGCAATTGTCGGCGCGCCAGGCGGTGCGGGGCGGCGGATAGCGTTCGTTGCCGGGACTGTGTCCCGGAAGCAGGCAGGCCCCGCCGATTTGTCGATCGGTGCTCAAGGTCCCATCTCGGTATGGCTCAACGGCCAGCGCGTTCATGAGCGAACCGAGTCCCATGCCGCCTTCGCGCACGACAGCGAACGCATCCCCGTACAGATGCGGCAGGGAGAGAACGCTCTGCTGCTGCGGCTGGAGCAAGTCGATCCGAATGCCTGGCCGTTCACGGTCCGCATCGTTGAACCGGGCGCCCTGCTCGCTCGCCCCGAAGTCATCGTTCCGTATCTACGCGACTCGGCCGATCGCATCGAAGTGCACACGAATGTCACTAAGGATTCATTGGCAGCGCCTGTCCAGGTGATCGCTCTCGGCGCGGGCGGACGCGTGCTCGGACGCGGCACGGCGGTTCGAGGCGAATCGGTAACGTTCGATGCGAGCACGTGGCCTGAGGGGGCATATGAATTTCGCGTGAGCGCGAACGACGCTTGGGGTCAGACCTATCTCGTGCATCTGCCTTGGTACAAAGGCGATGCCGCTGCTGCCGCTCAGCGGCTGATCGCCGCAGCGGAAGCCGCCAAAGAGGATGTCTACCGCACCCACCTGCAGTTGCTTGCGCAGATCGTGCGAGATAGCGCCAACGGTGAGCTGAATGCGGCGCCCCCTGGATTGGCGGCGCGCATTCATTCGCCACTGCTCGAATACGAGGAGATCGAGTTGGATCGTGCGCGACGCGTCGGCAGTCTGCGTCCGAGTGGCTTCGTTCGCCTCGGGTATGTCGACGAGGTCGACGGCTCGGTTCAGTTCTGTCGTGCGTACTTGCCGGCGGATTACAGCAATGCGCAGCGTTGGCCCCTCGTGCTATCGCTGCACGGCTACAACCCCGAGAATCCGCCACTGCATCGTTGGTGGTCGATCGATCAGCGTCACAGCGACATCGCCGATCGCAAGAACGTCATCTACATCGAGCCTCATGGCCGCGGGAATGCGCAATACATAGGCATCGGCGAGCGCGATGTGCTGCGATGCTTGCAGGAAGCGAAGGCGCGGTTTGCGGTCGATGACGACCGCGTCTATTTGACCGGCGAGTCGATGGGTGGACATGGCACGTGGGCCATCTCCTCCCGCAATCCTCATCTGTTCGCCGCCGCTGCGCCAGTGTTTGGCGGCTGGGATTTTCGCGTGAGCACCGTCAGGGGTCCGGCGCTACCCGAAAACCAGCCGAGCAATGCGCTGGAGTTCTACATCCAGGAACGCCGCAGCTCGTTCGCAAACGCCGAGAACTTGCTGAACGTGCCACTGCTCGTCATCCACGGCGACAGCGACGCAGCGGTCAGCGTGGAGAATTCCCGGCATGCCACGCAGATGTTGCAGCGCTGGGGCTACCACATCCGGTACTGGGAAATGCCCGGTTGGGGACACGAAGAGTTGCACCAGCGCTTGGCCGTGGTCGACTGGCTGCTCGAACATCGCCGCAACTCTGCGCCACGACGCGTTCGCCTGCGCTCGGCGGATTTGAGCGGGGCGCGTGCGCACTGGCTCGAGGCTCGCGCGATGGAAGAGCCACAAAGAATCATCCGCGCCGAAGCCGAAGTCGTGAGACCGGGCCTCGTGCGGATCGATTCGGAAAACCTCGCCGCGTTCGATCTTGCGCTTCCAGAGAGCTTGCGCGGCCCAACTCAGAAACTCGATCTGGTATGGAACGGCAAGTCGCAGCGTGTGCGGCTCGACAACGGCGTCGCGCGGATCGGGACGAAGCCGGGCAATGCGCACGCCCTGCTGAAGCGACCCGGCTTCGAAGGCCCGATTCCGGACATCATCACTACGCCCTTCATGGTCGTGGTCGGCACGACCTCGCGCGATCCTCACATGCGCCGCATCATCGAAGAGCGCGCCCGGGATTTGCAGGACGTATGGATGGCGTGGCAGTACCAGCCGTTGCGACTGAAGCGGGACGTGGAAGTCTCGGCCGATGACGAGCGCGCGTATTCGCTCATTCTGCTCGGCGGCGCCGATGCGAACGCGGTGACGCGTCGGCTTGGGAAACGATTGCCGATGAGTGTGTCGGGCAACTCGATCGAGGTCGATGGCAAGCGCTGGCAGGTGGCCGATGCAGTGCTGCAGATGATCTATCCGAGCCCGGGCTCCGACAATCGCTACGTCCTCGTCGTGGCAGCAACTTCCGCCACTGGGATGCACTTCTGGAAACCGGAGTTCGTGGAGCCTTCGGTCGGAATCGGCTTCGTCAACAGCGATTGGACCATCACAGACGGACGCCGGCCGCCGCCGGAAGCGCGTGTCGATCCCAACGATCGGGATGTGGCCTCCGGAGTATTCGACGTGAATTGGCGACGCGCCGATCGGTGGACATCGGAAGGCAACACCGCCGTTCGATCCAAGTGGCGTCTGCGGCGTCCGGCGCTCGAGTCGTACACACCTTCCCGCGAGAGTCTGGAGACGTACCTGGGCGAATATGACTTCGGTCAGTTCGTGGTGACGCTCTCTGTTGCGGACGGCCAGCTGGTCGCACAGGTGCCGACCCTGCCACCGCTACCGCTCGAACCGAAGGGACCGAATCTGTTCCGCACCCTCGCCTATCCAACGAAGGACTTCATCGAGTTCACCCACGATGCCAATGGCACCGTGGTCGGCGCCGAAGTCGATACTCAGGGCCGGACGATGTTCGGCAAGAAGGTGAAGTAGCGTCCCACCCGGCGCAAGAATGTTTACTCCGGCTCGTCGATGGAGCTCAAGTAGTCGGCGAGCCGGTGGAGGCCAAAAGACTCGCCAAAGTGGACGGTCGGACTTGCTCGATCACTCCGCTCTTCGAGCTGTTCGGCTACCAAACACTCTCTGCTTGAGCGGAACAAGCTTGTTCCAGAGCACGGCGAGCATTCTTTTACGGAGGTCGGTCGGCTGCCACACCGTGCTTCGATAGGGAACATCAGACGTGCCATCGTCCATGCGGTAGGCATACGCCGCAACGCTAGTCCTGAGCCTTCCCTGCGGAAAGGTGATCGGATCATAGCCGTGCAGGGTGTGCTCCTTGGACAGCATGATCACCATCCTGTTTTCCAGCGGCTCCACCAGTGCCTTCTTTCGGGAGTTTGCGTCGACCAGCTTCAACTCTCCGCCCCAGGACTTCTGCCAGCCCCTGTTCAGGTACAGGAGCAAGTTCAGCTCGCGAATCCATTCTCTGTTCTTAGGATGCCGGGAGAAATCTGCATGCATTTCCAAGAAGGAGCCCGCGCCTCCCTGATGTAGCCCACCGCCAGCAAAGTTAGGATCGAGGAAGACATCCATGCCGCAGATCTCTTGCAGGATCCGCACGAACGCCCTGCTCCTCAGCTCCAACGACAGCTGCTCCAGGGCACGGGATATCTGGCCCAGCTTCGGATTTTCGATCTTGTTCTTAGCGAACAAGTAATCGGAAGAAAGCTGATCCGTCGACGGCACCGTGTTCAGCTGCTCCACATCCAGGCTGTTCAGACCGAACTCGGTCAAAAAGCCATCGATCACCACGTATTGGTAGGGCTCCGCCGAAGAAAACTGCTGCCTCAGCGATGCTTTGTTCGCTTCTAATGCTGCGATATCGATGAACTGGATCTCGAGCCGATCCTCAACCATCGGCGCATGCTGCGCCATCTGAGCGTTCAGGTCACCCTGGACTTTCATTCCGATCACTCCCTACGGTCCCTATTCGTGCCCGCTTGTATCGTATTAGTATCTGCGATCCGCCCGACGGAGGAAACCTGCACTCACTCCCACTCGATGGTCGCCGGCGGCTTCCCTGAAATGTCGTAGGTGACCCGGGAAATGCCGTCGACCTCGTTGCAGATGCGGCGAGCCACCAGATCGAGGAATTCATAGGGCAGGCGCGACCAGCGAGCAGTCATGAAGTCGATGGTTTCGACGGCTCGAAGCGCGATGACGTAGTCATAGCGACGGCCGTCGCCCATCACCGCCACGGAGCGGACGGGCAGGAACACTGCGAACGCCTGGCTGGTGCGGTCGTAGAGATCGTGCTTGCGCAGCTCGTCGAGGAAGATCGCATCGGCTTTACGCAGCAGATCGGCGTATTGCTTGGTGACTTCCCCGAGGATGCGCACCCCGAGCCCGGGGCCGGGGAACGGATGGCGATACACCATCTCGCGCGGCAGGCCGAGCTCGACGCCGAGCTTGCGCACTTCATCCTTGAACAATTCGCGCAGCGGCTCGCACAGCTTGAGATTCATTTTTTCGGGCAGGCCGCCGACGTTGTGATGGCTCTTGATCACATGCGCCTTGCCGGTGCGAGCGCCGGCCGACTCGATCACGTCCGGATAGATCGTGCCCTGCGCCAGCCAGCGAATGCCCTGCAGCTTGGCAGCCTCTTCTTCGAACACCTCGACGAACAGGCGGCCGATGATCTTGCGCTTGCGCTCCGGGTCGACTTCACCCTTGAGCGCGGTGAGGAACCGTTCTTCCGCGTCGACGCGAATGACGCGCACGCCCATGTGCCTGGCGAATGTTTCCATCACCTGATCGCCCTCGCCCTGCCGCAGCAGGCCGTGATCGACGAACACGCAGGTGAGCTGGTCGCCGATCGCACGATGCAGCAGCGCGCCGACGACGGAAGAATCGACGCCGCCCGACAGAGCGAGCAAGACGTTGTCGCGACCGACCTGCTCGCGCACGCGAGCGATGGAATCGGCAATGATGTTGCCTGGGCTCCAGCGCGCTTCGCAGCCGCAGATCTCGCGCACGAAACGTTCGAGGATCTTCACGCCCTGCAGCGTGTGTGTGACTTCCGGGTGGAACTGAACGGCGTAGTAATGACGCGACTCATCGGCCATCGCCGCGAGCGGCACGCTGTTGGTGAAGCCGACCGCAACGAAGCCCGGCGGCAGCTCATCGACCTTGTCGCCGTGGCTCATCCACACATCGAGCAGCGGCCGGCCCTGGTCGTCTTTGTGATCGAACAAGCCATCGAGCAGCTTGCACGGCACCGAGGACGTCACTTGCGCATAACCGAACTCGCGATGCGTGCCGGCGGTGACGCGACCGCCGAGTTGCGCGGCCATCGTCTGCATGCCGTAGCAAATGCCGAGCACCGGCACGCCGCTTTGAAACACGGCCTGCGGCGCCGTAGGCCCTTTCGCCTCGGTGACCGACTCCGGTCCGCCCGAAAGGATGATGCCCTTGGCACCGAACTCTCGAACCTCGGCATCCGTGATATCCCACGGCAGGATCTCGCAATACACACCGCTTTCGCGCACCCTTCGGGCGATCAGCTGCGTGTATTGCGCGCCGAAATCGAGAATCAGAATACGGTGCGCGTGGATGTCCGAGCGAGGCAAAGTATCAGCTGACACGGTAGTTGGGTGCTTCTTTTGTGATAGTCACATCGTGAACGTGGCTCTCGCGCACGCCGGCGTTCGTGATGCGCACGAACTGCGGCCGCGTCCGCATCTCTTCGATGGTGCGGCAGCCGGTGTAGCCCATCGCCGCCCGCAGGCCGCCGGCCAGCTGGTGCAGGATGGTGACGACGGAGCCCTTGTAAGGCACACGGCCTTCGACGCCCTCGGGCACGAGCTTTTCCAGTTCCGCGGTCGCGTCCTGGAAGTAGCGGTCCTTGGAGCCGTGCGCCTGAGACATGGCGCCCAGCGAACCCATGCCGCGATAGGACTTGTACGACGCGCCTTGATACAGCTCGACATCGCCCGGGGATTCTTCGGTACCGGCGAACATGCCGCCGCACATCACCGAATTGGCGCCAGCGACCAGCGCCTTGGCGATATCGCCGGAGAAGCGAACGCCGCCGTCGGCGATCAGCGGCACGCCGGTGTCCTTCAGGGCCGCGGCGACATTTGCGACCGCCGTGATCTGCGGCACGCCGACGCCGGCGACGACGCGAGTCGTGCAGATCGATCCCGGACCGATGCCCACTTTCACGCCATCGACGCCCGCCTCGACCAGCGCCAGCGCAGCGTCCGCGGTCACGATGTTGCCGCCGACCAGCTGCTGATCCCGCCAGGTCTTCTTGATCTCGCGAATCGTCTGGATCACGCCGCTCGAATGGCCGTGCGCTGTATCGACGATGATCACGTCGACGCCGACCTCACGGAGCGCGGCGACACGCTTCATCGTGTCCGCACCGGTGCCGACGGCGGCGCCGACGCGCAGCGCGCCTCGCTCGTCCTTGGCGGCACGCGGGAATTCGGTGGCCTTCTGGAAGTCCTTGACCGTGATCATGCCCTTCAGGTTGAAGTCGCCATCCACCACCAGCACCTTCTCGATGCGATGCTTGTGGAGCAGCGCCAGCACCTCGTCTTTCGGTGCGTTCTCACGCACGGTGACGAGGCGCTCTTGCGGCGTCATGACGGTGGAGACCGGGGCGTCGAGCTTGGTTTCGAAGCGCAGGTCGCGGTGCGTGACGATACCGACCGCCTTGGAACCGACCACGACCGGCACGCCGGAGATGTTCTTGGAGCGGGTCAGCTCCAGCACTTCGCGAATGGTCTTGTCGGGGGAGATGGTGATCGGATCGTGGATCACGCCGCTTTCGAACTTCTTCACCTTGGCCACTTCGCGGGCCTGGGCTTCGATGCTCATGTTCTTGTGGATGATGCCGATGCCGCCTTCCTGGGCCATGGTGATGGCCAGGCGCGCTTCGGTGACGGTGTCCATGGCGGCGGACAGGATGGGCAGATTGAGACGGATCGCGCGGGTGAGTTGCGTGCTTAGGTCAGCGTCGCGCGGCAGGAAATTGGAGTAAGCCGGGACCAGAAGCACGTCGTCGAAGGTAAGTGCTTCCTCGAGAATACGCATGGGAGTGCCCGCAGATTATCGATGAAAGCAGGTCATTGTACGCGGCGGAGCCCTTCCGGTAAATGTTCCCGCCATTCCCACAGGGGGATCGAGTGTTACCCAGGGTACAGGGATGTACCCCGCCGCCAGAGGCGGCGGCGAGCGGCAAAAGTCACGCCTTTCGCCGACTCGCGCGACGGTCGTGGCAGGATGCCCGATCCGTCGCCTCACGAGGGCCGATGCCGGACGTGCGTGGCCGGGACGTAGGCTGTAGCCTTCCCGATCATGAATCGCGAACTGGAATTCGATTTCTCGATGCCGCCTGCCCCCAAGGCGCCCGCGGAGGACGCGCCCGCGTCGCGGCCGCCCGAGCCGGCCCCGGTGGCAAGGAAAGCCGCGACACCTCCCGCCCGGAGAGCGACCCGGCAGGCGGTGCGCGCGCCGATAGACGATATCGATGGCCCGCTGCCCGAGCCGCGCGAGCCTGAACGGGATGTGTATACCCCCGGTCGCCTGAACAAGGAGGCTCGGCTGCTGCTGGAACGCGGGCTGCCCTCTTTATGGCTGGAGGGCGAGATTTCCAACCTGTCGCGGCCCTCCTCCGGTCACTGGTACTTCTCGCTCAAGGACGAGTCCGCCCAACTCCGCTGCGCCATGTTCCGTCAGAAGAACCTGGGGGCCCGGTTCACGCCCAAAGACGGCATGCACGTACTGACGCGCGGCCGCGTGAGTCTTTACGAGCCGCGGGGTGAGTATCAATTCATCGCCGACTACATGGAGGAAGCTGGCGAAGGCGTGCTCCGCCGCCGCTTCGAGCAGCTGAAGAACAAGCTCGCGGCCGAAGGTTTGTTCGATGCGAACCGGAAGCGCCCGCTGCCTCGCCTGCCCCGCCGCATCGGTGTGGTGACTTCGCCCACGGGAGCGGCCGTGCGCGACGTGTTGAACATTCTGCGGCGACGGTTCTGCACGATTCCGGTGCTGATCTATCCCGTCCAGGTGCAAGGCGCGAGCGCGGCGGGTCAGATTGCCACGACCATTCGCATGGCCTCCGCCCGCGCCGAATGCGATGTGCTGATCGTTGCTCGCGGCGGCGGCTCGCTGGAAGACCTGTGGGCGTTCAACGAAGAAGTCGTCGCGCGCGCCATTTTCGATTGTCAGATTCCGATCGTGTCCGGTGTCGGTCACGAAGTCGATTTCACGATTGCCGATTTCGTTGCCGACGTGCGCGCCCCGACGCCCTCGGGTGCGGCGGAAATCGTCGCGCCGGATTGCAATGAATGGACGCGCAGCGTCGATCTGTTCGGCCGCCGCCTACGAAACGCGATGGTTCGCAACATGGCGGCTCGGCAGCAGCGACTCGTCTGGCTGGAGCGGCGCCTCGCCCAGGTGCATCCGGGCGTTGAGCTCCGACAAAAGGCACAGCGCCTCGACGATCTGGAACAGCGTTTGAGTCGCTGCGTCCGGCACGGACTCTCTCAGCGCCGCAGCACGCTGATAGAGTTGGCTGCGCATTTGAGGCAGCGCTCGCCCGCTCTGCGCGTGGCCGCTGCACGCGGTAGGTTGGACATCGCCCGCAAGACGCTCGCCACATCATTGCAAAGGCGCGTGAACGTCGCCGAAAGTCGCCTGCGCCATGCAGGCAGCGATCTCCGTCAGCGTTCTCCGATCGCACGCATCACGGCCTTGCGCCGCAGAGTCGAGATTGCCGATCGGAGCATGGAGACGTCGCTGCACAGGCAACTGCGCAAGCTGGAAGCGCGATTCAAGGTGGCCGCCGGCAAGTTGAACGCGGTGAGCCCGCTCGCCACCTTGCAGCGTGGTTATGCCATCGTGACGGACGCCAACGGCACGGTCGTCACGGATGCGACGGCAGTGAGCCCTGGCGACATGATTCAGACACGTTTGTCCCGCGGCACGGTCCAGGCTCGCGTCGAGCACACCACGCCGCATCGAGATGACGAGAACCAATGACGACGATCCAGTCTCGCTTCCTGCGCCTGTCCGCTTCCTTGTTGTTGTTCGCCGCCTGCGCCGCCGGCGCAACCGAATTGCCGATGGAAAGCCGTGTTCCCGGCGGCATCGCGCTCGTGCCCGTGCCGGGCGGCGAGCAGGCGCCGACAGTGCTTTTCAAGACGCATCGGGTCGCGGTGATTCGGCGCGACGATCGGTGGCTCGCGGTGGTCGGCATTCCGCTCGCGGAGAAGCCGGGCGAGCTGAAGATCAAAGTCAGCACGCCGCAAGGCACGACCGAGGTGCCGTTCCAGATCAAGGACAAGAAATATCGCACGCAGCACCTGACCATCAAGGATCAGCGCAAGGTCGAGCCGAATCCGGAGGACTTGAAGCGCATCGGCCTGGAAACGAAGCGCTCGGATGCCGCGCTGTCGAAGTTCACCGGAACCGGAGCTCCGTCTTTGCAACTGATCGCCCCCATCGAGGGCGTGCGTTCGGATTCCTACGGCTCGCGCCGGGTGTTCAACGGCCAGCCGCGCAATCCCCACTCCGGCATGGATATCGCCGCCCCCAAGGGCACGCCGATCAAATCACCCGCCGCCGGCACCATCGTCGAAGCCGGCGACTTCTTCTTCAATGGCAACACGCTTTACATCGACCATGGCGACGGCCTGGTGACCATGTACTGCCATCTCGACACCATCAAAGTAAAACTCGGCGACCGCGTCGAACAGGGCGAAGTCATCGGCACGGTCGGCGCCACCGGCCGAGTCACCGGCCCGCACCTCCATTGGGGCGTCGCGCTGAATCGCGCGATGGTGGATCCGGCGCTGTTCATCGGCAGCAAATAACACTCCCGATACCGCTGCAGCTGGAGCACGCCTTTACGCGGCACGATGACCTGCTGGGCCGCGCCCGCTTCGTGCTCGATCGCATGCCCGCTGCAGGCACCCGACAACGACCTGTTCTCCGCATCTCATGCGGAGAACAGAGGCTCCAATCTGCGCCTGGATCAGGGAGTCGCGAGCTTCAGGTCGGCCAGGAAGTCGCTGATCACCGGGCGGAAGCGGTCCATGTCGACCAGGAAGGAATCGTGGCCCTGGATCGAGGCGAGCCGGGCGAACTGCACGGTGCGAGTGCCGTTGCTCAGCCCGTCCGCGAGCTCCTGCTGCTGTTCGATGGGGAATAGCAGATCGGTCTCGACGCCGATCACCAGGGCGCGCTCGACCGTGAACCGGCGCAACGCCTCGGCGACCGAGCCGCCGTGGTCGGCGAGGTCGAACAGATCCATCGCGCGCGAGATGTAGAGGTAACAGTTCGGGTCGAACTGGCCGATGAATTTGACGGCGTGATTCTCCAGGTACGACTCGACTTCGAAGTCGATGCCGAACGGATCGCCGGGCTTGCGCTCGGCATTGGCGCGCTCGCGGCCGAAGCGCTGCAACCATTCCTTCGCGGAACGATACGTGATCATGCCGAGCTTGCGGGCCAGGCGCATGCCCTGCACGGGGATGGCATCCTGCGCATAGTTTCCATCGAGCCACGCTGGATCTTTGCGAATCATCTCCCGCTGCAACGAGCGCAAGGCGATCGCGAATGGCGTCGAGCGCGCGGCAGATGAAATGGAGACGAGCGCACGCGCGCCTTCAGGAAACAAAGCGCAGTACGCCAGCACCGTCATGCCGCCCAATGAAGGACCGACGACTGCCGCGAGCTTCTTGATGCCCAGAGACGCGACGACTTCATGGCCGGCGCGCGCGATGTCTTCGACGGTCAGCACGGGAAACGTCAGTCGATAGCACTGGCCGGTCGCGGGATTGATGGACGCCGGCGAGGTCGAGCCGAACGGGCTGCCGAGCGAGTTGACGCAGATGACGAAGAAGCGGCGCGTATCGATCGGGCGGCCCGGACCGATCATGTCTTCCCACCAGCCGGGGGCGGGATCTTCGGTGGAGGACGCGGCATGCGCCGAGGGCGACAGGCCGGTGAAGATCAGAATCGCGTTGTCGTTGCAGAAGCTCAGGTCGCCCCAGGTCTCGTACGCGATGTGCACGTCCTGCAGAGCGCCCCCGCGGCGCATGGGGAACGGCCGGTCGAGCTTGAGAATCTTGCGTGCGGAAGCCATGGATCAGTCCAGAACCGGATTGTTACCGGCAGTGTAAACCCGCGCCGTCACCATGGAACATCGCGGGCTGCTATATGCAGATGCCGCCCGGTCAGCTCTTCTTGTGGGCGCGCTTCAGCTTGCGTTGCTGGGTGCGCCGCTGCCGCGGTGTCAGTGGATTCCGCTTGCCCTTGAACGGATTCTCGTCGGTACGGAACTGCACGCGCACCGGGGTGCCTTCCAGCCGGAAGTTCTTGCGGAACACATTTGCCAGGTAGCGCTTGTATGCATCCGGCACGTGCTGAATCTGATTGCCGTGCACGACGATGATGGGCGGATTGCGTCCGCCCTGGTGGGCGTAGCGCAACTTGATGCGACGGCCGCGCACCAGCGGCGGCTGATGCTGCTCCATCGCCGTCTCCAGCACTCGCGTGAGCTCGGGTGTTGCCATCTCTCGCATCGACGCGTCATAGGCGTGCTTCACCGCGCGCATCAGCTCGCCGACGCCCGTGCCATGCAACGCCGAAATGAAATGCACCGGCGCGAAATCCAGGAACGGGAGCCTCAGATCCAGGCCCGCGCGGATTTGGTCGCGCTTCTCGGAAGGAATGCCGTCCCATTTGTTGACCGCGATCAACAGCGCGCGGCCGCGCTCAGCGACCATGCCGAACAAGCTCGCGTCCTGTTCGGTCACGGCATCGTGCGCATCGATCACGCCGATGACGACGTTGGCCGAATCGACCGCCTGCAGCGCCTTGATGACGCTGAACTTCTCGATCGCCTCTTCGACGCGGGCACGGCGTCGCACGCCGGCCGTGTCGATCAACGTATACGTCTGGCCATCGCGCTCGAACGGCACGAACACCGCATCGCGCGTGGTGCCGGGCTGATCGTAGGAAATCAGTCGTTCTTCGCCGAGCAGACGATTGATCAGCGTCGACTTGCCGACGTTCGGTCGGCCGATGACCGCGACGCGAATGTCGTCCTGCCCGCCCGCGGCGGCCGCTCCTTCAGGCAATTCGATGCCATCGAGCGTTTCTTCCATCAACGTCCGCACGCCGTCGCCGTGCGCGGCAGAGATCGCGTGCGGCTCGCCCAAGCCGAGCGAATAAAAGTCGGCACCGGCCGTGGCGGAGTCGACGCCTTCGGCTTTGTTGGCGACGATGAAGACTTTCTTGTTGAGCTTGCGCAGCGTCTGCGCGATGAAGTGATCGTCCGGCGTCACGCCGCTGCGCGAGTCGACCAGAAACAGAACCCGGTCGGCCTCTTCGACCGCGCGCAGGGCCTGCTTGACCATCTGCTGCTCGACGCCTTGCGCATCGACCACCAGGCCGCCGGTATCGACGACCACATACGGGATCGAGCCGACCTTGCCGTAGCCGTAATTGCGATCGCGCGTGAGGCCGGGCATGTCCGCGACCAGAGCGTCGCGGGTACGCGTCAGGAAATTGAACAACGTCGATTTGCCGACGTTGGGGCGACCGACCAGAGCAACAACAGGCAGCATGATGAGTGACTGGAGATTAGAGTGAGTGCTGCCCGGGCAGCGGCCCCATTGCTGGGAGATTACTGGCCGCTGTCAGCTGTTTTGACTTCGCGGCCTTTGCTGCGAAACGCCAGCAACCTGCCCGAGTCCGTCTGCACGAACACGCGCTCTTCGTCGGTGACCGCCGCGTTGCTGATGCGCTCGCCATCGGTCTTCTGACGCGCAACCAGGGCGCCCGTGGCCTTGTCGAGCCAGTGCATGTAGCCCTCGAAGTCGCCGACGACCAGCGCGTCGCCATCGATGGCCGGTGCGGTCAAGCCACGACGCCGCATCGCGTCCTGCTCCCACTGCACGGCGCCATCACTGCGGCGCATGGCGATCACCACGCTGTCCGCGTTGGTGAGATACAAGTTCTGTTCGTCCATGGAGAAGCCGCGATAGCTCGAAGCATCGCGCGCCCACCAGATCTGACCGGAATCGCGCGCCAGCATCGCGACCCGACCCTGGAAGCCGACCACGAAAATATCGTCGCCCGCGACGCGTGCCGGCGAGTCGATGTCGGAAAGACGTTCCAGCTCGGTACGGCCGCGAGGGGAATTCACGATCGTGTCCCACAGCACGTCGCCGTTACGCGGATCGATGGCGAGCACCTTGCCGTTGTCGAAGCCCGCGATGATGCGATCGCCCGCCAGCACCGGCGGCGCCGTGCCACGCAGGGTGAGCCTGGGCACCTGCTCATCGACGGCCCACTTGGTCGAACCGTCGGTCGCGGACAGCCCTTCGATGTGACCATCGACGGTGCGGATCACGACCAGGTCATTGACGATCAGCGGCTTGGCGAGGATTTCGCTCGCGATGGCCTTGCGCCAGCGCTGCGCGCCGTTGCTCGCATCGAGCGCGATGATGTCGCCGTCGCTCGAGCCGAGCACGACCATGCCGTTGCCCACTTCGGGACCGGCCGACAGCGCCAGCTTGGTCTTGGCCACCCAGACGCGTTTGCCGGTCGCGGCCGCCATGGCGACCACCTCGCCGTCATGGGAGGCGGCGTACACCGTCCCGTCGACGACGCTCGGCTTCAGCGCCAGCCGCAGTCGCTCCGCGTCGCCGCCCAATCCCACCGACCAGACCCGCTGCACGTCGCGCGTCGCTTTGAGCTCGGTCAGCTCGGCCGGCGGATCGACTTCCTTGTCGTTGTCGCAGCCGAGCAGGATCAGCAAGGCCGTCGCGGCCGCGGCAACGCGCGCCCCGCGATACAGACGCGTCAAGGAAGCTTTCTTGTCGGTCATGGTTGACCCTCGGCAGTCGCCGGCTTGGTCTCGGACGGCGCGGCCTGCTTATCGCCGCCCACGTCCTGCAATTTCATTTCGAGCAAAGTGCGGTCGATCGCACGATCGGCACGCGCATCGATGTTATCCGTCAGCGCCGCCGCGTACTCGGCTCGCGCGCCTTCGAGATTGCCTTTCGCAACCTGAGCGTCGCCCCGGATCTCACGAACCTGCGCCGCGAACGCGCCGGCCTTCTCCGGATCGAGCAGATTGAGCGCCTCGTCGTACTTGCCCTGCTGAATGAGCACACGAGCGACACGCAAGCGCGCCACCCATGCCAGCTCCGGATCTTCGGAGTCGTCGACGACCGCCCGCAGCAGCGGCAGCGCTTCCTCGTACTTGCCGTCCTCGACGTCTTTTTTCGCCAGCAGCAGGCGCCCCTGCTGCGTGTACGGAGACTTCTTATAATCGGCGACGAGCGTGCCGAGCGTGCCCTTGGCCGCTTCGACATCCTTGCGCTCCAGCGCGCCCACCAGTTCGTCGTAGAGCTGAGACGCCGCGGCGGAATGGTTCGCGGTGTGGATCTTCCAATACTGCCAGCCGCCCAGCAGCACCAGGCCCAGCACCACGCCGCCGAGAATCCAGCTCCAGTTCTCCCGCCACCAGGTGCGGAGCGCTTCTTCCTGATCGCGATCGGTCAGATAATCTTCGACCATGACTTGCCGTCTTGAATTGTAGTAAGAGGTAGAAAACTCGAGGCCGGCTCAACGCCGCGCGAGGCGCTCGCCCAGCTCATCGACCAGTCGCTCCCAGGCGACTTCCACCTGCGGTGCTTCCACCCGCAGGGACTTCAGACCAGCGACGCGCTTTTCAGTTTCCGAGTCGCCGAGAATCAGTGCCCAGGCCGCGCCACTCTTGTCGGAGCGCTTGAGCTGCGATTTGAAACTGCCACCGCCGCAGTTCATCTCGATGCGCACGCCGGGGATCTGGTCGCGCAGCAGCTCGGCAAGCCGCAGCCCCTCGGCCTCGGCCCGCTGGCCGGCGACCACGAAGTACACGTCCGGTGCCGGCACCGGCACCTCGCCATGCTGCACCTTGAGCAGATCCACGATGCGTTCCTGGCCGAGCGCCCAGCCGATCGCCGGTGTCGCTTCGCCGCCCAGCTGCTCGACTAGGCCGTCGTAACGGCCGCCCGAGCACACCGCGCCCTGCGAGCCCAACTCGGTCGTCACCCACTCGAACACCGTGTGCGAGTAGTAATCGAGGCCGCGGACCAGCAGCGGATTCAACACGTACTTCACGCCCAGCGCATCGAGGTGACGACACAGGCCGCTGAAGTGCGCGCGCGATTCTTCATCGAGATGCTCGGTCAGCATCGGCGCGTTCCTGATGATGTCCTGCAGCTCCGGATTCTTGCTGTCGAGGATGCGCAGCGGGTTGCCTTCCAGGCGCCGCAGGCTGTCGGCATCCAGCTTCGACTTGTGCGCGGTGAAATATTCGACCAGCTTCTCGCGATACACGCGCCGCGAGGCCGGCGTGCCGAGCGAGTTCAGGTTCAGCTCCAGCCGCTGCACGCCCGCCTGGGTCAGCAGACGCGAGCTCACCAGGATCACTTCGGCGTCGATGTCCGGACCGGGATAGCCGAACGCTTCCACGTCCAGCTGATGGAACTGACGGAAGCGGCCACGCTGCGGCTTCTCGTGACGGAACATGGGGCCGGACGTCCACACGCGCTGCTTCTGGTTGTGCAGCAGCCCGTTGCTGATCATGGCGCGCACGATGCCGGCGGTCGCCTCCGGACGCAGCGTGAGCGAATCCCCGCCTGGATCCTGGAAGGTGAACATTTCCTTCGACACCACATCGGTGAATTCGCCGATGGAGCGCTTGAACAATCCGGTGTGCTCGACCAGCGGCACGCGGATTTCCTGATACGCATAGGAAGCAAAAATCTCGCGCGCCAGGGTCTCCAGGCGCTGCCAGGCCGCCGTGTCGGCCGGCAGGATATCGTTCATGCCGCGGGGCGGCTGGATCTGCTGCTGAGTCACTCGACCGGAACCTCACCACTCATCTCGACAGTGCCGCTCGCGCCGACCACGAACCTGGTCGCGTCCCTTCCCGCCCTGCGTGGCACCACGACCGGACGATCGTTCACTTGGACCGTGACCGCGGACGCCTTGCCGAGCGTGACTCGCAATGGCGGTGTGCCCGAAACCGTGCTCACCTTGCCGCTCTCACCCAAACCGAACATCAAACGTTTGCCCGTCGCGTCGTAGATCTCGGTCCACGACGCATCGTTGAATTGCAGCCGCATGCGGACTTGGTCCGCTGCCGCTGTTGCCGCCCCCTGCGCCTCGGGCGCGGCGCTCGGTACCGGCGGCGACGGCTGAACCGCCGGCTCCGGCACGTCTGCGGGCTCCGGCGGCAACGTCGATGGCAACGGCCCGGAGTCGGTGATCGCCTCATCCGGCACGGCCGTCTGCATCGGATCGCCCGGCGTCGACACCGTCGACCACACCCACCAGCCCAACGTGAGCGCGATCAACGCCACGCCCGACCATAACGGCCCGGCCAGCGAGCGACGCTCCATGGTCACTGCCGTCGCGCTCGCAGTCGACTGCAGCGGCGCCAATATTTCCTGCCGACCGGTCAGCGCCTCATAACGCTCGATGATCAACTGCGGCGACAGCCCCAACAGCGCGGCGTACTGGCGCAAGTGTCCTCGCGCGTACACCGACGGTCCCAACGTCTCGAAGCGATTGCCTTCGATGGCCTCCACCACGCGGACATCGAGATGCAGCTCTTCGGCGATGTGCAGCTGAGTGATCGAGCGGCGCTCGCGCTCCCGTCGCAGCAATTCCCCGGGCGTCAGCGACTCGGGGGCCGGCTCCGCAGAGCTGGCCTGCGCGGTCTCTACCGCCGGATTGCCGCTGTCGCCCGCCACATTCATCCAGGATTCCGCTCGGACTCGATCAACTCCTTGGTCTGAGCGGCCCTCGGGTATTCCAGCTTCAAACGCTCCGCATAATTCCTTGCGGCGGCGGCATTGCCGAGGCCCCGCTCGATCTGCACGCCCAGCCACAGCGACGCCGGGCTGGTGCGGCCCACTTCCATGTAGCGTTCGAGAAAGCCACGAGCGGACAGATAATCCGTTTGTTTGTATTGCAGATCGGCCATCTGGAACAGCGCGTCGCCGAACTTCGGCCGCAGCGCCAGCGCCTTGCGCAGATTCTCTTCGGCCCGCTGCAGATCGCCGCCATTGCGGGCGCAGTTCGCCGCGTTCAGGTACGCGACCTCGGGAGTGCGATACAACGGATTGGTGGCGGCCTCGATCATCAGCTTTTCGCCGCGCTGGTACTTGCCCTTCTGGCACAGGTACGCGCCGTAGTTGTTCTGCACTTCCGGGTTCTTCGGATCGAGCGCGAGGCCCTTCGCGAAGTGCGATTCGGCCTTGTTGCTGTCGCCGAGCCGCTCGTACAGCATGCCGGCGGTGATCTGCGCCTTGGAATTGCGCGGATTCTGCTCGATCGCCCGGTCGATCTTTTCTTTCGCCTGCGCCAGGTTGTTCTTGCGCAGATAGTCGATGCCGATCTCCAGGTTGATCTCGGCGGCGCGCGCGTTGTCGGGCGTGCCCAGCTGTGTCGAGCCAGTGCTCATGCAACCGGCGAGCGCAGCCGACACCACCCACAAAGCCAGCGCCGAACTTCTCATTACTGCACCGCCACTGAGATCAGCTTCGAACCCAGACGAACTGTCGTACGGTCATGCACGCGTCCCACCAGCTGACCGCAGGCGGCATCGATGTCGTCGCCACGCGTGCGACGCGTGGTTGCGATGACTCCGTTCGCATTCAGGATGTCACGGAAGCGCTCGATGGCGGCGGCACTGGAACGTTTGTAACGCGTGCCCGGGAACGGGTTGAACGGGATCAGATTCAGCTTGGCGGGCCGGCCCTTGAGCAGGGCGACCAGCTCGTGCGCGTGCTCGGGATGATCGTTCACGCCATCGAGCATGACGTATTCGAATGTGATGCTGCGGGCATTCTGCTTGTTGACGTACACCCAGCACGCATCCAGCAGCTCGGCGATCTTGTGCTTGCGATTGATCGGCACCAGCTCGTCACGCAGCGTGTCGTTCGGCGCATGCAACGACACGGCCAGCGCGCAATTGGTTTCTTCGGCGAGCTTCAGCATCTGCGGCACGAGGCCGGATGTGCTCACCGTCACGCGACGGCGGGAAATATCGAAGCCCAGATCATCCATGAGTATTTCCGCGGCGGGCACGACGTTGCGGTAGTTCGCGAGCGGCTCGCCCATGCCCATGAACACGATGTTGGTAACGACCCGGTCGCCACCGTGCTGGTAGCCCAGCTCCTTGTTCGCGAGCCACACCTGGCCGACGATTTCGGCCGCGTTCAGATTGCGATTGAAGCCCTGCTGCGCGGTCGAACAGAACGTGCAATCCATCGCGCAGCCGACCTGGCTCGAAATGCACAGCGTGCCGCGGCCAGGCTCGGGAATGAACACCATCTCGATGCCCTGCTTCACGCCCTCGCTGGTGTTCATCGCCAGCAGCCACTTGCGTGTGCCGTCGGCGGACACTTGAGTCATCGTGATTTCAGGCACCGCGACTTCGGCCACCTCGACCAGCTTGGCGCGGAAGCTCTTCGCCAGGTCGGTCATCTGGTCGAAATCGGCAACGTGGCGCTTGTACAGCCACTTCATCAATTGCCGGGCGCGGAACGGCTTCTCGCCCATGCCAGCGACGAACGCCTCCAGCTCGGTCCGTGTCAGACCCAGCAGGTTCGTTTTGGCGGGCGTCGCGTGCATGAGTGAGATCGCTCAGTCCTGAAAAGTATGTATGTAGGTGCTTACATACTCTTTCGGGCAAAAATCAGCGCGTGCGCGGGCAGAGCTCGGAGGTCGAGAAGAAATATGCGATCTCGATCTTCGCGTTGTCCAGGCTGTCGGAGCCGTGCACCGTGTTCTCTTCGATGCTGGTGGCCAGATCCGCGCGGATCGTGCCCTTCTCGGCCTTCTTCGGGTCGGTGGCGCCCATCAGCTCGCGGTTCTTCGCCACGGCGTTTTCACCTTCCAGCACCTGGACCATCACCGGGCCGGAAATCATGTACTTCACCAGATCCTTGAAGAACGGGCGCTCCTTGTGGACTGCATAGAAACCTTCGGCCTGCGCCTGGGTCAGCTGCACCATCTTGGCGGCGATGATCTTCAGACCGGCCTGCTCGAAGCGGCGGTACACCTCGCCGATCACGTTCTTCTGCACGCCGTCGGGTTTGACAATGGAAAAAGTGCGTTCGACCGCCATGGAAAGTCCCGTTAATCAATGAATTGGAAAAGGTTCGCCAGGCCTGCCCGAAGCGTGGTGTCGCCGGGCGGCGGCAATTGCGCGCGCGCAGTCTACCCGGCATGGCCGGGGGCAGCAAGAAAATGAGCGGGGACGCGGAGTTAGGCTGCTAGCCCAGAGACTTACACGGCGTTACACGCTGAAGCTTTCGCCGCAACCGCACTCGCCTTTCGCCTTCGGATTGCGGAAGCGGAACGCCTCGTTCAGGCCCTGCTTCACGAAATCCACCTCGGTGCCGTTGATGTAGTCCAGGCTGTCGCGGTCGACGATGACCTTGACCCCGTGGTCCTCGAACACCACGTCGTTGGAGCCAATGTCATCGGCATAGTTCACCACGTAGGCGAACCCGGAACAGCCGGTCTTCTTGACCGCCAGGCGCAGGCCGAGGCCATGGCCCCTGCGTGTAAGGAAAGACTGGACACGATCGGCAGCGGCGGGAGTCAGTGAGATGCTCATAGCGTGTACAAGCGTGATGGCGACAGCCTGCTGAATCAAGTGCGAAGGTCATGCCAAATTGGCCGACCCATATTCCATACGGACGTGATTATGGAATAAGCCGGGCCCAGGCTTCACCCAGGGCATGCACGGCGTCTTCGAGAATGAGAAGCCGGCCACGTTTTTCCAGCGGAAACTGCAGCGCCCGGTCGGCATCGCGCCAGCGCCAGGCGCGCAACTGCTCGCGAGTGAGCCCCACCAGCCGCTCGCTGAGCCAGGACCCGGCCGCAATGCAATGCGGACAGCCGTACGCCTCGAAGCGCACCGCTTCGAGTCGATCGTCGGCGATACGCGCACTGAGAACGAACATCGTGCCCTGAGCGACACTGCCCGCCGTGCCTCGGATGACGCCCTCGCCCGCTTCGAAGTGGCCGCCGTTGCGCGGCCGCTCGAAGTGATCGACGACCGTCGGGGAATATTCAGGTTCCATGCGGCGCCAGGGCGCGCAAGCGCGCGACCTCTCGGTTCACGATGGCGATGGCACGATCGACATCGTCCTCGGTCGTGAAGCGGCCCAGGCTGAAACGGATCGAGCTTTGCGCCAGCTGATCGCTCCGGCCCAACGCGCGCAGCACATACGACGCCTCGTCCGATCCGGACGCACAGGCCGAGCCCGACGACACCGCCAGCTCACGCAGCCCGAAGCGCAGGCTCTCGCCTTCGACGTTGTGGAAACAAACGTTCAACACGCCGGCGACTCGTTCGGTCGGATGGCCATTCAGCTCGACACCGCCGATGGCGCAGAGCCCTCGCCACAGCCGCTCGCGCAGCGCTGTAATTCGCGCCACGTCCGCTTCGCGCTCCCGTTCACCCACTTCGAACGCCAGGCCCATGCCGACGATCTGATGGGTCGGCAAGGTGCCCGAGCGCAGCCCGGTTTCCTGTCCACCGCCATACGACAACGGCCGCAATCCCAACGGCGGCCGACGACGGACATAGAGCACACCGATGCCCTTCGGACCGTAAGCCTTGTGCGCGGTAAGCGACAACAGATCGATGTTCATCGCCTCGACATTGAGCGGCAATTTGCCAGCGCTCTGCGCGGCGTCGACGTGGAACGCAACGCCGCGTTCGCGACAGATCGCGCCCATGGCGGCCACGTCCTGAATCACGCCCGTCTCGTTGTTCACGTGCATGAGCGAAACCAGCTGCGTGTCCGGCCGCAATGCTTCGCGGACCTGCTCGGGCCGCACGATGCCGTCGGCACCGGGCTTCAACCAGGTGACGTCGAAGCCTTCCTTCTCGAGCTGCTTGAATGCGTCGAGCACGGCTTTGTGCTCGGTGCGCGAAGTGATCAGGTGACGACCGCGATCCGCATGAAACCGCGCCACGCCCAGAATCGCGAGGTTGTCCGACTCCGTCGCGCCGGACGTCCAGATGATGCACTCCGGACGCGCGCCGATCGCTGCAGCCACCTGCTGGCGCGCCTTTTCGATCATGGCGCGGGCGCGCGTACCGAACGTATGCCCCGACGAAGGATTGCCGTGCGCCCCGTCCGGGCGCAGACAGTCGATCATGACCTCGGCAACCCGAGGATCGACGGGCGTCGTGGCCGCATAGTCCAGATAAATGGTCTTTGCTGCAGTCATGAGGAGACGGTCTTGCCGGCGGTGCGCCGGCGCGATTGCACGGCAGTCAGAACGCCGCGAAGAATGTTCATTTCGTTCTGGTCGAGCCGCGCACGGTTGAACAAGCGACGGATCCGCGCCATCAGATGGCCACCGCCGGTGCGATCACGAAAGTCGATCTCTTCCAGCACACGCTCGAAGTGCTCATAAAACAGCTCCATCTCGCGGGCCGTCGCAAACGGAACATCGGGCGGCGGCGGCGCTGGCGCGCCGGCGCGCGTCGCCAGCATGATCTCGTATGCAATCACCTGAACGGCCATCGCGAGATTCAACGATGCGTAGTCACCCGCCGTGGGAATGGTCACCAGCCGCTGACAGCGCGACAGCTCGACATTGAGCAGACCGTACTTCTCCGAGCCGAACACGATGGCGACATTGCCGACCTGTGCGGCTTCGGCCACCAGCTGCCCGCACTCGCGGGGCTCGACCAGATCGAAGCTCAGATGCCGCTTGCGGGCGCTGGTTCCCACGACGAAGCCGCAGTCGGCGATGGCGTCGTCGAATTCCTCATGCACCCGTGCCGCATCCAGCACGTCGTCCGCACCCGACGCGCGCGCGGTTGCCTCCGCATGAGGGAAAGCCTTAGGCCGCACCAGGTGCAGCTCGTTCAGCCCCATGTTTTTCATGGCGCGCGCCACCGCGCCAATGTTGCCGGGGTGGTTGGGATCGACCAGGACGACACGAATGCTCATCGTAATGCGCTATTCTAGCGCCCCTTCGGA
This sequence comes from uncultured Steroidobacter sp., assembly GCF_937958065.1. Classification (GTDB taxonomy): domain Bacteria; phylum Pseudomonadota; class Gammaproteobacteria; order Steroidobacterales; family Steroidobacteraceae; genus Steroidobacter. The sequence continues at coordinate 81,124 of NZ_CALFXI010000001.1, forward strand.
CGGCCCGCCGCCGTCATGCTCTTTACCATCTCCTGCCCCACCCTGGTCCGTCGCGGATCGGGGGCTATCTTCGTCGAGGTCGTCTCTCCATGCAGCCTTTGCTCAATATCGCCGTCCGTGCCGCCCGTCGTGCCGGTGAAGTCATCGTCCGTGGCATGAACCGCGTGCACCGCCTCGATATCCGCCAGAAGGGGCAGAACGATTTCGTCTCGGAGATCGACACCCAGGCCGAGATGGAAATCATCGATACCGTGCGCAAGAGCTACCCGGACCACGCCTTCCTCGCCGAGGAAAGCGGCTCACACGGCGGCTCGATCGACAGCGAGTTCGTGTGGATCATCGATCCGCTCGACGGCACCACCAATTATCTGCATGGCTTTCCGCAATTCGCCGTCTCCATCGGCGTGCAGCGTCGTGGGCGCATGGAACACGCGGTCGTATACGACCCGCTGCGACAGGAGCTGTTCACGGCGTCGCGAGGTGAAGGTGCGCAGCTCGATGGGCGCCGCATTCGAGTCAGCCCGCACGTGGGACTGGATCGGGCGCTGATCGGCACGGGGTTTCCTTATCGCACCAATCTGCATTGGCTCGACAACTACATGGCCATGTTCAAGGCAGTGACCCAGGCGACCGCCGGCATTCGCCGTCCGGGCGCTGCGGCGCTGGATCTCGCTTATGTGGCGGCGGGCAGGCTCGATGCGTTTTGGGAGTTCGGCCTGTCGCCGTGGGATACAGCGGCCGGCTCGCTGTTGATCACTGAAGCGGGTGGACTGGTGAGCTCGCTGCAGGGAACGGAATACAAACAAGGCGGAAACATTCTCGCCGGCACGCCGAAGGTGCATGCGCCGCTGCTGGAACTGCTCGCTCCGCACGTGCCCGCTGAGCTGACCTGAGCGCTGCTGGATCCCACACCGTTCCTCCCCCTTCGGGGAGGAACGACTCAACTCTTCAGCCCGGCTAGCGCCGTCAGTCCTGAACCGGCGCGGGCTGCTTGGTGGTGCCGTTGCCAGAACCATTCTGGCCCAGCGGGCTCTTGCCGTAGCCGTACAGCGCGTACACCAGCAGGCCCACGCCTGCCCACGCGAAGAACGTCACCTGCGTGCGCAGCGGCAGCGAGAACATCAGGAACGCGCAACCCGCCATCGCCAGCGGCGCGACGATCCACACGCCCGGAGCGCGGAATGGACGATGACGATCCGGGTCGCGCTTACGCAGAATCATCACACCGGCCGCAACCGTGAGGAACGCGAACAACGTGCCGCTGTTCGAAAGATCGGCGAGCACGCCGACCGGGAAGAAGGCCGCGAACACCGTCACCGCCAGGCCCGTGACGATCGTCACCACGTGCGGCGTATGGAACTTCGGATGAATGCGCGTGAGCGCCTCGTTGAACGGCAATAGCTTGTCTCGCGCCATCGAGAAGAAGATGCGCGTCTGGCCGAACAACATCATCAGGATCACCGACGGCAGCGCCAGGAACGCCGCCAGGCCGATCAGCTTCGACACCGTCGCCCAGCCGATCTGATCGAGCACGTGCGCGAGCGGCTCGCCGCTGCACACCAGTTTGGAGCTGTTCTCCGGCTCACGGCAGGCGACCGCGAGGTCCGCGCTGCCCGGCTCGTAAGCGAGCTGAGTGGTCGGATCGATCACCGGCTGCGCGCCGATCGAGCCCACCGCGCCGGCGGCGACCAGCACGTAGAAGATCGTGCAGATCACCAGGCTGCCGATCAGGCCGATGGGCATGTTGCGCTGAGGATTCTTGGTCTCTTCGGCTGCGGTCGACACCGCATCGAAGCCGACGTAAGCGAAGAAGATGGAGGCCGCGGCACCGGCGATGCCCATGCCGGAAATCTGGCCGAGGAAACCGTTCGGGGAGAACGGCTCGAAGTTGTCCATGTTCATCACCGGCACCGCCAGGATGACGAACAGCGTCAGCGCGACCACCTTGATGCCGACCAGAATCGCGTTCACGGTCGCGCTCTCGCGCGTGCCGAGCACCAGCAGACCGGTCACGAGCAATGCGATGAAGGCCGCCGGCACGTTCATGATGCCGCCTACGTGCATGCCGCTGGTGAATGCCGAAGGCAGGTCTATGTCGAAGGATCGTTCCACCAGGCCGACGAAATAATTCGACCAGCCCACCGATACCGCGCTCGCCGCGACGGCGTATTCGAGGATCAGCGCCCAGCCCACCATCCATGCGACCACTTCGCCGAGCACCGCATACGAGTACGTGTAGGCGGAGCCCGAGACGGGCACCATGGCCGCCAGCTCCGCATAACAAAGCGCCGTGACCGCGCAGACGAAGCCCGCGATCACGAACGACATCATCATGCCCGGGCCGGCCTTTTGTGCGGCTTCGGCGGTGAGCACGAAGATACCGGTGCCGATCACGGCGCCGATGCCGAGCATGGTCAGCTGGAACGCGCCCAGCGTGCGCGTCAGCGATTTCTTCTCGGCGCTCTCGAGGATCTGCGCGAGAGGTTTGATACGCCAATTCATTATGTCGGTTTCCTCGGGGCTGTCATGCCAGTGTTGGACCGGAATCGGGTGGAACGCGTTCATCGCGTCCCGTGGCGTCGGGCGAGCGGATCATAGGCGCATCCGGCAGCCGACGTCACCCGACCTAGGGTAGGAACTCGCCAGAAATCCATATCGCACCAGGGTGGGCCGCGGCGGCATTCCCCGGCACCACAACGGGGACAATATCTGTACAGTCGCGGCCAATCCGCTTTTCTTCGAGACCACGAGGCCGCTGGCCACCATGAACGATGTCTTGCTCGTAATGTTCGGAATCACCGTGACGCCGTGGAAGCTCATCGGCTACACCGGTGTATTCCTGTTCGCCGGCCGCTGGTTCGTGCAGCTGGCCGCCTCCAAGGCCTCCGGCAAGCCGGTAATGCCCACCCTGTTCTGGTACATGAGCGCCCTCGGCAGCGTGCTGCTGCTCGCCTACTTCGTGTTCGGCAAGAACGACTCGGTGGGCGTCATGTCGAACCTGTTCCCGCTGTTCGTCGCGCTCTACAACCTGTATCTGGATGCCAAGAACAGGAAGCGGCTCGCGGCGCTCGGCTAGCCGTCAATCGTCCAGCCGCTTGCGCAGCTGAACCGGCTCTTCGGGCGGCCGGTTCAGGCGCTTGCGCAGCTGCATGTTGAGCAACTCCACCACCACCGAGAACGCCATGGCGAAGTAGATGTAGCCCTTGGGCAGGTGGAAGCCGAGCCCCTCGCCGATCAGCGCCACGCCGATCAGGATCAGGAAGGCCAGCGCCAGCATCTTGATGGTCGGATGGCGATCCACGAAATCGCTGATCGGGCCCGCCATGAACATCATCATCAGCACCGCGACGATCACCGCCGCGATCATCACTTCGACGTGGTCGGCCATGCCGACCGCGGTGATGACCGAGTCGAGCGAGAACACGATGTCGATGACCGCGATCTGCAGGATGGTCGACATGAAGGTGGCCTTGCCCTTGGCTTCACGCTGCTCCTCTTCGCCTTCCAGGCTGTGATGAATCTCCAGCGTGCTCTTGGCGAGCAGGAACAGGCCGCCGCCGAACAGGATCAGGTCGCGCCCGGAAACGCCGCGGCCCATGACCGAGAACAACTCCGCCGACAGCCCCATCACCCAGGTGATCGAGAGCAGCAGCAGAATGCGCGTGATCATCGCCAGCGCCAGGCCGAAGGTGCGTCCCCGCGGCCGCTGCTCCGGTGGCAGCCGGCCCACCAGGATGGAGATGAAAATGATGTTGTCGATGCCGAGGACGATCTCCAGGGCCGTGAGCGTCAGGAACGCCAGCCACACCTGGGGATCGGTCAAGAATTCCACAATACGAACCTCATGGGAGCAGAATCACGGTTTCAATCGTTGCGCAGATCCGGCGCGCTCGCAGCTTCGCGTCGCGACACCCACAGCGACGCGACGATGCCGATCGCCAGGAAGCCGACGATCACGCCCAGCGAGATGGCGTGCGGAATCTCCAGGTGATGATGCAGCATCATCTTCACGCCGACGAAGCCCAGGATGAAGATCAGGCTGAACTTGATGTACTTGAACATCATCATCAGGCCGGCGATCGCGAAATACAGCGAGCGCAGGCCGAGGATGGCGAACGCGTTCGAGGTGAACACGATGAACGGCTCCTGGGTCACCGCGAAGATCGCGGGAATGGAGTCGACCGCGAACACCACGTCGGCGAAATCGACCAGCAGCAGGGTGACGAACAGCGGGGTGGCGGCCCGGGCGCCATCGACCACGGTGAAGAAGCGCTCGCCGTCGAGCTTGTCGGTGACCGGATAGACCCGGCGCGCCAGCCGCACCAGTACGCTCTTGCCCGGATCGAACTCCTCTTCCTCGCTCTTGAGCATGCGCGCCGCCGAGAGCAGCAGAATCGCGCCGAACACATAGAACATCCAGTCGAACGCATGGATCAGCGCCGCGCCCGCCGCGATCATCGCACCGCGCAGCACGATCGCGCCGACGATGCCCCAGAACAGCACGCGATACTGGAACTGCGCGGGAATCTTCATGTACGTGAAGATGATCGCGATCACGAAGATGTTGTCGACCGACAGCGACCACTCGAGCAGATAGCCGGTGATGTATTGAATCGCCGCTTCGCTGCCGCCGGGCGCATCGGCCGAGACGCGCCAGCCGAACCAGTGATGCTCGTAGACGCCGTACACCAGCGCGGCGAAGCAAAGGGCCACCAGGATCCAGACGACCGTCCAACCGAGCGCCTGGCGGACGCTCATCTCCCTGGACTCCCGATGCAATACCACCAGATCCAGCGCCAGCACGCCGAGATACAGGAGGAAGAAAATGATCCAGACCATCCAGGGGTCCGCCGTGGTGCCTGAGGCTCAGGGAGTCAGTGCAACGCTCAAGGCAGGGCGTCCAGTTCCGGATCGTCTTTTTTGACCGTCAACAGGTCCTGTGCTTTGACTCCCATGTCCAGCGCCAGCGAGCCTGCCACGAAGATGGAGGAATACGTGCCGACCACCACGCCGACGATGATGGCGATGGAGAAGCCCTGCAGACTCTCGCCGGCGAAGGCGTACAGCGATACCACCACGAACAGCACCGAGAAGCTGGTCATCACCGTACGCGACAACGTCTGATTGAGCGCGGTATTCAGGACCTGAGTCGGCGTGACCTTGCGCATCTCGCGGAACACTTCGCGGACGCGGTCGAACACCACGACGGTGTCGTTGATCGAGTAGCCGATCACCGCCAGCACCGCGGCCAGTACCGACAGGTCGAAAGTAAGCTGAGTCGCGGAGAAGAAACCGAGAATGACGATCGGATCGTGCAAGGCCGCCAGCACGGTTCCGGCCGCCATTTTCTTCTCGAAGCGCACGCCGACGTAAATCAGGATGCCGATGAAGGTGAACAGGATCGCCAGGCCGCCCTGCTCGGTGAGGTCTTCGCCCACCTGCGGCCCCACCACTTCGGTGCGTCGTACCTGCACTCCCGGGTCGACCTCGCCCAGTGCCGCGGCCACGCGCCGGCTGACTTCGTTCACGTCCTCGTTCGGTCCCGGCATCACGCGCACCGCCAGATCGCGCGAGCTGCCGAACGCTTGCACCTGCGCCTCCGCAAAGCCCGCTTCATCCAGCGCCTGGCGAGCGCGGTCGACGTTCGCGGCCCCCGGATAGCTCACCTCGACGACCACACCGCCGGTGAAGTCGATGCCGAAGTTCAGCCCGCGCGTGCCGAGCAGCACGAACGAGCCGATCATCAGAATGGCGGAGATCACATACGCGATGCGCCGCTTGCCCATGAAATCGAAGTTCGGAGTTCGGCGGAAAAATTCCATCTGACTTGCTCGGTGCGGCGTGCGCGAGTTGAAGTTATACGGGCAACGTAGCGAGGCGGCGGCGGCCCCAGATCAGGTCGATCAGGACGCGGCTGCAGACCACGGCCGTGAACAGCGAGGTCCCGATGCCCAGCACCAGAGTCACCGCGAAACCCTTGATGGGACCGGTGCCGAAGGCGAACAGCGCGATGCCCGCGATGAGCGTCGTGACGTTCGAGTCGGCAATCGCCGAGAACGCCTTGTCGAACCCGGCGCTGATCGCAGCCTGTGGCGAATTGCCGTTGCGCAGTTCTTCGCGAATGCGCTCGTAGATGAGCACGTTCGCGTCCGCCGCCATGCCGATGGTAAGCACCACACCGGCGATGCCAGGTAACGATAGCGATGCCTGCAGCAGCGACATCAGCGCCACCAGCAGCACCACGTTCATCACCAGGACGAGGTTGGCGACCATGCCGAACGCACGGTAATAGACGGCGAGAAAGATGAAGGTCAGCACGGCACCGATGGCGAGCGCCATCATGCCGCGATTGATGTTGTCCTGGCCCAGGCTCGGGCCGATGGAGCGCTGCTCGACGATGGTCTGCGGCGCCGCCAGCGCGCCGGAGCGCAGCAGCAATGCCAGATCGTGCGCCTCGGCCGACTGCAGTCCGGTGATGCGGAAGCGCGACGACAGCACGCTTTGGATGGTCGCGGCGCTGATGACGCGCTCTTCCACGCAGGTCGCCCCGGAGCGGGTGCCCTTGCACTGCTCGCCTTCGGCCAGGTGCTTGGTTTCGATGTAGACGACCGCCATGCGACGTCCGACGTTATCGCGAGTCGCCTTGAGCATCTCCTGCCCGCCACGCGCATCGAGCGTCACGTTGACCTCGGGCGCGCCTTCGGAGAAGCCGGAAGTGGCGTCGGTGAGCTGTTCGCCGGTGGCGATGATGTCACGCTTCAGCAGCAGCGGACGGCCGTCCTGGTCGTGATACAACTTGGAGCCGATCGGCACGCGCCGGGTGCTTTCGGCTTCGTACGGATTGTTGTTCTCATCCACCAGTCGAAACTCGACGGTCGCGGTAGCGCCCAGCACGCGCACCGCCTGATTCGGATCGCTCACACCGGGCAGCTGCACGACGATGCGATCGGTGCCCTGGCGCGCGACGATGGGCTCGGAGACGCCCAGTTCATTGACGCGATTGCGCAGCGTAGTGATGTTCTGCTCGATGGCGAAGTCCTGGCGCTGCTTCAACCGTTCCGGCGTGTATGCGACGGTGAGCACCGTGGCCGGCTCGCTGTTGGCGGTCTCGCTCTGGCTGATGGTGATGCCAGGATCGTTGGCCTGGATCTTGTCGCGGGCGGCCCGGGCATCCGCACCGGGACGCAATGTCACCTTGACCGTTCCACCTTCCTTCACCACCTGGGAATACGGAATGCGCGCGTCTCGCAGTTGTGCGCGGATGTCCTGCGCCATCCGTTCGATGGCCTGGTCGACCGCACCCTGCACATCCACCTGATACATGAAGTGGACGCCGCCGCGCAGGTCCAAGCCCAGCGCCATTGGCTTCAGACCGAGCCACCGCAGCACTCCCGGCGTGCGCGGCACGTCGGTCAGCGCGACCACATAATCGCCGGGCGCTTCGGCCTGGATGATGTCGCGCGCCTTGATCTGCTCGTCGACGTGAGCGAACCGCAGCACCACCCGGCCTTCTTCGATGTAGGCACTGGCAGGAACGACCTGCTTGCTTTCGAGAATGCCGCGCACGCGGCCCAGACCGGCTTCATCGATGGGCGCGCGGTCGTCGCGCGCCAGCTGGATTGCCGGATCCTCTCCGAACACATTGGGCAGCGCCAGCAGCAAGCCGATGACCATCGTCACGGCCACGAGCCAATATCGCCAGGTCGGTATCTTGTACATGCGATGGATCGACGATTACGCGTGCGAGGTGGTTCTAGGCGCTTTTCAGGGTGCCCTTCGGGAGCTCCTGGGACACCGCGTGACGCTGCACTTTGATGTTGACGCCGGGAGCGATCTCGAGAGTCACGAACTGCTCGCTCACCTCGGTGATCTTGCCGAGGATGCCGCCGCTGGTGACGACCTCGGCGCCGACCCCCAGGGCCGCCACCATGGCGCGATGCTCCTTGGCCCGCTTGGTTTGCGGACGGATGAGCAGGAAGTAGAAGACGATGAAAATCAGCACCAGCGGCAGGAATTGCATGAGCGCGTTGGGCTGGGCCGGGGCGCCGGTCGCCTGTGCGGCAGCGGTGGAAATTAACCAGTCCATCTTGTAATGCCCCCGAAAAACTACGAAAAAACTGAGGAAGAACCCCGAAAGGACGAGACCAACAGCTCTGCCGGCACAAGCATGCGCGCGCCCGGCAACCGCCGGGGTCGGCAAAGAGCGGCGCATTATACACACCCCCCTTCGGGCCACTATCCAGCTCCTGTGGCCCCGGGCGCGAGGCCCCTGCCGGCCGGAAGACTGCCGTACACTGTCGGTCCCCTTCGGCTATGAGGCTGATTCGGCTACATGCTTTCCCGCGATGTCCTGATCCTGCTGCTCCTGATCCTGTTGAACGGATTCTTCGCGCTGTCGGAAATGGCCCTGGTGGCCGCGAAGAAGGTTCGTCTACAGGCGGCGGCGGAACAGGGTCGCTCCGGGGCCCGCTCGGCCCTGGCGCTGATGGAAGATCCCACCACGCTGCTGTCGGCCATTCAGATCGGCATCACCGTCATTTCGTTCGCCACCGGCATCTACAGCACCAACGTATTCGCCGACCCGCTCGCCGAGCAGCTGGTGGGCTTCGGCCTGCCGGCCGAGTTCGCCAAGGAAGTGGCCACCGTCGTGGTGGTGCTGATCGTCACCTTCGTATCGCTGATCCTGGGCGAGCTCATGCCCAAGCGGGTCGCGCTGCTGCATGCCGAATCGCTCGCCACGGCCGTCGCCCCGCCGATGCGCCTGTTCGCGACGATCATGGTGCCGTTCGTGTGGTTGTTGCGGGTCACGGTGAACCGGTTGCTCAAGTTGCTGCCGGTTTCGTCCGCGCCGCAGGCGGCGGTGACCGAAGACGACGTGCGCGCCCTGGTCGCCGAAGGCACGAGCGCCGGCGTGTTCCTGGCTTCCGAACGTCGCCTGCTCGAAGGCGTGCTGGCGCTCGCCGATCGCAAGGTCGGCTCCATCATGATTCCGCGCCAGGATGTGATCTGGCTGGATATCGAAGAGCCCATCGAGGTGCTGTGGCAGCGGGCCAAGGAAAGCGGTCACGCGCGCTTCCTGGTGGCGCGCGAGCGATTCGACAACCTGCTCGGCATGATCACGCTCGCCGACCTGAGCGAGGCGCTGCACCGGGGCGAGCTGAATCCGGAGAAGGACCTGGATCCGCCCCTGCACATTCCCGATTCGATCTCGGTCCTGCAGCTGCTCGATCAGTTCCAGCGCTCCAGCACGCACCTGGCCGTGGTCACCGACGAATACGGCGAGATCGAAGGCATCACCACGCCCATCGACATCCTCAAGGCGATTGCCGGCGAGCTGCCCGATCTGGGCAGTCGCGAGCGCGCCGAATACGTGCAGCGCGACGACGGTTCGTGGCTGGTCGACGGGCACATGCCCATCGAAGAGTTACAGCAGCGCCTGGGACGGCGCGACATGGGCGGGCGCGACTATCACACCGTCGCGGGCTTCGTGCTCGCGCGCCTCGGCCGCATTCCCAAAGCGGGCGACACGCTCACCTGGCGCGATCTGAAGATCGAGATCATGGACATGGACGGCGTGCGCATCGACAAGATCCTGCTGCGCAAGCAGACCGCGGGGACTTAGGGAGTCCCCGTCTTCTTCTTGACCGAGATCGGGGTCGTGCCATCGGTCGAGACGATGGCGATGTCTTCCTTGGTGGAATGCTCTTCCAGCCACTCGCGCCAGATCGCCAGCGACACCGCCAGCAGCACCGGACCGATGAACAGGCCGACCAGGCCGAACGCGAGCACGCCGCCGAGCACGCCGAACACGACCAGCAGGAACGGCATGCGCGTCGCATTGGAAATCACCAGCGGGCGCACGATGTTGTCCACCCAGCTCACCAGGATCAGGCCCCACAGGATCAGGCCGATCCCGTTGACCAGGTCCCCGCGCACCAGCGCCCAGGTCGCAAGCCCGCCCCACACCATGGGCGCACCGAATGGAATCAGCGCGATGATCACCGTGACCGCGCCCAACAGCACCGGCGCTTCGACACCGAAGATCCAGTAGCCGATACCGGCCACGACACCCTGAGCGAGCGCGCCCAGCATCAACGCATACACCACCGCCTGTGTAGTGAACCCAGCCGCATCGATGTAGTCATGCACGCGCGGGCCCAATATTCCTTCCAGCACCGCCCGCGCTTCGCGCATCAAGCGCGGTCCATCGCGCAACAGGAAGTACATGGAGAACACGGCGAAGAACAGTTTCGCGATATTGCGTCCGGCACCGCCGATCAGCCGCGACACTTCCACCGATGACTGCTCCATCATGAGCATCACCTGACCCCGCAGCGCCTTCGGATCGGCGGCGATCTGATTCAGGACCTCCTGCGCGTGCGCGCCGACATAGGGCAAGTCGCGAATGGCCTGCGGCAACACCGGTTTGGTGGCCAGGAATTCCTGGATCTCGGTATACGCCGCAACGGCTTCCACCCGCAGCATCAGAATCAGCCAGACCAGCGGCACGACGATGATGACGGTCACCAGCACGGTGGAGATCAGCGATGCCACCGAGCTGCGACTGCCGCACAGCTTCAGGATCCGCAGATGCAACGGCCAGGCGACGTACGCGAGGATGGCGCCCCAGATCAGCGGCACGATGAACGGCTGCAGCACCGTGAAGGTGAGCAGCAGAATGCCCAGGATCAGACCTGCGACCAGCAGGCGGCGGAACCAAGGCGCGGTGGGCAGATCGGCAAGCATGTGGGAAGCGGCTAGCTCAAGCGTGGTTGTCGCGTCAGTCGCTGGCGTCGCTTCGCGACCGCCGCGCATGGAAATCCGCGGCGAAGGCTTCGAAGCGATGCTCCTCGATGGCTGTTCGCATGGACTGCATCAAGGACAGATAGAAGTGCAGATTATGAATGCTGCCGAGGCGCGCGGCCAGAATTTCCCCACAGCGGTCCAGGTGTCGCAAATAGGCACGGCTGTAATTCATGCAGGTGTAACACGAGCAGGCCTCGTCCAGCGGCCCGGTGTCGGTCTCGTAGCGGGCATTGCGAATCCGCACCACCCCCGTGCTGGTGAACAAGTGACCGTTGCGGGCGTTGCGCGTCGGCATCACACAATCGAACATGTCGACGCCCCGGCGCACCGCTTCGACCAGATCTTCGGGCGTGCCGACGCCCATCAGATAGCGCGGCCGATCCTTGGGCAGATGCGGAGTGATGCCATCGAGCATGCGTTCCCGCTCCTCTTTCGGCTCGCCCACCGCCAGTCCGCCGATGGCATAGCCGTCGAAACCGATCTGCTGCAGGCCCGCCGCCGATTCCTGACGCAGTGCTGTGTACATTCCGCCCTGGACGATGCCGAACAAGGCGTTGGGATTTTCGAGTCGATCGAACTCGGCGCGACTGCGCAGCGCCCAGCGCAACGACAGCTCCATCGAGCGGCGCGCCTCCTGCTCCGTCGCCGGATACGGCGTGCATTCATCGAAAATCATCACCACATCCGAGTCCAGGTCCTTCTGCACCTGCATGGAGCGCTCGGGCGTGAGCATCACCGCATCGCCATTCACGGGCGAACGGAAATTCACGCCCTCCTCGGTGATCTTGCGCATGGTCGCGAGACTGAACACCTGAAAGCCGCCGGAGTCGGTGAGAATCGGCTTGTCCCAATGCATGAACCGATGCAGCCCCTGGTGCGCACGAATCACGGGCATGCCCGGACGCAACATCAGGTGGAAGGTGTTGCCGAGCACGATCTGCGCGCCCATGCCGACGAGCTCTTCCGGCGTCATCGCTTTCACGGTGCCGTAGGTGCCGACCGGCATGAAAATGGGCGTCTCGACCACGCCGCGAGGAAACGTCAAACGTCCGCGACGCGCGCCGCCATCCGTCGTGATCAATTCGAACTGCATTGCCATGAACTAACGACGCTCCAGAAACATCGCGTCACCGTAGCTGAAGAAACGATAGCGCTGCGCGACCGCGTGACGGTACGCGGCCATCACTTGATCGAAGCCGCCGAATGCGCAGACCAGCATCAGTAAGGTCGATTCGGGCAAATGAAAGTTGGTCAGCAACGCATCGATGACCTGGAACCGATAGCCCGGCGTGATGAACAGACGCGTGTCGCCCTCGTAAGGCTGGAGCGCTCCGTTTTGCGCCGCTGACTCGAGCGAGCGCACGACGGTCGTTCCCACCGCGATCACGCGACCGCCGCGCGCCTTCGTCGCAGCGATTGCACCACACGCTTCGGCGCTCACGCTGATTCGCTCGGCATGCATGCGATGCTGCTGCAGATCATCGACGCGAACGTTTTGAAAGGTGCCGGCACCGACATGCAATGTCACAAACGTCGACTCGACGCCCCTGGCCTTGCAACGAGCGAGCGTCTGTTCGTCGAAATGCAGCCCGGCGGTGGGCGCCGCGACCGCGCCCGGCTCACGCGCGTACACGGTCTGGTAGCGAGTCGCATCTTCGAGCTCGGCGTTTCGATCTATATAGGGCGGCAATGGCATCGAGCCATACTGCTGAAAGAACGCGAGCGGCTCGGCGCTCAGCTGCAACTCGAACAGATCGTCGTGGCGCTTCACGAAACGCGCTTCGACTCCGCCGGGCAGCGCCACGGGCGCTTCGGCCCGCAGCGGCTTGCTCGCATGCACATGCGCAAGGATGCAATTTCCGTCGAGCACGCGCTCGAGCAGGATTTCCACCTGCCCGCCCGTAGGCTTCACCCCATGCACGCGCGCGGGAATCACCCGCGTGTCGTTGAAAACCAGCAGGTCCCCGGCCCGCAGCAGGTCGGGAAAGTCGGTAAAGCGCAGATCCTGAAGCGGCCCGGCCAGTGGGATGTGCAGCAGCCGCCCTCCTGCCCGTTCGACGGGAGGATGCTGGGCAATCAGTTCGACCGGGAGGTCATAAGCAAAGTCGGTGCGCCGCATGGGGCGCGCACGGTAGCAGAAGACGGCCACCGACGCTGATGCGTCGGTGGCCTGATTGGGGCACAGCGCCTGGCCCCGAGGGGGTTGGAGTTATGCCGGGTCGTCGACGATGCTGATCACCCGCCCCGACGCACCCGGCGGAGGCGGCGGCAATGGCGCGGCCATCGGGCCGCCCGGGCCCGGCCCGATCATGATGTCTTCGCTCGGACCGTCCAGGTGCTGATGGAAGATGAAGGGTCCGGTACGCCCGGCGGCCGGTTCGTCCGGGATGGTGATGTCGAACGACATCTTCTTTTTCTGGCGCAGCACATTCAGCTTCAGCTTCTCGCCGGCCTGATACGACCCCAGGATCCGGAAGGCATGCGCCGGATTCGCCGGCGTGCGTCCGTCGATATCGACGATCACATCGCCGTCCTCCAGCTTCAGACGACTGTCCGCGGGCGCACGCACCACGAGCAACCCTTTCTCGGTGCCGAAGTATTGGCCGAGCTTGGGCGTCAGCGGCACCAGTTCCGCGGAGCCGAACACCCCCACCGCGCGCATCGCGGCGACCGCTCCCACTGCGAAACCCGGTGCGTTCGCGAATTTTCCGCGCACCGCGACCGGCGGCATCGCGAACACCCGATCCGGCGCCTGCGGCGTCACGGACGCCGTAGCGACTTTGTTGTCGCGGCGATAGCGCACTTGTACCTTCTCTCCCGGCTTCACGTCGCCCAGTTCCTTGAGCAGCACTTCTCGGGCCGTCAGGTCATCGGTGCGCTTCAGCTGCTTGTCACCAATGGCGAGCAACACGTCCCCTGCCTTCAGCCCCGCGCGGTCGGCGGCGCCACCCGGACTGACGCTTACGATCGCGACGCCCTCGGCTTGCTCCTCGCCGCGCGGGCCGAGGTTGATGCCCAACATGGCGCGAGGCGGCCCGAACGGCAGCGCACGCCGAATCTGCGGCACCGTGTACTCCGACATCGACATGCTGAGCTCCGCTACTTCACGTGCAGCGGCGTCCAGCCGCAGCCGCGCATCTTCGAGTTTCTTCTCGATCTCCGCCTGCGATTCCTCGGGTGTTTTCGTAACTTCCGCCGCCGTCACCGATGCCGTCGCAACGGCCGCTGCAATCGCCACGAATGCGGCGCGAACCTTGCTCGTCGGAAGCAATGACCTGGTCGCCATAACCTCGTACTCCCAAATTAAAACCAGAGTGCGCCGGCCTCGGCGTAGCGCACCTTCACCAGCGAATCCATCAACTCCACGCGCTCGCGCCACAGCTGACGCGACTGCTCCTCGGTCAGGTCCGTCTCGGGCGCGTTGGACAGCTGGAAATCCAGCCATTGAATGCGTTGCTCGATCGTGTCGAGGGTCGCGGCCGTCGAGACGCGCTCGATCCGCGGCCGCTCCGGCAACTTCTGCAACAGCTCTTCGAGCTGCTGTGATTGCGCGACCAATTCAGCGACGCGCGGGACGATTTGCGGCAACGGTGCTTCAACCTTCGCGAGACCACTCGCGGGGGCGCGGCGCCGATCGAAATGGCCGGCAACCACCGTGATCACAGTCAACGTCACCGCCGCCACGGCTGCCGCCGCGAGGCCCAGCTTGCGCAGACGAATGCCGTGATTGCGTTCCGGTGCGGTTTCGCGGATCCGTTCCCAATCGATTTCTGGCGAATCGATCGGCGGCAACGCCCGCATCTCCTCGCGCAGTGCCCCGAGCCGCTGCAACTCCGCGGAACAGATCGGGCACTCCCTCACATGCTCCGCTACCTCCGCGGCAACCGGCTCGTCATCGCGAATACTCAACAAGTGCTCGATACGTGCGTGCATGACGTTGATCCCGCCGGTTGCTCCAGCAGCTCGCGCATACGGGCATGCGCCCGCGCCAGCTGCGACTTCGAAAAACTCGCCGTGCGTCCTAGCAGGCGTCCAATCTCCGCGTGTGTGTAACCTTCTACATCGTGCAGCCACACCACACTGCGCGTGAGCGCAGGCAGCATGGCCAGAGCACGTTCCACATCAGCACTCGCCAACGCCTGCGCGTCCGGATGCGAGGCCCCATCCAGCAGCACCACCGGCGCCGTGGATTCGTCGTCGCTATCCAGGTACAGCAGACTGCGGTGCCACGGTGAACGCAGGTACATCAAGCACTTGCTCACCGCGATGCTGCGCACCCACCCGCCGAACGCCCCCTCGCCGGTGTACGCGCCGATGTTCCGCAGCACCTCGACGAAGGTCTCCTGGAACAGCTCGTCGGCAATGGCCGTGCGGACGACCAGGCGCCGGATCAGGGTATAGATGGGCCGGCGGCAGGCGCGATAAATGGCCTCATGGGCCCGCGGCTCGCCCGCCTGGGCAGCCCGAACCACTTCAGCGGCGACCTCGATACCCTGAAAGTGCGACATCGCGAGGTTTGATGCGGCTGCGGGCCAAAAGGTCGCAAAAAAAAGTCGTTGTGGCCGGCCAACGACATTCCGCTATAATCGCCGCCCTTCGCTCCCCGTTGCCGGCGTGGCGGAACTGGTAGACGCAGCGGACTCAAAATCCGCCGCCCTTAAAAGCGTGTGGGTTCGATTCCCTCCGCCGGCACCATCTCTACATCCGAGAGCGTCCAGTAAAGTCCTCTCACTCCCACTCCGGCCTAGTTTTCTAGGCGTTTTTGTTCCACCACGTTCTTCGGTTGTCCAAGGACAGCCTAGCACGCACGGGGGTAACTCTGGGAGTAACTCTAGGACTCGCCGCCCACACGGGGGTAACTGGACGATGGCACTGACAGAGCTTGAGATTCGCGCGGCGAAAGCCGTGGAAAAGCCGTTGAAGTTGTTCGACGGCGGCGGGCTGTATTTGCTTGTTACCCCCAGCGGCGGGCGGTGGTGGCGGTTGAAGTATCGCTACGAGGGGAAGGAGCGCGGCATATCTCTCGGCGTGTATCCGGACGTTTCGCTAAAGCGCGCCCGGATCTGCCGCGATGATGCTCGACGCCTGATCGCTGAAGGAATTGACCCTAGTGCGCGTCGGCAGGCGGACAAGAACGCTCGGGATGTCACATTCAAAGTCGTCGCCGACGAATGGCTGGAGCTACAAGCGAAGAAGCTCGCACCAGTAACGCTGAGCAAAGCGCGATGGATGATCACCGAGTTCGTCGTACCCCACATCGGATCGCGGGCGATCCATAAGATCACACCAGCGGAGGTTTTGGCGGCGTTGCGTCCGATTGAAGCTCGCGGCAAACACGAGACGGCACATCGAACGAGACAATACGTTGGGCAAATCTTTCGGTACGCAGTGGCGACGAGTCGAGCCGAGCGAGATATCACGGCCGATCTGCGCGGCGCGCTCACACCCACCACGACCAAGAATCACGCAGCTATCACCGATCCCGCGGCAATTGGAGCGCTACTGAGAGCTATTGATGGCTACTGCGGCCAGCCAGTGACGCATGCGGCTCTGAAACTCGCACCACTCGTATTCGTACGCCCCGGCGAACTGCGGCAGGCGGAATGGACTGAAATAAACTTTGATGCGGCGGAGTGGCGCATTCCGGGCGAGCGCATGAAGATGGGCGAACTGCACGTCGTACCGTTGGCGACACAAGCAATAGAAATCCTGCAAGGCATGCTGCCGCTGACCGGAAGAAGCCGGTTCGTATTCCCATCCTTGCGGACGAATGATCGGCCGATGTCTGAGAACACGATTAATGGCGCTCTACGCCGACTTGGTTATGGGTCTGACGAGATGACTGGCCATGGTTTCCGGGCAATGGCATCCACCTGCTTGAATGAGCAGGGCTGGCACCCTGACCTAATCGAGCTGCAACTCGCCCACGCGGAGCGCAACAAGGTTCGCGCGGCGTACAACCGCGCAACGCGGCTCCCCGAGAGAAAGCAGATGATGCAGGTATGGGCGGATTACCTCGACACACTGCGCGGCGCCGACAAAGGCTCCAGAACCTACGAAGCCTCGCGGCATGCGGACTGAAGGCGCCTTTTGCGTGCGGAGGCTCATTCCGAAATCAACCAGCCGCTACCGCATTGCGCAAACTCAGACGCAGGCGACAACAACCTAACTGACTGATATTTCAGCACATTGAGCACCTTGCAGGTTGATGGCATGATCCAGGCACAAGAATAACCACAGCCCTCCTAATGAATATTGGCCGCTATACGCTTTCCGAACTGAGTCACGGCGCATATACTAAATTTAGGATATTTTTCAATGCCGGATAGGGAGCTGGAGTTTTGGGATGGCGACGGCGGAGCCTTCCTTGAAACCGTGAGGAGTTGGCCCAACGACGTCCGCTCTGCTATCGGCGCCGACTTGCGACGCGTGCAACGAGGAGAGGAGCCACGCAATTTCAAACCTCTAAAGGGTTTTGGAGTGGCTGCAGCCGAAGTGCGGCATAACGATGGTGCGCGCGTTGTCTACAGCGTTGCCTTCGCAAGCGTATCTGGGAAAGTTTTTATCGCCGACGCGTTTATGAAGGACTCAGGTGATGGATCAGAGATGCGCGCAGCCGATCGGCGCAGGATCACTGATCGCCTACGACAGTACAAGGCCAAGTACAACCAGCAGCAAAAGAAAAACAAGAAGCAAACACGACAATTGCACTAGGGCATGACGTTATGAGCAAGAGAAATGTTTTCCTAGCGATGGGATTTGAACCCGAGGACGCGATGATTCTCGCAGTCCGATCTGACCTCGCAGATGCGATCGCGAAAGTATTGCAGCGAGATGGACTTAGACAGGCAGATGCAGCGGATCTATTGGGCCTTCCTCAAGGAGTGGTGAGCAACATAGTTAGGGGTCGGATCGACCACCTATCAATCGAGCGTCTAATGAAGGCCATGGTTCGAGCCAACATTCCAGGCTACGCCAAATGGCCGACTGCAGACACAGCAAAGGCCGGCGTACTTCACCACTCCGTCGTTTCCCCAACTATTTCGGCCGACTTAGAGTTTCTCGACCACGTCGATCCGTGGGCCATAGGCATCGGTGGAGACTTCCACCCAGAGCCAGAGACACACTAAATGGCGAAATTAAAGTGGGTAATTCTGTGTGAGAAAGCGTTACTGGAGGCAGGCAGTAACGCCCTCTCGCTCATCTCAATGATTGAGGAAGTCAAGATTCACGGCGAACCGCCACCGGCATCCGGCAAAAACAGGCCAATGATTCCGCATCGACTCGCAGTGGTTCAATTCTGGGTGCGGTCCAAGGAAGACACACCTGAAACCGCAGAGATTCGCTCGCGACTCATCGCCCCCAATGGAAAAGTATTCGCGACAGCTACTCAGACGGTCGACCTTACGACGGCGAACGGAATACGCGTCATTACCAACTCTCCGGGGTTTCCTTGGTTTGGAGTCGGAGACTATGCAGTTGAACTGCAGACTCAGACGGATGGAGGTAGATGGCGAACGGCAGGGCGCGAGAAGTTCTCAGTTGTTGTCATAAACAGGGACTCGAGAACTCCGGCGCCTACCGCCCCAAGCACGGCGCAATAAAATCTAGTCAGATGGAAATCGCGCTATTGGTCAAGTCACTTTAGCAGCCCTGCTTTCTCGGACTTCATAACCAGATAATTTGCGAACGCCGAGCAGGCCACAATCATGTACTTGGCCTCCTCGAATCCTACGGTTGCCTCATCCAACATAGCGTGACGGATGCCATTCTCATCACTAGTGTAGCCATAGAGTTTCTCGAAGGCTGATCGAAGCGCGCCGTGGAGACCAACCTTCTCATCCAGCGCCCTAAGAGCTGGCGCGAGCCCATCTCCCTTAGCGGAGCCGAACTGCTTCGCGATCGACTCGATCGCACTGATTGCCTCCTTCACAGAATTTCGATAGTCAGGATTTGGTCTCTTTGAGAACAGATCCAATGCGGCGTTGATGTGTGTCCGTGCTTCATCCAATCCGTTGCCTCGAATACTGGTTGCTGCGCTCCTGACCTCTTCTAGCTCTACCTTGTCCGTGATGGGAGACAGCACATGGCTGACAAATCGATAGCCGGCACTTTCTCGTTCCAGAATCGCGTTAACCGCGGATTCCAGTTTGTCACCGCGCACCGAGTGCGAGTAGTACTCACCGCCATATTGCTCTCGCGTTGCGATACTGTGGTTCTTTACGATGAATTCCAGGAAGTTGTATGCCTCGTACCAAGGAAGCCCAAGGAAATACTCCTTGACCCACTCTCGAAGATCCCAATCCCTGACCGGCAGATCATCGGCCGGAAACTTCCGGAAGTACTTTGCTACATGGGCTGCAATCTTGCTCCAGTACTTTCCATCCCGATGCTCATACAAGTCGAGAAATAGATTCCACAGTGACACGCGCAACGCCTGCGGCATGTCGTCAATGTGGAGCCCCAGAGGCGGTTGAGTGACACCGATTCGATCTGAGAATCGCATTTGCCGAGCTCCTTAAGCCTAATGCTGTGAGTAAGTCGGGCGCGCGATGCGAGCGAACTCGACCCACCTGTTAGGAAGCAACGGCCCTTTCAGCCAATCCTGGCGGATCAATTCAGGAACTTCTTTTCCAAGGCCCATCTGTGTTGTTTCTCAAGGATGCCTTTTAGCTTCTGATGCTCCGCGCCGAAGGCGGCGAATCCACGTGAGCCCTTCACATAAACGCGGTGGTCTGCCACTACCGCGCGGTCTCGTGTGGACAACGCGAGATTGTCACTCACCGTCAGTCTTGCATTGACATCAGCGATAGTAGTCTCGTAGTCGGCAAGTGCTCTGAGAAATTCACGTTCATCAGCATTCGATGGATTGAATAGACCAGAGCTAAGGGCAGAGTCAATCGCGGATGATTTGAAACGAGGATAGAGTCCGAATGAGCCCAACACGTCTGGCTCGTTCGAAACGAATAACGGTTCCTTGTGCAGGAGTGTGTCGTTTATCTCCCATTCTCTCGCAACCCCAGAGACGATGGCTTCAAGCTGAGACCGAAGATTCAATTTATTCCAGCCGAACGTGGTAAATGCTCCACCTACAGCTATCAAAGCGGCGCCGATTGCCACAAACAGCCACCCTTGCATGAGTAGGTGCTTCATTCTTCTCCCTCTTTCCGAGCCGAACTCGGGCATAGACGACCGAAGTGACTCAATCCACGATGACCTGCGGCGCCCTTGTTTGTGAATATTGTCGCGCAGAACACGATTTGTAACTAGCAAATTCCAGGCAAGATAGGAAGCTTCCCGTAAGTTTGACAGGCTCGTCAAGGCTTCCGCAGCGTAATACTGCGGAAGCAGTTCAACGAAGCTGCGAACCCATGAACTTAGGCGGAAGTAGCGATCCTCAGACGCCGCCCGCATAAACGCTTGCAACATAGCGCCCGCGGCCATCGCCATGCCCGAGGTCCAAAGACGTCGCCGCGCGGGCCGCGCGCTCGCTTAGTCCTTCATCGCGGTATGCCCGCATGCGGTCGACCGCGAAGGCGTAGCGGGCACTGTGACTCTGAACGCCGGCGCGATAGCAAACGTTTCTATAAACTCCAATCGCCTGCTTCAGGCCAGTCGTGGCTGCGCCGTCGGCGCGCGTCAAGAGATAACGTTGTCCACTGGCTTCCAGTAACGCCCGGGCACTTTGCACCGCCGCCAGCGCTCGCTCGATCTGCGCCGGACGCACATCTCGCGGCCGTCCACCCTTGGTGCCAGAGATCACACGCACGGACCCGCGCTCCTGCAATTCACGTTGCCAGCGAGCCAGCGTTTGCAGGTCTCCTCCACGGATGGCCTCGACCTCTCGCAAACCGAGAAAGCGCTGCAGCCCCAGAAGTGCGCCGATGTTCGGACGCCCCAGTCGTTCCATTCGCTGCTGAAACGCCCGGAGGACCTCATCGGACAGAGGCTGCTTGGTGCCTAAACGGGAACCGCGACCGATGCGTAGCGCGCGATTGCTGTAACTGGCGCTCGCAGCCAGCCCCTGCTTATCAACGTGCCGGAGCACGGCGCGGAGGTGGCCCAGTTCCTTGGCGAGCGTTCGCGCTCCAATCCCTTCGGAAGTTCGGCGCTGGGTAAATGCCTGCAAATGCTTGCCGCCGATCTGAGACGCGGCCTGTATGCCATAGCCCAGCTCGCGCATGATTCGGGCGAACGAGTTGAACGTTCCCCACCGCGCCTCGCGCGTGAGATGCGAGCCGCCCAGGTCGTAGCCAATCCGATGGAGATCGGCTCGAAGCTCAGTCTTTCTGCTCATCACTTCTACTCCACTGTCATTCCGTCACTTCACAACGCGCACATCCGGGCAATCCCGGCAGGAAACATTCCTGCCTTTCTCCATCGCGAGCGGCCGGACGTGCATTGATCCGGTCGGGTGAGTTTCGTGGCCTCACAGCAGCACGTGCCGGTGGCATGTGCTGCTGCTCACGCGTGAGCGCGAGATCGAGGCTGCCCTTGGCGGGCCGCTCGCGGTGGCTGACATCGACGAAGGGAGCTTCGTTGCGAAGCTATGATTGATTGCGTCCGTTGCAGACGCGGTGCCACTTTCTCGCATCGGTGAAATGCGTCGCGGTGACAGTGAGTTGCGGCAGTGATCCGTGTGCGTCACTTTCTCGGCTTCGCCGAAGACAGTGACGCACGCGTGGAGGAATGCTGCTATTGGCGCAGCTTTGTATGTTTCGTCGTTTGAAGAATAGTTGCCGCAGGAGACGTCCGCTGAACAGCGGGTTGGAGAAAGGCGTCAGCGCCCGAGTGATGAGTCAGGACCACAACCTGGTTGGCTGCGCAGCTCTGCCTGGTCTAAAGCTGCTTAGGGGTGCCTGCAAACGCAGGCGGGGTTACGACGATACCCTCGTCGTCAGGGAATAATCGGAGCCGAGAATGCGCTAGCGCCGAGGCATCTGCAAACAATCATCGTGAGTGCGCGCACTCTGCGTCTGCTGGGTTCCATGGAGAGCCGCTCGGCAGGCAATCGGCAAATCGGTTCACCGCACTTTGCGCAGGTGCTGCGCTCGGCCACCGCCGCGCCGTGGGCCACGTTCGCGACTCTCACCCCTGGAAAACCTTCTTGGTCCGGCTGCGGCAAGGCTCTGCGCTCAATACGAGACCGCCCGTTCCTCGGCAGATCCGGGCGGCCCCGCCGCATGGCGGAGCCACCCTCCTATTGACCGCCGTCAGCGCAGCCTATCACTCACCGTTTCGCGAAGTGTGCCGTAAGCGCCTCGATGACCTCTTCGACGAGGGTTCGAGCCGTGCGGATGACCGACGCGATGGCACCGGGGTACTGCTGAATGTTTTCTGGCTGTACCAAGTCTTCGGCGACCTTGAGGAGATCGACCGCTTGCTTAAGGCAGACCAGTTCATCCGTGATTGGCCGGGTCATCGCGCGCACCCCCGACCGCCGTTGCTGTCTTCGAGTACGTCGATGATCCTGACGACGAAGCGCTGTTGGGTCTTCGACAATGCCTGCAACCGTTCCGCGTGCCTCATGCAGCGCCGAGACAGTCGCCCCTTGCGCTCGCGTACCGGCTTGGAGAGGCCGACGAGGTCCCCGACCGGCATCGAGAATATCCTCGCGAGCTTGGCAAGCACGAGCACCGAGATCCGACGGTCGCCCAGCTCGTATGCGAACACAGCCTGCTGGGATACGCCAATGGCCCGCGCCAGCTCCGCTTGCGTCATACCTTGCGCCTTGCGAAGCATCGTGACGTGCGCGCCGAGTGCTTTGAAATAGGCGCGGCTTTCCTGCTTGATCATGGCCGCACCTCCGTCCCGATATCAGACGCGATGAAGCTCACTGCATCCGCCACATCATCGATCATCTCCACCACG
>NZ_CALFXI010000002.1 GCF_937958065.1 uncultured Steroidobacter sp.
CCAGTCCACCGAAGGTGGCGCGTCCCTGCATCCAATCATCGCTGACCGTGACCCGACATTCGTCGCCTGTCGCACTGATCGAATCGAGAATCTCGGAAAATTGCATCGATGAGGGTTCCGCTGCCGAGCTCGAACCTTACAGCAGCTTCGCGCCGTTCGGCACTCGTCGTTCCGGACGAACCAGCACCACCCGGCCCGCCTCGTCGTGGAAGCCGGTGACCAGGACTTCAGAGCGGAACGGGCCGATCTGTTTGGGCGGAAAATTCACCACCGCCATCACTTGCTGTCCGACCAGGTCCTCCTTGCCGTACAGCGCGGTGATCTGCGCGCTCGACACCCGCTCGCCGATCTGCGGACCGAAATCGATGCGCAGCTTCCAGGCGGGCCGGCGGGCCTCGGGGAACTCCATCACTTCCAGGATGGTGCCGGCGCGCAGCTCCACTTTTTCGAAATCGGCCCAGCTGATGGGCGGCGCGAGCGGGGCTTGAGTCATCACAGTTCCTCCAAGATTTCGAATGCATGGTCGAGCGCTTCGGTGTTGGCCGCGCCCGGCGCCACCATCGGCATCACGTGGTGAGTGGCGGCGATCGGCACGCGGATCAGCGCGGGTCCGCGAGCAGACATCGCTCGGGACAATGCATCGTGCGGGTCTGTTGCGTCACCCAGGTCCAAAGCCGGAATTCCAAACGCCTGCGCGATGGCGACGAAGCGGCTCGGCTGCGCAAACAGCGAGGCGACGAAGCGCTGCTGATAGAACAACTCCTGCTGCTGCCGGACCAGGCCGAGCGCGGCATTATCGAGCAGCACGATTTTCACATTCAAATCCAGCTCGGCCAGCGTCGCGAGCTCCTGCACGTTCATGAGCAGGCTGCCGTCGCCGGTGAAACACACGGTGGTCGCTGCGGGTTCGACCAGCGCCGCGCCGATTGCAGCCGGCAAACCGAAGCCCATCGTGCCCAGACCGCCCGATGTCAGCCAACGATCCGGCCGCAGGAACGGGAAGCGTTGCGCGACCCACATTTGATGCTGGCCCACGTCCGTCGTCACGATCACGTCTGCTGGCGCCAGCGCCCCGATCGCTTGCACGATGCCGTACGGTGAGCACAAGTCACCGCAGCCAGGTGTCCGCAGCGGATGACCCTGCTTCAGCTGATTCACTCGGGACAGCCACAACGTTCGTTGAGTGGGCGGCACGCGTTTCAGCAGTTCGCGGATCGCGAAGCCGGCGTCGGCGCAGATGGACACGTCCGCCGCTTTGATCTTGCCGAACTCGCGCGGGTCGATGTCGATATGAATGATGCGAGCGTGCGGTGCGAACCGCTGCGGATCGCCGGTGGCGCGATCGTCGAAACGCGCACCGATGGCGAGCAGCAGGTCGCACTCATCGACGATCAGGTTGGTGAAACGCGCGCCATGCATGCCCAACATACCGAGGTCCAGGCTGTGGCCGGCGGGCAACGTGCCGAGCGCCATCAAAGTCGACGTCACTGGCAGGCTGGCGCGTTCAGCGAGCGCGCGAAGGTCCGTGTGCGCACGCGCTTTGACGATGCCACCGCCCACATAGAGCACGGGACGCTGGGCGGCCTGAATCATTTGAGCCGCAAGATCGAAGTGTTGTCGCGTATCCAGCGTGGAGATAGAGGCGTGCTCGCGCGGCGCTTCTCGCGAAGGCTCCGCGTCCGCCATCTGGCGCTGAACGTCCTTGGGCACATCGATCAGCACCGGACCCGGTCGGCCGCCCTCGGCGATGCGGAAGGCTTCGGGAATCACATGCCAGAGCTCCTGCGCGTTCCGCACGAAGAAACTCGCCTTGGTGATGGGCCGGACCATGTCGACGGTCGGCACTTCCTGAAACGCGTCGGTGCCGATCAACGACTGCGGCACCTGCCCGGCGATGCACACCAAAGGAATCGAATCGAGCCTGGCGTCGGCCAGCGCGGTCACCACGTTGGTCACGCCCGGGCCCGACGTCGCAAAGCAGACACCGGCCCGGCGGGTCAGACGTGACATGCCCTGCGCGATGAAACCCGCTGCCTGCTCGTGGCGCGCCAGAACGTGGCGAATGCGGGTCGAACGGCCCAGCGCTTCATACAACGGCAGCAGCGCGCCGCCGGGAATGCCTGCGACGATCTCGACGCCCTGCCGCTCCAGCAGGTGGATGATGAGGTCGGCGCCGGTACGGTTCGGTGCGGCGGCCGGTTGTAACGCGATCATCAGGGCTCCTTCTGAGGAACCCCGCGGACAAAACCGGCGCACTGAAAACGAAAAACCCCCGCCGGCTTTGCACCGACGGGGGTCGTTGATTCGTAATTTAATAATTCCCCTACGGCGCGTAACTGATGGCTACGACCGGTACTACGACGTTGATCAGGCTGATCGTCACGGCGATGGGGGAGGAAGTATGGGACACGTGCGGGTTAGTCACTTGAGTCACGTGACAGCACTATAGCCACCCTGTGCATAACCTGACAAGTGTGCCGACGTGCACGAGCTCATTTACCGGGTCATCGTGCGCGGCGCAGGCCCAACATAATGCGCGGCGGGGCGGATGATGCGATTGTCCTGTCGCTGTTCCATCACATGCGCGATCCAGCCGAATGCGCGTGCAGCCGCGAAGCTCGCGGTGAAAAACTCCTTCGGGATGCCCAGCGCCAGATAAACGACCCCTTTGTAGAACTCCAGGTTGGCGCGCAACGTGCGTCGTTTCTCACGAGTTTGCTCGATGAAAGCCTCGTCGACCGCGCTCAACACATCCAGCAGCTTCACGTGCTCGGGGTGCTGTGCGACCTGCTGAGCCAGGGCCCGCATCATGCGTGAGCGAGGATCGACCACGCGATACTCGCGATGACCCATGCCCATCACCTTGCGGCCGGTTGCAAGGCACTGCGCCACGAACTCGCGTGCGTGTTCAGGCTCGGCGACTTCGAGCGCCATCTCCAGCGCCTGCTGATCGGCTGCGCCATGCAATGGCCCATATAGCGCGCCCATGGCGGCCGAGAGCGCCGAGGTGGCCGGGGCCAGTGTCGAAGTGACCACGCGCGCGGTGAATGTGCTGGCATTGAAGCCATGATCGAGTTGCAAGATCTGCGCGCTTTCGAACACGGACACCTCGATCGGCGAGGGTCGGCGGCCGTGCAGCAGTTGCAGATAGCGCTCACCGTAGCGACGCGACGCTGGATAGGGATGCTCCGGATGATCCTGCAGCGCTGCGCGGATGGTCGCGATGGCGGCAGGAATGCGAGCCGCGACGACGAGGGCTTCTTCTTCCTGCGGTGAGCGACCCAGGCCGATCGCCGGCGGCTCCAGTGCAAGCAAGGTTGTGATCGCTTGCAGCGTCGCCATCGGATGTTCGCCATGCCGCGCGACCTGGCGCGTGGACGCGGCGAGCTCGGGTGGCAGGCGGCCCGCGACCCACAAGTAATCTTCCACTTCCTGAAGTCGATCGGGATCCGGCAGCGTGCCGAACACGACCAGGTGCATCGCTTCCGCAAACCGTTTACGCGCCAGCTCTTCGATCGCATGGCCCCGGTAGTACAGTCGTCCGGCTTCGCCATCGACCAGCGACACCGAGGTGGTGTCGGCAATCACACCTTCCAGACCTTTGTGAACGTGGTGCAGTGACTCGCTCATGACCAGCTCCGCGGCGCCCGATGACTGCTCAAGCTACGCCTGGCCGCGTCACTGCACGACGCCGCAGCGACGATGGCTCGATCAGTGACTGTGATCGTATCGGCGCATCCGATACCCTTATCGTCCGCGCTGAAAGGCAGCGCTTTTCGACAAGTAATTTGCAGTAGTCGCGACTGCTGCGCGAAAATTGACCACATGCAGATCGAGCGCAATGAAATCCGTTGTTTTCACGCCGTGGTGGAGGCGGGTGGGTTCAGTCGCGCCGCTGAACGGTTGAACTTATCGCAATCGGCGGTGAGCCAGGCCATCGCCAACCTCGAGCATCGACTGGGCGCGGTGCTGCTACGTCGTGGCAATCCGCCGCAATTGACCGAGGCCGGCATCCGCTTGCTGCGTTATGCGGAGACGGTGCTGAACGAGGAACGCGAGACATTGGCGGACATCGCGCAGATCAAGACCGGCGCATTGTCCACTTTGTCCCTCGCGCTCTCGCCCGCGACCAACGCGCGTTTCGGCATCGCGCTGTTGCGCGAGTTCTCCGAGCGCAATCCGCTCACTCGATTCAAGGTGACGGTCGCGCCCAGTCGCGAGATCGTGCATGGCGTGTCCGACGGCCGTTGGGAAGTTGGCTTCGGACCTCTGCAGCACACCATGCCCGATTACTTCACCGTCTACTCGTGCTTCGCCGAGACGCGTCGTTTGATGATTGCGCGCGACCACCCGAGCCGCGAAGCGCTCAAGCGCGATCCCCAGGCGACGCTGCGCACACTGCCTCTAGTGACGTCTTATCTCGATGAAGCGGCCCGCCGTCCCAGCGGCGACCGGCTGCGCAACGCCTTTGCATCGGTATGGGAAGTCAGCCACATGGAGCTGCGGCTGGCGCTGGTCGCCGAGGGCAAGGCCGTGACTTATGTCTCCAACCTGGTGACCGAGTTGCCGCCGGAGCTGGAGCATATCGAAGGTCTGCCGTTCTCCAGTATCGAGCGGCAGGTGGGGGTCTATCACCTTCGACATCAGCCATTGTCGCAAGCCGGTGCCCGATTCCTGGCGCTGTGCCGCGAGCGCTGGAATATCTGAACGCCGATTCACTGGAATATTTGCAATCGGCCTGAGGGCTCACTGCCCGCGCCCCAAGGTGCTTACTCCATTCGCCTAACCCAGAGCCGGTAGAGTTGCTCAACGCGTCGGACGCATCCGCTGTGATACGTTGCCGCCGGGGGAGAAGAAAGAGCCGCGTCCAGCGCAGACGCGATAAGTAACCTACTTCAGCGGGGCGTTATGTTCGGGTTCACGCAGTGGTGGCGGAAACGTCGCCGGCCTGCGAGGCGTGGCAATCTCGATACGGACGGTGGCGTCCGGCAGCTGCAGGCAATCAACAAACGATTGCAGCTGTATCTCGATCGCGCGCCGCTCGCCTGCGTCGTTTGGGATACCGACCATATCGTCCGCGCGTGGAATCCGGCGGCGACCGCGACGTTTGGATACACGGAAGCGGAAGCCATCGGCCGGCATATTCATGAGCTGGTCGCGACCCCCGGCAGCATGCCCGTCATCAACGAGGTCTGTCCCAAGTTGCTCGCCGGCATCGAATATCCCGACGGCGTGACGCTCGAGACCCGGCGCAAGGACGGCAGTCACATGCAATGTCACTGGCATCTGGCGCTGGTGGATCGTGGCACCGTCGATGAGGGCGTGATCGCCTTCGCCAGCGACGTGACCGCTCGCCTGCAGGCCGAACGGGACCGCGAGCTGCTGGAGAAGAGCCGGGCGCTTGCGGCCATGGCCGGCGGCATCGCGCACGACTTCAACAACATTCTGCTGGCGATCTGTGGCAATGCCCGGCTCGCCGCGGAAGACCTGGCGGCGGACCACCCAGCGCAGCTGTCGCTCGCCGAAGTGCAGCGGGCCGGCGCCCGTGCCACCGGTATCATCAATCAAATCCTGGCGTTCAGCGGCAATGAAGAAGAAACCTCGAAAGACGTTGTGTTATTCCACGATGCGGCCGCCAGGCATCCGCCGCTCGCCTCGCAAGTGCCGTGCGGCGAAGGTCAGAGCGTTCTCTACGTGGACGACGAGGAATCGCTTGTATATCTCGTAACCCGCGTCTTGCAGCGGCTGGGCTATCGGGTGGCGGGTTTCACCGATGCGAACGAGGCGCTCGCTGCGTTCCGTTCCGATCCGGCGGCGTATGAAGCGGTGGTCACGGACCTGTCGATGCCGAGCATGTCGGGGATCGAGTTCGCCTCGCACGTGTTGAGCCTGCGGCCGGAGGTGCCGGTGGTGATGACGTCGGGCTATGTGCGCGCCAAGGACCGGGAATCGGTCATGAAGGCCGGCGTGCGCGATCTGTTGCTGAAGCCGAATACCGTCGAAGAGCTGGGCCAGGTGCTACATCGCCTGATGCTTCAGACCCGGACGCAGAGTGTTTCTTAAGCCGCGACCATCGGATCGAAAATAACGAACCGGTTGCGGCCCGCCTGCTTGGCTTTGTACAGCGCCTCGTCCGCCTGTCGATACAATAATTCGAAATTCGCTTCCGCGCCGGGCGCCACGCAGATGCCGATCGACACGCCGAAGTGCGAGCGGGTCGAGCTTTCGTCGTGTGAATACACCTTGCCCAGGATGCGCCGCGCGATTTCCGTCGCCGCGTCCAGGTCGCAGCCGGTGGCGAAAATCAGGAACTCATCGCCTCCCATGCGCGCGCAGATGTCTTTTTCGCGGACGCTGTGACGAATCGTCTCGGCCACCTTGATGATGAAATCGTCGCCGGCCGAATGACCGTACAGGTCGTTGATGCCCTTCAGGTCGTCGATATCGACCAGGATCACCGCGTAACTGGACGCCCGAGCCGTCAGCGCCTCGCGCGAGAATTTCAGCGCGCCGCGCCGGTTCAGCAGCTGCGTCAGCTCGTCGCGGATCGAGATCCGATATTGCTCTTCGAGGCGGTCCTGCACGTGATAGTGATAACGCGCGGCCAGATAGCCGATCGTCAGCGCCATCAACAGCGCGCCGGCGAGCGAGCCATAGAAGATGGCGCGGAAACTCGATTCCAGCGCCAGGTAATACTTGATATCGAAGTCGACGCCGACGAAACCGCTGTAACGGCCCTGGCTGTCGTAGATGGGCGTGTGGCCCGACAGGAACGTGCCGTAAACATCGCGCTGGAAGCTGGGATAGACGTAGGTCTCGCCGTTGGCGATGCGCTGCAGATAATCCGGATCCGGCTCGACATCGATGCTTTCGAACGGCTCCATGTACGCCGACGGGCGCAGCTTGCGCGAGGTCTTCAGCTTGTTCGACGCGGCGGTGTCGACGACGAAGTGGCTCTTCCCGCCGCGCTCCACCATCGTGTAGACGTAAAAGATCTCGGGATCGGCGGAATGGAAACGCACCAGCGGCGCGAGCACGCGCTCATACAGCTCGGGCGTGTAGTTCGCCGGATCGAGCAGCTGCCGGTGCAGGTCGCCATCGACGACGCTGGCCGCGATCTGTGCGATCTCGGCGACATGCGAGCGCAGCACTTCGAGGCGCGCCTGCTTGGACAGCCACTGAGGCACCGCCACCACGGTCAACAGCACGGCCAGGGCGGCGAGCGTGACCAGCCAGAAAATGCGGGGTGAAATTTTGCGGAAGTCGCGAAACATCAGCTCGTTATTCAACCAGTCTCAACGCGGCTGTCCTTGGTCCCTCGGGGTCCATTGGCGGGCGGCCATTGTTGCATACGAGGCGGGACCGCAGGGCAAAACGCGTCACCATTACGCCACCTCATCAGAGTCATGAAACGTCAATGAAGTTGCCGGTGCTCGCGGCGCGCACCCAGAATTCAGGCGGACCTCAACAATCACAGGGAACCGACATGAACAGCCTGCGCAGAATGCTCCTGGCCGCCTCCGCCGCCGTGATGCTGGCCTCGCCCGCTTTCGCCGCCGACGCCAACGTGGCCGGCGAGTGGGATCTGACCGTCGAAACTCAGGCCGGCACCGGCAATCCGCATTTCAGCCTGAAGCAGGACGGCAACAAGCTCACCGGCATCTACAAAGGCATGCTGGGCGAGTCGCCGGTCACCGGCACGGTGAACGGCAACGACATTTCGATCAGCTTTCGAGTCAATGCGCAGGGCACGGATCTGGCGGTGAGCTACACCGGCACCGTGGACGGCGCGACCATGAAGGGCACGGTGAAGCTCGGCGAGCTGGGCGAAGGCACGTTCACCGGCAAGAAAGCCGGCTGAGTTGTTTCTGGCCGGTCCGTGCGGTCAATCCAATCCCTTCCAGCAATGCAACTGCGCCAGCTCGATGGCGCTGCGACGGCGCAGGCGCCAGTGGCGCTCGCGCTGTTCACGTTCACGGCGTAGCTCGGGCCAGCGCTCGAGATACGCCGCGAGCACTTTGCGATCCGGCGAGTAGCGAGCAAAGGCCTCGGCATGCGCCGCACGCAGCGCTATGGCGCCGTTGTAACCACCGAAGCCCTGAGTCGCGCACAGCGCTCCGCCATCGCCGCTGCCGATCACGGGCGCCGATTGCAGCTTGAACGACTCGGCGGCCGCGCCCAGATCCGGATCCAGATGCCGCAACGTCGGCACGCCCACTGCCGGTTTGCCGAGCAGGAACTGCAGCGCCTGCGACACGGCCTTCAATCCCGTTTCGCCCATGGTGTGACCATCGCCCACCGCCTTTGGCGTGCCCACCGCCATGATCGGCAATGTGCCTTTGATGCCTTGTCGTTCCGCCGCCGCTGAACGTGCGTTCGCGGCCGTCGTGAGGTCGGTCTTGGAATTGGTGCGCGTGCCGGTAGCGTGCGCGACGAGATATTGGAAGTCGGATGCGGCATAACCGTGCCCGCGCCAGGCGAGCTCGAGCGCGTGCATGAGCGCGTTCTCGCCGCCGAAGCCGACGCCGGCGAAGTGCGCTTTGCCGCCCGCCTCGCCGCTCTGGCCCCAGCCGACGATGATGGAAGTGATATCCAGGAAGTTACGCAGCGCGAAGTCGAGCGTGGTCACGATCAGGCCCGAGCCGCCCTCGCCCACCACTGTGCCGTTCGCGTCGATGTCGAACGGCGCCAGGCTGTCCGCGACCGAGCGCTGTTCGGCCGGGCTGCGGCCGGCGTTGAGTGCTTCCAGCTTGCCGCGGGTCATCAGCGCACCCGGGCCGAAGGCATCGAGAATCTGCCAGTTCGGGCGAGTGGCCGCATCGGCCGCGGTCCACAACACCAGCTGCGGACGCTGGTAGCCCGGATAGTCGAGCACCATCTGCGGCGCGAACTCGGAGAACACGATGGAGCTGGACGCGCACGCGCCGACCGCGTTCAGCGGCGTTTGCGGCACGCGCATGAACCCGCTGGCCGAGCGCAACGAGTCGAGCAACTCGGGATGTTTCAGCGACTTGCTGAGCGAGTACGACGGCGCAAGCATGGTCGACAGCAGGGCCGGGCCGTGCGACGAGAGCGAGTTCGCCAGGCGCATGGCGAATTTGTCGCGCAGCTTGTCGTTCTCCGGCGTGACCGAGCCGGCCGGCCGCAGTTGGCCGTGCGCATCCAGGCCTGGGAACGCCGTCGCGCCGGCGACGCGGAACTCATATGGATTCGGGATCAGCTCGGCCAGCGACACGGGCAGCGCCGCCAGCGCGCCCAAGCCGCTGTAGGCAAATAGCTGGGACTGCAACGACGGGCCGAGCCGCGGATCGTCGTCGAACAGGCCATACATGTCCTTGAGCGCCGAATCGCGGACATCGCGATACGTGAGGCCGGCGAGCTTGCGCAGGCCGCCGCGATCGAAGTCATGAGGCAGGGAAGCGGCAACGTCCGTAACCACGGCATTGCCGAGCGCCGTCAGCTCATCGATGTAACGGATGCCGAGCGACGCGCGCAGCTGCTTGCCGTGCAGCCGCTCGATTTCCTCGATGCTGGTGCTCTCGCCATTGATCCAGCGCAGCTTCAGCGAGCCGTCGAGCTGCGGATCGACATCGATCAGCCCTGCGTCGAACGCCGCGAACGCGATGAATTCCGGCGCGCCGAGGACGCGCGCGCGATAGGTTTCCGTGCTGCCCACTGCAGAAATCGAGCAGGGCGTTCCTACCGTGACTAGAACTTTATCGGCCGTGAGCACAGGGTTTCCAGAACTCCAACACCAGGACGGGAAGAATACACTTCAGCGCCACAGGTTGCTGCAACGCGCGGACTTCCACAATCGATTACCGGGGTCTGCGGATACCCCGGTACGGTGGAAAGGAGTCTGGCGCGGCGGGAGCTGGAGTCGGCCCCTGCCGCTTCTCACAAATGCGCGGCGACCTGATCCACTTCCTCGCTGCTGCCGATGATGACCGGCACGCGCTGATGGATATCGGTGGGGCGCACGTCGAGGATACGCTCGCCCGGGGCGCTCAGCGCCTTGCCGCCGGCCTGTTCGACGATCATGGCCATGGGATTGGCTTCGTACATCAGCCGCAGCTTGCCCTTGGGCGCCTTGCGGGTCGGCGGATACATGAACACACCGCCTTGCAACAGGATGCGGTGAACGTCCGCGACCATGGCGCCGGCATAGCGGCTGGAGTAACCGCGCTCCTGCGCCCACGACAGATACTTCTGATAGCCCTCGGGGAAGCTGAGCCGATTGCCTTCGTTCACCGAGTAGCACTTGTTGGTCTTCGGAATTTGCATGCCCCGCGCCACGCGGATGAACGCGCCGTACGCGGGATCCAGCACGAACATATCCACGCCCAGGCCGATGGTCAGCACGAACACTGTCGAGGAGCCATACAGCACATAGCCGGCCGCAACCTGCTCGGCACCACACTGCAGCAGCGAAGCTTGCGGATCCGGCGAGCGTCGGTCCTTGCGCAGGATGGAGAAAATGGTGCCGACGGCGCCGCAGACATCCAGATTCGACGAGCCGTCCAAGGGATCGAACAGCACGCAGTACTTGCGCTCGGCCGAATCGTCGGTGCGCAGGATCACCGGCTCCTCGTTCTCTTCGGAGGCGACGATGGCCACGCCTTCGCGGCCGCCCAGGGTGCGCAACAGGATGTCGTTGGCGATGACGTCCAGCTTCTGCTGCTGCTCGCCCTGCACGTTCTGATTGCCGACCGTGCCCAGCACGTCGTCGAGCCGCGCGCGGCGCACATGCGACGCGATCATCTTCGCCGAGATCGCCAGCGCCGACAGGATCCAGGAGAACTGGCCGCTGGCTTCTGGATATCGGCTCTGCTGCTGCAGGATGTGAGCCTGCAGCGTGACGATCTCGTTGGAGCGGGCAGGCGTGTCGACGGGCGTATCGATCATGGCGGACATGCGGCGATGGACTCTGACTTCTGGTTCGTTGAAATGGACCCTTGGGTCCGCGGCGTCAGTCGAAATGTATCATCACGAAACAATGTTCCGCGGAACGGCGTCGCTTGATAACGCTGTCCACCGAAACTAACTGATCAATGAACTGTGGCGGCGTCGCTGGATGGCGTCAGGCGGCCTCGGTGCGCGCGCGTTTGCGAGGCACGCGGAACGCACCCGTCTTGAGCGTCGCGTATTCGCGATCCATCACGACGGTGCGATTGCGGCCGCCTTCTTTCGCCGCATACAGCGCTTCGTCGGCGAGCTGGATCAAGCCGTCGTGATTCCGGCCGGCTTGCGGCTCGACACACGCGGCGCCGATGCTCACGGTGACGAACGGACCGACGGACGATGCCGGGTGAGGAATCTGCAGCGCCGCCAGATTGGCGTGCAGCTCGCGGCACAACTCTTCGACGCGATCGCGCTGCACGTCGAACAACAGCACGACGAACTCCTCGCCACCGTAACGGGCGGCGACGTCCAGGGGGCGCCGCGCCGACTGAGCGATGACGCTCGCAACGCGTGCCAGGCAGTGATCGCCCGCCTGATGGCCGGCGTGATCGTTGAACGCCTTGAAATGATCCAGATCCACCAGCAGCAGCGCGACCGGCGCGCGCGTGCGGATCGCTTGATTCCACAAGCGCTCGATGTGCGCGTCGAACATGCGACGGTTGCCGATGTTGGTCAGCGCGTCACGATGCACCGAGTCGGTCAGCATCATGTTGCGGAACCAGTTTAAGCGCTGCGTGCGCGAGAAGCTGTAATGAAAGAAAAATCCCAGCACCAGTGCACAGCTGGTCATGGCCAGATCGAACAGTCGCTGGCCGGTGTTCAGGTCGGCGAGCCAGCCGGTCAACCCGTACGCAACGACGATCGCGCTCGCGGTAATCGTCGCCTGAGCCTGCATCATGCCGAACAGCATGTACGCCGAGAGCACCAGCATGGGCAGCACCGAGCTGAGCGAATATCCCTGCTGATGCATCAGCAGGTCGCAGGCGACGATGCACAGGCTCTGCAACAGCGCCACCGCCGGCGCCGCAACCGTCAGCCAGCGCGAATACAGTTTGGTATAGGTCACGAGCAGCATCGCCGTGCAGGTGGGCAACAGCACGCCGAAGCGCAGCAGATCGACGATGACCATCTGATCCGGCGCGAACAGAGTTTCGCGCAATGCGCGAAATGGACCGCCCGCCATGGACACGATGAGCAGCAGCCCCATCGCCGGCAGCATGGTGTACTTCACGCGCTCGCGCACATGATCGGTATGCCAGTTGCGGTACTGGCTCTCGAGCGGCTCGGCGAAGGAAAGCGGCGGCAACAGCTTCGCGAAGCGCTCGCGTAGCCAGTTGCGATGCCTGGTTCGGGACGGGGTTTTCATGTGCACGGAGGTAGGTTAATCCTGTACGTGCCCTCGGGACTTGGACGAAAATCACGTTGCGCGCCGTACCCTCACAGCATGCGTCGCAAATCGGCGCGGAAGCGGATTTGGAGGGAAGAATTGTGACCCGGGTCACATTTGACGGCCGCTGCCGGGCTCCGGGCGCACCTTCGCACACCCTTCGGGGCGTCAGCCATGAAGCAATCGTGCTTTAGCCGCGGTGCCCGACTCACCGGCGCCGGGCCGCCGTTCGCCGGCATGCCCTTCCGCCGGAGCGCCCGCTCGGCCCATCATGAATACAGGGGCTATGTAAAATTCCACGAGGTCGCGTGATGAACAACCTTCCCATGCTCGGCGGGCTGGCGACGATCGCGCTGCTGCTCAGTGGCTGTGGCAGCCACGACGGCGGTGATGCCGGCCCCACGGTGAGCGAGCGTCGCGATCTCGGATCCTTCGACTCCATCAATCTGGAGGGCGCGGCCCGGCTGGAGATCAAGATAGGCGAGCCGCTCTCGGTCGTGGTGAGCGGCAATCAGGCTGCGGTAGGCCGGGTGGAAACAAACGTCAGCGGCGACACGCTGCACATCAAGAACAAGGCGCGCGACTGGGTCATTCACAATCGCTCGCGCCTGACGGTGCAAATCACCTTGCCCAAGCTCGACTCCCTGGAGCTGGAAGGTGGCAACGACGTGAGCGTGGCCGGACTGCATGGCGGCGACACGACGATCGAGGCGACTGGCGCCGCAAACATCCACGCGCATGGCGAGCTGGATGGGTTGACCGTGCGCCTGGCGGGTGCAGGCCACGCCGATCTGAGCAAGCTTGCGGTCGTCGACGCGAAAGTGACTGTCGATGGTGTCGGCAGCGTGATCGTGAATCCCCGCGAATCGCTCGATGCAACCATGAACGGCGTCGGCGCGATCTTCTACACAGGCTCGCCGCACAGGGTGAATACGCGGATGAATGGGTTGGGCACCATCGCCCGCCAGGATTCGGGCGAGCAGTCGAGCAGCCAGCCCGAGCCAGAAACGAAAGCGCCGTCCGCGCCGGGTCTACCGGACGTGGAGCGCGAAGCTCCGAAACAGGAACCGGTGGATCACAAGGGCGGCCGCATCGTCGTCATCTGATTACGCGAGATCCGCGAGCGGCGCCGGCACCTGTCGCCTCAACAAGGCGCCGCGAACCTGCCACTGCTCGGCAGGATCGAGCTGCTCGACGAACTTCACCTCGCCGCCGACGTACAGGGCCGCCGGCACGCCGTCTCGATACAACACACGATTGCCCGTCAGCGCGGGCAGGCGGCCACCCGGCGTCAGGATGCCGACCAGATTCAGCGGATCGGCGGCTGACAGTGAAACCAGCTGCAAATCGTTGTCGCGCCGGCGCACCTCGCGCAGTTGGCCGATCGCTTCCGGCAACGCGAACTGCTCACCAGAGAAACCAGCGACGAAACGTCCGCCGCGAATCTCGCCGCGCGCCTCCAGGCGACGCAGGCACATCACCAGATCACGCCACGGCGGCAGCCAGTCGGCCTCTCGCTCCAGCAACTTCCAGAACACGACGCCCCAGCGCCTCAGCAGCGTGCGACAGATGTGCTCGACGGCTTCGTCGTTGCGTGGCGGCACGGCCCTGGCATCGTCGAGCTTTGTTTCTTTCCTTCGGACCAATGCCCAGCGTCCCGCATCCTGCATGCCGAAAATGGCGATGCGGCGTTGCCGGCGACGATCGCGTGCGCTGTTGCGGCGTCTGTCCGCTGGCATCAGCAAGGCGCGCAAACCACCGAAGCTGTCCGAGTTCACCAGGCCGAGCGCGACCAACTCGCCGAGCGCTTCTTCCACCTGCACCGGCAGCAGGCCGACGTGATCCACGATCTCGTCGTAAAACGACGCGCCGTTCTCGTCGATGTATTCCGCGACCCGGCGCGCCTTGTCCGTGAGCTGCGATCGTTCGATATTGCTGGAGAACTGCGACCACTGTTTCACATTTCGCCGCGGCAGCAATGCGATGGGTGTTGAACGCACGGGCGCGGCGCCCCGCTCCGAATCTCCACTGCGAGTCGCCAGCCGCGTCCAGACGATACGACCGGCGAGACATTGCTCATCCAGCCAGGCAGGTTCGTATTCGGCGATGCGCGCCGGCAATATTTCTGTTTCCCAGGCGCCCGCCGGAGCATCGAACCCTTCCAGTTGCGCCAGCACGGCCGGCACCGAATCCGGTCCCTGCATGCGATGATTCGGCGTAACGCGTTGCCAATCGAACAGGAAACGCAGGAAGTCGCGCGCCTGTACCGGCTCGATCTCGGCACGCAGCCGCTTGACGGTGTAGCGGTGGATGCGGGCCAGCAAGCGGCGATCGCACCACTGAACGGTGCCCGCCGCTTCGTCGGGATCGAAGGTGCCGCGCATCGCAGTGCCTTCGGCTTCGAGGGCCAACAGTGCGCTATTGACGTCTTCGACGCTTCCGCCGAACGAGGTGGCGAGTCGTGCGGCGGTAGTGGGGCCGAGTCCCTCGAGTCTTCCACGCACGATCTCTCGTGCCGCTTCCTCTCGTTCGCGTTTGACCGCATACGCGGCGGGCACGACGACCGGCGGATCCATGGAAACATTCGGGAACAGCGCTTCGAAGTACGGTACGCGCTCGGTGGCGACGAAAATGGTCGCGCCGCCGACGTTGAGCCTGGTCAACCGCCGCTGTGTGATGAGCTCGTGGCACAGCGCCGGCCAGCCCGGCTGGCTTTCGACCTCCTCCTGCATCATGAAGGTCAGCCAGAGCAACGCATCGTGCAGCTGATCGGCATTGCCTGCGTCGGGCCAGGCTTCTTCTCGAACGCGAGCGATCGCGGCCGGATCGAGCTTGCCCAGGTCGGCCGCGGATTGCGGATCCATCCAGCGGCGGCTCATTACCGCCTGGGTTCGTCGCTCTTCCAGCGGCGCGTCGTCGAGATACGCGTACGGGCGCGCATTCAATACTTCCAACGCCAGCGGCGAGGGTTCGGTGAGGTCGCGTGCTTCGACCTTGATCTCCTGCTCGGTCAGCGCTCGCAGCAGCCGCTCGAAGCCTTCGATGTCCATGGCTTCTTCCAGGCAGTCGCGCACGGTCTGCTGAACCAGCGGATGATCGGGCACGATGATGTCGCCGACGATGTTCTCGCCGCACGCCACCTGGTCTGGGAACACCGACGCGAGCAGATCTTCCGCGTTCATGCGCGCGATCTGGGGCGGCACTTTCTTGCCACCGCGGAATCGCGGCAATGCCAGTGCGATCGATGCGCCCCAGCGCCAACGCGTGTTGAACATCGGCGCGTCGAGCATGGCTTGGATGAGAATGTCGCGTGCGGTGTTCGGATGCAGATACTTCGCCACATCCAACAGCTCGAAACTGTGGGAGCCGGTCAGCGACAGGATGATGGAGTCTTCGGTGGCCGCGGCCTGCAGCTCGAAATTGAACGAGCGACAGAAACGTTTGCGCAGCGCCAGGCCCCAGGCGCGATTGATCCGGCTGCCGAAGGGCGAATGAATCACCAGCTGCATGCCGCCGGATTCGTCGAAAAAGCGTTCGAAGATCACTTTCTTCTGCGTGGGCAGCGAGCCGAGCGCGGCGTGCGCCGAGGCTAGATACGCAACCAGCTGGCCGGCGGCAATCTCACCGATGCCGACTTCTTCGGTCAGCCACTGAGATGCACTCGACCGGGCGGTGTCGCCGTTGAAAGCATGATCGTCGAGGCGACTCTCGAGCTCTTCACGCAGACGCGACACCGAGATCGACAGCTCGTCGGTTCGGCCCGGCGCCTCGCCAAACCAGAACGGAATGCTGGGTGGCTCGCCTTTCGCGTCCTCCACGCGCACCGTGTTGCGCTCCACGCGCAGGATGCGATACGACGAATTGCCGAGCTGGAAGATGTCGCCCGACATGCTCTCGACCGCGAAGTCCTCGTTCAGCGTGCCGACCATGACGCCTTCCGGCTCCAGCATCACTTGATAATCGGCCGTGTCCGGAATCGCGCCGCCCGAGGTGATCGCGGTAAGGCGGGCACCTTTGCGGCCTTTGATGAGGTGATTGACCGCATCGTGATACAGCAGCGCGCCGTGGCGACCACGACGGGTCGTGAACCCTTCGGCGAGCATGTGCACGATCTCGTTGAACGATTCGCGCGTGACCGTCTTGTACGGGTAGGCGTGTCGGATCAGGTCGAACAGTTCCTGCTCGGTGCACTCGCGTGCAGCCGCTTCAGCAACGATTTGTTGAGACAGCACATCGATCGGTGCTACGGGAATCTTCAGCCGATCCAGCTCGCCTCGCCGCACGCTATCGAGCAGCGCCGTGCATTCCACCAGGTCGTCGCGCGACTGCGGAAACAAACGACCTTTGGGGGTCGCGCCAACCGCGTGGCCGGATCGGCCCACTCGCTGCAGGAATGCGTTGATGGTGCGGGGTGAAGCGATCTGACACACCAGATCGACGTCGCCGATATCGATGCCCAGCTCCAGAGAAGCGGTCGCGACCAGCGCCTTGAGCTGGCCGTATTTGAGCCGTTGCTCGGCGTCGAAGCGCAGCTCCTTGGCCAGGCTGCCATGATGTGCAGTCACTGAGGGCGGCGCACCTTTCGGTTTGTCCTTGTCCAGTCGCTCGGTGAGCTGACGACAGATGCGCTCCGCCGTGCGGCGCGTGTTCACGAAGATCAGCGTCGTGCGATGTTCGTTGATGAGCTGCACCAGGCGGTCGTAAACCTGTCCCCAGGTCTCATTCGACATGACCGCTTCCAGCGGCTCCTCGGGCAACTCGATGGCCAGGTCACGTTTGCGGATATGGCCGCTGTCGACGATGGCGCAATCGGCTTCGCCATTCGGCAGCAGATAACGTCCGCCAACCAGAAAGCGCGCGACTTCCTCGATGGGCTGCTGAGTCGCAGACAAACCGACCCGGGTGAGCCGGCGCCCAACCAGCGCTTCCAGGCGCTCCAACGAGAGTGACAAATGCGAGCCGCGCTTGCTGCCCGCGACAGCGTGGATTTCGTCGACGATGACCGTGCGTGTCGTGCTCAACATCTCACGGCCCGATTCCGAGCCGAGCAGGATGTACAGAGACTCGGGCGTCGTGACCACGATGTGCGGCGGCTTGCGACGCATCTGATTGCGCTCGGCCTGCGGCGTGTCGCCGGTGCGAACCCAGGTGCGGATATCGACATCGCGCATGCCGTGCTCGAGCAACTTGTCGCGAATCCCGGCGAGCGGCGCTTCGAGGTTGCGATTGATATCGTTCGACAGCGCCTTCAACGGCGAGACATAGACGATTCGCGTCTCGTCCGGCAGCCCGAACTGCTCGCCCTCGCGCACCAACTCGTCGATGGCCGCCAGGAACGCGGCGAGCGTCTTACCCGAACCGGTCGGTGC
Organism: uncultured Steroidobacter sp.; assembly: GCF_937958065.1. Lineage (GTDB taxonomy): Bacteria > Pseudomonadota > Gammaproteobacteria > Steroidobacterales > Steroidobacteraceae > Steroidobacter. The sequence continues at coordinate 17,719 of NZ_CALFXI010000002.1, forward strand.
CGCGATCAGTACATGTTTTCCCGACTGAATCGCCGGCCACGCATCCGCCTGCGCCGGCGTGGGCGCATGGAATCGGCTGCTGAACCAGGCGTCGACGGCCGGGTGGAAATAGGGGGTGTGACTCATCGGGGTAGTGTCGAGCATACCCCAGACGTTGCGAACGATGACCTGAGTTCAAGGGCGCTGGGGATGGACCGCATCCTGCAGTCCATCCCTGCCAGTTCGTGTCTACATTACCGAGCCGCTCTCGCATCCAGTGGCCGGAAGCCGCCGCCGAGCGCCTTATAGGTCGCCAGCAGCGCCGTCGCTGTTTGCGTTTCGCTCAAGGCCAGCTGATCTTCCGCCGTCAGCGCGCTGCGTTCGGCATCGAGCACGGTGAGGAAGTCGGCAACGCCGCTTTCGTAGCGGGCGCGAGCCAGCGTCACGGCTTCCAGCGAAGCGGTGGTGCTGTCTTGCAGGTGAGCCTGTTTCACCTTTGCCTTGACGTAAGCGGTCATGCTGGCATCCGTTTCCTCCAGCGCCTGCAACACCGTCTGCTGATACACGGCCAGCGCACGATCGGTAGCAGCTTCGCGCTGTTTGATCCGCTGACGAACGCGACCGAGATCGAACGCGGCCCACTGGATGCTCGGGCCGAACGCGTAGCTCTCGCTGGCACCCTTGCCCAGGTCGCCGCTGTCGATGGCATCGAAGCCCCAGCTGCCAGTGAAGGTGATGCGCGGGAACAGGTCGCCGACCGCAACGCCGATTTGTGCCGTGGCCGAAGCCAGTTGACGCTCGGCGACCATGATGTCGGGGCGACGTCGCAGCAACAGCTCCGGCGTACCGATGTTCTGTGTCTTCGGCAGCGTGGGCAGCTTGTGCACGACAGAGAGCTGCGGCAGCAGCGCTTCCGGCGACTTGCCGGTCAGCACGCCCAGACGCAGGATGCTGCGAGTGATATCCGATTCAAAATCCGGAATCGTCGCGAGCGTCGCGGACAGCTGGGCTTGGGCGCGGGACGTGTCGAGCTGCGTGCCACGACCCGCATCGAGTCGAGCAGTCGTGATCCGCAGAGTCTCACGCTGGTTCTCCGCGTTGCGTTGAGCGACTGCGAGCCGCTGCTGCGCGCCGCGCAATTCGAAGTAGTTGCGAGCCACTTCGGCAGTGACGCTCACCTGAGTGCTGTACACGCCGGCTTCCGCGGCTTGCACCAACGCCGTATTCGCTTCGACGTTGCGGCGGACCCGACCGAAGAAGTCCAGCTCCCAGAACGCATCGAAACCCGCATCGTAATAATCCTGATCGCGCGCGAAACCGAGCGCCTGACGCTGGCTGGCGCGCGATTCGGTATGACCGCCGGAAGCAGTCACAGTCGGAGCGAAGTCCAGCTGTGCCTCGCCACGAATCGCCCGCGCTTCCCGCAAGCGGGCCGTCGCGATGCGAATGTCGTGGTTCGCGGCCAGCGCTTCTTCTATGAGCGAGTTCAACTGCTCATCGCCGAATGCCTTCCAGAAATCGCGCTCCACGTCCGCGCTCGCGAACTGCGCCGGATCGGTGCTCACGAACTCATCGGGCGACGTCATCTTGGGCCGCTGATAGTCCGGTCCGACCGCGCAGGCGGCGAGCACTGCGCTCACCGCCAGCACGGACAGCTTCTTGGTCAGACTCAGGGTCGTTTGCTTCAGGTTACGCATGGGCCGCTCCTTCGATGGCCTCTGATTGTTTACGCGCACGGAACCTATTGACCACGGCCGCGCGCAACAGCACGTAGAACACGGGTGTCAGGAACAGACCGAAGAAGGTCACTCCGAGCATGCCGGAGAACACGGCGATGCCGATGGCGTGACGCATCTCCGCACCTGCGCCCGAGGCAAGCACCAGCGGCACCACACCCATGATGAAAGCGATCGAAGTCATCAGGATGGGGCGCAATCGCAGGCGCGCAGCTTCCAGCGCCGCGTTGAATGGATCCACGCCGACCTTCTCGCGGTCCTTGGCGAACTCGACGATCAGAATCGCGTTCTTGCTCGCCAGGCCGACCAGCACGAACAGCGCGATCTGCGTGAAGATGTTGTTGTCGCCGCCGGTGATCCACACACCGAAGATCGCGGACAGCAGCGCCATCGGCACGATCGCGACGATGGCCAGCGGCAGCGTCCAGCTTTCATACAGCGCTGCGAGCACCAGCACGACCAGCAGCACGCACAACGGGAAGACGAACACCGAGCTGTTGCCCACCAGGATTTCCTGATAGGTGAGATCGGTCCACTCGTACTTCACGCCGTTCGGCAGATTCTCGGCGAGGATGCGCTCCATCACCGCCTTCGCCTGGCCGGTGGAATAGCCGGGCGCCGGGCCGCCGTTGATGTCGGCAGTCAGGTAACCGTTGTAACGGAACACACGATCCGGGCCGTAGGTCTGCGAGACCTGCACGATCGAGCCGAGCGGCAGCATCTCGCCCGCCTCGTTACGCGTCTGCAGCCGCAGGATGTCTTCCGCCTTGGCGCGGTACTCGTAGTCCGCCTGCGCGATCACCTTGTAGGTGCGGCCGAAGCGGTTGAAGTCATTCACGTACTGAGACGCGAGATAGACCTGCAGCGCTTCGAACACGTTGCTGAGCGGCACGCCGTGCTCCTTTGCCTTGACCCGATTCACATCGGCGAGGATCTGCGGCACGTTCACTTCGTAGTTCGAGAACACGCCGGTGAGCTCGGGCTGCTGGCGCGCCTTGGCCAGGATGGTCTGCGTCGCCTTGTACAACTCGTCGTAGCCCAGGTCGGCGCGGTCTTCGAGCTGCAGCTTGAAGCCACCGAGCGTGCCGAGGCCGTTCACCGGCGGCGGCGGGAACGTCACGATCTGCGCTTCCTTGATGGAGCTCAGCGCACCGTTCAGCTTCTGCGCGATCGCGAAGCCGGACAGCTCAGGCGACTTGCGCTTCTCGAACTCGTCCAGGCCGAAGAACACGATGGCCGAGTTCGGGCTGTTGGTGAAGCCAGCCACCGACAGGCCGGGGAACTGCACGGCCGCGCGCACGCCCGGCACCTTCATGCCGATCTCGCCCACCTGGCGCACGATCTCGTCCGTGCGATTCAACGAAGCCGCGTTCGGCAACTGGATCAGCGTGATCAGGTACGCCTTGTCCTGCACCGGAATGAAGCCCTTAGGCGTCATCTGGAACAAGCTCCAGGTCGCGACCAGCAGCAGCGCGAACACCCCCATCGTCATGCTCTTGTGACGGAGCACGCCGCGCACGCCGCCGACGTACTTGTCGCCGGAGCGATGGAAGAAATTGTTGAACGCGCGGAAGAAGCGGCCGAACACCTTGTCCATGCCGCGAGTGAGCGCGTCCGGCTTGGCGCCGTGCGGCTTCAACAGCAGCGAGGCGAGCGCCGGGCTCAGGGTCAGCGAGTTGATCGCCGAAATCACCGTCGAGATGGCGATGGTCAGCGCGAACTGCTTGTAGAACTCGCCGGTCAGGCCGGTGATGAACGCGATCGGCACGAACACCGCGACCAGCACCAGCGCAATCGCGATGATAGGGCCGCTCACCTCGTCCATCGCTTTGTAGGTCGCTTCGAGCGGCGACAGACCGTTCTCGATGTTTCGTTCGACGTTCTCGACCACGACGATGGCGTCGTCGACCACGATACCGATGGCCAGCACCAGGCCGAACAGCGACAGCGCGTTGATGGAGAAGCCGAACGCCAGCATCAGCGCGAACGTGCCGATGATGGAGACGGGCACGGCCAGCAACGGAATGATGGACGCGCGCCAGGTCTGCAGGAACACGATCACCACGATGACGACCAGCGCCAGCGCTTCCAGCAGGGTGTGGATCACCGCCTTGATGGAGTCGCGCACGAACACCGTCGGGTCGTAGACGATTTCGTAGCTGATGCCCTCGGGGAAGTTCTTGCTCAGCTCTTTCATGGTCGAACGCACGGCATCCGACAATTCGAGCGCATTGGCACCGGGAGCCTGGGACACCGGAATCGCGACCGCCGCGTTGTTGTTCAACAGGCTGCGCAGCGAGTACTGGCCGGCGCCGAGCTCGATGCGCGCGACGTCCTTCAGGGTCGTGATGGAGCCGTCCGGCAAGGTCTTGACGATGATGTCGCCGAACTGTTCTTCGGTGATCAGTCGCCCCGACGTAGTGACGTTCAACTGGTAGTCGACATTGGCAGGCGCGGGATCGGCGCCGATGACGCCTGCGGCAACCTGCACGTTCTGCTCGCGAATCGCGTTGATCACATCGCCCGCAGTCAGGCCGCGGCTCGCGATGCGCTCCGGATCGAGCCAGACGCGCATCGAGTAATCGCCGGATCCAAACAAACGAACGTCGCCCATGCCGGGCAGGCGCGCGAGCACGTCACGAATCTGCAGGGTCGCGTAGTTGCGCAGGTAGACCGTGTCGTAACGGCCGTCCGGCGAAGTGAGGTGCACGACCATCAACAGATCGGGCGAAGCCTTCAACGTCGTGACGCCGACGCGTCGCACGTCTTCAGGCAGGCGCGGCAGCGCCTGCGCCACGCGGTTCTGGACCTGAACCTGCGCTGTGTCGATGTTGGTGCCCAGGCGGAACGTGACGGTCAGCGTCATCTGACCATCGCTCATGGCCTGCGAGGACATGTAGAGCATGTTCTCGACGCCATTGATTTCCTGTTCCAGCGGCGCGGCGACAGTTTCCGCGATCACTTTGGGATTGGCGCCCGGATACTGTGCGTTGACCACCACGGTCGGCGGCACCACTTCCGGGTACTGGCTGATCGGCAGCTGCCACATGGCGATGGCGCCGACCAGGAAGATGATGATCGACACGACCGCGGCGAAAATCGGCCGGTCGATGAAGAAACGTGCGAATTTCATAAATGAGTCCCCACAAAACGGGGGCGAAAGCGTCCCCTACAGCCGCGGCTCGAGGCCGCGGCCAACCAGGTCAGGCAATACGAATCAGGAACTGGCGCGAGATGCGCCCGCTAACCGTGCGGGCGCACCCGTCCGTTACTCAAGGCTTGCTCGAGGCGAGCATGGTGCTGTCAGTCAGCCGCGCATCCATCGCCACCTTTTCAGGAGCGACGGTCACGCCCGGATGCACACGCTGCAGGCCGTTGACGATCACGTTCTCGCCCGGCTGCAAACCCTCGTGCACGATGCGAAGGCCGTCAGTGAGCCGGCCGACCTTCACGCTGCGATAGGAGACTTTGTTGTCGCCATCGACCACGTAAACGAACTTCTGGCTCTGATCCGTGCCGACCGCGCGGTCGTCGACCAGCACCGCCCGGTGCGAGCTGTGGCCCAGCAATTTCACGCGAGCAAACAAGCCCGGCGTGAGATAGCCGTCTTTGTTGTCGAAGGAAGCGCGGGCGCGAATCGTGCCGGTGCGCGGATCGACCTGGTTGTCGACGAACGTCATCGTGCCCTTGTGCGGAAAGCCCTGCTCGTTCGCCAGCGCCATCAGCACTGGATTGGCGGCGTCGCGCGAGCTCGGCCGGTCACCGCGACGGGCCAGCTCGGTGTACTTCAGATACACCTGCTCGTCGCCCTCGAAAGTCACATAGATCGGATCGATCGACACCAGCGTGGTCAGCAGCGTCGCCTGGGTCGACCCGCCCGTCACCAGATTGCCGGCAGTGACGACAGCACGGCTGACGCGGCCGGTGATTGGCGCGGTGATGCGAGTGAATTCGAGATTCAACTTCGCCGCCGTTACGGCCGCGCGAGCGGCTTCGACATTGGCTTGCGATTCACGCTGCGCGTTGAGGCGCTGGTCATACTCTTCGCGAGACACGGCTTTCACGCCGAGCAGCTTTTCGCTGCGCTCCACATCGGTGTTGCTCAATTCCGCGCGAGCGATGGCGCGCGCCAGCTCGGCCTCGGCCCTCGCCAGGTCGGCGCGATACGGACGCGGATCGATCACGAACAGCAGATCGCCTTTGCGCACGATGCTGCCTTGGGTGAAATTCACGCTTTCGATATATCCAGTCACGCGTGGGCGGATCTCGACCGATTCCACCGCTTCCAGCCGACCGGTGAATTCGTCCCATTCCTGCACTTCGCGCTCCAGCGCGGCTGCGACGGAAACCTGCGGCAGCGGCGCCGGTGCTTGTGTCTGTGCTTCACTGCGGCAGCCCTGCAGCAACAGTGTCACCACCGCCGCGGCGAGCGCTGGCAACACAACGGTCACAAAACGACCGGCGGGCTGGTTGTCACGAGTTGCATCACTCATTCGAGACTCCCTCAATTCCTGAAAAACAAATCCCCATGGCAGTGGCACTGCCTGACTGGGGCGCCACTTTAGGCATGGGACGCAAGAGGAGAAATCGGGTTGGACGCACGACATTGATGAAGTCGAATCAGGAATCACGATCGCTTTGATCGGTTATTTCGATATGCCGTAATAAAAAGAACGCGGTCACTGCGTGTTCAGTGCATCCAGTGAGTGCAGAATCGCGACAATGCGGGCATGGCGGCAATAACCTCACAGGTAACGGAGTGACGCTGGATGATCTTGGTGCATCACCTGAACAACTCGCGCTCGCAACGAGTGCTGTGGTTGCTGGAAGAGCTGGGCGTGCCTTATGAGATTCGGCGTTATCAACGCGATGCCGAGACGATGCTGGCGCCGCCGCAGCTGCGCAAAGTCCATCCGCTGGGCAAATCGCCGGTGATTACAGACGGCGCTCGCACCGTCGCCGAGTCGGGATGGATCATCGAATATCTGGTCGAGCGCTACGGCAACGGCAAATTGGCGCCGCCGCCGGGCTCCGAAGATCGATTACGGTATCGCTACTGGATGCACTACGCAGAAGGTTCGGCCATGCCGCCGCTCTTACTAAAGTTAGTGTTCGATCGGATCGAGGACGGACCGCTGCCATGGCTCGTCCGTCCGGTGGCTCGGGCGATCGCGCGGCAGGTGAAGCAGAGTTTCATTACACCGCAGTTACAGCTGCACCTCGATTATCTGGAGGGCGAGCTGGGGAGCAGTGAATGGTTCGTGGGGAATGAATTCAGCGCCGCCGATATCCAGCTGAGCTTTCCGCTCGAAGCCGCGGCGCTGCGCGGCGGCCTGGATCGAAGCCGGCCTCGCCTGTATTCGTTTCTACAGAGGATTCACGCACGCCCGGCGTATCGGCGCGCGCTGGAGCGCGGCGGTCGATATGACTTCGGGCCGCGAGAGTAAGAGAGCGGTCAAGGCGGCGCAGCGGCCGCCATGCGTGAAGCGCGAGCCGGCACTGAATCGGTGCCCGCGCCGTTAGCTGCGCCCATTCGATCGGGCGTGACCTGCGGGAACAGGCCGCTCACGAACTCGATGAAGGCGCGGATCTTCGCCGTCGGCTGGCGATGCTGGGGATAGACCACCGAGACCGGCCACCAGGCACCGTCGTTCCAGTCTTCCAGCACGGGTTGTAACAATCCCGCGGCAATCTGCGCTTCGGCCGTGAAATCCAGCGTCCGCACGAAGCCGGCACCGCTGACCGCCGCGGCGACCGCGGATTCGGGATCGCTGAACGACAACGGTGCCGCCGGAATGATGGTGTGATCGACGCCGTTCTTTCGGAACATCCAGTCACGAATCTGGTTGCTGCCGGGCCGGAACATGGCGATGCATTGTTCGGGCTTGAGATCTTCCGGGGTCTTGGGCGGCCCGCCCATGCGCTCGATGTATTCGGGCGAGGCGCACGTGACGCCTCGCAGATTGCCGACGCGGCGTGCGATCAGGCTGGAATCGCTGAGATTGCCGACGCGCAGGGCCGCGTCGATGCCCTCCTGCACCAGGTCGATCACGCGATCGTTCATGCTCATCTGCACCGTCAGCTCGGGGTTCTGTTCAATGAACCGCGGCAGGGCGGGCACGATGATCTTGCGGCCCAGCGAAATGGGCACGTCGACGCGGAGTTTGCCCCGCGGAACGCCCCGGGATTCCGACACCTCGTTTTCCGCCTGGTCGAGCTGCCCGAGCGCTTCGCGGCAGCGCTCGTAGAAGCCCGTGCCCAAGTCGGTCAAACTCAGCGAACGGGTAGTACGATTGAGCAGGCGCGCCCCCAGGCGTTCCTCCAGGCGGCTGACCGCCTTGCTTATCGCCGAAGGGGACATACCTAGCGTCTGTGCGGCGGCGACGAAGCTGTGGGCTTCAACGACACGCACGAAGGCTACGATGTCACTGAAATTGTTCATTCAAAGAATTCTTTCCCTGCAGTCACGGAACCCTGACGTGGGTGCATTGTAGGCCCTCCATTGATGACCGTAACGCACGAAGTTTTTGCTGCCGCGGTGGTTTACCGTAGTGGGAAGCTTGCTTAATGTATCGCCCAATTTCGCAACCCTTGATCAAGACCTGCTACTGGGGGATTGAACGATGTTTCTGGTGACGGACGTAACGGGCCATGTAGGCCGAGCAGTGCTCGCCGAGCTAGCCAATCAGCCCGTGGCGGTCCGTGCGCTATTGCAGGAACCGGGCGATTTGCCGATCAAGGCGTCCAATATCGAGGCGGTCCGCCCCGATCCGGAGGATCCGAGCAGTCTGCAACGGGCCTTCGAAGGTGTCGAGGCGGCTTTCCTGGCCTGCGGTTATTCCCCCCACATTGCCGAAACCCATCTGAAGATGGCCAATGCAGCCAAGGCGGTCGGCGTCAAACGCTTCGTCCAGCTCTCGGGCGTCGGCGCCAACCCCCAGATGTGCTGTGCCCGCATGCTCCGCTGGCTGGGCCAGGCGGAAAGCGGCGTGGCCGCGTGCCCCGAAGTTGCCGTGACTCGTCTGCGGCCGGCTTACATGCTGCAGCTGTTGTTCGAATTCGCACCCACCATTGCCCAGCAGGGCCTGATCGCCGGCCCGTTCCGCTCCAATGCCTGGAGCTGGGTCGACGCGCGGGACGTGGCTGCGGTGGCGGTCGCGGCTTTGAAAGATCCTTCGCATGCGGGGCGCATCTATACGGTGACCGGCTCGGAGTCGCTTAGCTTTCCGCAAATCGCTGACAGGCTCAGTCATATTCTCGGCAAGCCGGTTCGCTACCACGACATCACCGCCAACGAAGCGCGGGGCTGGCTGCAAGGCAAGGGCCTGTCGCCGGTGATGATCGAAGCGAAGCTGGAGTATTGGGACGCCTGCGCTTCGAACATGCTCAACGTACCGCCCAATACCGTCGTCCAGGACGTTACTGGTCGTCCGCCGCGCTCGCTCGAAGCGTTCGTGCAGGATTACAAGGCGCGGTTCTTGTCGGCGTCCGCGGCCTGAGATAACGCGGTTACCGCGTGAAGCTCGGCGTCAGGCCGGGCGAGACGGAAATCTCGACACTGCGCTGATCGTTGTCGACGGTGGTCAGACTCACCGGGCGTCGCCACACCTTCGCGACGTATTCCAACACCCTCCTGGCACGTTCCGGATCGAGCCCGCGGCCGTCGGTGACATGGTCGTGCACCAGCTCGAGCTTGCCATCCACATGAATCCGAGCGGCGCTCACTCTGGGCGCGCCGAATCCGTACTTCGGATGTAGCAACGCCTCGTGAAGCATGGGCAGATCCATCTCCTGCACGGTCAGCGTGCCGGTGGCCGGGCCCTTGAATCGGAACAGCTTCAACTCCGTGGCCAGCTCATGCGTGAGATGGTTGCGCACGAACGAGAAGTCATCGTCTTCCGCCATGATCCGGCGCGCGGCTTCCAGGCCCTGCGCCTCCACGATCTTTTCCCAGATCGAGAAGCCGAGGTGATACGGATTGGTAGCGAGCGCCACGTTGTCGCCGCTCGCGGTCGGTCGGACGACATCCGAATGGCATTTGATCGCGTCCACATAGGACGCCGCCGGCAGGAAATCCGCCTCTCGCAACAGCCGTGCGTGCCAGTACGAAGCCCAGCCTTCGTTCATGATCTGGCAGGCGAACACGGGATAGAAATAAAACGACTCTTCACGGACCGCCAGGAAGATGTCCCGCTCCCACGGCTCCATTTCGGGCGCGTACTGCGCGATGAACCACAGCAGGTCGGACTCGGGATGCGGCGGAATCGGCGCCTTCTTCGCCGGACCGCTGTGCGTGGGGCGCGCCGTGTCGGGGCCGAGCGAGGCGAAGCGCTTCGCGAACTCGTCGTTCGCAGGCGGCGCGCGCTCCGCAACCGTCTCAGGGTAACGCGGCCGACGCAGGCCCTGATCGATGTCGATGTGCTGTTCCAGTGACAACGCTGCATCGAGCACCAGCTCCACTCGCTCCAGGCCGTGCTCCTCGATGGCCATCGCAATCTGGCGCGCATGCGCCGCGGCCTGTTCAACGATGTGTTCGCCGACTTGCTCCTGGCTGCGACGGAACAGCATGTTGTTCGCGGAGAAGTCGGCATGACCGAGCACGTGCGCCGTCACCAGAACGTTCTCGGCAGCGCTGTTGCTCTTGGCGAGGTACGCCCGGCCCGGATTGCCGGGGAACACTACTTCGAACAGGCGCGACAGACCCATGCGATGCTGGATCAGCTGATAGATGTAACGAACGCCGAACGACCAGTGCGGCATGCGCACCGGCAGACCGTAGATGGCGATCTCGGTCATGAAGCTTTCCGGCACCACCTCGAACTCGACCGGGTGGTACTTCAATCCCTGCGCACGAGCCAGCTGTTCGATGCGCGAGATGTGGGATTGCCAATCTTCTGTGTGCATCGTTTCGGGCATGGACGTTCAGGAGCCTTGCGAGGCCTGGGTGAAGAAATGCCGCACGGCATTCCAGATGTCGTCGGTACCGCTGACGCGATACGCGCCGACGCTATCGTCATCCCGCGACAGGTCGACGAACAGTCTGCCGATCTCGCTGTCCGGCGCCGAACCGGCCAGCGGCGCCACTTCCAGGAAGCCGCAGTAATTGCAGTCGCCGCACACTTCTTCCAGGGCGACCTGCGCCTGCGGCTGATCGGACGGGAAGTTCTCGCCGTCGGAGGCGTAGAACAGATAGATGTTGTACTGGCTCGGGCTGTAACGCTCGTCGATGATCTGGCGCACCTTCTTCAAGCCCGCCGACGCGACCGTGCCGCCGGTGCCCGTCACTTTGAAGAACTCGTCTTCCTCGAACTCCCAGGCCTCCGAGGTATGCGCGACGAACACCAGATCGAGATGACGGTACTGGCGTCGCAGACCTTGAATGGCCCAGAAGAAGAATGTCTTGGAAATCTGGCGCTCGCGCTCGCCCATGCTGCCCGAGACGTCCAGCAGCAGGATGACCACGGCCTGCATCGCCGGCTGTTCACGCTTGGCGAGCTGGCGATAGCGCAGGTCGTCGTCGGTGAACGAAGGTGACTCCGTGCCGGTGGCGGCCTGCACGCCGCGACGCTTGATCGATTCCTTCATGGAGCGTCGGCGATCCAGACGCGAGCGCGCACCGCGTCGATCCCAGCCTTCGCGCGTCCAGTCGTCTTCCTTGGCGCGGCCCGCCTTGGCTTCCAGGTTCGGGAGCTTCATTTCCTCCCACAGCCAATCGACGATGTCGTCGATGCGGAACTCCAGCGTGTATTGCACGCCGCCGTCCTCGTTGCCGCCCTGGCCGCGTTGATTCTCGCTGTCCTGCTGCGGCCGGCCGATGCGATCGCCGGGCTTGGCCTGGCCTTGCCCGACGCCTTGCTGCTCGTTGGAGTTGCGCAGCCGGAAACGATAATGCTCCAGCATCTTTACCGGCACACGGACCGTGCTTGCACCACCGGTAAGCACGTCCGCGCCTGCCACGATCTGCGGCAGATGCTGGCGCACGGCATCGCGCACCTTGTCGTTGTGACGCAGCCAGTCCCGCGCGCCGCGCGAGAAGAGGTCGTACCAACCGGCCTCGCCCGGGCTGCGATTGCCGGAGTCGCTACTTCCGGTGCCTGTTGCGTTGTCGCTCATGTCGCTCGCAACCCCCGTCTCATTCGACCCTGCTGCTACAGTACTCCTGGTGAGTGCGTCGTGGGCAGGGCATCGTGCCCATCACACATCGGGCGTCCTGCCCGGCACCGGTCTTTAGACAGATTACTCCTCAAAGCGCCCTCCGGTTCATTTCCAGGATTACTCTTGAGCGAGCAAGGTCGTCACGTAACTCAGCGCTTCCTTGGCGCTGTGATCGTCATAGCCGTACTCCGACGTCAGGCGATCCTGAACCGCGGAGATTTTCTTACGGGCTTCGTCGTCGGGCCGCGCCGCGGATGTCACCAGGCGCAGCACGTCGCGCCGCTCCTCGAACAGGTACTGCTCAATCGCCTCGCGCATGCGCGAGTGGCTGTTGAGAGTGAATTTCTCACCGGCCTTGTAAGCCACCATGGCCTTGCGCACCACTTCCTGACGGAAGGTCAGCTTGCCCGATTCCGATACCTTGATCTTGTCCTCGACCGAGCGCAGGAAGCGCTCGTCCGCGGGACGCGATTCGCCGGTGATCGGATCGGTGACTTCGCGGTGATCGAGCGAGGCCTCGACTTCGTCCAGATACTTGTCCAGCAGCTGCTGCGCTTCGTCCTCGAACGAGGCGAACAGCGCGCGATGCACGTCTTCCTTCACCCAGCGGTTGTAGAAGTCCTTGCGCGCCAGTACCAGATAATCGATCCACAACTTCTTGGCCTTCGCATCCATGCGCGCATCGGTTTCGATGGAGTCCTTGAGCGCGAGCAGCACCTCCATGCTGGTCAGGCTCTTCTTGTCGGTGCGCGTGATCGCATTGGAAATCGAATTCACGATAAAGCGCGGACTGACACCTGTCAGACCTTCCTCGGGCGCTTCGGCACGCAACCGAGTGATCTCCGTCTCCGGGAAGCCTTCCACGCTCTCGCCCGCGTACAGGCGCAGCTTCTTCGACATGTCCAGGCCTTCGCGCTCCGGCTTGTACAGACGAGTCAGCACTGCGAACACGGCGGCCAGCTTCAGCGCGTGCGGATCCAGATGTACGTCGCGGAACGCCGGCGCTGCGGAGACCAGCTTGTTGTAGATGCGCGATTCCTCCAGGTAGGACAGTGTGTAAGGCACCTTGACGATGACCATGCGGTCGAGCAGCGCCTCGTTCTCCTTCTCCTGCAGGAACTTGTGGAACTCCGCGAGGTTGGTGTGCGCGAGAATGGTCTCGTCCAGATAGATCAGCGGGAAGCGCGACACCTTTACGTTCTTTTCCTGGGTCAGCGTCAGCAGCAGATACAGGAACTCGCGCTTCACCTTCAGGATTTCGATCATCTCCAGCACGCCGCGGCTGGCGGCGTACACCGCGCCCGACCACGACCACGCACGCGGATCGCCTTCGTCACCGTATTGCGCCACCTTGGACAGATCAACGGAACCGACCAGGTCGGCGAGATCCGCGGTAGTGGGGTCGTGTGGCGCATATGTGCCCACGCCCACGCGCGCTGCTTCTGAAAGGAAGATGCGTTCGACGGGCATGCGCAGGAAGTCGCCTTCGAACTCGCGCTCCAGTCGATCGCGCGCCCACGGGCTCAGCTCACCTTTGATCTCCACGCCGTACGTATCGCGGAACTCGGCGCGCAGGCTCGCGGGAATGAGATTGAGTGGCGATTCGTGCATCGGCGAGCCCTGCAAGGCATACATGGCCCCTTCATCGGTGTGGCTGTATTCCTCGAGACCGCGCTTGAGCAGGATGGCCATGGTGGACTTGCCACCTGAGGGCGGGCCTAGCAGCAGTAACAAGCGTCTGCCGACATCGGAGCCGGCCGCCGCCGCCTTGAAATAATCGACGATGCGGCCGAGCGGCTCGTCGATGCCGAACAGCTCGCGTTTGAACAACTCCTTGGAGCCTGCTCCCTCGCCGTTGCCATTACTGTTCCCGGTGCCATTGCCATTGGCAGTGGCGCCCGAGGCGTTTTTGCCGAACCAGTTGAGCATGTCCCACAGATATTCGTGGCTGCTCCGCGCCAGTTGTCGCGCGTTACCCGGGACGATGGTGCGAAGGAATTCGCCGAAGGTGCCCGACCAGTGCTGGGCACGGTGGAATCGGCTGTAGGCGCTCAAGGCCTCGACGAAGCTCTCGCCGCGTTGCGAGCTTCCTCTGGGGCTGTCTGACGTCATCGAACCGCCCTCCAATCAGCAGGCGAGGGACAGATTTAAATCCGTGCCGCAACCTGCGAGTTCTATATACCTGTTACGACAGTGCGCTCTCGAAGGCAGTTCACACTGTCTAATTCGTAACCAGCATACTCCCGTACAGCGAGGCGAGTTGCTGAGGGTTTCGCTCGTCATTGCCTCTGGCAATTGCCGACAACCCCACACTCAAAGACTGATCCATGCCCGAACATGTTCCGTAACCACGTGCGCCAAGCAGGTGCGTCCGCTGATGGGCAGCAAGCCCGAATGCCGTGCGCGCGGGGACGCGCAGGAACGGCTCGCGCTGCCCAACCGTAATGCTCGGCGGCTGTAATAAAGAAGGAATAATGAAGACCTGCGCAGCTCGCGGACCGCGACGCTGGAACGCGCTCGAGTTGCGCATCTCACTCGGTTGAGTGCGGAACATGACTCACTGATTACTCCCTTCGCGCCAATCTTGCAATGCGATTCATGCTGATTGGGTGCATTACGCGTGCCAGGCGGCAGGCGCGAGAGTTCAGGACGGGTTCAGGGCCGCGGGTGGCAGAGCCACCCGCGCCCCGGTGGCTGGAATCAGGCCGCCGCGTTGACCTGTGCCACGTTCAACTTGATGTCGAGCGCCTCGCGGATCACGTCATCGACGCGTTCGCAGAACACGAACTCGACTTCGTCCCGCACGCTCTTCGGCACATCCTCGAGATCCTTGCGATTGCGAGCCGGCAGCAGCACCTTGCGGATGCCCGCGCGGTGCGCGGCCACGGTCTTCTCCTTGACGCCGCCGATCGGCAACACCAGGCCTCGCAGGCTGATCTCGCCGGTCATCGCCAGGTCGCTGCGCACCGTCTTGTTGGTGAACAGCGAGACCAGCGACGTGAACATCGACACACCGGCGCTCGGGCCATCCTTCGGAATCGCGCCGGCGGGCACGTGAATGTGCACGTCGCTCTTGTCGAACACCGTCGTATCGATGCCGAGTCGCGCTGCTTGCGACTTCAGCAGCGACAACGCTGCCTGCGCGCTCTCCTTCATCACGTCGCCGAGCTGGCCGGTCAGGATGAGCTTGCCGTTGCCGGGCACGCGGGTCGACTCGATGAACAGAATGTCGCCGCCCACCGGCGTCCACGCCAGGCCCGTGGCCACGCCAGGCACGCTGACGCGCATCGCCACTTCGTTCTCGAAGCGCGGGGCGCCGAGAATGCCCATGAGGTCGTCGACATCGACGGTCTGTTGCGTGATCGAGCCTTCAGCGATCTTCACGGCCACGTTACGCAGCACCGCGCCGATCATCCGTTCCAGATTACGCACGCCGGCCTCGCGGGTGTGATCCCGCGCGATATGGCGAAGCGCCTCGTCCGTGATCGAGGCCTGCTCGGGCTTCAATCCGTTCGCTTCCAGCTGACGCCGCACCAGGTAGCGCTTGGCAATCTCCACCTTCTCGTCCTCGGTGTAGCCGGTGAGCTCGATCACTTCCATGCGATCGCGCAGCGGGCCGGGGATGGTGTCGAGGATGTTCGCCGTGGCGATGAACACCACTTTCGACAGATCGAACGGCACGCCCAGGTAATTGTCGCGGAACGTGTTGTTCTGCTCCGGATCGAGCACTTCCAGCAACGCCGCCGACGGATCGCCCTGGATGCCGGCGCCGAGCTTGTCGATCTCGTCCAGCATCAGCACCGAGTTGCGCGTGCCCGCCTTGCGGATCGCCTGAATGATGTTGCCCGGAAGCGCGCCGATGTACGTGCGACGGTGGCCGCGAATCTCGGCCTCGTCGTGCACGCCACCCAGGCTCACCCGCGCGAACTTCACTCCCAGCGAACGAGCGATGCTCTGGCCCAGCGACGTCTTTCCCACCCCCGGCGGGCCGACGAAGCACAGGATCGGGCTGCGCCCCTGCGGATTGAGCTTGCGCACGGCCAGGTACTCGACGATGCGTCGCTTGATCTTGTCCAGGCCGAAGTGATCTTCGTCGAGCACCTTGCGGGCATGCTCGATCTCGATCGATTCCTTGTCGAGCCTCGACCAGGGCAACTGGATCATCCAGTCGAGCCAGGTGCGCAGCATCGAGTATTCGGCGCTGGCATCGGACATGCGCTCCAGCCGCTTCAGCTCCTTCTCGGCCTGCTCCCGGGCGTCATCGGGCATGCCGGCCTTTTCGATGGCTTCCCGCAGCTCGGCGATTTCCTCGCCGGCCTCGCCCTCCTCGCCGAGCTCCTTGCGGATCTGGCGCAGCTGTTCGCGCAGCAGGACTTCCTTGTGACGCTCATCGATCGCATCCCGCGTCTTCTCTTCCAGCTGACGCTGCAGACGCAGCACTTCGATGCGCTTCTGTAACAGGCCGCTGACCCGCTCCAGCCGCAGCTTCAGATCGAAGGTTTCGAGCAGCTCCTGCTTCTCGGCCGGCTTCACGTCCATGAAGCTTGCGACCAGATCGGCCAGCGTCGAGGCGGACTCGACCGACTGAATGGCGTTGGAAAGCTCCGCCGGAGCCTGCGGCAGCAAGCTGATGGCCTCGGCCGCGAGGCGCTTCAGGTTGAGCGCGCGAGCTTCGACGTCGCTGCCGACGTTGGTCGGATCGGGCAGGTATTCGACGCGCGCGACCATGTACGGCAGACCGTTCTGCCAGTCGAGCACACGGAAGCGGCGCTCGCCCTGGACCACCAGGTGATGCGTGCCGTCCGCGCCGGTCACATAGCGCACGATGTTCGCGACCGTGCCGGTCGAGTACAGATCGCCGCCGGTGGGCGCCTGCAGGTCCGGGTCATGCTGTAACAGGAAGCCGACCTTGCGATTGTTGCGCACGGCTTCCTGCGCGGCCGCCAGCGAGCGGTCGCGATTGATGGCCACGGGCACGACGGTGCCGGGGAACAGCACCAGATTGCGCACCGGAATGATGACCAGCATGTCATCGGTGATGGTGTGCGAATCGTTGTCGCTTTGTGGCTGCTGAGAATTCTTGCGATTTGAGTCGGTAGTCATTGATGTGTCCCACCCGCCCGTACAGGGCCTTGGAGGCGCTGAGGTTCAACAAACAGGGTCTTGCGACCAGCGGCGGCTCGACGCTCGGGGAAGTCGAAACTTTGGCTGCCAGGCTTCACGTCGTACCCCGCCGTCAGCGTTGTGCCAGACGCAGAAACAGGCATCCGTTGGTGTAAGCCTGCTCCAGCAATTGATACCTTCCTTCAGGCAACGCGATGCGCCGCTCGAAGCGTCCATATGGAATTTCCAGCCGATGGACCGCGGTGGCTCGACTGGTCACCGGCAATGCGCGTATGGCATTGACGATCAGCAGCCCGCTGTCGGTGCGTACCTCGATGTGGTCGGCGGCAACGCCGGGTAACGCCACGGCGACATGAACCTCGTTGCCATAAGCGAGGATGTCGATGGGCGGTTCCCAGAGCGGCTGCGCGGCGGCGGCTCTGCCGAAACGAAAGAACTGGCGCTGCAATTGCTGCGCTCGTTCCAGCATTTCGCAGGCCTCGGCCCACATCCAGGACGGCGGGTTACGAATGGCCATGGTTGATTTCCAGGTAAGGCATGCCGAACTAGGTGGGGTCGGGTGTCGGACTATCAAGAACTCCTCATAGGGGAAGTAAACTCTCCGGATCCCGAGTCGGATCCGTTCGCCCCGATGCCCAATCGCTTCGACGCACAGTTCTACAAGCGCTTCTATATGAATCCGCGTACGCGGGTTACAAGCCGCGAGGAGATGGCCCGGCGCGCCGGCATGGTGGCCGCGCTGGTCAAGCAGCTGGAGCTGCCGGTGAGGCGGATTCTCGATGCAGGCTGCGGACTTGGGTGGTTGCGCGCGCCGCTGCTCGAAGCCTTTCCCGAGGCGACGTATGTCGGGCTGGAGGTGAGCGAGCACCTCTGCCAGGAGCATGGCTGGGTGAACGAATCGCTGGCCGACTATCGGCCGCGCGGCCGCTTCGATCTGATCATTTGTTATGACGTGATGCAGTACCTGTCTGACCGGGAATGCGCGCAGGCAATGGCGAATCTTGCGCGCCTGTCACGCGGCGCTTTGTACTTTCATGCGCCGACGAAAGAGGACTGGCGCGACAACGCGGATCGCGACAGCAGCGACAGCGAGATCACTCTGCGCGACGCGAGCTGGTACCGCTCGCGTCTGGCGCGACACTTCGAGCACGCCGGCTTCGGCGTCCATGTGCGCCGGGGCGTGCCATGGGGACAGTGGGAGCTGGAGCGCAGTGGCTAAGCGCCGCCGCTGCCGTTCCAGAATGGATCCGCGTCCGGATCCGTACCCCAGCGCCCGTCGAGCAGCTCGATGAAGCTGCGCACCTTGGTCGCGAGATAGCGCCGCTGCGGATAGATCAAGTAGATCCCGAGCGAGCCGGCATCGTACTGCGCCAGCACCTGTATCAAGGTCCCCGCCCGCAGCTCCTGATACACATTGAAGGTCGGTTGCAGGATCACTCCCTGGCCACGCAGCGCTGCCTGCTTGAGCAGCTCGTTGCTGGTCGCGCGCAACGTTCCCAATGCCTGCACTACCGAGTTGCGCCCGTCGCGTTCGAAGCGCCATTGCTGTGAGGGCGCTGTATCGGTGAACGCGAGACAGTTGTGATGGAGCAGGTTCTCCGGGATGTCCGGCTGCGGATTCTTTTTCAGATAAGCCGGCGAGGCGCACGCCACCAGGCGCGAGGTGGCGAGCTTGCGGGTGGTGAGATTGGTGCGCAGATGGCTGCTGGCGCGAACCGCCAGATCGAAACCTTCTTCCACCAGATCGACGAAATGATTGCTGACCGTGACTTCCAGGCGCACATCGGTGTGGCGCGCCGAATATTCCAGCAGCACCGGTCCGACGTGCGACAGATCGAAGGCGCCCGAAACGCAGATCTTCAACGAGCCGCGGGGCACCGCGCTGTTGGCGCCGGCTACCGCTTCGGCTTCCTCGATGTCTTCCAGAATCTGGACACAACGCTGGTGATAAAGCTGTCCGACGTCGGTGAGGCTCAGGGAATGAGTCGATCGATTCAGCAGGCGCGAGCCCAGCTCGTGCTCGAGGTGGCCAATGTACTTGGTCACCATCGGCGCGGAGACTCCCATCCGGCGCGCCGCCTCGGCGAAGCTCCCCAGCTCGACCACCCTCGCCAACGCCACCATGCAGGTGAACTTATCCATCTTTCTTTCCCCCCAGGAAAGATTCCATTGCCCAGCAGGCATCGCTCCTTAAGTGAAGCGAAATCCCGTTCGCCCCCGGCACCAATCAGTGGGTTCGCCTGTTCACGGCGTGTTCACGGCTGGGCCAACAGCGCGCTCACGCCGCCCCGCTAATTTCTGTGCATCACGAGTTAATTAGTGCACTTGCAGCAGTGTGATTGCAATAACGATGCGACGGTGGGGCTGCCGCATGAGTAGTGAGAAGCGAGCGGTGCGGTGTGATTCATGACCAGCGATTCATGAATGTCATTCCGTTCGCCGCGTTTATCGGCGCTGCCGCATTGGCGACAGTAACGCCCACGGAATAACAGCAACAGGTAGCGGCAGCGTGACACTCGGCGCAGCGCGAATGGGAAGGTTACGGTTATGGCGACGACGAACAGGATTGGATGGGCAGCACAGCTGCGGTGGGTAACTCTCGCCGCGTTAGGCACCGCTGCATTGGTAGTTACTGATAATGAAGCGCGTGCGCAGGATCTGTCCGCACTCGAAATCACGCCGGTGATGGCGGTCAGCGACGCGAACGTGGTCGAGTCGGTCAGCGATATCGAAGATGCCATCGCCGAGGTGGTGGTGTCCGATCAGCGCATCGGCTGGCTGGCGGGCGTTGACGCGGTGCGAGTGCAGATCGACAACGACCTGTTCGCCGGCGACAACCAGGATCGCGACTACACCGGCGGCATGAGCATCACCATTTCCGGCGAGCGTGCCCGCGACGGCTTGTTGTCACTCGATCCCTTATTGCGTCATTTGGATGGGGCGCTGCTACGGGGTGAGGGCACGAACGTGCACTACGCGCGGCAGATCGGCCTCGTGGCATTCACGCCCAAGGACACACTGGTCCGCGAAGTGCAACCGGATGACCGTCCGTACGCCAGCCTGCTGTTCCTTTCGAACGGCCGGGTGACCGTGGATGGCGACGATCGCGGCGCCTGGACCAGCAGCCTGACCGTTGGCGTGCTGGGCCTGTCGCTTTCGGAACGGCTGCACAGCGCGGTTCACGACCTGGTCGGTTCCGAAAAACCGCTTGGGTATGATCATCAGATCTCCGCGGGCGGCGAGCCGACGGCGCGCTATACCCTCGCCCGCCAGAGCCTCTGGGTCGCCGATCCGAATGGTCATGTCGATGTGAAGACCACGGTGCAGGGAAGCGTCGGCTTCCTGACCGAGGCCAGCGCTTCGATCTCGGTGCGTGCCGGCCGGTTCAACTCGCCCTGGTGGAGTTTCGCGCCGGAGCTGACCGACTACATGGCGGCGCCGGTGCCCAGCGAGAGCTATCGCGGCGGGCGTGAGCTGTATGTGTTCTTCGGCGCTCGCGTGAAAGCCCGTGCTTACAACGCGTTCCTGCAGGGTCAGTTTCGCCACAGCGAGGTCCGCTACACCTCGAACGAGGTGCAGCCGCTGCTTGCCGAGGCGTGGATTGGCGTGGTTACGCAGATCCTGGACCAGACGCAGCTGAGCTACGCCCTGCACTACCAGACCGCCGAACTGCGTGACGGTCCGGCCTCGCGCGATGCCCTGTGGGGCGCCGTTCAGCTGACGCACGCCTTCTAAGTTTCCGTTCCCTCGATCCCCAACCCTGCAGTCGGCCCACCTCTGGTGGGCCTTTTTTTTGGCTCGCTATTTGGACCGAGGCAGACGCACACCCTTCAGACCGGTGTGCTGCGTGCGGAACTTCGTCGGCTTGGAACGGCGACCCTCATGCGCGTCACCGGTGCCGAGCGGTTGCCACGCCGGAATCAGATGCTGTTTGCCGGGGCCGATGAGATCCGCGCGCCCCATGCGACGAAGCGCGTCACGAAGAATGGGCCAGTTGTTCGCGTCGTGCCACCGCAGGAACGCCTTGTGCAGACGGCGCACTTTCAAGCCCTTCGGGATGTGCACGCCTTCGCTCGAATGCGTCACTTTGCGTAGCGGATTCTTACCCGAGTGCCACATCGCCGTGGCCGTCGCCATGGGTGACGGCAGGAACGCCTGCACCTGATCCGCCCGATAGCCGTTCTGTTTCAACCACAGCGCCAGCTCCAGCATGTCCTCATCGGTCGTGCCCGGATGCGCGGCGATGAAGTACGGAATCAGGTACTGCTCCTTGCCCGCTTCCCTGGAGAACTTCTCGAACAGCTCCTTGAAGCGGTAATACGTGCCGACGCCGGGCTTCATCATCTTCGACAGCGGCCCCTCGCCGATCGCCTCGGGCGCGATCTTCAGATAGCCGCCGACGTGATGCTGAACCAGTTCCTTCACGTATTCGGGCGACTCGACCGCCAGGTCGTAACGCACGCCCGAGCCGATCAGGATCTTCTTGATGCCCGGCAAGGCCCGCGCGCGCCGGTACAGATTGATCAGCGGCGCATGATTGGTATTGAGGTTCGGGCAGATGCCCGGATACACGCACGACGGCCGGCGGCAGGCCGTTTCGATCTCGCGTGACTTGCAGGCGAGCCGATACATGTTCGCGGTCGGTCCGCCCAGATCCGAAATGACCCCGGTGAAGCCGGGCACCGAATCGCGGATGGTCTCGATCTCCTTGATGATCGAGTTTTCCGAGCGGTTCTGAATGATACGGCCTTCATGCTCGGTGATCGAACAGAACGTGCAGCCGCCGAAACAGCCCCGCTGGATCGCGATCGAGAAGCGAATCATCTCGTACGCGGGAATCTTGTTCGCGCCCTTCTGCTCGCCGTAGAACGGGTGCGGCACGCGCTGGTAAGGCAACTCGTAGATCGCATCCATCTCTTTCATCGAGAGCGGCAGCGGCGGCGGATTCAGCCACACATCGACGTTGCCGTGGCGCTGCACGAGCGCACGCGCGTTACCCGGGTTCGATTCGAGATGGAGGATGCGCGAGGCGTGCGCGTAAAGGACCGGGTCGTCACGCACCGCCTCGAACGAAGGCATGCGGATCACGGACTGCGCGCGATCGGCCGTCGGAACGTGACGATGAAACTTCACGACTTTCGCGACGGGCTGCTTCGCAGCCGTCGCACAGGCGGGCGCAGTGACGGCCTGACTCGCTGGCCCTTGGCCAGCTGCCGCCAAGGCTTCGCCAGCCGAAGCGTCCTTTCCGGACGCAGCCGCATCCGACAGATTCACTGCTCCGGGCGCGACGTCAGTTGACGAACCATTCGCAGCTGCTGCGTTATGCGCCGCCGCCTGCATCGCCGCTTTCGATCTCGCATCGTTCGCTGCGTACGGATCGATCGGCGGATTCAGCGGCCCGGGCTCGTCGATCGAAGTCGAGTCGATTTCTGTCCAGCCCTCCGGCGTTGCGTGTCTCACGAAGGCCGTGCCACGCAGATCGTTGATCTGATCGATCGGCTGGCCCTTGGCGAGCCGATGCGCGATCTCCACGATCTGCCGTTCGCCGTTGCCGTACACCAGCAGGTCCGCCTTCGCGTCGAGCAGCACCGAGCGCCGCACCTTCTCCGACCAATAGTCGAAGTGCGCAATGCGCCGCAGGCTGGCTTCGATGCCGCCGATCACGATCGGCACGTCGTTGAACGCTTCGCGCACGCGCTGGGAATAAACGATCACCGAGCGATCCGGTCGCTTGCCGCCCTCGCCCGCCGGCGTGTATGCGTCGTCGCTACGAATGCGTCGATCCGACGTGTAGCGATTCACCATCGAGTCCATGTTGCCGGCGGTGATGCCGAAGAACAGGTTCGGCTTGCCCAGGCGGGCGAAATCCTGCGTCGAGCGCCAGTCGGGTTGGGCAATGATGCCGACACGGAAGCCTTGCGCTTCCAGCACGCGGCCGATGATGGCCATGCCGAAGCTGGGATGATCGACATACGCGTCGCCGGTGACGACGATGATGTCGCAGCTGTCCCAGCCGAGCGCGTCCATTTCCTCCTTCGACATGGGCAGGAACGGAGCGGTCCCGAAACGGGACGCCCAGTGCTTGCGATAGGAGAAGAGTTCGCGCGGTGCTGGCTGCATTGGAGAACGGTCGATCACGGATGCCGCGGCGACAACGGCCGCGGCCTGCAGGAAAGGGCCCGAATCTTACGCTATTTCCGCGCCAATCTCGCCCGGATGCCCCCCTGATCCGGCGCCAGCGCCCGCTTACGGGTGGCGGCGCTGACCGTGGAAACGTAGGGCGAATCCTTATCGAAGAACCGCCAGGGCTTCTTGGCCCAGTCGCCGGCGTAGTCCACGCCGATCCGGGTGGCGCGGCCCACCTTCGGCGGCCGATATCGGGTTGGCCTCTCCAGCCACAAGGTGTCGCCCAGCAGATCGGCGCCATTCAGCCCGCGATCGATGTGTAATGCGCGACATAACAGGCCCGGCCCGTGGGTCGTCGAAGTGATCCCTCTTACCGGCTCCAGCCCCCGTAGCAACACCGCATGCGGCGTCCCGTCCGCGGCCGTCACCACGTTCAGGCAGTTCCAGAATCCATAAATCAAGTACACATAGGCGTGCCCGGGCGGTCCGAACATCACCTCGGTGCGCTTCGTCCGTCCTCGCGAGGAATGCGCCGCCAGGTCGTGCGGCCCTTTGTACGCCTCGGTCTCCACGATCCGCCCCACCTGCTCGCCTTCCGGCCCCGCGTGTATCAAATGCATGCCGAGCAGATCGCGGGCGACCAGCAAGGTCTCTCGGGCGTAGAAATCGCGGCTGAGTCTGGTGGGCATCCGGTCATTATAGATATTGCGCTTGGGAACGAAGGAAGACCGGAATGAAGCTAGCGATCAGTCGCGATGGGACCAGGCTCCGAGTCGGACGCCAATCCTTTCCGCTTTACCCGGGCGACGGACGCAATGGAACGACGCTGTGCGAAGGCGGCTGGTATCCCAAAGCCCAGATTCACTTCGAGCAGATACGGCATATGCAGGAGGCGGAATTTCCGCGCGACCTGGAGGTGACAGTGGTGCCAGACCGCTCCGACTACAAACATGTGTCGATGATGTCGATCAGCCGCTGCGGTGAGCGGATATGTTTCGATCTGGCCTGCAACTATTTTTTGCAGCAGTGGTCGGAGCCGGTCAATCTCAGGGATTTCTTCGCGGCCCTGGTTTGCGAGATGACCAAGCTCCGGGCATTCACGGTCGTGCAGTCCGTTGAGAGTAGCGGGTACGGTGATGAGGTTCTGACGCTATGGCTGACGGCCGAGGTCGATATCGGCGCCCGGCTGCACGATCGCTACCGGGGCTTGATGCGTCTGCTCAAATCCGCGCACGAAGAGGCATTGGCTCACGCGGTTCGAGCAGCGAGTGCGAAGGTGCTTGCACGCCCTTCGATGCGAGCCCGCCTGCTTGCAGTGACGCGGCGAGAACAGCCTCGCGCCTTCATCTGTCATGACTCGCGCGACAAAAGCAAAGTCGCACGGCCGATTGCACACCGGCTGGCCGCGCTAACTTGTCCGGTGTGGTACGACGAGTTTTCCTTGCAGGTGGGTGATCGTCTGCGTGAGTCGATCGAAGCGGGCTTGAAACAAGCGGGCAAGTGCATCCTGATCATCTCGCCACGGTTCTTGAGCAATGACAGCTGGTCGAAGACTGAATTCGACTCCATCTTCACCAGGGAGCTGATGGAACGGAATGACATTCTGTTGCCGGTTTGGGTAGGCGTGACGCCGCGCCAAGTCTTCGCCTACAGCCCCGCGCTCGCGAACCGAGTTGGCATTCGCTGGAGTCTGGGAGTGGATGAAGTGGTGCGGCAGCTCCATGCGGCGACCAAGCCTGGAGCGCGCCGTCGGTCGGTGGAAGAGGGCTGAGTTACTCGTCCGCGCCGGTCTGGGCCGGCCAGTGGCCGTGCAGCTGCATGACTTCGAGCTCGACCTGGCCGCTGGCCGGGTCGGCGGATTTGAGCCTGATGCGCATGAATTCCAGCGATTCGCCGTGCTCGTGATAGTAGAACACCGAACTGCGATGCTGGTCGCGGCTGGCGCGCGGAACGACGAATTCGTTGAAGGCGGTCTCGTGGACGAGCGGGCCGCAGCTCAGCTGCGCGCCGCTGAACTCGACCGAGATGTGAGCCGCTTCGAGGTCGCTACCGTCGACGATGGACTTGCAGGCGAGGCGGAAGCGCGGCGGCAGGCCGGCGACACTGGGCAGGACATCCACCGTTTCGCCGGCGCGCAGTCGGACCAGCTTGCGTGTTCGATCTACGCGCTGCGCGTCGGCGACGCGAACGGTAGGAGAGTCGCGATAAACGATCGGTGCCGGAGCTCGTGCAGGCGTGCGCGTGGCGGTGGCGGGCGTGTGCTGGCGTCGCCAGTACAGTGCACCGACGATGAAGGCCGACAGGCCAATCACGAGCCATAGCTGTTGCAACACGTATTCCATTTCAGATCGGGGGACGCTGAAGGAGCGTCCTTCTCCTTGTTATCGGCAGGTCGCGCTGGCAACTGATGTGACCGGGTTGGAGGTCCTGACAATCGCCCGCGACTCACTACTGTCGCCGGAGTGTCCGGACCAAACTGGCAAAAAGCGACCGATTGCGTCACAGCCTGCGACGCGCTCGAGCCTCAAAGCACACCGAGCGCGAGCCCCGCGGCCAGCGTCTGGCCCAGCTCGGCGCAGCGCTGACGATCCGCCTCGCTCAGGTCCCCTTTGACGATCAAGGGCTCGGCACATCGTTTCCACCGGTAACCCAGCGCGATCCGCTCGATGGAGGCGACGGCGCCCGTGCCGTCGTTGCCGGCGCTGACGAAGATCGCATAGGGCAGGGCATCGACCCGGCCCTGCACCGGATAGAACGTGCGATCGAAAAAGTCCTTGATGGCGCCGGCCATGTAGCCGAAGTGCTCGGGCGTGCCGATCAGCAGGGCCTGTGCCCAGAGCAGATCGTCGACGCCTGCCTCGAGCGCCGGCAGAGCCCGCAGCTCGACGTCTTCGCCCGCATCGGCCACGCCTTGTTTCACGGCCTCGACCATGGCGTGCGTGCGGCCGCCAGCGTGGCCCGCGTAGATCAGCAGCAGATGAGGGTGAGTTGCGGACGGCATTGCGGATCACATCTGTTACAGTTTCTTCGTCACCGTAACTCGTTGCACGGGAGCTCCGAATGTATACCGTTTCGCGACCGGTCCGGTCGCTATCAGCGCTGATCGTTTCAGCCGCGATACTCGCCTCGCTGCCGGGCTGCAAGCCCAAGGAACCGAAGCCGGTGCCGGCGCCCGAGGCTTCGAGCCCGGTCGATGCCGATGCGAAGAACGCCTCCGCGCAGATTTCCGCCGATTATCTGCGCGATCAGATAACAAAGATTTCATCGGACGAGTTCGAAGGCCGCGCGCCCGCGACATCGGGCGACGCGAAGGCGCGTCAGTACATCGCGGACCAGCTGCAGCAGATCGGCTTCGCGCCGGGCGGCAGCGATGGCAGTTATCAGCAGTCCTTCGACGTGGTCGGCATCACCGCCCAGATGCCCAAGCAATGGTCCTTCAGGAAGGGCGGCAAGACCGTGTCGTTCAAGTGGTGGGATCAGTACATCGCCGGCAGCGGCGTGCAGTCCGAAAAGGGCTCGATCAAGAATGCCGAAGTGGTGTTCGTCGGTTATGGCATCCAGGCGCCCGAGTTCGGCTGGGACGATTTCAAGGGCCAGGACCTGAAAGGCAAGGTGCTGCTGATGTTGAACAACGATCCCGACTGGGATGCGCAGTTGTTCGGCGGCGACACGCGCCTGTATTACGGTCGCTGGAGCTACAAGTACGAAAGCGCCGCGCGCCAGGGCGCGGCCGGCGCAATCATCATTCACACGACGCCGTCGGCGGGTTATCCGTTCCAGGTCGTGCAGAGCTCGTGGTCGGGCGAGCAAGTCGAGCTGCCGGCGGCGGACGAGCCGCGCATCCAGGTCAAAGGCTGGCTGACCGAGGACGCATCGCGCGAGCTGGTCAAGTTCGCCGGGCAGGACCTGGATCAGCTGATTCAGTCGGCCAAGTCGAAGGATTTCAAGCCGGTGCCGCTCGGGGTCAGCACGTCGCTCGATTTCAAGACCAGGCTGAACCGCTCCAGCACCGCGAATGTCTACGGCGTGCTCAAGGGCAGCGATCCGCAGCTCAGCAACGAGTATGTGATCTACACCGCGCATCATGATCACCTCGGGGTCGGCGAGCCCGATGCGAACGGCGACAGGATCTTCAACGGCGCGATGGACAACGCTTCGGGCGTGGCTCAGGTGCTCGCGATCGGCAAGGCCTTCAAGGCGCTGCCGCAGCCGCCGAAGCGCTCGATCATGCTGTTGCTGGTCGCGGCGGAAGAGCAGGGCCTGCTCGGCTCGCAGTATTACGCCCAGCATCCGACCGTCCCGCCCGGCAAGATTGCGGCGAACATCAACATCGATGGCGGCAACATTTTCGGTCGCGCCAAGGACATCGTGTTCGTCGGCAAGGGCAAGTCCACTATCGACGATTACGTGAATGCCATCGCCACGATGCAAGGCCGTGTGGTGACACCCGATCAATTCCCGGATCGCGGCTTCTTCTACCGTTCCGATCAGTTCAACTTCGCGAAGATCGGCGTGCCCGCGTTGTACCTGGACACCGGCACGGACTTCATCGGCAAGCCGGCGGGCTGGGGCAAGGAACAGCACGCGGAGTACGAAGAGAAACACTATCACCAGCAGTCCGACGAGATTTCGGACAGCTGGAACTACGACGGCATGATCGAAGACGCGCAGCTGCTGTTCTACGTTGGTAACAACGTCGCGAACGCCGCCCCCGCGGATCTGCCGAAGTGGCTGCCGGGAGATGAGTTCGAAGCCGCGCGCAAGGCCTCGCAGGCGCAGCTCACCACCCAGACGGAATAAATATTTCTTTCGAACGTTCGCTCCGGGCCCGTCGATGGCAACGTCGACGGGCCCTGTTTTTTCAGTCCGAATCCCGCAGCAGGCGGCTGTCGGTCCAGTTCTCGGGCCAGCGCTTCACTGGCATGTCGGTGATGGCCAGTCGAATCAGCTCGGTCATGGAGGCTCTGGCTCGTTCCGTGTCCTTTGATTCGATGGCTTCGAGCACGCGCCAGTGTTCGGGCAACGGATCGCGCTTCAGCGCCTTTTCGCGTTGTTTGAATTCCGTGAGCGCGTGCACCGCCGCGGCCACGCCATTTGTCAGCGAAATGATGAAAGGATTGCGGGTGGCGCGCAGCAATTCGGAGTGAAATTCCTTGTCGGCGATGCGGCCTGCTTCGACGTTCACGGTATGCAGGCTCATTCTCTCCAGCGCGTCGCGCATCACCGCGACATTCCTGTCACTGCGCCGTGCCGCGGCGATCGCCGCGGCTTCGGGCTCGATGATGGTGCGCAATTCAAACAAACCCTGCAGCACTGCCAGCTCGGGCTCGCCAGCGAACACCCAGGTGAGCACATCGGGATCCAACAAATGCCATTGCTCGACCGAGCTGACGCGCGTGCCGGTGCGAGTCCGGCTTTGTACCAGACCTTTCGCGGCCAGCATGCGCACCGCCTCGCGATAAGCGGAGCGTGAAACTTTCAGTCTGCCGCTCGCTTCGATCTCGCCCGTCAGCACATGGCCGGGACGGTAGCGGCCCGACACGATGCGCAGCCCCAGATCGCGCGCGATGGAGCTGTGCAGACGCAGCTCCTTGCGATTTTTCGGCGCGCCCGCGGCGGCAACTTTGCTCGGCTTGGTAACGGACATCGGTGCCTTCTGGAGGTCGCGCATTGCGACCGTTGCGATTGTCCTGGGGTGCCGCCGCGATCACAAGTGAGCGCGTGAAAGAAGCTGTCGCCCGGCTCCGGGGCGCTGTAAGTTGCTGTCTTACTTAGAGATTTTGCAGGCTCATGCCGCCACGACGACCCCCGGGTTTCGGTTCGTCGCGATTCGAATCTTGATTTGTCCGACATTTTGCAGCTAGCATTTGTCTGAGAAATCAATCAAGCCGTAACGGCAGCTCTTGGGGGATAGCATCGTGGCGAAGCTAATCAGGATTCGTTCGGCGTCTGCTATGGCAGCGCTTTCCTTGTCGGTGAGCGCAGTCGCGCAACAAACGACGCAAACCGTCGAGCTCGAGGAAGTCGTCGTCACCGGCGTGCGCGCCAGCCTGGTGCAGGGCCTGGAGAACAAACGGAACTCGACGCAGGTGGTCGAATCCATCGTTGCCCAGGACATCGGCAAGCTGCCCGACAACAATGTCGTCGAAGCTCTGCAGCGAATTACGGGTGTGCAGATCACGGATCGAGGCGGCGGCGAAGCCGAAGGCATCGTGATCCGCGGTCTGAACGACGTGACCACGACCTGGAACGGCCGCAACGTGTTCACTGCATCGGCGCGCTCGCTGTCGCTGCAGGACATTCCCTCGAACCTGATCGGCAAGATCGACGTGTACAAGACGCGCTCGGCCGAACAACTCGAAACCGGCCTGGCCGGTCAGATCGATGTGACCACGCGACGGCCGTTCGATTTCGACGGCCTGGAACTTTCCCTGAATGCTCGCGCCACCACGCAGCAACAGCGCGACGAAATCGACCCGAACGCAAGCTTGCTCATCGCCAATAGCTGGGACGTCGGCGAAGGCAGGTTTGGCGTCATGGCGAATGCCAGCTACTCGCGCGTGCGATATCGCGATCAGAGCGTCACCGCCGGTGCACTGGTGCCGTTTGCGACTGCGGACAATCCGCCCCAGGGCTTGAACTGCGAAGGCACGGGCGCTGCTGCGAACTGGACACCGCTCGAACGCATTTTCAACGGCGATTGCCGCGTTTCCGAAGATCCGATCTGGCAGGCAGGCACCGACGAAGGTCTGCCTACCGCGCCGGGCTCCACGCTCACTTTCAACGGCGTGCAGTATCCCTATCTGCTGGGCCGCGATGCGCTCTTCGCCAGCGATTTCCAGGGCGATCGCGAGCGTCCTGCCGCGACCGTGGCGGTACAGTGGGCCCCGAACGACACGTCCGAATACACCGTTGAAGTCTTCTATCAGGGCTATCGCGAGGAGATGTTCAACAATCTGCATTTTACGTTCGCGGATTGGTGGGGCACGCTCGGCCCGAATCCCGCGTCGACCATCACGCTGTATCCCGGCACCAACATGATCAAGACGCGCACCGTCGGTGCGCCGTTCGGCTTCAACAGCGGCGACGCCACGGAACAGGACACCGACACGTTCGTGTACGCGTTGAACGGCAAGTGGCAGGTCACCGATCGATTCGCGCTGAGCGCCGATCTGTCGGTGCAGACCAGCGAGTTCAACACCCGTTTCATCGCCGTGCGCACCGAGCGCGTGCCTGACTCGGTCACTGTCGATTTCAACGCGGGCAACGGCATTCCGTCGTGGCGCTTCAACGACGACGCGGAACTGCTCGATCCGAACGACTGGACCGTCGGGGCATTGTTCCAGAATCGCGGTCGTCAGAAGGGCGGCGCTCAGACGCTGCAGATCGACGGCGACTACGAGCTGGGTAATGGCCTGTTCCGGATGCTGAGCTTCGGCGTGCGCTACGACGACCGGTCCGCCGAATCGTACAGCCCGCGGCCCACCCCCGAGCCGTTCCTGGGACGAAGCATGTCGACGCTGCCGTCCGGGATGATCTACACCAACCGTGACTTCTTCGATGGCAACGGCAATGTTCCCACCACCTGGGCGGTCGTGAATGGGTACTACCTCAACGATCATGCGGCTGAAGTGCGGGCCTTGTATGGTGTCGACCCCGCGGGCCCGCAGTTGCTCCGCGCCTTCGAGGTCAAGGAGCGCACCGCGTCCGCTTATATCCAGACCGATATCGAGCTCGGCAAGTTGCAGGGCCAGCTCGGCCTGCGTTACGTGTCTGTGGATACGCCGATGCAGTTCACCGACGTGATCGATGGCGATCGTACTTCCTCGAAGAAGAGCGTCAGTGAGTTGTTGCCGTCGCTGACGTTGCGTTACGCGGTGACCGAAGACGTGAATCTGCGCTTCAACTACGGCGAGACGCTGCGTCGACCCGCGTTCGCGGACCTGAACTCGAATTTCGCGCTGACCGGCGACCTGACCCAGGTCGGGTACGGCACGGGCACGGGAGGCAATCCGGATCTGGAGGCGGCCAAGGCCAAGAATTACGATCTGACCGCCGAGTGGTACTTCGCCACCGACAGCGCGCTCTACGCCACGCTGTTCCGTCGTGACATCGAGGGCCTGGTGGTGCCGCTCACCCGTCGTATCACCATCCCGAACACCGGCCTGAACACCAGCTCGTTCGTGGTCACGCAGCCGGTGAACGCCTCCGACGGCAAGCTCGAAGGCCTGGAGCTGGGCTTTGTGTATTTCCCGGACTACCTGCCCGGCGTGCTCAAAGGCCTGGGCGTCACCGGCAGCTTCACCAAGCTCGACTCGGAGCAGACCATTCCGCTCACCGATCCGGCGGGCGAGATCATCGGCACGGAGAAATCCGAGTTCTTCGGCGTGTCCGATACCTCGTACAACATCACCTTGGCCTACGACCGTGCCGGCGTCGGCGCGCGCCTGTCGTACGTGTGGCGCGATGACTTCCTGAACAACAACGAAGCGCGCCTGTTCGCGAACCCGATCGGTATCTGGCGCAAGTCGGAAGCGAGCCTGGACCTGCAGGTCTCATACGATGTGAATGACAAGCTGGCGATTTCGTTCGATGCGGTCAATCTCACCGAAGAGATGCAGCAGGCGTATTACCGCTTCGGCTCGGCGGGCAGCCCGGGAACCACCAACTTCGGCAACCTCCTGCTCAGCCGCTCGTTCGCTCTCGGCGTCCGCTGGCGGATGTAACAGCGCTTCAGGAGCGGCGCCTGCGCGCGCCGCTCCTCCTGCCATCTCAGCTCCCGCGGCCGCTCTTTCTTTGGACCGCACCAGCATCCCGTCGCGCTAAGATCCTGGCCTTCGCCGCCGCCTGGCGGCCGCCACGAGACAGGTAGGGTCATGCCATTGCATTCCAAACGAGTGAGCACGCGGCTGGCCGTCGCGCTGGCCGCGTTGGTTGCGACCGTCGCCGCACCTTCGCAAGCCAAAACAGTAAAGCCGCCGTTACATGGTCAGCACTGGGTCGCGGTGACAGGTAAGCCGCTGGCAGCGACCGCGGGCGCGCGCATCTTCATGCAGGGAGGAAACGCGGTCGACGCGGCGTGCGCCATGATCGCCGCCACTTCCACCATGTGGGACGTGCTGAGCTGGGGTGGCGAAACCCAGGCGCTGATCTACAACCCGCACACTCGGAAAGTGATTGGCGTGAATGCGCTGGGTGTCGCGCCGACCGGTGCGACGCCCGAGTTCTATCGTTCCAAAGGTTATGACTATCCACCCGAGTTCGGGCCGCTGGCCGCGGTCACACCGGGCACGCCGGGCGGCATCATGGTGATGCTCGCCGAGTATGGAAAACTCAGCCTCGCCGAGGTGCTGGCGCCCGCGATCGAACTGGCCGATGGCTATCCCATCGAGGCGCAGACCGCCGACCTGATCGAGAAGTGGCAGGACGAGCTGCGCAAATGGCCCGAGTCGCGCCGCACGTTCCTGATTCACGAAGGCAAGGACGGCAAGCCCTTGCCCGGTTATTCACGCGTCGGTCCGGAACCCGGGGAAATCTTCCGGCAACCCGAGCTTGCCGTGACGCTGCGCAAGCTGGTCGATGCGGAAGCGAAGGCGCGCAAGGCGGGCAAGAATCGCAAGCAGGCCATCATGGCTGCCTACGATCGCTTCTATAAAGGTGACATCGCCAAGGAGTTCGCGCGCGGCTCGCAAGAGCTCGGTGGCCTGCACACGCCCGAAGATCTGGCGAACTGGCAGGTCCACCTCGAAGAGCCCGTGAGCACCAGCTACAAGGGCATCGAGGTCTACAAGCTCACCACCTGGGTGCAGGGGCCGTCGATGCTGCAGGCTCTGAACATCCTGGAAAACTTCGATCTGAAGTCGATGGGCTACAACAGCTCGCGGTACATCCACACGTTGTATCAAACCCTGAGCCTGGCGTTCGCCGATCGAGATTTCTATTACGGCGATTCGCGCTTCCCGCCCGAGGAGCCCATCAAGGGCCTGCTGTCGAAGGAATATGCGCGCGAGCGCGCCAAGCTGATCCAGGAGGATCGCAACGATCCGGACATTCGCCCCGGCGATCCGTATCCGTTCCAGGGCGCGACCAATCCCTTCAAGGCGCAGCTCGAGGCGTGGCGCACGGTCAAGCCCGGCAAGGACAAGTCCAAGCCGAATCAATGGAGCCCGACGGCGCTCGCCGAATTCGATCGCACGTTCCGGCTCGGCACGACCACCGTCGAAGCGGTCGACAAGGAAGGTTGGGTCGTTTCGGTCACGCCGAGCGGCGGCTGGCTGCCGGCCACCATCGCGGGCAAGACCGGCATCGGCATGAGTCAGCGCATGCAGAGTTTCGTGCTCGATCCCAACGACAATCCCTTCAATGTCGTCGCACCCGGCAAACGGCCACGCGCGACCCTGACGCCCTCGATGGCGCTGAAGGACGGCAAGCCGTACCTCGCATTCGCCGTGCAAGGCGGCGACACGCAGGAACAGAACCTGCTGCAGTTCTTCTTGAACGTGGTCGAGTTCGGCATGACCCCGCAGGAAGCGGCCGAGGGCGCCAACATCACCAGCTATCAGCTGCGCGATTCCTTCGGTGCGCACGAGTCCATTCCCGGCCGACTGACGCTGGCCGAATCGGTGCCGCCCTGGGTGCGCAGCGAGCTCACCAGGAAAGGTTACAAACTGGAATTTTCGGCAAACAATTCCGGGCCCATCACCGCCATTCAAATCGATACCAGGCACGGCACGTTCTGGGGCGCGGCGGCGTATCACGGCGAGGACTACGGCATCGCCTGGTGAGCGGCTCGCTGTTGGGGCGGGCCGCTGCACTTCGCGGGTGCAGGGCCCGCTCGACAGCGATGAGCTTGCAGCTCGGCGTCGAAGCCATTGACGCCGACCCTCATTTCTGTGACAAAGCCCCGCGCGACTGCGCTCCCCGGCTGCTATTCAGCGGTTCCTGTCGCGATAACCAAGGCATGCAGCCCAGCGTCACATCGATCTCGCAGCAACCGACCGTCAGTTACGACACCGCAGGGAGCACCGAAACCGCGCGCATGCTCCGTACGTTGATCGGCAACCTCGACGGCATGGTCTATCGCTGCCGTGACGATGCCGACTGGACCATGGAGTTCGTCAGCGAAGGCGTGCGCCGGCTGACTGGATACGACGCCTCCGACCTGCTGTTCAACAAGCGCGTTTCCTACGAGCAGATCACCCATCCCGAGGATCGCGAGCGGGTTCGCAGGGAGATGTATGCCGGTCTGCGCACGCAGGGCCGTTTCGACTGCGAGTACCGCATCGTCCACGCAACCGGCGAGACTCGCTGGGTGTGGGAGCGGGGCACCGGCATCTATGACATTCACGGCAAGCTGCAGGCCATCGAAGGACTGATCCAGGACATCACGATTCGCAAGGCATCCAGCCAGGCACTGCGCGAGGCCGAGCGCCGTTATTACAACCTGTTCGAGAACGCCATCGAAGGCATCTTTCGCACCAGCATCGATGGGCAGTATCTCGATGCCAATCCGGCGCTGGCGCGCATCTATGGGTTCGACAGTCCCGCCGAGCTGATCGCTCAGCTCAAGGACATTGGCAATCAGCTGTACGTCGAACCGTCCCGCCGCGAAGAGTTCATGGCGCTGGCGAAGGCGCGCGGCTCGGTCAGCGGTTTTGAATCGCAGGTGTATCGCAAGAGCGGCGAAGTCATCTGGATTTCCGAGAACGCGCGCGCCGTGTTCGACGAAACCGGTCACGTCGTTTGTTACGAAGGCACGGTCGAAGACATCACCGAGCGCAAGCTCTACCAGGCTCGCATCGAGCAGCAGGCGAATTTCGACACCCTGACCGGGCTCGCCAATCGCTCGCTGCTGCACGACCGCTTACAGCAAGACATTCGCTCCGCCGCCGCTCATGGCACTCGCCTGGCCGTGGTGTTCGTCGACCTGGATCGTTTCAAGTTCATCAATGACGGGTTGGGACATCACGTCGGCGATGAGCTGTTGCGCGCCATGGCCGAGCGGCTGCGATCGAACGTGCGTGAAGGCGACACGGTGGCGCGACTGGGCGGCGACGAGTTCGTGCTGCTCATCAACGGCCAGCGCGGGCCGGATGCAGTCGCGGTGGTGCTCGAACGCATGCTGCAGGCGATCTCGCAGCCCTGGACCAGTCCGCAAGGCGATTTCAATGTCACCTGCAGCATGGGCGTCGCGCTCTACCCGGACGATGGCTCGAATGCCGAGACCTTGCTCAAGCACGCCGATCAGGCGATGTATCGCGCCAAGGAAAAAGGGCGCAACAACTTCCAGTTCTTCACCGCCGAGCTGAACGCGCTGATCACGGAACGGCTGGAGCTGGAGAACAAATTGCGTCGGGCTCTGGAGCGCCAGCAGTTCTCGCTGCACTATCAGCCGCGCGTGGATATGCGGACGCGTCGAATCACCGGCGCGGAGGCGTTGATCCGCTGGCACATCTCGGATGAAGAAAGCACGCCGCCCTCGCGATTCATTCCCGTCGCGGAAGAGATCGGTCTGATCGTGCCGATCGGCAAATGGGTGCTGCGCGCCGCCTGCGCTCAGAACAAGGCGTGGCAGGACGCGGGGCTCCCGCCGTTCGTCGTCTCGGTGAACGTGTCAGTGCGGCAGTTTCGGCAGGACAACCTGGTGCAAACCATCGCCGAGGTGCTGCGAGAGACCGGCCTCGAGGCGCGCTATCTCGAAGTGGAGCTGACCGAGAGCGCCGTGATGCACGATGCCGATCAGTTCATCGCCATGCTCGGCGAGCTCAACGACCTGGGGGTGCAGATCGCGCTGGACGATTTCGGCACCGGCTATTCCAGCCTGAGCTATCTGAAACGCTTCCCCGTCGATCGGCTGAAAGTGGATCGCTCGTTCGTGCAGGACATCTGTCACGATCAGGACGACGCGACCATCGTGCGAGCCATCATCGCGCTCGGCCACAACCTCGGCCTGAAGGTCGTCGCCGAAGGCGTCGAGACTGAGCAGCAGATCGAGTTCCTGCGCGCCAATCATTGCGACGAGCTGCAAGGCTTCTACTTCGGCCGGCCGCTGCCCGGCGAGGAATTCAGGCGCGCCTTTCTGACCTGAAGGGTGCCCTTTTCGCCGGGTTTCGTGCTATCAACCGGCCAGCCGTCCCACTCAGTGACCGAGGCACGTCATGAGCTCCTTCGTTGGCGCCATCGATCAAGGCACGACCAGCACCCGTTTCATCGTGTTCGATCAGGCCGGCAACATCGTTGCCTGTGCTCAACAGGAACATCCGCAGATCTTCCCGCAACCCGGCTGGGTCGAGCATTCGCCGATCGACATCGCCCGCAACACCGACGCGGTGATCGCCGAAGCCTTGCGAACCGCGCAGCTCACGGCCAGGGATCTCGTTGCGATCGGCATCACCAACCAGCGCGAGACCACCATGATCTGGGATCGCCGCACCGGCGAACCTTTGTACAACGCACTGGTGTGGCAGGACACTCGCGTCGATCCGCTCGTTGCGTACTTTTCGGGCCAGGGCGGCAAGGACCGTTTCCGCGCGCTCACCGGTTTGCCGCTCGCGAGCTATTTCAGCGGGCTGAAGCTGAAGTGGCTGCTGCAGAACGTACCGAACGCCCGGGCGCTCGCCGATGCCGGGCATCTGATGTTCGGAACCATGGACACCTGGGTGTTGTGGAACCTGACCGGCGGCGTCAATGGCGGCCTGCATCTGACCGATGTAACCAATGCGAGCCGCACGCAGTTGATGGGGCTCAACTCCCTGCAATGGGAGGACGAGCTGCTGCAAGCGTTCTCGATCCCGCGCAGTGTGTTGCCGAAGATTGCTTCCTCCAGCGAGGTTTACGGCCAGGTCGCCGAGGGCCCGCTCAAAGGCGTGCGCATCGCGGGCATTCTGGGCGATCAGCAGGCCGCGCTGGTCGGGCAGACCTGCTTTCAGCCGGGCGAGGCCAAGAACACCTATGGCACCGGTTGCTTTCTGCTCATGAACACCGGGCACCAGCCGGTGTCGTCGGCGGCCGGTCTCGTGACCACCGTCGCATATCGGTTTGGCAGGAATCCCGCCTGCTTTGCGTTAGAAGGTTCGATCGCGATCTCCGGCGCACTGGTGCAATGGCTGCGTGACAACCTGGGCCTGATTCGCAGCAGCAGCGAGATCGAGGCGCTCGCGGCCAGCGTGCAGGACAACGGCGACGTTTACATCGTGCCGGCGTTCTCGGGGTTGTATGCGCCTTATTGGAAAGATCACGCGCGCGGAGTGATCACGGGGCTGACGCGTTACGCAAACCGCGGTCACATCGCTCGTGCAGCGCTGGAGGCGACCGCTTACCAGACGCGCGACGTGGTGGCGGCGATGGAGCAGGATTCCCGCATTCGACTGCAGGAGCTGCGTGTCGATGGCGGCATGGTGGTGAACGAGCTGTTGATGCAGTTTCAATCGGACATTCTGGACGTGAGCGTGGTGCGGCCCAAAGTGACCGAGACGACCGCGTTGGGCGCGGCGTATGCCGCTGGGCTTGCGACCGGCTATTGGAAGAGCACCGACGATCTGCGGCGCAATTGGGCTGTCTCACACACCTGGCAGCCGCGGATGAGCAAGGAAGATCGCGGGCACTTGTATTCGTCCTGGCGAAAAGCGGTGACCCGTTCGTTCAACTGGGTGGAGTGACATGTCGGCGGCCGAGCTGCCTCTCTGGACTGCGGAACAGCGCGAAAGCTTCTTTGCTGCCATCGCGCGTCATCGTCGCGCGGCCTGGCAGGTGAGTGCGGTCGCTGCCGTTTGTATTGCGATCCTTGCGTTCGTCGTTGCGACGCTGACGGCGCCGCTGTTCTATGCGCTGATGGGATTGCTGCTCGATGTGATCAATCTGTTCGTGCCGATGCCCAATCTGCTGGGGGTGATGCTGGATACGTTGGGCGAGGTGAGCGACCACATGGAGACGCTGCCCGCGAGTCGTTGGGTGTATCTCGCGTTCGTGGCGGCGGTCCCTGGTCTGATTGCTGTTCTGATCGTGTTGCTGACATTGCGACGTATCGTCCGCGAGGCGGAGGAGAGCAGTGTGCAGGAACTGGCGCTGCGAGCGCCGAATCAGAGCGTCCTTGCGGAACAGCGATTCGCGAACGTCGTTACCGAAATGGCCATCGCCGCCAATATCAAGATGCCGAAGCTGGCGATCATCGATGTGTCGGCTGTCAACGCGGCTGTGTACGGGCCGGGCGATGCGACAGTGACGGTGCTGGTTTCCACGGGGCTGCTGGAAACGCTGAATCGCGGGCAGATGCAGGCGGTCGCGGGCCATCTCATCGGACTCATCGCCAATGGCGATGTGGTGCAAGGGATGCGGGTGGCGCAGACGCTGAGTTTGTTCGGTTTCGTTGCGCGGCTCAGCGATGGCATCGTCGATCCGCCCGGCTGGTCGCGGCTGTGGCAAACGCTGCGTGAAGCGTTGAAGCGTGGCGCCTCGCGCGCGGATTCCCGCTTGATCCTCGAGCTCATCAATCCATTCGGCCAAACCCGGGGCCGACCTTCCAGCACGTCGAACAAGCTCACCTGGCGCGAGTGGATTCGCATGCCGCTGTACGGCCCGATCGTCATCAGTGGCTTCTTTGGCGGCATGGTCAGCAATTTCTTCCTGGAACCGCTGCTCGCCCTGATCTGGCGCCGTCGCAAATATCTCGCCGACGCCATCGCCGTCCAGCTCACCCGCGATCCCCAAGCCCTCAGCGACGCCCTCGGCGAACTCGGTAACGGCAGTGGTTTTCCCGCCTGGTGCTCGCACATGCTGGTCGCCGGCGGCGCCCATGGCGCCGGACTGCTCAGCGGCTCGAGTCTGCCCATGTATCCAGCGCATGACAAACGCCTCAAGGCCCTCGCGCGCATGGGCGCCACAGTCACGCTATCTCCGCCTCCTCCCATGGCGTTCTGGCTTCAAATCTTCATCGCCGTTGCCGGCGTGTTCGTCGTCGCCCTGATGACCCTCGCAACTTATCTGCTGGTCATGATCTCCATCGCGCTGTCCGGCCTGTTCACATTGTTTCCCGCCGTCATCCTGCACGCGCTGCTCCGGTGAGTTGCCCGTAGGCGCATTGCGCGAATTCTTTCTCTTGCGCTCTCTGCCAGTCCTCGTAATGTGTCCGTGGTGAAACGCGCGGCAATCGCGCGGAGCATCGAATTCAAAACCGCTGGACATCCAAACGAGAGGCTTCCACCATGCCTGCAAAGCGCCACCCTCCAGAGGAAGCCACATGACGACAGTGACGGTTTCACCCAGGTTCCAGGTGGTCATTCCGCAGGTCATTCGCGATGCCCTCGGCATCAAGCCCGGCCAGCGTATCCAGGCCCTCCAGTATCAGGATCGCATCGAGCTGATCCCGCTGCGGCCCATGCGCAAAGCACGCGGCATGCTCAAGGGAATCGATACCGCAGTGAAACGAGATCATGGTCGCGCATGAACGTGGTCGATTCCTCCGGCTGGCTGGAGGACTTCGCCGACGGGCCGAACGCCAGCTTCTTTGCTCCGGCATTGGAGAGCATCGAAGAACTGGTCGTTCCTACGATTTCAATCTATGAAGTCTTCAAGCGCATCCTGCAGCAACGAGATGAGGCAGCAGCACTGCAGGCAACAGCTTTGATGCATCAATGCGAAATTGTCAGCTTGACCGCGCCCCTTGCGCTGAGCGCGGCGCGGATTTCCCGGAAGCTGGCTTTGCCGATGGCAGACAGCATCATTCTGGCCACAGCGACATCACGGGATGCTGTGCTGTGGACTCAGGATGCTGATTTCGCCCCCATTCCGGGCATCAGGTACATCGCGAAAGCCAAGTAGCTCACGCTCGGCGCGCGGACCGAGGGCGAATCGGTGAGTTACGCTCCCGGATCCTTCGGCGTTCCCGCGATGCCTTCGTTTCTCAGCCAGTGCGTGAGGACCTTGCAGCGTTCTTCGGAGACGCCGAGGCTGCGTAGTGCGTAGTCGGTCATCTCCAGTGCGAGCTCCAGCTCGCCCATGACGGCGCGGTCGACGCCCTGGCGGATCAGATATTTCAGCTCCGAAGAGCTATGAGTGCGCACGACGATGGCGATATGCGGGTTCTTCGCGCGGGCGAGTTCGAGGATGCGGCGAGCGTGGAAGCCGTCGGGGGAGGCAATTACCAGCAAGCGCGCGTGTTCGATCTGTGCGAGGTCGAGCACCCCATGGGCGGTGGCGTCGCCATACACCGCAGTGATCTTGTCCTGGCGCAACTGATCGACCACGCGACGGCTCATCTCGACGACGACGTATTCGAGGCCCTGCGCCTGCAACCCATAACCGACCACACTGCCGACGCGGCCGTAACCAACGATCACCGCATGATTGCGCAGATTGGAAACCTTCTGGTCGCGCGGCAGCGCCGCGAGCTTGCCGTCTTTGGGAGTCAGGAAGGCGAGCAGCTTGGGCCGCTCGTTCACCCAGCGCGCGATCGGTTCGATGGTCGCGAAGGCGAATGGATTGAGGGTGATCGATAGCAGCGCGCCCGCGAGGATCAAGTCGCGACCTTCCGCTGGCAGCAAGCCGAGCCCCACGCCCAGGCCGGCAAGAATGAAAGAAAACTCACCGATCTGGGCCAGGCTCGCCGAAATCGTCAGGGCGGTACGCACGGCGTAACCGAACGCCAGCACGATCGCGAACGCCGCCAACGACTTGCCGATCAGAATGACGAACAGGACGCCGAGCAGATCCAGCGGCTGACGCAGGATCACCGCGGGGTCGAACAACATGCCCACCGACACGAAGAACATCACCGCGAACGCATCCTGCAAGGGCAGCGAATTCTCCGCCGCCTGATGACTCAGATCCGACTCGGCCAGCATCACGCCGGCGAAGAACGCACCGAGCGCGAAAGACACATCGAACAGCACCGCCGATCCGTAAGCGATACCGAGCGCAATCGCCAACACCGCCAGGGTGAACAACTCACGCGAACCAGTGCGCGCGACCTGTGCCAGCAACCAAGGCACGACGCGTCGGCCACCGACCAGCATCAGGGCGACGAAAATGGCGACCTTCAACGTCGTCAGCCCCAGGCTCGCGAGCAGACTGGTTTGCCCGACCTCATCGCCCGTATGTGCGAGCGCAGGCAGGAACACCAGTGCCAGCACCATCGCCAGGTCCTCGACGATCAGCCAGCCCACCGCGATGCGGCCCTGTTCAGTATCCAGCTCGTTGCGTTGTTCGAGCGCTCGTAACAACACCACGGTACTGGCAACCGACAGCGCCAGACCGAACACGACGCCCGCCGCGGTACTCCAGCCCCACCAACGCGCCAGCCCCCAGCCAATGACCGTCGCGACCGCGATCTGTACGACCGCGCCGGGCAACGCAATGGTGCGCACCTTGAGCAGGGTTCCAATCGAGAAGTGCAATCCGACGCCAAACATCAGCAGGATCACACCGATCTCCGCCAGCTGCCCCGCCAGCCCTGCGTCGGCGACGAACCCCGGCGTGAACGGGCCGATTGCAATTCCGGCGACCAGGTAACCGACCAGCGGCGGCATGCGCAACTTGGAGGCCAGAAAGCCAAAACCCATGGCCAGCACGAAACCCATGGCGATCAGGGCAATCAGCTCGGATTGATGGTGCATGCGCTAGGAGTTACCTGTGGGTCGAGGGGCACGGGCGGAGCACCACCCGCGAGGCTCTCAATAGTAACCGCTCCATTCGAATCGTCGACCAGTTCCCGCGAGACCCGGTTAACGAACCAGCTCCACGACCAATTCCCGGCTATCGGCCCGACCGCGATCGTCCACCGTGCGCACCATGTAATGACCGGCACGTGACGGATGCCAGCCGATCGCCACGCCGGGCGCACCCGTCCCGACGTAACTTTCATCGACGAACCAGTGCAGGCGCCGCACCTCGCTGTCCGCATTGGCCGCCAACGGAATCGCTTCGCTGCCGACGCGCCCGCTGCGCACCGTGTAAGTCACAGCGATCACCGGCGATGTGATCTGCGGCGCGGTGCCACTGGGAACATCTCGTTGGCAGTCCGCCGGCGGCGGAGGGCGCCGCCGGGGAATGCCCGCCTGCGCGAACAATTGCAACAGATCCGTGGGCCAGAACTCATACACCTCGCTGCGTGTATGGGCCGGATCGTAGGGCGGGCAGGCCTGCTCGCCGGTTCTGGTGTCGATCCAGACCCGACGATGA
Organism: uncultured Steroidobacter sp.; assembly: GCF_937958065.1. Taxonomy (GTDB): domain Bacteria; phylum Pseudomonadota; class Gammaproteobacteria; order Steroidobacterales; family Steroidobacteraceae; genus Steroidobacter. Next base: position 60,012 of record NZ_CALFXI010000002.1, read on the forward strand.
ATCTGACTCACTCGAATCGGTGACACGCCGGGGATGTACCAGGTGCTCACCACCTGCGGACACTCGGCGTTCGGCAGATCGCCCGAGGCACTGCAGACTTCGACTCGCTCCATGCGCGGCGGCTGCCGGAAAATCGGTTCGATCAGCTGTTCCTGCGCCGCCAGCCCATCGAGCAGGCGGAAGAACAACGGCGCCGCCGCCTGCACGCCGACGAATGCCGGATTGCCACGGCCGTCGAAGTTGCCGACCCACACGACCAGCACGTAAGGACCGAAAGTGCCAGCGGTCCAGGCATCCCGGAAGCCCCAGGACGTGCCCGTTTTCCATGCGGCCTGCACGCCGCTGCGACGACGGGCAAATGAATCCTCCGGCCGCGGCGCCGAGCGCAGCATATCCAAGGTCATGAAGCTCGCTTCTTCCGACAGCATGCGGACTCCCTCGGTCCGTGGCTCGTCGGCGAGATAGCGCAACGGTGCGAGGCGGCCGCGATTTGCCAGCATGGCATACAACGTGGCGGTCTCTTCCATCGTGACTTCGCCACCGCCCAGCGCCAGCGCCAGGCCGTAGTGTTTTTCGCTCGCCATCCTGCTGATGCCGGCGCTGCGCAGGAATTGGTAGAGCGAGGGTGTCGACAGTTGGGATGCGAGCGTCAGTGCCGGCACATTGCGAGATCGGATCAATGCTTCCCGCGCGGTGATCGGACCGACGAAGCGGCCGTCGAAGTTCTCCGGGTTGAAGGGGCCGAACGCAGTCGGCGTGTCTTTCAGGACGGTTTGCGGATGAATCACGCCCTGGTCGATGGCGAGGGCGTAGATGAACGGCTTCAGCGCCGAGCCTGGCGAGCGTTTGGCAAGCGCGCCGTTCACCTGACCTTCGATATTGGCCGCAAAGAAGTCGGCCGAGCCGATCATCGCGCGCACCGAAAGGTCGCGATAGTCGACGAGCATCGCGGCGGCGTTGTGAATACCGATATTGCCGTGCTCGCGAACGTAGGTCGCGACGATCCGTTCCAGCGTTCGTTGCGATCGCAGATCCAGCGTCGTGTTTACTGAATGAACCGATGCGGGGCGGGACCGCTGCAGGATCGTGTTCGTGAAGTGAGGCGCTGCGAAAGGCAGGTCGCGCAACGAGGCGTAATGTAACGGCGTGGCGACGTACTCTGCGGCGCTGGCCGCATCCGGGTGTCGCTCCACCCAACGCGCGAACAGACGCAAGCGCGCATCGCGGAGGTCGGCGGGTTCGTCGAGAGAGGGTGCGCGACGCGCGGGAGACTGTGGGATCAGCACCAGGGTCAGCGCCTCGGAGAGTCCCAGTCGCTTCGCCGACTTATCGAAGTAAATCAGGCTCGCCGCACCGACGCCCTGAATGTTTCCTCCATAGGGCATCAGATTGAGATGCGCTTCGAGCAGATCCCGCTTCGAGTAGCACAGCTCCAATTGAATCGCCCTTACGATCTGCTCGAGCTTGCCACTGATGGTTCGAGTGTTCAGCCCATACATGAGACGGGCGAGCTGCATCGTGATCGTCGACCCGCCAACCCGCGGGCCGCCGGAGTAGCTCGACACGGCGGCGCGGATCAGCGAGGCGACGTTGAAGCCGGGGTGCAAGTAGAAGTGTTGGTCTTCGTGGAGGAGCAGCGCCTCTATGAGCTCGGGCGAGATGTCTTCGAGCGGGATCCACAAGCGATACTGATGGTCGCTCGCCAACGTGAGCCTTAGTAGTCGGCCATGGCGATCGAAGATGGCGGTCGAGGAGGCGATTCTCTCGGCCAACGGTTCACGCGGCCACAGCCGGATGGTGACGAGCGTCGCCGCTACGATCGTGATGGCTACAGCAACGCTGATTGCTCGCCGCCAACGCATGTCAGCTAGGTTCCCGGTCTTGAAGATTCAAGAAGGTTTTGCAAGGGGAAGAGAAGGCCAAGCGTGCGAGCAGCGTCGCAGCGAATGACCGCTTTCGTCGCTTCCGAGGAACTGCGCTCCCCGCGGCTTGAATGAGAGATGGCAATCGACCACTGGGCCGCAAACGCCTCGATTTCCGATCTCCGGCCAACTTCGCTCGCATCCCCGGCGCTGTCGGCAGCGGGAGGGTCAGGGAGGTCCTCCCGGCAAATGGATAAAACAGGGACGTTTTTCCATTAGCAGCTACAGGGAGGTACAGCAGCGCGCCGCGCGACAGCGCAGGCGCGGCGTGCGTCGCGGTGCCGGGAGGACCTCCCTGACCCTCCCGCTGCGAGCCACTGACGCCCTCCGAACCACCGACGCCTCTTTGCATCACGGCCGCGACACCTCAATCCGCCCGGACGCTGACCGACCAACGACGCTCCGGTCATACATCGCCTCGCCATACGCCGGCGGCGTCACATACGACCCAACGTTCGTCGCCTTGATGCGATACACGATCTCCGAAACCTCACTGTTCGCATTCGCATAGAACACCACGCGATCCTCACGCATGTCCGCATAGTGCAGCGACGCTTTCTGATTGCCGACGCAGATCTGACATCGCCAGCCGCCGTACACCTGCTCGTAACCGCCGTCTTCCTGACCTTCCGCCGCCTCCGCAAACGGCGTCTGCGCCGCTTCGGTCGGAACGACCAGCTCGAAGCCACCGGGCAGCAGATCGACCAACGCGAGATTGGAGAACTCGCCCTGCTTCAAACCTCGGAACTTCAAGTGCACATCGATCTGATCGCCCATCTTCACCTGAGTGATCGGCTTGCCGCTGCTGTCCGTGTACTCGCGCAACACTTCCAATCCCTGCTTGATCGCCTGCGTAGGCGGCTTGCGGTCGAAGCCGGACTGCTCGATCAGGTAGTACGCATTCAGATTGGTGTTGTTCGTGAACTTCAGCGCAGCCGCCTGATCGCTGAACTGCACCGTCGGGAACAAGCTCTCCGGCAACGCCAGCGCCCGAACACTCTTGTTCTTGAGCACCTCCGCAATCGCCAGATTGCGCGCCGCGCCCTCCGTCGCGGCGGCATACGCATCGAGCGCGAGCAAGGTCGTGCCCGCCGACAGCGAATGGTAGTAACCATCGGTCACTCGCTTCGCCATCGTCGTGAACACTTCGCTCGGCACCGTCTTCAATCGCTCCGGGAAGTGCCGCGAGATGACGAACAGCAACAACGCATCGCGCGTCATCGGATCGTTGTACAGCTCATCGACCGGCGCATCGAAACGCGTGCCCGAGATCAAGCTTTCCGCATCCCGATCCTGCCGCATCAGATCCAGCGCCGCCGCCAGCCACGCAGCGGTCAGATCCTTCTCCCACTGTCCTCGATAGCGCTCTGCCAAACGCTTCCGGGCGGCGCTGATTTCCGCCGCCATGCGCTGACCCTGTCTCGTCAGCAGATAAATCGCATATGCGCTCTGCCGCTCATCGGTGAGATTGTTGCCATCACGTTGCGCGACCTGCCGCAGATAGGAGTTGCCGTTCGCGACCAGATCGCCCGGGATGGCCTGACCGCGCTCGCCCGCTTCCAGCAGCAGATGCTGGGCGTACAACGAAACGAACTCGACCACCTCATTGCCGCCCGGCCACAGCTTGTACGCGCCCGTCTCCGTCTGGCGCGAGCGCAGTTCCCCGATCAGCGAAGCAATATCGGCGCCGTCGCGCGTCTTGACGTACCCAAACTCCGGCCGTGACGTCAGCAGCACCGCCGGCATCGACATGCTGACGATCTGCTCCGTGCACGCGTATGGATAATTCGAGAGATACGCGACGAAGCCATGCGCGAACTGCAGCGGCAGCATCGACGCGCCGGTTTCCAGCCTGCGGTGATGCGGATACATCTGCCGCTCTATGCGAATCTCGCGATCGCCTTGCTCCAGCACGCCCGCGCTCAGCTGCGTCATGAACGGCGTTGCCGGGCGCACACTGAGATCGATCTTCCGTTTGCCGCTCGCGTTACCCAGGCGCGCGCTGAAGCTCATGTTCGCCGGGCCCGGCGCATCCTTCGCCCGCAATCGGAAGCGCACCGAGCCTTCGCGGCCTTCGGCGATGCCGACGTCCTGCTTCGGTTCGCCCACGACTTCCAGGCCGGCGTCCGTTTCCAATGTCACAGCAATCGTGGCGCTCGTGCCCGAGCCTTCGACGTTGTTGGACACGCCGACGCTCACATCGAACTCGTCGCCCGGCGATACCGTCGTCGGTGCATTTGGCGACAGCACGAAGTCGCCGCGAACCAGCGTGCGACTCTCGTGCACGCCCACCCGATCATCAGTCACGGCGATCGCCATGACGCGCAGCGTGCCATTGAAGTAATCAGGCACCGTGTACTTCAGCTCGCGCGTCGTCGAATCCGCATCGACGATGCCCGACCAGTACGCCACCGGCTTCTCGCCTTTGCGACGGAACGGATTGAGATGCTTGCCCAGCAAGCCTTCCGCATCGCCACCCGGTGCCGCTGCCAGGCCGAGCTGTCGGAACTCGGGCAGGATCAGATCCAGGATCTGCGTGGTCGACACTTCGAGCGCACGCTTCTGGAAGAAATACCCGAGCGGGTCGGGTGTCTTGTACGCCGCGACCTGCAGAATGCCTTCATCCACCGCGAACAACACCAGCCGCGACGGGCGCTCGGTGCGATAACGGAACGTCAGGTCTTGGCCCGGTTTCACGAGCGAAGGTGCTTCAACGGTGACCGGATTGCGCCGCGCATCCACCGCGATCGAGAACGGTTGCACGCCGTAGGACATCGGGCTGGTGTAGATCTCGGACGAGCCCGCGTCGCGCACGAACGTGACCGAGACATACGCGTTGCCTTCCAAGCCCTCCGGCAACGTGATCCGCTGCACCGAGCTGGTGGTCGAAGTCTTGAACCATTTCCAGGCATACACGCGCTCGCGCTCGATGGTGATCAAGCCCGCGCCTTCGTAGGGAGCGCGAATCGAGACTTCCACTTCCTCGCCAGGCGCGTAATCACGCTTCGACAGGGTCAGCTGGAGCTCGGCGTTCTTCTCCAGCGTACGAGTCACGTTGCCTTCGCCCGCGACCTGATAGTCGAAGCGGGCGAGCTGCTGGCCGGACGCGTCTTTCACGACGTACGCGAAATTGCCCGGTGCATCAGTGACCAGCTTGAGCGAATGACCGGTCGCTGGGATCGTCAGTGGCGTATCGCCGAGCGAGGTCTCTTTGCGACGCGACTCATATTTATAAGTGCCGTTCGCCTGGCGCATCAGCACCGAGACGAAGCGCGTTTCCAAACGCGTCAGCACCAGTCCGCTCACTTCCGTGCGCTGCGCCTTCGGATCGATCGCAATGAGATTCACGGTGCGCTCGCTGTTGCGCGACAGGTAGCCCAGCTCGCCATCCGGTTTGTAACCGACCAGGTACGGCATGTTGGACACCAGCTGTGCAGCTTCGCTCGTGACGCCTCGACCGCCGTCCGCCTCGAAGCCTTGCGAGACCAGATGCACGCGATACGTCGCCTTCGCAAAGCGCTGCAGATTCAGCGGGAGCGTCGCTTTGCCTTGCGCATCCGTGGTTGCATCGGCGAGCTGCTCGCTGAAGCCTTCACGCGCGTATTGCGGATCATGGAACTGATAGTCCGGATAGGCGCGGAACGACGGAATGTTCGGGGTGAGCGTCAGATTCGACACGATGCGCCGATTCTCGGCGGGCGTTCCGAACAGATTTTCCAGTTGGATGTGAGCTTCCAGATCATCCGGCGACACCCAGCCATCGGCGGACGTGGCGGAGAACGCCGCCTTCATCCGCAGGCGGTCCGGTTGGAAGTCGCGCACTTGCACGGTCGTCGAGCCGATCAGATCGGCGCGGTACTGATCGCGCACGATGGACAGCGACAAGGTGTACGTGCCGGTCGGCGATGTTTCTTTGGTCGCCTGCCGGATTTCGCCGAACCCGGCGGGGCCGGGCCGGAAGGTCTCGCGGCGGATCACCGTACCTCGCGGATCGGTGACTTCGAGGCGTAGCGGCACGTCGGACAGCCGGCCGCTCCATTCCTGATTGCGCACCAGCGCGCCGGCGTGAATCTCTTCACCCGGTCGATAAATGCCGCGGTCCGAGAAAATATAAGCGGACAACGCCGTGCGTTCGGCCGCGCTCTCGACGCCGCCGATTTCGAAGCGCGACAGGTCGAGCGAGCGGCCGCGGTAATCGAGCGGCAGGAACGAGCTGTCGCCGCCACGGCGTGCCAGATAGAGCACCGGCGCTTTCTCGCGCTGGAAACTCTTCAGGTCGGGGAAGCGAACGTGACCGTCGCCATCGCTGGTCTCGGTCAGGACGGGCAAGCCGTTGCGGCCGATGATCTCCACGGACGCACCCGCAATGGGCGCGCCGGTTGCGATGGATTGCACGAACACATCCTGCGAGCCGTCGACCGAGCGCTTCACGACCAGGCCCAGATCGGTGACCACGATCACGCGTGCGTCCGCGAGTTGCGCACCGATGGTTTGATTCCAAGCCTCCGGGGTGTAATCCAGCGGCTGGTTGCTGTCCGGATTCCAGGCTTGCACACGCAGCAGGAACACGCCGCGGCGATCGCCGGCGTTATCGTCCAGATATTTGCCCAGGTCGACCGATTCGTACTGCGCTTTGCCCGGATCGCCCGATTCCAGTCGGATGACTTCGTAGAAGCGCTCGGTGATGTTCGCCGATTCGAACGCCCAGTTGTTGAACTGCGGCGTGCCGAAGCTGCCGCTGGTCTGGGTCACGAGGTGTTGCAGCTGGCGCGGCAACAACCGGCCGATCTCGACGCGAATGGCGGGCAGGTTGCGAGCAAACAAGCTCACGGTCTTCTCGCCCGACATCGACAGCAGCGAGCCTTGGTGCAGGATGCTCAGCTCGCGCGGGAACTCGGGCACTTGCACGATGCGTTCGACGCTCTCGCCGAGCACGTAGCCGCCGAAAGACTTCAGGCCCGCATCGATCTTGATATAGAGATAACGGCCGGGCGCGGCTCGATAGCGCAGGCTGTGCAGCTCGTAGTGCTCCTGCTCGCCGGGAATCTGTTCGAGCTTCAGCTCGTTCTGCGGCGTCAGCACTTCGGGACGGAACGTCGCGTCGGTCCACGGATAGGGTCGGTCGGTACGGCCTCGGAACTGCTCCTGCAGCTTCGGATCCGGATGTCTTTCCGGCAGCAGCCACGCATGCACCTTCGGCGGCAGATCTTTCTCGGGCACCGAGAACGACGTGTTGATCAGCAGCACCTGATCGGGCTCGTTGCGCTCATTGCGCACGATGTCGAGCGCGAGGTTGGCAACCTTCAAGCTGTTGAGACCGGGCACCTCGACGTTGGCGGTGAGCGTGTCTTTGGATTCATTGCCGCCGCGCGCCGCGCGTGTGCCGGGCTCGATGATGATTTGCAGGCGACCGGCTTTGGGCGGCACTTCCAGCTGCGCCGAATGCACGAAAGCATTCAGCTTCAGCTTGTCATAGATCACGGTGAACGCCGGCGCGGCCAGTTCCTTTTCGATGCTGTCCGACACCTTGTTGAACATCTTCAGCTTCACGCGCTTTTCGAAGCTCGCCGGATCGACCGGATGCGTAAAGGCGATGCTCGCGACCACTTTCTTGTTGCCGGCAACCACCGGGTCCTGATGAAACTCGGTGTTGCTCAGCGTGGCGACGAAGGCCGGCGACTGGAATTCGAACTTGTAGTCCTCGAGCGTGACGTGCGCGGCCGCGAACTGCTTGCGCGACAACTCGACCTGGTAGCGCTGACCGATGGGCCAGTCGGCGGCCGGCTGAAAACGCAGCGTGCGATCGTCATCCCAGAACCACTGACCCGCGATCGCCGGGCGGATGTCGATGCCAGCCTGCTTCGGGTCCACGGGCTGGCCGGCGCGTTCCAGCGTGGCGGTGGATGCCGAGAAAGACACGACCAGTGGATTGGGCGGGCCTGGCGGCTCGCAGGCATAACAGGTGAGACCCGGCGCATTCACAGTGAACGTGGTGAGCACGGGCTGCGGGCGATTTTTGTACCACTGCCAGCTGAACCATGCCCCGGCGATCAGCACGACGATGCTCGCCATCACCAGAGCGGCGGCGCGCGGGTTGGCACGCGCCGATGTGTTGAGCCGACCCGCACCCTGGCGAACCGCCCCAGTGGCGGCAGTGAGCCAGCCGGGCGGCCGCCAGTTCAGTTCACCGAAGATCGTCCGTAAAGCGGCACGAAACCGTTCCATTCACAACCCCGTTGCGAGACAGATTTAGGCCAGACTCCGCCAGATCGCGGCGTTAGCCGGCATGTTGGGCGGCGATTCTGCCCGAACCCGGACACGAATGTGGCAAAGCGGTGGCAAGCGCGGGACAATGCCACCCCGCCGGCTTCGGCCGGCCAGTCGGGATCGAACGGCCATGAGCGAGTACACCGCGACCATCCACTGGCGCCGTCGCGGCGCTGCATTTACCGACAACAAGTATTCCCGGGCGCACGAGTGGCGCTTCGATGGCGGAGTCACCGTGCCCGGCTCCAGCTCGCCGCACGTGGTTCGGGTGCCGCTCTCGGACCCGAATGCGGTCGACCCCGAGGAGGCGTTCGTTGCTTCCTTATCCAGCTGTCACATGCTGTTTTTCCTGTCGTTCGCGGCCAAGCAAGGCTTCGTGGTGGACAGCTACGAGGACCAGGCGGTCGGCGTCATGGCCCGGAACGAGGCCGGCAAGATGGCGATGACGGTCGTGACCCTGCGCCCCAAAGTGGTGTTTTCCGGGACGCAGCCCAGCGCCGAGCAGCTGCAAGAGCTGCATCACCGCTCGCACGATGAATGTTTCATCGCTTCGTCGGTCAAAACCGACGTGCGCTGCGAGCCGGTTGCGTAAATCCGTCCGCCGCGTAGCATTCGCCGTTCGCCTGTCGAACGGCCGTGGCCATCGACCATAGAAAATTCCTGGGTTTCGCCTGCATGAACAAGATTCGTCCGCTTTTGCCTGCCTGGCGGCTGATCGTCGGCTGTGCCGTGCTGCTGCCATTGCTGGCCGCCTGTGGGGGCGGCAGCGAGCTGGTCTGCAAGGAGAAGAACGAGCCTTATCTGGCTTCGCGTAACAATCCGATGCTAAAAGTGCCGGACGGCATGACTCAGCCGAACCGCACCGAGGCCCTGACGATTCCAGAGCCCACGGCCGGCCGTCACACCGGCACTGGCTGCCTGGATGAGCCGCCGTCTTATTTCCGCTCCACCGGCACGACCGCGCGTTCGCCCGAAGAAGTGGTCGCGAGCTGGGCCCAGGCCTGGGCAAACCGCGAAGCGGATGCGGTCGTCGCGCTTTATTCTTCCAGCTTCACCGCGCCGACGGATTCGGCCGGTAGCGCGGCCTGGCTGGAGCAGCGTCGGGAGCAGGTGGCCACCGGCCCGGTGCCCGATTCGGTGGTCGAGGGCATGCGCGTCGAACCCGATGGCGCGGACCGGCGCATCGTGCGTTTCGTGCAGAAGTTCGGCACCAACTCGTTGCGTAAGGAGTTGACCCTGGTGCGCGAAGGCGCTTCCTGGCGCATCGTCGCCGAGAAGGTGGCCGAAGTTAAATAAGAGAGGCTTTCATGGCGCAGACTTCTGCGATTCGTGTGGCGGTGCCGTTGCGCCTCGGTGCCGTCCGGGAAGCGATCGTCGATCGCTTGGAACGTGTGCTCGGCAAGTCGCCCGACAATGCGACCCGCCGCGACATCTACGACGCGCTCTCCATCGCCGTTCGTGAAGAACTTACCGAACGCTGGATTGCCACCGGCCGCCGGGTGGCACGCGCGCGCGTCAAGCGGATCTGCTATCTGTCGATGGAGTTCCTGCTCGGTCGCAGTCTGATCAATGCGCTGTCCTCGTTCGAGGACGAGTTGCTCACCGAAGTGCGCGAGACCCTCGAGTCGCTCGGGCACGATCTGGATCACATCGCCGCGGAGGAAGAAGACCCCGGCCTCGGCAACGGCGGTCTCGGTCGTCTCGCCGCCTGCTTTCTCGATTCGCTCGCCACGCTCGGCTATGCCGCGACCGGTTATGGCATTCGCTATGACTACGGCATTTTTACGCAAGTCATCGAGAAGGACGGCGCGCAGCGTGAAGTCGCCAGCTCCTGGCTCGGCTTTCACAACTTCTGGGAGAGCGGCCAGGGCGCCGTGCGCCATCGCGTGCGCTTCGGCGGTCAGTGTCGTGCCACTCGCGATGAGCAGGGTCGCGTGCGTTACGAGTGGGTCGATACGCAGGACGTCTGGGCAGTCGGTTACGACTTGCTGATTCCGGGCAATCGCAGTCCCACGGTGAATCATCTGCGGCTGTGGTCCGGGCGCGCGATCACGCCGTTTCGCATCGAAGCCTTCAACCATGGCAACTACGCGGCCGCGGTCGCCGAACAGGTCGACGCGAAGAATCTCACGCGCGTGCTGTATCCGGACGATTCGACCCCGCAAGGCAAGGAGCTGCGCTTCAAGCAGCAGTATTTCTTCGTCAGCGCCTCGTTGCAGGATCTGCTCGGACAGCATCTGGCCGAGCGCCGGCCGCTGAAGGACCTGTCCAGTGCCATTGCCGTGCAGCTCAACGACACGCATCCGGCGCTGACGGTCGTCGAGCTGATGCGCTTGCTGGTCGACACTTACGACATGGAGTGGGCGCCGGCGTGGAAGCTCACGCGCGAAGTGTGTGGATACACCAACCATACACTGCTGCCGGAAGCCCTGGAGACCTGGCCGGTGGCGTTCTTCGAGCGCCTGTTGCCGCGTCACTTGCAGATCGTGTATCAGATCAATCGCGATTTCCTGGAAGAGGTCAGCACCAGGTTCCCGCACGATCTGGATCGCCGGCGGCGCATGTCGCTCATCAACGAGGACGGCGATCGTCGCGTGCGCATGGCCTATCTGTCCGTGGTCGGCAGCCATCGGGTGAATGGAGTCGCGAAGCTGCATTCGCGGCTGATGCGCGAGACCATTTTCGCCGATTTCGCCGAGCTCTGGCCGGAGCGCTTCACCAATGTCACCAACGGCATCGCCGTACGGCGCTGGTTGAAGCAGGCCAATCCACTGCTGTCCGCGCTGCTGACCGAGAAGCTCGGCTCCGCGTGGGAGAACGATCTGGAAGATCTCGAACGACTGAAGTGGGCGGCGGACGACGCCGACTTCCGGCGTCGCTTCCGCGAGATCAAGCGTGCGAACAAGGAGCGGCTGGCCAAGACCATTCATCAGCTGCTCGGCGTGACGGTGAGTGTCGACGCCATGTTCGACGTGCAGGTCAAGCGCATTCACGAATACAAGCGGCAGCTGCTGAACCTGCTGCACGTCGTGGCGCGCTATCAGCACCTGCTCGACAACCCGAACGATTCGACGCCGGCGCGCGTCGTGATGTTCGCCGGCAAGGCGGCGCCCGGGTATCACATGGCGAAAGCCATCATCAAGCTGATCAATAACGTGGCGCACGTCATCAACAACGACGCGCGCATCGGCGACAAGCTGAAAGTATGTTTCCTGCCGGACTACGACGTGTCGCTGGCCCAGGAGATCATGCCTGCGGCCGACCTGTCGGAACAGATTTCCACGGCCGGCATGGAGGCCTCGGGCACCGGCAACATGAAGCTGTCGTTGAACGGCGCGCTCACCATCGGCACGCTCGACGGCGCCAACATCGAGATTAAGGACGCGGTCGGCGATGAGAACATTTTCATCTTCGGCATGACCGCCGAAGAAGTGGTCGCGCGGCGCGCGCAGGGCTACTCGCCGGCCGACGAAGTGGCCAGGAATCCGGCGCTGAAACGCGCCATCGAGCTGATCGATTCCGGCTATTTCACGCCGGACAACATTTTCGATTCGAAGGTGGTCAGCGACCGCCTGCTCAGTCACGGCGAGCACTTCCTGGTGCTCGCGGACTTCCACGAATACATGGCCGCGCAAGCGCGCGTCGACGAGCTGTTCAGGAACACGGAAGAATGGACACGCAAATCGGTGATCAACGCGCTGAGCATGGGGCCGTTCTCCAGCGATCGCAGCATCCGCGAGTACGCGGACAACATCTGGTCCATCAAGCCAGTGCTGTGATCGGGAACCCGGGCGGCCGGGCGGTGTTGTGAAGGGACAGCTTCAGGCGAGAACTTATTTCACCCCTATGACGTCCGGGCTTTCCGATCTCGATCTGCACCTGTTCGGTGAGGGCAATCATCACCACATCCACCAGAAGCTGGGTGCGCATCCGGAAGTGCATGACGGCGTGGCCGGCACGCGCTTCGCGGTGTGGGCGCCGAATGCCCGGCGCGTCAGTGTGGTCGGTGACTTCAATGACTGGGACGGCAATCGCAACGTCCTGCAGCCGCGCGGCCAGTCGGGAGTGTGGGAAACCTTCGTGGCCGGCGCCGGCGTAGGCGCTTGTTACAAATTCGAAATCATCGGTGCGCACGGCCAGCACCTGATGAAAGCCGACCCGTATGCATTCCAGATGCAGTTGCGGCCGCAGAGTGCGTCGATCATCGCCGATATCGACGGTTATCAGTGGGGCGACGAGCAATGGCTGGCGCATCGTCGCAGTTGGGACCCGCTGCGTGCGCCGATCTCGATCTATGAGCTGCATCCCGGCTCGTGGCGGCGCTCGTGGCATCGCAAGCCCGCCTTCCTGACCTGGGATGAGCTCGCCGACCAGCTGATTCCGTATGTGGTCGACATGGGCTACACGCACATCGAGCTGGTCGGAGTCGCCGAGCATCCGTTCGATGGCTCGTGGGGCTACCAGGTCCTCGGGCACTTTGCACCGACCGCCCGACACGGCACGCCCCAGGATTTCATGCGCTTCGTCGATCGCCTGCACCAGGCGGGCATAGGCGTGTTCATGGACTGGGTGCCCGCGCACTTTCCGCGCGATGGTCACGGCCTCGCCGACTTCGATGGCACGGCGCTGTACGAACATTCGGATCCGCGCCGTGGCGAGCACATGGAGTGGGGCACGAAAATCTTCAATTACGGCCGCCACGAGGTGCGGAACTTTCTGATTGCGAACGCGCTGTTCTGGATCGAGCAATATCACATCGACGGGCTGCGCGTGGATGCGGTTGCATCGATGATCTATCTGGACTACGCGCGCAAGCCCGGCGAGTGGACGCCGAATCAATATGGCGGCCGCGAGAATCTCGAGGCGATCGACTTCCTGAAACAACTGAACTGGACGGTCGGTCATTACTTCCCCGGCGTGGTCACCATGGCCGAGGAATCGACTTCGTTCGCCGGCGTGACGCGGCCGGTGCACCTGGGCGGGCTCGGCTTCCATTTCAAATGGAACATGGGCTGGATGAACGACACGCTGCGTTACATGGCGCTCGATCCGCTGTATCGCCGGCACAATCACAACCTGATCACGTTCTCGTTCGTGTACGCGTTCTCGGAGCATTTCATCCTGCCGCTGTCGCATGACGAAGTCGTGCACGGCAAGCGCTCGCTGCTGGACAAGATGCCCGGCGATGAATGGCGCAAGCTCGCCAATCATCGCTTCCTGATGGGCTACATGATGACCCACCCCGGCAAGAAGCTGCTGTTCATGGGCGGCGAGTTCGGGCAATGGCACGAATGGCGCGACTATGAAGATCTGGCATGGGCCGCGCTTCAGCATCCGCATCATCGACAGCTGCAATCCTGGTGTCGCGCGCTGAATCGTTTGTATCGCGACTATCCCGAGCTTCATGGCAGCGACAACAGCTGGGAAGGTTTCCGCTGGCTGGAAGTGGACAACGCCAACGAAAGCGTGTTCGCGTTCATGCGCCAGCGCCTGCCGGGCGAGGACGGCACGCAATTGTTGATCGCCTTCAACGCCACGCCGGTGCCGCGAGACAATTACACTTTTGGTGCACCGGCCGGTGGCCGCTACCGCAAGCTGCTCGACAGCGACGACGCTGCATTCGGCGGTTCAGGCTATGCGCCCCAGAGCGAACTACAGGCATACGACGAGCCCTGGCGCGACTTCCCGGCCCGCATCACTTTCAATCTGCCGCCCTTGAGCGTGGTGATCTGGGCGCGCGATCGAGGTGCGGCATAACCTGAAAGTGCGAAGTCAATCAGGCATCTTCGCGAATCGCTACTTTTCATGCGGCCCCCGTATCGGTCACCATTCCGCCGATGAACGCCGTACCCGCCGATTTCTCTCACGCCAGCCTGCAAGCCGGATCCCCGGGGCCCCTGGGCGCCACCTGGACCGGCAATGGTGTGAATTTCGCTGTCCATGCCAGCGGCGCCGCACGCGTCGAGCTTTGTCTGTTCGATGACAGCGGCGAGCGCGAGCTGGTCCGGCTCGCATTGCCCGAGCGCACCGAAAATGTTTGGCACGGTTTCCTGCCCGCGCCTCATGGTGTGCCGGGCGTCGTATATGGATATCGCGTGCACGGTCCGTACGATCCCTCGTATGGCTTGCGACACAACCCGCACAAGCTGCTGCTCGATCCGTATGCACGCGCGCTCGCCGGCAAGTTCGAATGGAATGCCGCGCTGTTCGGTCATGTGCCCGATCAGCCGGGCGAGCAGATAAACACCGCGGACAGCGCGCCGTATATGTACAAGGCGCGCGTCGTGCAATCCGAATTCGCCTGGAGCGAAGATTGTCCGCCGGCGGTGCCGTGGCGGGATACGGTCATTTATGAATTGCACGTCAAGGGATTCACCAAGCTGCATCCCGCCGTGCCCGAGCGCGAGCGTGGCAAGTTCCTGGGCCTGGCCCAACCCGCCGTGATCAATTATCTCAAGCAGCTGGGCATCACCGCCGTCGAGCTGCTGCCGGTGCAGGCGTTCGTTTCCGAGGAGTTCGTCGCCAAGCGCGGCCTGGTGAACTACTGGGGTTACAGTCCGCTGGCATGGTTCGCGCCCCATCCGGATTACGGCATCGACGATCCGGTCGCTGAATTCCGCACCATGGTGAAGGCGCTGCATGCCGCCGGCATCGAGGTGATTCTCGACGTGGTGTTCAATCACACCGTCGAAGGCAACGAGCGCGGGCCGACGCTCAGCTGGCGCGGCCTGGACAACGCCGCTTATTACAAGCTCGACAGCACCAACCTGAGTCGCTATGTCGATCGTTCCGGCACCGGCAACACGATCGCCATCGGCAATGCTGCGGCTCGCAAGCTGATCATCGATTGCATGCGTTACTGGGTCGAGGAGATGCACGTCGACGGCTTCCGTTTCGATCTGGCTGCCGTGCTGGGTCGTGACAACGCGCCGTTCCGCACCGACGCTGCGTTCTTCAAAGCAGTCGCGGCCGAGCCGTCATTGCGCTACGTGAAGCTGATCGCCGAGCCCTGGGATGTGGGGCCGGACGGCTATCAGCTCAGCCACTTCCCGGCCGGCTGGTCGGAATGGAACGACTTGTATCGCGACACCATGCGCGGCTTCTGGCGTGGCAATCCCGGCATTCTCGGCAACTTCGCCGAGCGCTTCGCCGGCTCCAGCGATTTGTTTCGTGCCAGCGGCCGCCGGCCGACCGCGAGCATCAATTACATTGCCTGTCACGATGGCTTCACCGCCTACGACGCCACGGCGTACGAACAGAAGCACAACGAGGCCAACCTCGAAGACAACCGCGACGGCCACAATCACAATCTGAGCTGGAACTGCGGTGTCGAAGGACCGACCGACGATCCGGCGGTGGTCGAGCTGCGCGAGCGACAGATTCGCAATCTGCTCGCGACCCTGCTGCTGTCGCAGGGCGTGCCGATGCTGCTGGCGGGCGATGAGTTCGGGCGTTCGCAGCGAGGTAACAACAATGCCTACTGCCAGGACAACGAGCTCAGCTGGATCGACTGGTCGCAGGCGGAACGGCGCAGCTGGTTGACCGCATTCGTACGGCAACTGCTCACGTTGCGACGGTATGCGGCCGGCCTGAGACGCGATACCTTCCTGAAAGGAGCGCGCCAGGTCGATCGCGAGCACAAGGACATCAGCTGGCGCCATCCGCTCGGTCACGAGCTGAACGCGGGCGACTGGCACGACGCCAACGCTCGTGCCATCGGCGTGCTGATCGGCCATGCTTTCACCGATCCCTATGGAACACCGAACGGACATCTGCTGTTTCTGTGCAATGCTGGTGACCAACCCTGCGAGTTCCTCTTGCCCGCGCCGACCACCGGGGTTGTGTGGCAGACCGTGTTCGACACGGCACGCTGGCGCGCGAACGATCTCGGCGACCGGCTCGGCGCCGGGCAGAACTGCGTGGTCGCACCGCATTCGTGTGTATTGCTCGCCGATGGCGCGGCACCCGTCACCGTTCGTAGCGGATTTGCACTGAAAACGTAAATGGACAACCCGATCCGTGAACTTGCCCGGTTGTACGGAATCGCGGATTCCTATCTCGATTTTCGCGGCCAGCCGCGGCAAGTCTCGGTCGAATCGCAAGCCGCCATTCTGGCGGCGTTGAGTGTCGATGCCGCCGACGCTGTCGCGGCCGAGAAATCCATTCACGAGTTCCGGGCCCGTCGCTGGACGGGATTCGTGCCGCCGGTCGTCGTCGGCCGGGAAGCGCAGCTGATTACCGTACCGATTGCGGTGCCCGTGGATCTGGCCGCGAAGCGGGTCGAATGGAGCGTGACGCTCGAAAATGGCGAGCAGCGCACCGGGCATGCGTTGCTCTCGAAGCTGCAAACGGTCGAGGAAGCGAACGTCGACAATCGTTTCTACGTCCGTCTGGCCGTGCCGCTGCCGGAGTTGCCGCTCGGCTATCACACCGCATCGTTCGTGCTCGATACCGGCCTGGAAGGGGCGTTGCGACTCATCGTGACGCCCGAGCAGTGCTTCGAAGCGCACGCGATCGCCGAGGGCAAGAAACTCTGGGGCATCGCCGTGCAGCTGTATTCGTTGCGCGCCGATGACAACTGGGGCATCGGCGATTTTCGTGACTTGCGCAATCTGATCCGCCTGTCGGCGCCGCTCGGCTGCGGCATCATCGGCTTGAATCCGCTGCACGCGCTGATGCCGGCCAATCCGTCGCATATCAGCCCGTACAGTCCTTCGAATCGCCAGTTCCTCAATGTGCTGTATGTCAGCGTCGAGGACGTGCCCGACTTCGCCGAGTGCGAGCCGGCGCGTCAACGCGTCGCCGAGGAGCAGTTTCAGGCGACGCTGCGGGAGCTGCGCGCGACCAGGAACGTCGATTACGTCAGAGTCGCGGCCGCCAAGTTCGAGATTCTCTCGTTGTTGTACGCGAACTTTCGAACGCGTCACCTTGCCGAGAACACCGTGCGCGGTCAGGCCTTCCGACAGTTCCAGGAGATGCAGGGCGATCCACTGCGGCTGCACGCGATCTACGACGCGCTCGACGGTCACTTCCGCCTGCAGGGGCCGCAGTACTGGGGCTGGCCGAGCTGGCCCGAGGAATATCGCGACTCGACCTCATCGGCTGTGCAACGGTTCGCACGCGAGCGCGCCGAGGATGTCGAGTACTTTGAATATCTGCAATGGCTCGCGGCCGAGCAATTGGCCGCGGCACAGAGCACTGCTCGTGAGTGCGGCATGGCCGTTGGTATCTATGGTGACGTAGCCGTCGGGGCGAATCCGGCGGGATCGGAGACGTGGTCCAATCGTCATCTGTATCTGCAGGGCGCATCGGTCGGCGCGCCTCCGGATGCGCTGGCATTGAAAGGCCAGGACTGGGGTATTCCGCCGCAGGATCCGGTCGAGCTGCGCGCCCAGCAGTACCAGCCTTTCATTGGCCTGGTCCGGAACATGATGCGTTACGTGGCGGCGCTGCGCTTCGATCACGTGATGACCTTGTATCGCCTGTGGTGGGTGCCGCGCGGGCTGCTGTCGAAGGACGGAACCTATGTCCACTATCCGCTGGCCGATCTGATCGCCATTCTCGCGCTGGAAAGCCAGCGCAATCACTGCATCGTGATTGGCGAGGATCTGGGCACGGTGCCGGAAGCGATGACCGAGGCGATGGAGCATTACCGCACCTATCACTACAAGGTGCTGATGTTCGAGCAGGCGCTCGACGGTACATTCAAGCGACCGGATCAGTATGTGCCGCACGCGATGGCCGTCATCACGACGCACGACTTGCCGACGCTGCGAGGCTGGTGGGAAGGCAGCGATGTGACTTTGCGGGCGCAGCTCGATCTGTATCCGACCGATGAGTTGCGTCAGCAAGCACAGGATGCGCGCGTACGAGATCGCGTCTGCTTGTTGAGAGCCTTGGTTGCGGCGGGCTTGTGGCACTGGCACGACGGCGAGCCGCTGCCACCTTACTCGGCGGCGCTGTCGCGGGCGGTACATGCGTTCATCGGCTTGTCCAGCTCGAATATTGCGCTGCTGCAGATCGAAGATCTGATCGGCATGACCGATCCGGTCAACGTGCCCGGCACGGACACCGAGCATGCCAACTGGCAACGCAAGGTGACCGCGTCACTTACTGACATATTCTCCAGCCCCGAGACTGCAGATATTCTCGCGGCGATGGATTCGGCTCGCAAAGGTGTGAACCCGAACGCCTGAGTCGCATCCTGGTTCTGCTATCGTGCGCACCGTTGAGGGGAGCTCCATGCATCGCAGCCGACTCGCTGGGTTCATCATCGATTGCAAGACCGACGATCTCGAACAGGCCGCGCAATTCTGGTCCGCCGCGCTCGGCTATGAGCTGCGGCCCAAGCACGAAGAGCCCAGTCCCCTGTACCGTTGCATGCTCACCGACGAGCTCGGGCTGCACGTCGAGGTGCAGGCGGTGCAGCACGACAGTCGGGTACACCTGGACATCGAGACCGATGACATCGAGGCGGAAGCGCAGCGACTGGAGGCCCTCGGCGCCAGGCGCATCCAGCAGGTGCATACCTGGCTCGTCATGGAAGCACCTACAGGCCAGCGATTCTGTATAGTCCGGCCACAGAACAAGAACTTCGCGGACACCGCGAACCAGTGGAAATGAGGCCGCGGACCGGTCAATCCGTATTAGGGGATGCAAAGTTTGGTGTTGTCGGTGGATCCATTTCGGCGTGTGGTGCGTTAACCGCCGGCGAGGGATCACACCGTCTGGGAGGATATGTGATGTTTAGAGTGAGCAAGCCCGATTCTTTGCCGGTGCGTCCGCGAGTGACCCCGGATCCAGAGCGTGCCGCCGAGTTGCAGCGCCGGATGGATGCACTGCAGTACCGGCCCGAAACAGGGTTCCATCGCGATCGCCTTCAGGGGAAGACCGAGAGACCGGCACTGCGGCTGGTGAAGTAAAGAACAAACCGCAGTAGGGACGGACAAGGGCGATCGAATCGATCGCCCTTTTCATTTCAGGTGGCGATCCACCACACGACGCCGCTGGCGAGCACGATGCCGGGGAGAATGCGCCAGGCCGGCACCGCCCGCATCGGACGCACAGGCACGTTGCGGCGATGACCGGTGAGCATGGCCACGATCAGGTTGTCCTTCTTCACCAGCAGATAAAACAAGATCGCGGCGATGTGCAGCCCGACGAAGCCGAGGATGACGTTGAACACCAGCTCGTGAATGTCGGCCAGCGTGCGGCTGGTATCGAAGCTCACCAGATGTGACAGCGGGCCGGATTCGATACCGTCCACGTCGCTTACGAACAAACCGATAACCACCTGCGCCAGCATCAACGTGAGCATCGCCGCGACGCTCCAGCCGCCGAGCGGATTGTGACCGGCATCCCGATGCTCTTCGCGCGACTCGCGCAGGTAAGCGACTATGCCGCTCGGGCCGCGCAGGAAATGTGAGAAGCGCGCGCTCGAGCTGCCGGCGAACCCCCAGTAGATTCGAAACACCAGCAAGCCCAGCAGCGCGTAGCCGCTGTAGCGATGCCAGTCCATCATGTTCTCCTCCGCGGTCCACCACGACAGCGTGATACAGAAAACAAACAACCAGTGCGTCAGTCGCACCGGCCAGTCCCAGACGCGAATGGCTGTGTCGTTGGCGGTCTCGTTCACCACGTAACCCCGATGATTCCTGATCCGAAGCCCCATAGCATCGCATGAAACTCCGCTGAAAGAAGCGCCCCGTCTGGGAGGCGGCCAAGCTGACGTCGCTGTCAGCGAAGACGGATTTTCTCCCACGCGCCGGAGCGCCAGCGAATCAGCAGCACCATGGAGATCAGAATGATGTAGATGAGCGCCGCGAGCCACCCGCCGAGCGCGCCCAGGCCGAACTGCGGCAGGCCATCGATCCAGCCGCCGCCCGGGTCGAACGAGAGCATGTGCGCCAGGGGCACGAACACCAGCCAGGACAGCACCAGCACGCAGATCGCGGGCACCGTCGCGTCACCGGCGCCACGCAGGCTGAAGGAACAGGCGAAATTCAAGCCATCGAACAACTGATAAGCCGCGGCCACCCACATCAGGGTGCTGCCGAGCTGGATCACCGCCAGCGCTTGCGGATCGTTGTCGGCGACAAACGTCGGAATCAGCCACGGCGCGGTGAGTCCGAGCAACAGGCCGGCGCTGCCCATATAGGTCATGCACATCACCACGATGCTGTTGCCGATGCGACGGGCCCAAGCGCGATCGCCCATGCCGATGGATTGACCCACCAGCGTCGTGCCCGCCATCGCGATGCCGATCGCCGGCATGAACGAGATGGAAGTCAGCATCATGACGACCTGGGTCGCGGCGCCGTCCACCGTGCCGAGATGCACTTGCATGAGCTGAAACATCGCGAAGCCGAGCACGTCGGCCGCGATCAACATTCCCATCGGCAGACCGAGCTTCCACTGCGAGGCGATCTTGTCGACGCGCGGCCGCCACATCAGCCGGGATTGGAACGCACGATGCATGCGGGGACCGACGAAAATACTCAAGCCCACCAGCAAACCCAAAGTCTGCGCGCAGTTCGTGGCCCACGCCGCGCCGGCGATGCCCCAGCCGAGCTGAAAAATAAACAACTGCGCGAAGCAGGCGTTGCTGATGCAGACCAGCGCGTCGACCATGAACGAAATCCTCGGCCGGCCGATGCCGTTGAAGAATCCGAGCATGCCCCACAGCGCGACGCCCAGGGGCGCACCAAACATGCGCGGCTGCCAGAACTGCACAGCCAGCGCCTGCACGTCGGGCGCCAGGCCGAAGGGGTCGAGCAGGGCATTGCCATTCACCGCGATCAGCCAGAACAAAGGGGTGACCAGCAACGCCGCCCACATCGAAATCCAGCCCGCTTGCGAGGCGCGCTTCAGCCGTCGTCCGCCGAAGGCTTGCGCCACCAATGTTTGTCCGGCCAGGCCGACGCCGCCAAACAATGCGATACACGCAATCACTGGCCAGTGAATCGCGGCGATGGCGGCGAGCGCATCGGTGGAGATGCGCCCGACGAACCACGTGTCCGTAAGATTCAGGATCGCTTGAATGGCGCTGTTTGCCGCGAAGGGCACGGCGAGCGCGATGATGGCTCGCACATCCACACGCGCACGACCCGACGCGTCCAGCCGCTGCGCGGGCAAGGACGTCATCGGAGCGGTCGGTTTGGGAAGGACGGTGTCCATGCCGGGAGGGGAACAAAAAAGACGCGCAGGGTAGCGTCAACGCGCGCCGCCGTCATCCGCGTGAAGATGACAGAACCTGACGGCAGCTGAAGCGCGTACCGGCATCGTCGCCGCTGCACACGCCGGTGCAAATAAAAAAGGCGGCCCGAGCGGGCCGCCTTTGGTTACGTCTGTGTTACGTGGCGGGTTAGTTCGGCGCCGCCTGCTGCGAGAACTTCAGGCGCACCATGGCGCGCTGCTCGACACGCTGACCGTTGCGCTCGACCGGCTCGAAGCGCCACTGGCGCACGGCGCGGATCGCAGCATCGTCGAATACGTCGGCGGGGCTGGCATTGCGCACTTCCACCTGATCGACCGTGCCGTTGGTCTGCACGGTGAAGGCCAGTTCCACCCAGCCTTCGATGCCGCGTTTGCGGGCCGAATCCGGATATGAAGGCGACACCATGCGCACGCGCTTCAACGAAGCGGCGGACACGATGTTGGTCTGCTGCAGGTTCGCATCGCGAGCCGCGGCCAGATCCGCTTCAGCCTGCGAGATGGCCGGGCCGTTGAAGCGCTGACCGACATCCTTCGCGGCGGCGATCAGCTGTGACGAACGCTCGAACGCTTTCGCGTTCATCGCCTGGCGGCCGGAGTCGAGCAGACGGGTCGAGAGCGTGCGCGACAGTTCGTCCACTTCCGGACGATTCGGCGCGGCAGTGCGCAGACTGGCCAGCAGATCGCGAGCGCTGTCGCCCGGCGGATCGATCAGCTTGCCCTCGGTGATGCGCTGGCGAACATCGGAGATCATCGTGTCGACATTCGGGCCGGCGCCGGCCTGCGAGGCACCCGGTGCGTTGCTCGCCGGACGGCGCGCGCCGGCCGACTGCGCCGGCGCACCCGCCGCCGTGTTCGGGCCCGCACCAGAAGCAGCGGTGCGAGTCGCTTCAGCGAGCGAACGTTCGACGGCAGCGAGCGCGCTGCCTGCCGAACCCATCTGACGCGCGCCCTGCACATATGCGATGGCCGTGTCGATGTTGCCGCCTGCGAGTGACTTGCGGGCTTCTTCAGTCAGCTGTGCGCTGAACTCACGAATCGTGGCCAACACCGTGGGATCGGTTGGATCCAGCCGGCGCGCTTCGAGCAACGCATCTTTCGCGCTGCCGCCGGTCGGCGTCAGCAGCCGGCCGTTGGCCATGCGATCGTTCGCCGTGTTGATCAGCGAGCGCACGCGATTGCCGACTTCCTGGGCCTGCGACAGTTTCAAACGTTCGCGTTCGCGCGCGACCTGGGTGTCCAGGAACGCCAGACGCGGATGGGTCGAGTCGATGTCACGCGCGGTTTCGATGGTGCGGATGGCTTCTTCCAAACGTTCGGCCAGCAGCGCGGCTTCGGCGCGTTCCAGGATCTTGTCGACCACGGCGCGGATGCCATCCTTCGCGTCCTGGCTGTTCGGATCCAGCGCCAGCGCGCTTCGATACAGATCCAGCGCGCTCTCGCCCTGCGGCTCGATGAATTTGTTCTGATTGAACGCCTCTTTGGCGAGCGCGAGCTCGGCTTTGACCGGATCCGGACGTTCCGGCACGCCGCCCGGCTGCTGCGCTCCGGGCGCGGCGGGCACGTTCACGACCGGCGGAACTTCGGGCTCGCCGGTAAAGCGGTTGACTCCGAACCAGATACCGCCGATGACGACCAGCAGACCCGCGGCGAGCGCGCCGTAGGTCATCACGTAATTTTTGCTACCCCCTTCGCCTGCGGCACCGCCCGTGCTCAGGCGCTGGCCGGCGGCCGACAGGTCCAGGTGCTGCTTGACCGCCGCTTCCAGCGCGAGGCGCGTCTGGCCATGTGACAACGGCGTGAGCAGGAAGCGGAAGATCCGGCCGGCGGCGGTGAGCTGCATCAGGGCCGAGCTGTCCTCGCGCTTGCCCGCAACCACCACGACCAGCTCAGGGAAATGCTGAGTCAGCTGCGCAACCATCGAGGCCACGTCGGCGGTGCTCGCGGTGTCCGCGACCAGCACGCCCGGCTTCAGGTTGGAAAGTTTCTCCGCAACATGGTCCAGGTCGGGTGCAAACGCCACGGAAACGCCTCGAGGCGCCGCCTTTTTGACCGTTTCTACCAAATTGGCGTCACGGCTCAGGACCAGGATGGGCGGCGACGCGCCTTCTTCCAACTGCCGCAGGGCTTGTGAATCGTCGATCTCCAAGTTGACCTCGTCCTGAGTGTTTCCGTGTCCTGAGGAACGACTATGTTGCGCGTTGGCCATAGACCCCTCCGGGGGTTTTGCTTGTCGCGTAATACTACTTATGCAAGATGGAACAGCTGAGAACTGTATCTGGCTTTGCTGGCCGGCTCGCGTGAACTGCCGCGCAAAATTGCCACGCGCCGTTCAGCAAATGTCCCTGCGTCAATTCCTCTCCTGCCTGCCCTCTGTAGACACCCGCCAGCCGTTTGATATCGATACGATGCCGCTGATCCGGCAGGTCGGGTGGCCGGTCCCGCGCATCCGTGCGCGCCCGGCTTTGGGGCATCCTGCCCAACACCGGCGAGATCCTACCCCTTTGTCAGCCGCATGCCACCGGTAAAGGTGTTGGCAAGTGGCTACGCGGTCTCATTGGAGCGCGAATGAGGGATTGGATGAGGACCACAGTTGCCACGCCGCCTCCGGCGCTGCACGATCCGTTCAGTCAACCGTTTTTTTGTTCAGCAATTTTTTCGTACCAGTACTCGTGTCCAAGCCGCCCCTAGCATCGATGCGATCACATCGCGTCGCCTCTCCCAATGGCGCGCGCGATGACGTCTTTTACTGGCTCCGCGACGACACGCGCAGCGATCCGGATGTGCTGAGCTATCTGAAGGCGGAGAATCAATACACCGAGGCCATGCTGGCCCCGGCCCAGCCGCTGATCGATCGGCTGTACAGCGAGATCGTCGCGCGTTTGAAACAGGATGATTCGACCGTGCCGGTGCGTTATCACGGTTACTGGTACGCGATCCGTTACGCGACCGGTCAGGAATATCCCATCGTGGTGCGCTGGCAGGACGCGCCGGGCGCCGAAGAAGTCATATTGCTCGACGGCAATGCGCTCGCTTCGGGGCAGCCGTTCTTTCAACTGGGCGGTTACGAGATCAGCCCGGACAACCGGCTGCTGGCGTACACCGAGGACACGGTCGGCCGCCGGCAGTACCGGCTGCGTGTCAAAGATCTGGCGACCGGCACGTTGCTGCCGGACGTGATCGAGAATGTCGACGCCGGCGTCGCCTGGGCCGAGGACAATCGCACGTTGTTATATGTCGAGAAAGATCCAGTGACGCTGCTCGGCCGGCGCATTCGCCGGCACCGTCTCGGCGACACCGTCGAGGACCCGCTGGTGTATGAAGAGCCCGACGAGAGCTTCGATCTCACCGTCGAGCGCAGCAAGTCGGAGCGTTATCTGCTGATCGCCTCGGAGAGCACCACTTCCTCGGAATGGCGCTACACGCGCGTCGACGATCCGAATTTCGATTTCCAGGTGATCGTGCCGCGCGAGGAGGATCACGAATATCAGCTCGATCACGTCGACGAGCGCTTCGTGATCCGCACCAACTGGCAGGCGCTGAATTTCCGGATCGTGGAAGTGCCGGTGGCGCAGGCCGCCGATCGCAGTCAGTGGCGCGATGTGATCGCGCACGACCCGGACGTGTTCATTCAGGACTTCGAGTTGTTCCGTACCTTCGTCGCCGTCAGCGAGCGCTCGCGCGGCTTGATGAACATTCGCGTGCAGCGCTGGGGCGAAGCGCCGTTCCATCTGACCGCGGACGATCCCACGTACACCATGGCGCTCAGCTCCAATCCCGAGCTCGACACCACGCGGCTGCGTTACGTGTATACGTCGCTCACCACGCCGGGCACCACGTACGAATACGACCTTGCCGGCGGCTCACGCGTCGTGTTGAAACGCGAGCCGGTGCTCGGCGATTTCGATCCAGCCAATTACGTGAGCGAGTTCGTCTGGGCGCCAGCTCGCGATGGCGAGCGCATTCCAGTCTCGATCGTGTATCGCAAAGGCACGCCGCTGAACGGCACCGCGCCTTTGTATCAATACGGCTACGGCTCGTATGGGTTGAGCATGGAGCCGGCGTTCAGCTCCTCGCGGCTATCATTGCTCGATCGTGGCTTTGTGTATGCGATGGCGCACATCCGCGGCGGTCAGGAGCTCGGCCGGCGCTGGTACGACGCCGGTCGTCTGGAACAGAAATGGAACACCTTCAACGATTTCGTGGACGTGACCGATCATCTCGTCGCGCGAGGCTATTGTGCGCGCGATAAGGTTTTTGCGGCCGGCGGCAGCGCCGGCGGCCTGCTGATGGGCGTCATCGCCAACGTCGCGGCCGATCGCTACGCGGCGCTGGTCGCGCACGTACCGTTCGTCGACATCGTTACCACGATGCTCGACACCAGCATTCCCTTGACGACGCTCGAATACGACGAGTGGGGTAACCCCAACGAAGCCGCTGCCTACGAATATATGCTTTCTTATTCGCCTTACGACAACATCCGCCGCCAGGCTTATCCGGCCATGCTGGTCACCACCGGACTCTGGGACAGTCAGGTGCAGTACTACGAGCCCGCCAAATGGGTCGCGAAACTGCGACGGCACAATACGGGCACTCGCCCGTTGTTGTTACACGTTAACCTGGAGGCTGGCCACGGCGGCAAGTCGGGGAGATATGAGCATATGCGCGAAGTGGCGCGAGAGTACGGATTCGTGATCGCACTGGCGGAAGGTGCGAGCATTGGGGAGGCGTCGTGAGTCACACCGGGTACATACTGCTCGCTGATGACAATCCGACGGATGCCGAGCTGACGATTCGCGCGCTGGAGATCGGCGGCGTTTCCCAACAGGTCGTGTGGGTGCAGGACGGCGAGGCGGCGCTCCACTACGTGTTCCGCCAGGGCGTGTACGCGCAGCGCGTCTCGGGCAATCCGAAACTGATGCTGCTCGATCTGCACATGCCCAAGATCGACGGCCTGGATGTGCTGGCCCAGATCAAGGCCGATCCCAAGACGCGCTCGACGCCGGTGGTGATCATGTCGTCCTCGGATCAGGAATCGGACATGGCCCGCAGCTACGAGGCGCATGCCAACAGCTACATCGTCAAGCCGGTGGACTTCAAGCAGTTCACGGATCAGGTGTCGTTGCTCGGACAGTACTGGACGCGCATCAATCGCGCCGGACCCTAGCACTCGTCAGCCGCTGGTGGTTCTCGCCAATCGCAGCTGCCAGCCGCTCGTCAAATGTGCTCTGCGTCTCCCTTTGTCGTTCAGAGTTCCCCCTAATCGTGCCAAGCGGCGCCGTCGCCGGGCATACTTCGGTGGCTCCGCAGGGACTGTTATTTAGGCTGGCGCGCTCGCGCCGGGAGACTGGGCATGGGTGTCATCCTGATCGCATTCGAGCGCGAGTCAGAGCAAAGCGCGCTCGAGACATTGCTGTCGGGTCGCGGTCATCGGGTTTTGAAATCCTCGAACGGACTCGCGGCCCTGGACACTGCGCGTCGCGAGCCGCCGCAGGCCATCGTTTCCGACATCGTCCTGCCACGCATGGACGGCTTCGCCCTGTGCCGCAAATGGAAGCAGGACGAGCGCCTGCAGAGCATTCCGTTCGTGTTCTACACGCGTCGTCACGACGATCCGAAGTACGAGCGCTTCGCGTTGGAGCTGGGTGCCGAGCGCTTTCTGTCGCGTTCGACGGCGCCGGAAGCACTGCTGGGCGCGCTCGATGAGCTGTTGCCGCCCGGTCATGTGAACGGTGCGCGGGCCAACGGAGCGCATGGCAACGGCAGCAGCGGCAACACTCGTCCGATGAACATGCTGGACACGGCGGCCATGCAGCGCTTCGCCGTGCTCGAAAAGAATCAAGCCGAGGCGCTCGAACGGGCGCAGGCGGCGCAACGTCAGCAAGCGGCCCAAGCCGAAGCGCTCGAGAAGGCGCAACGCCTGCAGGCCGCACAAGCGGAAGCGCTGGAGCGTGCTCAACGCGCACAGGCGGCGCAAACCGAAGCTTTGGAAAAGGCACAACGCGCGCAAGCCGAAGCGATCGAGCGCGCCGAGCGCCTGCAAGCTGAAGCCCAGGAGAAGGCACAACAGGCGCAAGCTCAGGCCGAGGCCATGGAGCGCACGGTGCAAGCTCATGCGCGATTGCGCTCGCAGGTCAGCGAGCTCGAAGCAAGCAATCAGCGGCTGGCCGCGGGCGAAGCACGATTCCGCCGCGTGTTCGAGAACAATCCGCAGCCGATGTGGATCGCCGATCACGCGACCGGCGGCTTCATTGCCGTCAACGATGCAGCGCTGGCGATGTATGGCTACTCACGCGCCGAATTCCTGGGTTTGAAAGCGTCGGCTCTGACGATGCCAGGCGCCGACTCGCGCGACCCGTCGATCAGCCTGCACCAGCGCAAGAATGGCAGCGCGCTCTGCCTGTCCATCTCCTCCCAGCAGATCGAGTTCGACGGTCGCAATGCCGACCTGGTCGCCGCGTTCGATCTCACCCAGCGACTGGAAGCGGAACGTCAGCTGCAGGAACAGGCGAAAGCCGGCAATGCGCTGCTCGACGCGGCGGCCGATGGCTCGTGGCTGCTCGGCAGTGACGGTCAGATTCGAGATGTGAACGCGACCTACTGCCGCATGTCCGGCTACAGCAAGGAAGAGCTGTTGGGCATGAATGCCGCCGACATCGAGGATCCCACGTCCGGCGAGACCACGATGCGGCTGCAGCTGGGCCGCGTTCGCGGTGGCGGTCGCTACGAGACCAAGCATCGTCGCAAGGACGGCACGCTGTTCGACGTCGAAGTGAGCGTCGGTTTGCTGGAGAACACGCGCGGCGACAGCATCGTGCTGATCCGCGAGACCGGCCAGCGTCGTCGCGAGCTCATCGCGAACCGAGTGGCGCAACGTCAGTCCGAGTTCCTGGTCGATTTGTTCAAGCAGGCCGACTCGTTCGACGAGTCCGCGATCGTGCGCCGGGTCATCGATCAGGTCATGGAGCTGACGCGCAGTCCGCTGGGCTATCTGTACTTCGTCGATAACGTGCAGAAGACCATGACGCTGGCCGCCTGGCGCGATGGCAGCCGGCCGCAGGTGGTGATGCCCGATTCGGAGCCGCAGCCGATCGGCCGCGCGATGATGCTCAGTGAATGCGTGCGCGGCAAACATGCGACCTGGACCAACGATAGCGCCCGCAAGCCGCAGAACGATGGCCTGCCGGACCTGACGCGGTTTCTGGCCGTGCCCATGCTGTCCGGTGACGAAGTCGTCGCGGTGCTCGGCGTCGGCAATCGGGATACGAACTATGGCGAGGAGGATCAGCGCGCGCTCGCGACGCTCGCTGACGGCGTCTGGCGGGTTTTGCACTCCAAGCGAGCGCATGTGGTCACGCTGAGTGCGCTTCAACGCACCGATGTGGCGCTTCAAGGCATGATCGATTCGTTCGTGCGCATGAGCGAACGGCACGATCCGTACACCGCCGGTTCGTCGCGTCGCCTGGCGGCATTGGCGGTCGCGATCGGTCGCGAAGCGGGTCTCGATGGCGAGCGTCAGCACGGATTGCGAGTGGCCGCTCTGTTACATGACGTCGGCAACATCGCCGTGCCGGCCTCCATTCTCGCCAAGCCCGCACCGCTGACCGAGACCGAGCTCGCGCTGATGCGCACTCACGTCGAGGAAGGTTGCCAGCTGCTGGCGGACATCGATCTGGGCGCGCCGGTCGCCGACATCATCTATCAGTCCCACGAACGATTCGACGGCAGCGGTTATCCGCGCGGCCTGAAGGGCGAGGAGATCATGATCGAAGCTCGCATCCTCGCGATCGCCGATACGGTGGAAGCGATGTGCTCGCCCCGCCCGTACCGGCCGGCCGCGGGCATGGAGGCCGCGCTCGAAGCGATCAATCGCAGTGCCGGAAAACTTTACGATGAGCATCTGGTGGCCGCCTGCACGCGGCTGGTGCGACAGCACGGGTTCACCCTGCCGGAATGACGAATATCCCAAAAAAAACAGGCTTTTGATGGGTCCGGGATCAGCTTCCGGATGGCCCCTCGTTAAGCGTCGCCATTAAGCGTCGCTGGAACTTCCTGGCGCGCGCTTGCAGGTTTTCCTGAACGCGTTTGGGGGCTGGCCCGATATGTCATATTCCACGATTGCAGCAGAATGCGGGCCGTCTGTAAGGGCAAAGCCGTTCGAAAGACGGTGACGCAAAGCCTCCGGTCCTCAGGTTCCGCTGTTCCAGCAGCCGTCCCAAAGATAGCGGGGTTGCCGTTACAACCCGACCAACAGGTTGTCTCGTGAAGTTTTTCGGCCTGCCGCCCGCGCCCCCCGGCGCCGGCCCAGCAAAGCCAGCTTCCCTTGCCAGACACAGGTGCTCGTGCACGACACGCCATAGATCCGTGTCGTGGGCGCGAGCTGGCATCGGAACACAGTGCTTTGCTGGAGCTGCTCATGCGCTTGTCTTGCTCTTTCGCCGCGATCGCGGCGTTGGCTACGTTCGCGGGTCTCGCATCCGCCCAGACCGTCAATCGTCCGCCGACCATCAGCGGCACGCCGCCGTCGGTCATCAAGGTCAACACTTCGTACAGCTTCTTCCCGACCGCGCGCGATCCGGAAGGCCGGCCGCTGAAGTTCAGCCTGGTGAACAAGCCGGGCTGGATGGTGCTCGCGCCGAACAGCGGCCAGTTGATGGGTTACCCGAAGTCGCCTGGCACCTATAACAACATCATCCTGCGCGTCACCGATGGCGTGAACACCGTGTCGCTGCCGCCCTTCTCGGTCACCGTGAACACCACCGGCACGATTGCCAATCGCGCGCCGACGATCAGCGGCACGCCGGCGACCACCGCGACGGTCGGCACTGCTTATAGCTTCCAGCCGTCCGCTACCGACCCCGACGGCAACACGCTCGGCTACAGCATCACGAATCGTCCGAGCTGGGCGACGTTCAACACCTCGACCGGCCGGCTGAGCGGCACACCGACGGCGACCGGCACCTTCGGCAACATTCAGATCCGGGTGAGCGACGGGACGGCGACGGCGTCGCTGCCGGCATTCTCGATCAATGTCACCAATGGCACGAACCGCGCGCCGGTCATCAGCGGCACGCCGGCTCGCTCGGTCAGCGTGGGCAGCGCCTACAGCTTCCGTCCGACCGCGAGCGACCCGGATGGCAACACGCTGACCTACTCGATCGCGAATCGCCCGAGCTGGGCCACGTTCAACACCAGCACCGGTCAGCTGTCCGGCACGCCGAGCGCCTCGCAGGTCGGCACGTACAACAACATCACCATCCGCGTGAGCGACGGTCGTGCGACCGCTTCGCTGGCGGCGTTCTCGATCAGCGTGGTCGATGTGTCCAACGGCGGTGCGACGTTGAGCTGGACGCCGCCGACCACCAACACCGACGGCAGCTCGCTGACCAACCTGGCCGGTTACCGCATCTCGTACGGCACGAGCGCCAATGCGCTGACGCAGACCGTCCAGGTCGCCAACGCGGGCATCACGCGCTACACCATCAGCAATCTTTCGCCGGGCACCTATTACTTCTCGGTGCGTGCGTACACGAGCAACGGCACGGAGAGCGCGAACTCGAACGTCTCGTCGAAGGTCGTGCGCTAACCCGCACTGGCTGATTCGATAGTGCAGCGGCGGCTGGAGCGATCCAGCCGCCGCTTTGTTTTTTCGGCACGGCTGAATGTTTGCGCGCACGCATGCTGATAACGCACTGCACGCGCGACTGGATTCTGGCGTGGTTATGTGAATTCACAGTGACATTTCGATCGTGTTGCTGTCGGTCGCCACCGACAATTGCAAAAACAAAATCGCTACGATTTACTCCGCTCCGACCACGAAGTTTTGTTCAATCGAGCTCGTCGAATCGCATCGGCTCTACTGGACGCGGCCTCAATGGCGGCGAGGGTGGATGAGAGACGCGAACCGAACGAACAACGCTTCACCAGGGCATAACCGTCGAAAGACGGCGACGCAAAGCCTCCGGTCCTACAGCGATGCTGGGGATAGCGGGGTTGCCGGCCAGCTCTTCAGCGTCACCGAGCTTGCCGTCATCCTTCCTCCTTTTGCTGCTGTTCGATCGTGCCTTGCGGCCCTGGGGTCGACTGACCACAGGTACGTCGAAAGGGCCTCGGCCGCTTTCGACCAGATAACTAAATCTGGGAGCAGCAGAAAGTGATATCGGCAAACCCGTCGAAAGGCGGGGACGCAAAGCCTCCGGTCTACTGGAACACTGCGTGTGACACGCAGCGCGCCTACGACAGCGGGGTTGCCACCGTCGCCACCGTCTCGATGCTCGCAAGGCCCCTTGCGAGCGCGTGCACGCGCGATGTCGTGAAGAACAATGACAAAAAGCTGCCGATAGCGCACGCCTCCGTGCGCGCCAATCTTTCCCTGCGCTTCGAGCGTCGCGGCTGCGTCGCGACGACTGCCTTTTTTCCGGAACACAGCAGCGCGATTCAGCGCCGGTCCTCGGACCGTCGTTGTCGCGCGCGAAGCCAAGGTATGAGCAATGATTCCAACTATTTTCGGGAAGACCTTCCTGCAGCGGGCCCTGCTGGCATTGATTGCCGCGTCATTGGGTGGATGCTTCGATGGCGGCTCGAGCGATGAAGGCGCCGTAGCGGGAGCCGTTGGCGAGCAGCCAGCCCCAGCCCCAGCCCCGGGCGGCACTGCCGACGATCCAGCGCCGGGGCTGCCGGCACCGGCGAATCAGCCGCCGGAAGTGGATGGCATTCCGGCCGCCACGGCGACCGCCGGCGAGCCGTATCGGTTCGAGCCCAAGGCCGTCGATGCGGACAACGACTTCCTCGAGTTCTTCATCACCAATCAGCCGTCATGGGCCAGCTTCGATACTGAAACCGGCGTCCTGAGCGGCACGCCGCAGGATGCCAACGTCGGCGACTCCGAAGAAATCACGATCAGCGTCACCGACGGCCGCGATACGCGCTCCATCGGTCCGTTCACGATCAGGGTGAATGGCCGCACGCAGCCGCCGCCCGCGACCAACAATCCGCCGACCATCTCCGGCACGCCGGCCACGTCGGTGATCGTGGATCAGCGCTATCTGTTCCAGCCGACGTATTCCGATCCCGACAGCGATCGTCTGCGCTTCACGGTTTCCAATCGGCCGTCGTGGGCGACCTTCAGCACCCTGAGCGGCGTACTGAGCGGCACGCCGGGCGAAGCGAACGTCGGTACGTATTCGAACATCCGCATCAGCGTCAACGACGGTACCAACACGGTCACGCTGCCGGCGTTCTCCATCCAGGTTCGTGGCCTCGACAATCGTGCGCCCACCATCAGCGGCACGCCGTCGACCAGCGTGCAGGCGATGCAGACGTATACGTTCACTCCGCAAGCCAGCGATCCGGATGGCGACACGCTGGTCTATCGCATCAACAACCGGCCGCGCTGGGCGACCTTCAGCAGCGCGACCGGCGTGTTGACCGGCACGCCGGCCACCACCGATATCGGCACTTACTCGAACCTGATCATCAGCGTGAGCGATGGCCGCGTGTCGACCTCGCTGCCGGCGTTCTCGATCGTGGTCTCGGCCGCGCCCAATCGCGCACCGACGATCTCCGGCTCGCCGGCAACCAGCGCGACGGTCGGTGCGGCGTATTCATTCACGCCGACCGCCAGCGATCCGGACAACAACACCATCAGCTTCTCCATTCAGAACGCACCGAGCTGGGCGCAGTTCAGCACGGCGACCGGTCGCTTGAGCGGCACGCCCACCGCGGCCGGGACGTTCTCGAACATTCGCATCAGCGTGACCGATGGCAATCTGACGGCGACGCTGCCCGCGTTCTCGATCAACGTCACCGGCGCGAGCAATCGCGCTCCGACCATCAGCGGCACGCCGGCGACGACCGTGTCCTCGGGAGCCGCCTACAACTTCCAGCCGACCGGCAGTGACCCGGATGGCAACACGCTGACGTACAGCATCGCCAACCGACCGTCGTGGGCGACGTTCAACACGTCGACCGGACGCTTGTCGGGCACGCCGACCGCGTCGAATGCGGGCACGTACTCGAACATCGTGATCTCGGTGAGCGACGGAACACTGACTGCCTCGCTGCCGGCGTTTGCGATCACCGTGGTCCAGGCGTCGAGCGGCAGTGCGACGCTGTCCTGGACACCGCCGACCCAGAACACCGACGGCTCGTCGCTGACCAACCTGGCCGGCTATCGCATCGTGTATGGACGCACCGCCACCAGCCTCGATCAGACGGTCCAGGTCGCCAACGCAGGCACCGCGAGCTACACGATCACCGGACTGACTTCCGGTACGTGGTACTTCCGCGTGAAGGCGTACAACAGCGGCGGCGCTGAAAGCGACGTGTCCAACGCAGGCTCGAAGACCATCCCGTAACCCAACCGCCCGCGCAGAACCCTTCCAAGGCCCGCCTCGCGCGGGCCTTTTTTCGTCGTGAGCCCGATCTGACGCGCCTGTCAGGATGACCGATGGGCCGAGTCAATGATGTATTCTCGGCCGGATCTGCAATCCCAAAGCGGCGCGAGCCGCGATACGGAGTGGTCATCATGAGACCCCGTCGATACGGCGTCTGTCTGAGTCTCGCCTTGGCACTGCTGCCTGCCTTGCCAGCAACTGCTGCGACTCCCGCGGCGGTTCGTGTAGATTTTTCCGAGCACACCTTGAAGAACGGCCTGCGCGTGCAGCTGGTCGAAGATCGCACCACTCCTGTGATCGCCGTGAACGTTGCGTACGACGTTGGCTCTCGCAACGAGCGCCCCGGGCTCACCGGCTTCGCGCATCTGTTCGAGCACATGATGTTCAAGGGATCGAAGAACGTCGGCGACGGCGAGCACTTCTATCAGGTGCTCACCAACGGCGGCTCGATGAACGGCACCACCAGCTCCGACATCACGCTGTACTTCGAGGCGCTGCCGGCGAACCAGCTGGAAATGGCGCTGTTTCTCGAAGCCGATCGGATGCGCTCGCTGGAGATCACCCAGGCCAAGCTCGACAACCAGCGCCAGGCGGTCCAGGAAGAGCGCCGCATGCGCATCGACAACCAGCCCTACGGCCGTTCGTACGAGCGCTTCGATGAAGTGTTCTACGACAAGTTCGGCTACAAACATTCCACCATCGGCTCGATGGAGGATCTGAACGCCGCCAGCGTCCACGACGTGGCGGAGTTCTTCCGCATCTATTACGCGCCCAACAACGCGGTGCTGACGGTCGTCGGCGACTTCAAGCGCGAGCAGGCGCTGGCCCTGATCCGGAAATATTTCGAGGACATTCCTCGTCAGCCGGCGCCGCCGCCGGTCGATCTGGTCGAGGCGCCCCAGACCGCCGAGCGGCGCGAGACACTGACCGACCCGCTGGCGCGCGCGCCGCAGATTCTCATCGGATACAAGATCGGCGTCGGCAACGATCCGGATCAGGCCGCGTTGCAGGTGCTCTCATCGGTGCTCCAGGGCGGCGACAGCTCGCGGCTGTATCAAAGCATCAGCAAGGAGAAGGAGCTGGTCAGCAGCATCGGCGGCTACGTCGAAGAGCGCATCGGCACCGGTGGCTTCTACGTCATCGCCACCGTGCGGCCGGACCAGAAGCCGGAAGTGGTCGAAGCGGCGATCTATGAAGAGATCGCGCGCATCGTCGAAGAGCCGATTGCGGATTGGGAGCTGCAGAAGGCGCGCAACGCGACTCGCCTCGGGTATCTGCAGAGCATCCGCAGTGCGCAGAACCGCGCCAACATCCTGGGCCGCTACACCGTGCTGTTCAAGGATCCGAACCTGATCAACACGCGCCTGCAGAAGATCGATGCGGTGACGCGCGCCGACGTGCAGCGAGTCGCGAAGAAATATCTGATTCCGACCGGCCGCACCGTGCTGACGACGCTGCCCGCGCCAGCCACGCCAGCCACGGCACCTGGTCCGTAAACGAGCACGCCATGAACAGAGTCATTCACAAGAACACCGTGCTGGCGCTGGTCGCATCGCTGGTCATCATGCAAGCATCCGCACAGGCGCCCACGCCCACACCGCCAGCGCCCGCCGGCGCATCGACCAAAGGCGTCGAATTGAAAGGCAAGGTGCCGGTCAATCCACAGACGCTGCGGGTGCAGCTGCCGAAGCCGCAGGAAGCGGTGCTGTCGAACGGGCTGCGCGTGTCGCTGCTGGAAGATCACAAGCTGCCGACGTTCTCGATGCAGCTGTACTTCAATGGCGGTGGCCTGGCCGATCCCGCGGACAAGCGCGGTGTCGCGATGGTGACGGCGAGCCTGCTGCGCGAAGGCACCAAACAACGCTCGAGTCGTGACATCGCCGAACAGCTCGCGACGCTCGGCGCCAGCTTGTCTTCGAGCTCGGCACCCGCTTCCGGCGAGAGTGTCGTGTCCGTGACTGGCCTGAGCGACAACATCGATGCAACTCTGGCGATCGCGGCCGATGTGATTCGCAATCCCACCTTCCCGGCGTCGGAGCTGGACAAGTTCCGCGCGCGCTTCCTGGCTCAGCTGCAGATCCAGCGCGGCAATCCTGGCTTTCAAGCCCAGGAGCAATTCATGCGCGCCATCTATGCCGAGCATCCCGGCGCGCTGGTCGTGCCGAGCGAAGCAGTCATCAAAGCACTGACCAGCGCCGATCTCGCGAGCTTTCATGCCGCACGCTATCGCCCGAACAATGCGTTCCTGATCGCGCATGGCGATATCAGCTTGAAAGAGCTGGTCGCGAAACTCGAGCAGCACTTTGGCAACTGGGCCAAGGCGGATGTAACCAAGGTGTCGCTGCCGCCGCCGAAGGCACCGGAGAAGGCGCGCGTGCTGCTGGTCGATCGGCCGGGGTCCGTGCAGACCTCGCTGTGGCTCGGCTCGCTCGGCATCGAGCGAGACAGCGATGACTACTTCGCCATGCTGGTGATGAATCACATTCTCGGCGGCGGTCCGGCCTCCCGACTGTTCATGAATCTCAGGGAGGACAAGGGCTATACGTACGGGGTCTACAGTTCATTCACCGGCACGACCTTCCCGGGCGTCGTGGTTGCGAGCACTGACGTACGCACCGCGGTGACCGAGGGCGCGATGCACGAGCTCGATCTGGAGCTGCAACGCATTGCCAACGAGCCCGTATCGGAACGAGAGCTGACAAATGCGCGGCGCGCGTTGATCGGTCGCTTCGCGCTCTCGCTGGATTCGCCGCTGTCGCTCATGGGAAATCTCGCGACCCAGAAGATCTACAAGTTGCCGGCCGATTACTGGGATACCTACCCGCAACGGGTGGAAGCCATCACGCCCGCCGACATTCAGCGCGTCGCGAAGAAATATTACGCCCGCGACCGGCTGCAGATCATCGCCGTCGGCGATGCCGCGCAGGTCGGCAAGGTCCTGGAAAAGTACGGTACGGTCGAGTCAGCCACTCCGATGTAACACGCTCAGCAAGAACAACATATGAACACGCCCACGCACGCTCCGCCATCGCCCTTCGCACGGTTGCTGTCACGCCTCGCGCCGATCCAACCCGCGGAGACCGGGGCGGTGGTGGCGGCGTTCTTCCTGTTCTTTTTCATGTGGAGCGGTTATTTCTCGGTGCGCCCGGTGCGCGAGACCATCGGCACCATCATCGGCCGGGACAAGCTGGCGGACATCTGGATCGTCACGTCCGTCGTGTCGGTGCTGATCATTCCTTTGTATGGCGTGGTGGTGGCGCGGTTTCGGCGCAGTCTGTTCCTTCCCTGGATGTACGGCATCGTCGCCGTGGTGCTGGTGATCACCGGCCTGTCGTTGCACGGCAAGGAGATCAATCTCGGCGCGGGCAAATTCTTCTACGTGTTCATCAGCGTGGTGAACCTGTTCCTGCTGTCGGTGTTCTGGAGCTTCCTGCTGGAGCTGTTCGATCGTCAGCAGACCAAGCGTCTGTTCGGCGTGATCGCCGCCGGCGGCAGCGCGGGCGCGCTGATGGGGCCGTTCATCTCGGACATCGCCGTGCCACACATCGGCAACAGCGGTGTGTTGTTCTTCGGCGCGTCGCTGTTCGTCGCGGCCATCTTCTGTCAGCGCGTGCTGCTCGGCGTGTGGTCGGAGCGCACCGATGCGTCCAACAGGGCGGAAGACCGGCCCATCGGCGGCAATCCGTTCGCGGGCGTGACCATCATCCTTCGTTCGCCTTACGTGCTGGGGATCGCGCTGTTCGTGGTGGGCATCTCGTGCGTGAACACGCTGCTTTATTTCGAACAGCTGCGCATGGTGGAAGAGCATTTCCCCGGCCTGGAGAATCGCACCCAGATCTTCGCGCGCTTCGACTGGGTCGTGCAGGCGCTCACGGTGCTGTCGCAGATCTTCCTGACCGGGCGCATCGCCGAGAAGTTCGGTGTCAAGGCGCTGATCACGTTCGTGCCGGTGATCATGATTTTCGCCTTCGCGGGATTGGCACTGTCCGGCGCGTTCTCGGTGCTGGTGATGGTCGTGATTGCGCGACGCGCGATGGAATACGCCTTCGTCCGCCCGGGCCGCGAGATGCTGTGGAGCCCGTTGGACAAAGAAACGAAGTACAAGGCCAAGAACACCGTCGACGTGCCGGTATATCGCGCTTCCGACGCCTTGTCCGCTCAGTTGAACAACTGGGTCGCCGGTGCCGGCTTCGGCATCGCCGCGGTGGCCTGGCTCGGCGCGGCCGTCGCAGCGCTCTGGGCGATATTGGGTTACTTGCTGGGTCGCAGCTTCGAGGATAAAGAGAAGCTGCAGGGCGGCACCCCGCAAGCTGCGGGGACGCAGCTGCCTCAGTCGGGCGACCGGCGAGTCACCGGCTAGTCGTTCAACACGAATCTGACCTGCAACACGGCGCGCTGGGCCACCGGCGCGCCGTTTTTGCGAATGGGCTCGAAGCGCCATTTGCTCACCGAGTCGAGCGCAGCCTTGTCGAACACTTGTTTGGGCTCGGAGTCGCGAACCAGAAGGTCACGAGTGCTGCCGTCCGGTGCGATGGTGAATTCGACTTGCACCCAACCTTCGGTCCCGGCCCGTTGCGCATCCCTTGGATAAACCGGCGGAACTTCTCGAACGCGTTTCAACGAGGCGGCTGACGCGACGTTCCTGGCAAACTCGCGCTCCTCCTGGGCCGCCGTCACTTGTTCCTGCAGCGTGCGAACCGCCTGCATGCCCGGAATCAGCGTATCGGCGCGGTCGATCAAGGTCGATGCCTCGTCAATGTTCTCGGCGGCCAGTGCGGTGCGCGCGCGATCCAACAGAACGAATGCCACGCGCTGCTGTTCGCTGCGCACTTCTTCTGCATCAGGAAAACGCTCGCGCAACGACATCACGCTGTCGAATGCGTTGTTTCCAGGGGGCGCGATGAGAGCGCCGCGCTCGCGAAGAGCGGTAACGGCAGCGACCTGCTCGGCGAGCGACGGACCTTGATCTTCAGCGGGTGCAACCGCTGCAGCGCCTGCGTCTGCGACTTGTGCCGCGGCAGCTTCCTGCTCGGCGAGCTCGCGAGCTATCGCGTCCGCTAACTCGCGCTCGGCGGCAGCGACGGCGAGGCGCTCAGCTTCCGAATTCGCGGCGGTCACAACAGCGGTGTCGCCAGTGGCCGGATCCGAGGCTGACGCCCGGACTGCCGCAGTGCTGCCAGGCTGAGTGCTCGTGTCGGCGGCCGGGCGAGCATTGTTCGCAACACTCGCCGGCGCCTTGGGTGCCGTTCGAGATAGCGCCAACAACTGCGCACGCAGAGCATCCAGACGTGGATGATCCGGAGCGGCTCGCTGCAATGCAGTCCACGCCGTGACGACGCGAGGCGCATTACGGTCGTTCAATGCTTGGATGACCCGCTGTTCGAGCGTGTCGATTACTTTCTGCACGCCGGCCTTGGCATCGGCATTGTTCGCGTCGAGCGTCAGCACGTCCCGATAGTATTGGAGCGCATTGTCGCCGCGCGGATCGATCAGACGACCGCTCAGATATGCGATCTGCGCGCTGCCCAGCTTGGACTTCACCTGATCTTCGATCGGCGTGTCGCCGACGTGCGTAGTCTGCAATGTCGCGGGCAGGCCCTGGTCGCGTGCATGCCACCAGAAGCCGAAAGCTGCCACAGCGGCGAGCACACCGCTCGTCGCCGCGATCGCCTTGCCGAGATACGGACGCTTGCGAGCGATCGTGCGCACGGTCTGCAACGCGATGGGCTGGACATCGCGCAGCTCGTTGTAGCGACGCGTCGCCGCGTTGAGGAACTGGAATGCACGGCCCGGCGAGACGGGCTTGTGGAGAAAGCGATAGATCCGACCGGTGCTGAGTAGCGAGGCGATCGCGCCTTCCTGCTCACGCCGGCCGGTGGCCATGAAGATCAGCTCGGGAAATTGCGCCTGCAGACGCTCCAGCAGCGCGGTCACATCGCCGCTCAGCGAGCCCACGTCGACGATCAGCACGTCGCAGTGGCCGCCGACCAGATAGTCGACCGCCGCATCGGCGGAAGGCACATCCCAAAGAGCGTGCTCGGACCCGGCGGAGGACCGCAGGGCCGCGAGCAGGCCAGCATCGGAGCTCAGTACGACGACATCAATGACCTGGCCCGGCCGCGCCGCCGTGGTGCGGACCGTGTTGAGGAAGTCGTCAGGCCGCGTACTGCGCACATCATCCTCGGGTCATCGCAAGGGCCCCGCGGGCCGCTTCCGATCATTAGACGAGCCTCATTCGAGACACACGACCAGTTGCGCCGAATGACTGCGCCAGTTGATCGGAATGACGAAGGAGCGGATGTTGTCGGGAGTGACGATCTTCTCGGGCTCGCCGGCCACCACGGTCGGCACCGAGATCATGAAGTCCTTGCCGAAATCGCGGCGCGCATTGCCGGAGATGGTGTTGGCGACTTCGCCGACCAGGTCGCACATGTTTTCCTGGGTCAGCTCGGTTTCGCCCATGCGCATCAGCATGACCGTGAGCATCGGGCGCGACGCCGTGAAATAGACGATGCCGCGCCGCTTGCCGGCGATCGAGATCATGCCGGTGAATTCCTGAATCGTGGGCTTGCCTTCCTGCACGATATAGGGCGAGCCGACCGAGGCGGGCTGGTTGGCCGCGGTCGCGAAGTAGTGCGTCGTTCCTTCGACGAACGTTTCCAATTCAACTTTAGTCATCATTGCCGGCGCCCCTCAACAGCTCTTCCAGCGCTTCCGTCAGCTGGCGATCTGTGAATGGTTTGCAAAGAAAGCCATTGGCGCCCTTCTTCAAAGCTTCGATGGCGGTGGCCTTGTCGGAGAGTGCCGAAATCACCAGGATGAGAACGTCCGGCTTGATCTTCACCAGGTTTTCGACGCACTCGATGCCGTCCATCTCCGGCATGGTGATGTCCATGGTGACGACGTCCGCCGGCTCCTTGCGGAAGGCCTCGACGGCCTGTTTACCGTTCGCCGCGGTGGCGATCACCTGCAGACGCTCGATCTGCAGTTCCCGCTCGATTTTGCGGCGAATTATGTTCGAATCGTCACAAATCATGAGCTTGAGCTTCCCGTTCGTCAACGGTGCAGCCTTGGCATTGGCGCTCGCCATTACAGTCCCTCTTGGTCTTCAGTATTCCAGGGCGAAGTAGTCGGTCCGTCACTCGAGAGGCGATCAGGCGGCCGCCGCGCTTTGGGTCGCGGGCAACCAGATCTTGAACTTGGAGAACTTGCCGCCGGCCGAGGCCAGGCCGACGCGGCCGCCCAGCTCGGCGACCAGAATGCGCACCAGATCCATGCCGGCGCCGCGACCGGCGTCGGTGGTCACGCGATCCGCCGTCGAGAAGCCGGGGCGGAAGATCAGGGCCATGGTCTGGCGCGGGTCGAGCAGCGCCGCCTGGGCCGGGGTGATCAGGCCGCGTTCCACGGCCACTTCCTTGATCCGCTCCAGCTGCAAGCCGCGGCCGTCGTCCTGCACGATCAGCTCGTAACCGTCGGCGCCGCGGGGCGTGAATTCCACGGCCAGGGTGCCCGCCGCGGCCTTGTTGGCTTTGGTGCGCTCGCCCGGCTCTTCGATGCCGTGCACGACCGCGTTGCGAACCAACTGAATGGTGATGTCCTTGACCGCGCGACGATAGGTTTCGGGCACGGCGTCCAGGCCGGCGCAACGCAGATTGACCTGCTTGGACTGGCTGCTGGCAACACGGGCGGCGAGATCCTCGAGCGTGCGCTCCAGGCCGCCGATGGCACTGGTCGTCTCGCCCAGATCCGGCGGGGCGGTGAGGGACTTGGTGATCTGCGTCTGATCCTGACCGGCCAGCCACTGATCGACCTTCTCGGCCTGCACTTCGCCACCGGCGGTGCGGCGGCTGGCAATGGCGTGATGCAGATCGACCAGTCGGCTCAGCATCTCGCGCACCTGGGCGAGGTGGTTGAACAGATCGTCCAGCTTCACGACCAGGGGCAGGAAGTCGCTACCCGACAGCGACGGCCGGCCCTTCAGGTCGTTCAGCGATTCTTCGAAGGCGTGGGCGCGCTGCTCGACGGTCTTCAGGCCCAGCGCGGCCGCTTCGCCCTTGACCGCGTGCACCTGACGGTAGATGCCGTCGATCTTGGCGCGGAACGCGGCTTCTTCGCGCGCCGGCTCCTTGAGGATGGAGTTCACCATCTTCAACGACACGTCGGCGTCGGTGAGGAAGCTGGTCAGGTTGTCCGGCTCCACGTGCAGGATGCGCAGCAGCAGGTCGAGCTGGGCCTGGGCCTTCTCCTGCGATTCCTGCAGCTCGCGAGACAGCATCACGCGCTTGGTCACGTCGTTCACCGTCACCAGCAGGTGGGACAGCGAGCCTTCGGATTTCACGCGATTGAAATCGAACTCCAGGAAGTGGGTATCGAAGCCGCCGGCCGGATTGTCGAAGTGCACCTCGACCTCGTTCAGCGGGTTGATGGTCTTCACCAGCTTCTCGTTGACCCGCTCGCCCCACAGCAGCGCGACGTAGTCCATCGCGGTCTTCAGGGTCTTCTCCGGGACGATGTCCTTCAACAGCTTGTCGAAGGTCAGGTCGGTGAAATCTTCGCGGCGGAAGATGGAGTTGAGCGCCATGGAGCGCTCGCTGCCGAGCTTCAGGTCCTTGTCCAGCAGGAACAGGCCTTCGTTCACGGTGCGCAGAATGTCCTGGGTTTCCTTGCGCTGGCGGTTCGATGCCGCCTCTTCCTTGCGCAAGTTGCGGGCGAAGAACAGGAAGATCGCGCCGAGCAGCAGCAGCGCCGCCACCATGCCGCCGATCTGGATGTAACGCAGCGCGTCGGTCTGTTTACGGCTGTGCGCTTCGACCCGGGTCGACAGGTCGACCAGCACCTTGGAGAGCTGGCCATGAGCCTCGCTGCCGTACGCGATGAGCTCGTTCAGGGCTGCCTGCAGGCGACGGCCACGCGGGCTGAGCTGAACCGCCGTCGCCGCCGGCGGCGTGGCCACCGCGGGAGCGGCACTCTTTCCATTCGCTGCCGGAGCGGGGGCGGGTGCTGGCTGCGTGGCCACATAAGGCGAGCCGGAGAAGCGCAGGATCGGGTCGAGCTTGGCCTTGTAGCCGTCCCACAGCTTGGTGCCGTTCTTGAGCTGCTCGACCGCGGCGGGCTCGGTCATGGCGGGCAGC
This sequence comes from uncultured Steroidobacter sp., assembly GCF_937958065.1. Taxonomy (GTDB): domain Bacteria; phylum Pseudomonadota; class Gammaproteobacteria; order Steroidobacterales; family Steroidobacteraceae; genus Steroidobacter. The sequence goes on from NZ_CALFXI010000002.1 coordinate 102,939, forward strand.
ACGATGATTTCGCCGGCGCTGTCCGTGATCATGCCGCCGTTGGCGAGGCTGTTCAGGGAACGATCGAAAGTGGTGGCCGCCCGGCGCAGGCCCTCCAGCGCTTCGTCGATTTTTTCGCCGTTTTGCAGGCGTTGCACCAGCAGGACGCTGGCGTCGTACACGGCGTGCGGCTGCTGCGCCTGGTTTTCGAGGAAGCGCACCCCCGCCACGTTGTCCGAGAACTGGCCGGCCTTGCCGTGGTTCACCGCCAGGATGATGGCGATGAAGACCAGAAAGCCGGTGATCGCGAAGACGATTCCTTTGTACCGACCTAGATCAAGAATTCCCATGTCTCTTCCCCTTGATCGCGCGCGCCGCAGGCCACGCAGACCTACCCTCGAGCCGGAATGTGCGAAACGCCCGCCCCTGTCTTCCCAGACCGCGGCTGTTCGCTCCCTGAAGAACAAGTCTCTAATCTGACAATAAGCACTTTGACTGTCGCTCGACTGAGTTCCCGTTTTTTAATCGCGAAAACATGCGCCAGTTCAAAGTTTCGCGCACTCATTTGCGCGAAACCCGCTCGTCTCGTTACCGGAAAGGCTGAAATCCGCTGCCGGGCCCGGCTCAACCGCTGCCGCCATGGGGGCGGAGAGCCTGCTCCGTTGCTGTGACAGGACTGCAACAGCGCGCCCCCGATACATTGCCGAAGGCGCTGCAGCAGACAGTTTTGCCTGCGGAGCCGGGGGCAAGTCAATGGCGCGTTTATGCGACAAGGAGGTGTTTTCGACGCCGTTGCAAGCAGTTACGCACCGCGATACGTAATCTGGGATGCTCGACAAGCCCGTGGCCGCCGCTCATGATGCGCTTTCGCGATGGATCAACGCCCCTGTTCAGTTGGCCGCGCGCCAACTCCTCAAGGAACGCTGTAGGGTCATGAGCAAAATAGAATTCAAATCGCACGTGCCCGTTGCGCAAAAAGCGGCGCTGGAAGCGCTGCTGTTCTTCAATGCCTGCCAGGAGCGGGTCAGCGCCTGCATCGCCGACGCCATCGAAAAATTCGGTGCGCCGGAGATCGTCGCCGATCGCGACCGGCTGCGGATTCATATGAAAGGCCTGCCGCAAGTGCAGTCGCTGTTCGCCATCGACATGGAAACCGGTCGGCCAGTCGGCGTCGCCGTGTATGCCCGACAGGATATCGAACATGTCACCGTCGTCCACATCGGTATCACCTCTGAATTCGCGAGCGGCGGGCGGCGCGCGAACGAACAACTGCTGTTGAAGCTGTTGCGTGAAGTCCGGCGCTCCACACGGCGCGTCAAAGGCATTCGCACCATGGATCTGTTCTATGCGAACGCCACTGCCCGGGCCGCAACCTCCCGCGCGTCGGCCAAGATTCTGATGTAAGCGTTGATCTCGCCGCGCCCGCTGTTTCTAATGCGGGCCTGGCGGCGTCTCGGGTTCATCGAATTGTTCCGACAAGCATTCCTGCGCGTCACTGACAAGCTCGCGATCGTCGGCACCCTCGGCGTCTGGCTGTGTGTGCTGGCCGGGCTGTTCGGTCAGCTCGCGTGGCCGCTCGACCTGTTCGCTCACTTCCGCGTGCAGTACGCGGCGCTGTTCGTTTTGCTCGCTTGCGTTCTGATGCTGTTGCGACGTTTCTGGATTGCCGTCGCCGCAGCGGCGGGATTCGGCGTCAGCATGGTGCCGCTGCTTCCCTACATCGCCAGCGACTCCGTGCCCGCGGCGGTGGCGACCGAGCGCGAGGAAACATTCCGCCTCGTGTCTTTCAACGTCTGGTTCCGTAATCCCGACATGGCGCAGGTCGCGGATTACATCGAAAAGTCACGAGCGGACGCGGTGGTCTTGCTCGAGCTGACCGCGCCACAGGCCGAGGCGCTGTTGCCGCTGTTGCCGACCTACCCTCACTATCACATGGACACCAGCCGCATGGGTGCCGCGGTGTTCACCAAATGGCCGGTGATCTCGGCGGATTCGGTGCCGCTGGCGCAAGGTGGCGCGATTGCCGCGCGGCTAATGCTGGATTGGCGTGGCACGCCGGTGAGCGTGCTCGGAGTGCATCTGAACTGGCCGCTCGGTCCACGCAATTCGCAGTATCGGAATCAGGAGCTGAATTCGCTGGTCGCTTTCAGCAAGGCACAGCGCGGGCCGCTGCTGGTCGCGGGCGATTTCAATCTCACGCCCTGGTCGGAATATTTCAGCGACGCACTCGAGCAGTCAGGGCTGCACGATGCCGCGCTCGGCTTCGGGCTGGCGCGCAGCTGGCCCGCGCAGTTCGCGCCGGTCGGCATCCGGATCGATCATTGTTTGCTGTCGCGGCACTGGCGCAGCAGGGGGACGAGCGTCGGGCCGGCGCTTGGCTCGGATCACCTGCCGGTCGTCGCCGATGTCTCGTTACAACGCTTCTGACCGGTAACCGTCATTCCGGGCGCGGTGCCCGGTGGATGATGTAGCCGCCGGACTTCTGATCCGGCTCCAGCGACAGCAGCTTGCGCTGCTGGGCCTCTTCGAGCAGATCGCTGAAGGTGCGGAAGCCGAAATAACTTTCGTTGAAGCCGGGGTTCCGGCGCTTCAGGGTCTGTTTGACCATGGAGCCCCAGATCTTCTCGTCCTCGCGCTCCTCGGCCAGTGCGTCGATGGTATCGACCACCAGATCGAACGCCTGTTGCTTGCGGTCTTCCTCGGTGGCTTCGGGCTTGGGCGCCTTCGGTGCTTCCGTGCCGGCGGCCGCCGCGGCCGGCTTCGCAGCCGCGGGCTGCTTGCGACGCGCGCGCTGATGACGTTTCTTTTCTTCCTGCCGCACCAGGTCGTCGTAATAGATGAATTCGTCGCAATTGGCGATCAGCAGGTCCGAAGTCGAGCTTTTCACGCCGACCCCGATGACGGTCTTGTTGTTCTCGCGCAGCTTGCTGACCAGCGGGGAGAAATCCGAGTCGCCGCTGATGATGACGAAAGTGTCGACGTGCGCCTTGGTGTAGCAAAGATCGAGCGCGTCGACCACCAGGCGGATATCGGCGGAGTTCTTGCCCGAGATCTTCACGTGCGGGATCTCGATCAGCTCGAACGACGCCTCGTGCATGGGCTTCTTGAAGTCCTTGTAGCGGTCCCAGTCGCAGTACGCCTTCTTGACCACGATGCTGCCCTTGAGCAGCAGCCGCTCGAGCACGCGATCGATGTCGAACTTGGCGTACTGCGCGTCCCGCACACCGAGCGCGATGTTCTCGAAATCGCAGAACAGCGCCATGCTGGTGATGCTGTGAGCCACCATCTACAACCAACCTTTGCGTTTGAACAGCCAGAAAGTGACGATCATCGAAGCCACCATCAGGCCGATGGAAAAGGAGAAATTACTGTACTTGCCCGGCAGGTCCGGCAGCAGGTGATAGTTCATGCCGTAGATGCTGGCGATCAGGGTCGGCGGCAGGAACAGCACCGCGGCGACCGAGAAGATCTTGATGATGTTGTTCTGCTCGACGTTGATCAGGCCGAGCGTCGCTTCCAGCAGGAACGAAACCTTCGAGCCCAGGAACGAGGCGTGATCGGACAGCGACAGCACGTCGCGGCTGATGGAATGGAACCGGTCGCGCTGCTCGGTGCTGATGCCCGGCACCGACTGCTGCACGAACATCAGCAGGCGCCCGAGGCTGACCAGGCTCTCGCGGCCCTTGGAGTTGAGCTCGCCGTTGAAGCCGATGCGCTCGATCATGGCGCGCAGGTCGCGGCTGGTCGGCTGGCCGTTGCCGTTGCGGGCGAAGATGTTGCTGGAAACGCTGTCCAGATCGGCGCCGACCCGTTCGAGCACGTCGGCGATGCGCTCGATGAAGGCTTCCATCAGGCCCGCCAGCACGGTCACGGCGTTGGAGCACGCGGCGGGGTGCTTGCCGGCGTAGTTGATGAACTGCTGAAACGGCTTGGTGTCGAGGTAACGATTCGTGATCAGCCGGTTGCCGGCGAGGATGAAGGTCACCGCCGTGCTGATCGGCCGATCGGTGTCGAGCTGCGCCGCCACGGTCGTGGTCATGTAGAGGACGCCGTTGTCCTCGTACAGCCGGTTCGAGGTCTCGATCTCCTTCATTTCCTCGCGCGTCGGGATCTCGACGCCGAACGAGGCTTCGACCAGCTTTTCTTCCTCGACGGTGGGTTCGAGCAGATCGATCCACACCGCCTGCGTGGGAATGGGCGGCCCGTCATCGCCCGTGCCAGCCGCGACCTTGGACAGGCCCTGAGCTGTCGGGACGAAGATGTTCAGCATGACTGCAGCGAGAGCGCCGCTTCGGGTCAGCCGCCGTGCTCGTGAGCCGCCAGCTCGTCGATCAGACTGAACAGCTGGCTTTCGCCGCCGGCCGTGCCGATGTCGGTGCTGTACTTGCCGTTGACGATCACGGTCGGCACGGACTGGATGCGATAGCGCTTGTTGAGGAAGTCCGCGCGCTGCAGCTTGGATTCCACGGCGAACGACGAGAACGTCTCGGTGAACTTTTCCTTGCTCACGCCGTGCTGCTGGAAGAACGCGGCGATCTTGTCGACGGTGTTGAGCTGATTGCCGTTGACGTGCAGCTCGCGGAAGATCAGCGAATGCAGCTGGTCGAGCTTGCCCAGCACTTCGGCGGTGTAATAGATCCGGGCGTGCAGGCGCGTGCCTTCATTCCACATCGCCGGCACGCGATCGAACTCGACGTACGCCGCCTTGCTCTTGGTGCGCCAGGACTCGATCGCCGGATCCAGCGAGAAGCAGTGGCCGCAGCCGTACCAGAACACCTCGGTCACTTCGACCTTGCCGGGCCCGACATTGGTGGGCTGCGCCGGCACGATCTTCTGATAGTTCGCGCCTTCCTTGAACCTCGAGGAGGTCGGCGAGCCGCCGCCGGAACCGCCGAGCTTCAGCGAGGGCTGGGTGGTCGCGGCGGTCTGCGGCGCGTTCGGCGTCGGCGTGTCGTCCATCTCGCTGACGGTCTCGGCCGGTGCCGCGATCGCCTGATCCGCCGCGGCCTGTTCGGACGGCGTCTCTGCGCCTTCCGTTGCCGCTGGGGCCGCGGCTTGCTCCGCTGCGGGAGCCGCAGCCGGCGCCGGGGCGGTGGGCGCGGATTCCTGCTTACCGCAGGCGGCGAGCAGAACCAGGGTCGAGAGCAGGGCAGCGAGTTTGTTCATGCGTCGTTCCGAGCAGTTGAGACTTGAGGCGCGCCTTCGACCTTGGGTTCGATCAGCGCAGTCCCTGGATGTATGAGGCCAGCGCGTCGATCTGTTCGTCGGTCAGCTGGGCGGCCACGTTGCGCATCATTTGATTCGGATCGGTCTGGCGTGTTCCCGAGCGGTACGCCTTCAGCTGGTTGATCGTGTAGGTCGCATGCTGGCCCTTGATCTCCGCGTAGCCGGCGGCCGGGTTGCCCGCGCCATCCGGACCGTGGCAAGCCTGGCAGGCCGCGATGCCCTTGGCCGGATCGCCGCCGCGGAACAGCTTCTGACCGAGCGCCACCTTCGAGGGTTCGGCTTCGAGCGTGCCGGTGGGCTTCTGCGAGGCGAAGAACGCACCCAGATCGGCCATGTCCTCGTCCGAGAGCGGCTTGGCCATCGGGGTCATGAGCGGGTTCTGGCGCTGGTCGTTCTTGAACGCGGCCAGCTGGCGCTTGATGTAGGTCTCGTGCTGGCCGGCGAGGTTCGGCCATTCGGGATTCACGCTGTTGCCATTGACACCGTGACAGGCGACGCACGGCGCGGCTTTCGCCTGGCCTTTCTCGGCCGAGCCTGCGACGGGCTCGGCAGCGAAGCTAACGCCCGCCTGCAGGCCGCACAGAACGGTGAGCAGGACCATCGACTGAAACTTCATTATTCGTAACTCCGTAGCGGCGGCTGGCCAAAAGGCGCGGAATTGTACACTAGCGGTATGGCTTGCCAGCCAGCCTCCACAGCATTCGCGCGTATACAGTCCAACCATGCCCCAATTCCCGCCCGTCGAGTTCCTCACCAGCTCCTGGCAACCGCGCCAGTTTCCCGCCGACCAGGGCGCGGAAGTCGCGTTCGCCGGCCGTTCCAACGCCGGGAAATCCAGCGCCTTGAACGCCATCACCGGGCGCAAGGACCTCGCACGCACCAGCAAGACGCCGGGCCGCACGCAGCTGATCAACTTCTTCGCCCTGAACGAGCAGCAGCGGCTCGCCGACCTGCCGGGTTACGGATACGCGAAAGTGCCGGAGAAAATGCGCGATCACTGGCGGCAGCTGATGGGGCGCTACGTGGAGACCCGGGCCTCCCTGGCGGGCGTGGTCATCGTGATGGACTCGCGCCGTCCGCTGACGGACTTCGATTGGCAGATGCTCGAGTGGACCGGCGCGCAGCACCTGCCGGTGCATTTACTACTCACCAAAGCGGACAAGCTCAGCCGCAGCGAATCCATGGCCACGCTGAAGAAGGTGCGCACCGAAGTAGGCGAAGGCGTGACCGCGCAGCTGTTCTCGGCCGTCGCCAAGACTGGCGTGGACGAAGCCCGCAAAGAGGTCCTGAAGATGCTGAACGCCGAACCATCGCGCGCTCCGGACAGCGTCGAGGGTTAGCGCATCACTTACCCGCGCCATGCAGGCACGGAATGAACTGCGCTTACGGGTGCCACCGCGGGTACAGATTGAACCCGACTTGCGAGTGCCCGCTGGACGGAGCAAACCCGCACTTGCGGGTGCCACCGTGGGTGCGGAGTGAACCCGCAGTTACGGGATGCGACTGTGGGTGCGGAGTGAACCCGCACTTGCGGGTGCGACCGCGGGTACAGAGTGAACCCGCACTTACCCGCGCCACCCCAGGCACAGGGATGTGCCCGCCGCCATAGGCGGCGGCCGCCAGGGAAAAACGACGTTTTTTCCCGTGGCAGGGACTGCCCGATCGGCCGCCAGAAAAAAAGAACCCCGGCGACTTCTGGAGCCACCGGGGCAGTATTACCCGGCATGGGGATGGACCGGGTTACCGTCCACTCAGGGAGGTCAGCGGACGGGAGCGTCCTGGCCGACGCTCGGGAGTTATGACGCCCGCCGGGGGCGAAAGTTCCGCGACTTTTTCAGCCCGTTCGCGTGAAAAAATCTTCATGGTTTCAGGTGGTTAACCCTGATTGGATTGCGTCTCGCGAACCACATCCGGAAGCGTTGTGTGGCGCCACTTCCGTGGCTTTTGTGGCACACACACAACAAAGTGGCCTGACCAATTCGGCGCGACTCGGCGCGCCGGGAGCGCCGCAAATCAGAACTTATAGGTGAACCCGAGCGACAGCATGGTCAGCCAGTCGCTGTCGTCGTGGTCGTCCCAGTCGTCGTCGTTCCAGTCCCACCAGTCGTCGTCATTGCGATTGTCGGCGTCCAGCAGAATGCCTTCGTACTCGATGCGGACCGCGAAGTTGTTGGCGCGGAACTGAGCGCCAATGCCGACCAGCGGCTCGGTGCTCTTGTCGCTGGTCGAGCCGAAGCCCCGCACCCGGAAGTCCGCGTCCAGCCGGGCCACGCCCAGCCGGCCGAACAGGTCGAAGTTGCTGCCCAGGGGCAGCATGCCGAGCGCGCTGACCGACACCGCCGAGTAATCGGCTTGCAGGTCGACGCCGAAGATGCGGTCGACCGGCTTGCCGAAGTCGGTGTAGTTCAGCTCCACCGCGACCCAGTCGATGATCCGGTAGCCCGCCGTCAGCTTGAAGCCGGTGTCGTCGGCGTCGAACTCCTGGCGCGTCTGGTCGTCCTTGAAGCGCACGGTCGAATCGCCGATGGAACCGCCAATATAGGGCCCGGCCAAAGCAGGGTCTCGCGCAAACGCGGCGGGACTCGCCGCGCACAGCGCGATGGGCAGTGCCAGCCAGCGCAGAGGCAAACGCATGTTATTGCTCCGTTGCAATTCTTGTAGCGGATGTTTTTAGAGGAACGTGTAAGTCACGCCGAGCGAGAGCATGTTGGCGTCTTTCACATCGTCGATATCGAATTTCTCATACTCGGCGCGCACGCTCAGGCTGAGCAGGCGGAATTGCACGCCGACGCCGTAGGCGAACTCGGTGCCATCGTCGCGGATGTTGCCGATGCCTCGGAGCGTGACCTCGCTGTCGTAGCTGATCACGCCACCCTTGGCGAAAACGTCCACCGGCCCGACGGGGAGGAAGAACACGCCGAAACCGCTGATGCCGTCGGCTTCCGCCGACACCTGGCCTTGCTTCGGCTCGCCGAAATTCACGTAGTTGGCCTCGATGCCGAACCAGTCCAGCGGCCGGATGCCGGCGATGATCTTGAAGCCGGTGTCGTCGCCGTCGACCCGCAGCGGGCCTTGCTCGATGTCGACGTTGGCATTGCCGAGGCTGGCGCCGAGATAGATGCCGTTGTCGGCGGCCATGGTGGCCGTGCTCGCCAGCAACAGTGCGGTGGCCAGGAGTGCTTTGCGCATGTTTAGAAGTCCTTTGAAATTACCAATGACATGTGACTGACAAACAGTCGGGCAGGGCATCAGGTTGCATCAGCATGCACGAGCAACCTGAATCCGATATGAAATGTTGGCGAGGGGTGCCGCGTATAGCACGGCGCCGATGAAATGATCAGTGCGCTTCGTCCCAATTCGCGCCGATGCCGGCATCTACTTTGAGCGGCACGCGCAGCTGGGCGGCCCCGCTCATCAGCTCACGCACATGAGCGATCAGATCCTCCGCCAGGTCGCGTCGCACTTCGAAGACGAGCTCGTCATGCACCTGCAACAGCAGGCGCGCCGGCAGCTTGGATTGCGTCAACCAGTGGTCCACGTGAATCATCGCGCGCTTGATGATATCAGCTGCCGTGCCTTGCATCGGTGCATTGATTGCGGCGCGTTCGGCGGCCTGTCGCAAGCCGGCGTTGCGTGCGTTGATGTCGTTTAGATACAGACGACGGCCGAACACCGTCTCCACGTAACCACGCTCGTGCGCGAGTTGACGTGTTTCGTCCATGTAACGTCGCACGCCCGGATAACGCTGGAAATACAACTCCACGTAACGTGCGGCCGTGCCGCGCTCGATGCCGAGCCGCGACGCCAGGCCGAACGCCGACATGCCATAGATCAAACCGAAGTTGATCATCTTTGCCGTGCGGCGCTGATCGGCTGTCACGGTGTCGAGAGTCATGCCGAACACTTCGGCGGCAGTCGCCAGGTGGATGTCACGGTCTTCGCTGAAAGCTTTCAGCAAGCCTTCATCGCCCGACAGATGCGCCATGATGCGCAACTCGATCTGCGAGTAGTCGGCTGCGACGATGCACATATCCTGCGGGGCTACGAAGGCCTGGCGGATGCGGCGGCCTTCCGGCGTGCGAATCGGAATGTTCTGCAGATTCGGATCGGCGGAGGACAATCGCCCGGTCGCGGCGATCGCCTGTTGGTAACAAGTGTGCACGCGCTGCGTGGCTCGATTGATCTGCAGCGGCAGCTTGTCCGTGTAAGTCGATTTCAACTTCGCGAACGCGCGGTAATCCATGATGAGCCTGGGCAGCTCGTAACTCGCCGCCAGTTCTTCCAGCACGTCTTCCGCCGTCGACGGCTGACCCGTCGGTGTTTTGCGAATGACCGGCAGGCCCAGCTTGCCGAACAGCACTTCCTGCAGTTGTTTCGGTGATTCCAGCGAAAACTGTTGACCGGCAGTCGCGTACGCTTGTGCTTCGATCTCGCGCATGCGCGTGGCCAGCTCGCCGCTTTGTTTCCGCAGCAGATCGCCGTCGAGCAGCACACCCGCTCGTTCCATCTTCAGCAGCACGGACAGGAGCGGCTGTTCGATGCTGTCGTAAAGCTCTCGCAGCGGCGGCAGGGCTTCGAGCCTCGGCCACAGCAGACGATGCAACTGCAGAGCGAGGTCTGCTTCCTCGGACGCGTAGCTCGTCGCTGTGTCGAGCGCGACTTGATTGAACGCGATCTGTTTCGCGCCCTTGCCCGCGACGCTCTCGTACGGAATGGGATCGATGCCGAGATAGCGGCGCGAGATCGGCCCCAGCTCGTGCTTGGTCGCGGTGCTGTTCAGCACGTACGACTCGAGCATGATGTCGAACTTGTCGCCGCGCAGCTCGATGCCGGCGCGCTTGAGCACGTGGCCCTTGAACTTCAGGTCGTAACCGACCTTCAGCGGTTGCTCGGCTTCGAGCACGGGCCGCAGCGCGCTCAGCACTGCGTCGCGCGACAATTGTTCCGGAGCACCCGGATAATCGTGACTGATCGGCACGTAAGCGACGGTGCCAGGTTCGACACTGACGGCGATGCCGACAATATCGGCCTGCATGTAGCCGCTGTTCGTCGTCGCCACGTTCAGCGACATCACTTTCGCTGATTTCAACTGCGCGACCCACGCCTCGAGCGCCGCGGCTGTCAGCACCGTTTCATAATTGCGCGGCACCGGGGCGGGCGGTGCGCCCTCTGCAGCGGGTGCTTCTGCGGAAGCGGCGGCCGGTCCGGCGGAGGCGCTCGGACCTTCATCGCCGACGAGCTGACGAAGCAGCGCGCGAAACTCCAAGCGCGTGAACAGCTCTCGCAGACGATCGCGATCCGGCTCGCCGACGCGCAATGTTTCAAACGGCTGGTCCAGCTTCACCTTCAGATCGATGGTCGCGAGCTTGCGCGACAGCTCGAGCTCTTTCATGCCGTTGCGCAGATTCTCGCCGACCTTGCCAGTGATGGCGGCGGCGTTCTCGACCAGCTTGTCGAGCGTGCCGTACTCGTTGAGCCATTTCGCCGCGGTTTTCGGCCCGACTTTGGGAATGCCGGGAATGTTGTCCGAGGTGTCGCCGACCAGCGCGAGATAATCGATGATCTGTTCGGGATAGACATCGAACTTGGTCTTGACGCCCTCGCGATTCAGGCGCGAGCCGGTCATGGTGTTGACCAGCGTGATGCGCTCGTTCACCAGCTGCGCCATGTCCTTGTCGCCGGTGGAGATGATCACATCGTAGCCTTGCGCCGCGGCGTCGCACGCCAGGGTGCCGATCACGTCGTCGGCTTCCACGCCCTCGATGCGCAGTAACGGCAATCCCATGGCACGAACGCTGTCGAGCAAAGGCTGCAGCTGCGAGCGCAAGTCATCCGGCATGGGCGTGCGCGTCGCTTTGTACGCTTCGAACAGCTCGTCGCGGAATGTCTTGCCGGGTGCGTCGAACACGACGGCGATCAGGTCCGGCGACTCTTCCTTGCGCAACTTCTGCAGCATGTTGAGCACGCCGAGCACCGCGCCGGTCGGCTCGCCACGCGAGTTGGTCAGCGGCGGCAACGCATGGAATGCGCGATACAAGTAACCTGAGCCGTCCACCAGGACGAGCTTGCGTTGTGCGGTCATTACGGGCCTGGCGGTGGTGGAGTGGTGGCGGGACGATCGGGATCGGGCGGGGACACCGTCGAGGGCTGCGATTGTCCGGGAAGCGAGCTGGGCGGCGACTGCTCGATGCGATCGCGATCTTTCTTTTGCGCCTGGGGCGCCGGCGGCAGCCTCAGAACTTTGCTGCCCTCGAACACCGGCTCGGGCGGCGCCGCCGGCGGCGGCACTGGCTGCTGTCTGTCGTCAGGTAAATACAGCGGACCTTTCAGCCCGCATCCCGCCAGGCTGAACAGCAGCACGGCCAACCCGACTCTGCGCGCGGATGATTTCATCGGCGCAGTATAAATGACCCTCCGGTCCGGGTCAGGCGTCGGGCTCGATCTCGATCACCGCCATGGTCAGGCGCGAAATGCACACCAGCTTGTCGCGTTCGTCGGCGATACGAATCTCCCAGACGTGACTGCGGCGGCCGAGATGCAGCGGGCGCGCGGTGCCGATCACGAAACCGCTGGCGACGCCGCGGATGTGATTGGCGTTGATCTCCTGGCCGAGGCAGCGGTACTTGCTCGGGTCGGTGGTCAGCATGGCCCCGTAGCTGCCCAGCGTTTCGGCCAGCGCCACCGACGCGCCACCGTGCAGGATGCCGTAGGGCTGATGGGTGCGATGATCGACCGGCATGCGGCCGCGGAGATAATCCGGGCCGATCTCGGTGAACTCGATGCCCAGATGCTCGGCCATGCCGATGCGCAAGGTGAGATCGGCGAGCGTGTAGGGTTTGAACCAGATGGACATGCAACTTCTCTGAATCGGAACAGCTACTTTTTACGCAGCTGAGCGCCGATGCGTCTATAGGCTTCGCGGAAAGAGATTCCTTCCTTGACGACCAGTTCATTGGCCTGAGCCGCCGCGTGGATTGACGGATCGAGTCGGATGCGGTCTTTGCGGAAGGTCACGCCGGCCAGTGCCGAAGGCAGAATGCCCAGCGTGTCCAGGCACAGGTCGATGCCACGGAACAGCGGCACTTTGATGAGCTGCAGATCGCGCTGATAGCCCGACGGCAGCTTGGCGACGATGCCCATCACTTCGAGCAGACAAGCCTGCGCGCTGGCGCTGCGGCCGCGGATCAGCTCGAAAACGTCCGGGTTGCGTTTCTGCGGCATGATCGACGAGCCGGTGGTGAACGCATCCGGCAGCGCGACGAACGAGAACTCCTGCGTGTAGAACAGCAGCAGATCGGAGGCGAGGCGCGCCACGTCCTGCATGACCAGCGAGATCTCGAACAACAGCTGCGCTTCAGCCTTGCCGCGCGAGAGCTGCACCGAGGTCACCGGCTGCTGAACTGACGCGAACGCCAGCTTGTTCGCCGTGGCTTCGCGATCGATCGCCAGATTCGGCGAGCCATAACCGGCTGCGGAGCCGAGCGGGCTTTTCTGCAGACGGCGATGCACCTGCTGCAGGCCTTCGGCGTCGTCTCGCAGCTCGGCAGCGAAGCCGCCGGCCCACAACTGCACCGAGCTCGGCATCGCCTGCTGCATGTGAGTGTAGCCTGGCAGCGCGACATCACCTTCGCGTGCGGCCAGTTCGTCGAGAGCCTGTGCGGCGTCCTCGACGCGTTGTTTCAACTCGTCAACGGCGTCGCGCAGGTAGAGCCGAAGCGCGGTGAGCACCTGATCGTTACGAGAGCGACCGAGATGGACGCGCTTGCCGGCCTCGCCAATGCGTTCGGTCAGCAGATTCTCCAGCGCCGTCTGGCCGTCCTCATGTTCGAGCAGCACCTGCCACTTGCCGGCGGCGTGCTCGGCAGCGATGTCGGTCAGGCCGCGACGGATCGCTTCCAGATCCGCCGCCGGCAGGAACCCCTGAGCGTTGAGCATCTCGGCGTGCGCGATCGAAGCGCGCACGTCGTATTCGACCAGGCGGTTGTCGAGCGCGTGATCCTCGCCCGCCGTGTAGCGCAAGACACGTTCGTCGAGCGGCGCGCCTTTGTCCCAGAGCCGGCTCATACCGACATCACTCTGGTTCTTTCCAAAAACAGTGGCGTTGCTGAATCAAGCATGCTGTTCGGCCGCGCTCAGCGCGCTGATGTTCTCGACCACCAGCGTGCCCGTACCTTCATTCGTGAACACTTCGGCCAGGATGCTGTCGGTGCTCTTGTACGAAATCACGTGCACGCGACGCACGCCGCCGCGAATCGCCTCTTCGATGGCCTTGGCCTTCGGCAGCATGCCGTCCTTCAGGCTGCCCTGATCCTTGAGCTTCTGCAGACCCGCCAGATCCGTGTACGAAATGATGGAGCGCGGATCTTCCAGCGACTCGAGAATGCCGGGCGCACCGGTGACCAGCATCAGCTTCTCCGCTTTGAGCGCGGCGCCGATACCAGCTGCTACCGTGTCCGCATTGATGTTGAGCAGCGTGCCTTTGTCATCGGCGGACACCGGGCTCACCACCGGCATCAGGCCGTCGTCCAGCAACTGCTGCAGCACTTTCGCGTCGATCAAATCGATGTCGCCGACGAAGCCGTAATCGACGGTCTCGCCTTCGACCTTCACCGGCGGACGCTTGTGAGCACGCACCAGGCCGGCATCGACGCCGCTCACGCCGACCGCGGCGATATCCAGCTCGCGGCAGATGCCGAGAATCTGCGTGTTCACCAGGCCATTGAGCACCATGCTGGTGACTTCCATGGACTTCTCGTCGGTGACACGACGGCCCGCGACCATGCGCGGCGTGATCCCCAGCGATTCCTGGATCTGCGACAGCTGCGGACCGCCGCCGTGCACGAGCACGACGCGGATGCCGACCTGGTGCAGGATCGCGACTTGTTCGATCAGCGTGCGGGTCGACTCGAGGTCGCCGAACACACCGCCGCTGGCCTTGATGACGAACACCTTGCCCTTGTACATGCGAATGTACGGTGCAGCGCTGCGCAGAGCGCGAACGGCAACGGAGGGATCAGAGCGAAGCACCACGGCAATATTCCTTGGAAAAGACTGATGATGGAGAACGAACGAGCGGTCTGAAAATCTCAGCCGCGCAGCAGCCGGTACAGGACGGCCATCTGCACGACCATGCGGTTGAACGCTTCACGGATGACCACGCTGCGCGGGCCGTCCAGAACTTCGTCGGAAACCGCGACATTACGCCGAACTGGCAGGCAATGCATGAAATGACAGCTTGGATCCGCCGTCCGGAACCAGCTTTCCTTGATGCACCAGTCGCTCAAGTATTCGCGCAGCCGCTTGTCGGCCTCGTCGTCGCCGTAGTGCTGCGGCGAGCCCCATTCTTTGGCGTAGATCACGTGCGCGCCCTCGAGCGCCTCGGCGCGATTGTCCGTCTCGCGTACGGAACCGCCCGACGCCCTGGCGGCCTGTCGTGCTTTTTCCATGATGGGCTCGGGCAACGCGAAACCGTCCGGACGCAGCACGACCACTTCCATGCCGCGCATGGCCGCCATGTGAACCGTCGATGACGGCACGGCCAGCGGCAGGGCGCGAGGATGATTGGCCCAGCTCAACACGAACTTGCCTTTCTCGGGCACGCGCAATTCATCCATCGTGTGCCAGTCGGCCAGCGCCTGGCACGGATGCGCCATCGCCGACTCCATGTTCACCAGCGGCTTGTCGCAAAGGTCCGCCATCATGCGGAAGCCGGTTTCGGCGAGGTCGGCGGCGAGATTGCGGTGTTCGGCAAACATGCGAATGCCGATAGCGTCGCAGTAGGAGGCGAGCACCGGCACGGCTTCGCGCACGTGTTCGGCTGCGGCGCCATTCATGATCGCGCCCGAGCGCGTTTCCATCTGCCACGTGCCCTGGCCCGGCGTGATGACGACGGCCGTGCCGCCCAGACGCATCATCGCGCTCTGGAACGAAGCCAACGTACGCAGCGAGGGATTCAGGAACAGCAGGCCGAGCACTTTGCCCGCCAGGGCTTGCGGCTGCGGTGTCGTTTGCAGACGCGCGGCAAGGCCCAGCAGGTCCTTCACGTGCTCGCGCGGGAAATCGCCCAGGTCGAGAAAACGATTCATGATTGTTGCTCGTTGAGTTTACGACCCATGCGTCGTGTCATTGCGGCAGTCGGGCCAGGGCCTTGCGCAGCAACTCGACGTGCTCACTCTCCAGAACGAACGGTGCCAGGATGCGCAGGACATTCGGATCGGCGCTGGTGCCGGTGAGAATGTCGAGCTTCAACAGCTCCGCCTGCACGTCCTTCGCGGGACGCGACGTGCGCAGGCCCAGCAGCAAGCCGGCACCCTGCACGCCGATGACCGGCCCGACCATGCAGGTCTCGCGGATTTCCGCCGAGCGCTGCTGAACGTTCTTCAGCAGACCTTCCGATTCGATGATGTCCACCACGGTCTCGACGATGGCGCAGGCCATCGGGCCGCCGCCGAAGGTCGTGCCCAGCGAGTCCATCTTCAAATACGACGCGACATGATCCGCTACCAGCATCGCCGAGACGGGGAAGCCGCCGCCGAGCGCCTTCGCGGTGGTGATGATGTCCGGCGTCACTTCATACATGTTGGCAGCGAACGGATGGCCGGTGCGCCCGAAGCCACACTGCACTTCATCGAAAATCAGTACCGAGCCGTTCTCGCTGCAGCGGAAGCGCAGTGCCTGCAGGAATTGCTTCGGCAGATCGACCGCGCCGGCCACGCCTTGTACCGGCTCGACGATCACCGCCGCGGTTTGGTCGTTGATCAGCGTGCTCAGCTCGGCCGCGGTGGTCGTCGGCTTGATGAACTTCACTTCGAACGGCGTGTTCGGGAAGCCATACCATTTCTTGTCCGCTCCCCAGGTCACCGCGCCAGCGGCGGCGGTGCGACCATGAAAGCTGCCTTCGACCGCGATCACCTGCGTGCCGCCGGTCATCTTGCAGGCAAGCTTGAGCGCGTTCTCGTTCGCTTCCGCACCGGAGTTGATAAAGAACACGGTGTCGAGGCCGAGCCCGCAGAACTTCGCCAGCCGCGTGGCCGCGCGACGCCGCACCTCGAGCGCAACGGCGTTGCTCTGGAAACAAAGCGCCTTGGCCTGCTCGGTCAGCGCCTCGACCCAGCGCGGATGACCATAGCCCAGCGCCGCGACGGCGTGACCGCCATAGAGGTCCAGCACTTTGCCGCCATCGGGCTTGTGCAAGAACACGCCGCGCGCGTCCGTGATCTGCAATGGAAACTGCGCGTATACGGGCGCGAGATGATCGGCGGGTGCGTTCGAAGTCGTAGTAGCTGCGTTCAAGGTGTTGGCACTCTTCCAGGCATCAGGTCCAGCCGGCGGCTGGCGTCATCAAGCCAGTCGTTTCGTCCAGGCCGAACACGCGATTCAACCATTGCAATGCGCCGCCGGCCGCGCCCTTCACCAGGTTGTCGATGGCGCACATCACGGCGACGGAATCTCCGTTGGCCGCCGCGCTCAGGAACGCGTAGTTGCTGGCCGCCACGTCTTTTACATGAGGCATTTCGCCCACGACACGCACGAAAGTCTTGCCGGCGTAGAACCCTTGCAACGCTTCGATCAGTTCGGGGGTCTTGATCGGCTTCACGGCTTTCGCCTGCACCGTCACATGGATGCCACGCGCGAACGGACCGGAGTGGGGCACGAAGCTGAATTCGGCCGGCACTTGGGAGGCAACTCGTGCCAGCGCCGTGACTTCCGGCGTATGCCGATGCGACAGCGGGTTGTAGGCGTACAGGTCGCTGTGCCGCTGCGGATGATGAGTGCCGGCGCTGGGCGTGCGGCCCGAGCCCGTGCTGCCGGTGATGCCGGTAGCAAACAAACGCGGCTCGACCGGGCCGAGCGACAACAGCGGCACGCTCGACAGCAACAATGCCGTCGCAAAGCAACCCGGGTGCGCCACGTGCGGCGTCG
This sequence comes from uncultured Steroidobacter sp., assembly GCF_937958065.1. Taxonomy (GTDB): domain Bacteria; phylum Pseudomonadota; class Gammaproteobacteria; order Steroidobacterales; family Steroidobacteraceae; genus Steroidobacter. The sequence goes on from NZ_CALFXI010000002.1 coordinate 120,066, forward strand.
TGAGCTCTTTGAGGTGCTCCGGCACGGCGCAGCTGAACTGCGCGATTCGATTCGGCGCACCGTGCGCATGCTTGTACACCGCTTCATATGCAGCCGCCGTGTTGTAGCGATAGTCCGCCGAGATATCGATCACGCGCGGCTTGGTGCCTTTTGCTTCGGCCGCCGTGAGGATGTCATCGATGAGCTTGGCCGCGACCCCATGCGGCGCAGCCGACACGATCGCCGATGTCGGCAGCGTGCCCACCAGCTGTTTCACTGCGTCCAGGCTGGAGAACTTCAGCTCGGGATAGATCGGCGCCAGGTGCGCAAAGAACTTCGCCACCGACTCGCCCGGCTGGCTGTCCGACAGAATGGCTTTCAGCTCCAGGCGCGGATGGCCGGCGATCAGGCGCAGCAGCTCACCGGACACATAACCGGTGCCACCGAGGACAATGACTGGAACTTTCGCGTCGCTCATTCTTCGGTCACTTCCGCTTTGGCCTTCGGCTTCAACTGCAACGAATCGATGACGCAGTCGCCCAGCGCCGCACCGTCGGTAATGGCGTTGAAGGCCGGCACGCCGAACTTGTCTTTGATGATGTTCACGCCGACCGCGTTATCCGTCGCCGGGCCCGTCACGACCGACGGCTCGATGCCGAACTGCTCGCGCAGCAGCTTCACGCCGCCCCATGCCGCGACCGGATCGTTCGCCGACAACACGACAGACGTGAGCGCGGTGCGGATATCCGGCGACGACAGGATCGCTTCGACGCCATACGCGCCGAGAATGCCGTCGCCCAGCTCGAACACGATCACATCGGGCTCGCCTTGCGCCATTTCGGTCAGCAGGGCACGCGTAATCGCCGGGCCCGTCTTGGCGGTGGTCGTGACGACACCGAGATCGGTGAAGATCATGCTCTTGCGGGCGCCGGCGTCTTCCATCGCGAGAATGTCACGACGCAAAGAAACGCCGGTGGCCTTGAACGCATGCACGTTCAGGCCACGATGCCGCATGCGAGCCACGATGGCGCATGCCGCCGCCGTCTTGCCTGCTTCCATGCAAGTGCCTGCGAGCGCCACCACGGGTACATTGCGAGTGTTCACAGCGACGTTGTAGTCGAGGCGACGATAACCGATGCGCGCCGGCACGCCGATGCGCTCGCCCAGATACGGGAACTGCAACACCACGCCGATGACCTTCGCGTTGAACGGCGTGCCTTTTTCCGGGTTCACCGATTCGACCACGCCGAGCACGCCGCCGATGTTCAGCACCTGGATGATGTCGCCTTCCTTCACCGAGGTCGGCAGATGACCCGAGTAGCCGAACAGCGCCTGACGATGACCGAGCGCGCCGACGATCACATCGCCTTTGGAAACCTTGGCCATGCGGCCGCTGGTCAGCTCGAGCGTGTTGTAGTTCGACTTGTTGTTCAGAATCTCGACAACCAGCACCACGCCTTCCTCGCAAGGAATGTTGTCCGTGGCGACGCGCAGCTCATGCCCCAGGTTCAACGCCTGGGTGATGGACGCGATCTTGTCGACGACTACGGTTTTCATGGCAGTGTTCAAAGCACCTGTTTATAAATAAAGACAACTGACGAGCAAAAAGCGGCCATCATTTGCCGTGACCGGCTCGCGCCCAGAACATGCCGGGCAGGCCGACCATCTTGGAGAAGCCCAGCGCATCGGCCGCGGTCCATTCGCCGGCCGCTTCACCATAAACGCCCTTGGAGGCCGCCATGATGGAGAAGGGCGAGGTCACGCCGGCGACGAACGCGCTGCCCGGGCGATACTGCACCTTCACTTCACCAGTGACGCGCGCCTGCGAATTCACGAACAGCGCTTCCATGTCACGGCACACCGGATCCAGATGCTGGCCTTCGTGCACCAGATCGCCGTACGGACCGGACAGCATTTCCTTCACGCGCTGCTGACGGCCGGTCATCACCAGCTTCTCCAGCTCGCGATGCGCGCTGATCAGCACTTCAGCGGCAGGCGCTTCGAACGCGACGCGGCCCTTGGTGCCGATGATGGTGTCGCCCAGGTGAATGCCGCGGCCAACGCCGAACTTCGCGCCGATCTGCTCGACCTTCTCGATCACGCTGACCGGATCGAGCTTCACGCCGTCGAGGCTGGAAGGAATGCCCTTCTCGAAACCGATGGTGTGAGTTTCCGGCGCCTGCGGATTCGAGAACGCATCTTTCGACAGCACCCACGCGTGGTCCGGGATGCTGCCTTCGGACGTCAGCGTCTCCTTGCCGCCGATCGTCACGCCCCACAGGCCGCGATTCACCGAATAGGCGGCGCCGTACGGCGGAATGGTCAGATTGCGGTCCTGCAGATACTTCAACTGATCGGGCCGCTTGAACGCCTGATCGCGCACCGGCGCGAGAATCGTCAGCTCGGGCGCGAGCGTGCGCAGCGCGACTTCGAAGCGCACTTGATCGTTGCCGGCAGCGGTGCAGCCGTGAGCGATCACTTTCGTGCCCAGCTTCTTCGCGTACTCGGCGATCGTCTGCGCCTGCATGACGCGCTCGGCGCCGACGCACAGCGGATACATCTGGCCGCGCTTCACGTTGCCCATGATCAGGTACTTGATCACCTGCTCGAAATAATCCTGCTTGGCTTCGACCAGGATGTGATCCTTCGCGCCCAACGCACGCGCGCGCTGATCCAGCACCTTCGCCGCCTCGGCGTCGATGCCGCCCGTGTCGACGGTCACCGTGACGATGGGCCGCTGGTAATGTTCCGACAGCCACGGCACCAGGAAGGACGTGTCGAGACCGCCGGAGAAGGCCAGCAGAATCGGTTCGTTGCCAGGAGGAAGTGTGCTCATGTTGTGCTCAGCTTCTAGATCAAACAAATAATTCGGTCAGCTCAGTGGCTCGCGGCGGCTGTCGGGGGAAGTGTCCTCCCGGCACCGGTCACGCCCGCAGCGCATTGCGCTGCCAGGCGCACGTCCCTGATGAGCCTGTCGGAAAACACGTCCCTGTATTTCCAACTGCCGGGAGGACACTTCCCCCCAGACAGCCACCGCCGAGAGGTGGTGGCATGTGTATTTGTAATCACGACTTAGATTCCGAAGATGCCGCGGAGTCGTTCGCGCAGCTTCTTCTGATCCTTCGGCTCGTCGGTCGCGATGAAGATCGTGTCGTCGCCCGAGAGGGTGCCGACCACTTCGGGCCACTCCGAGCTGTCGATGGCGACGGCCACGCTCTGTGCCGCGCCGGTCATGGTCTTCAGGACGGTGAGCGAGGGGCCGGCCGTCTTGATCTCGAGCACGAACTTGGCGACGGCCGCGAATGGGTTGTTGAGCGCGGCCGCATCCTGGGCGGGGAGGATGTAGCGGTCGCCGGCCTTGGCCACGCCGAGCTCGCGCAGGTCCCGGCTGACGCTCGACTGAGTAGCGTCAAATCCCTGTTTACGCAGGATTTTTACCAATTCGTCCTGATTGCGCACGGTCGACTCTCCGATGATCCGGAGGATCGCGGCCCGGCGCTCGACGGATTGATGAATCTCTGCAGCCATGTCGGTCGGATTGCCCTTTCGCAGCGCGCACGGGCGCAAACGCGCTGTGCATAAAAAGGCGCGCATGGTGCATAATTATGCAGAGGCTGTCAATGCCGACGGCGTGCGGCCAATACCCCGTCGAGTGCGAACAGCGCGAGCGCGGTCCAGATCATGGCGAAGCCGATGACTCGGGGCCCGCTGAAGGGCTCGCCGAACACCAGCACCGCGCACGCCAGCTGCAAGCTGGGCGCGATGTATTGCAAAAGTCCGACAGTGAACAGCGGAATGCGACGCGCCCCCACCGCGAACAACACCAGCGGCACGGCGGTCAGCGGCCCACCCAGCAATAAAAGCGAAGTGGTGCCGAGCGAGCCGGAGCTCATGGCGCCGCTGCCGGTCAGCTCACACCACAGCACGTAGCCGGCCGCGAACGGCAGCAGCAGCAACGTTTCGCCGGTAAAGCCGGGCAGCGCTTCGACGTTGGCGGTTTTTCGCACCAGCCCATAGAGCCCGAAACTCAATGCCAGCGCGATCGACACATACGGCGGTTTGCCCGCCGCCCAGGTCAGATACAGCACGCCGGCGGCCGCAATCGCCACGGAGAGCCATTGCAGACGGTTGAGCCGCTCGCGAAAGCACACCACGCCGAGCGCCACGTTGAGCAGCGGGCCGATGAAATAGCCGAGGCTGATTTCCACCACGTGAGCAGTGGCGATGCCCCACATGAAAATGAACCAATTGATGGCGATGAACGTCGCCGACGCGCACAAGCGCAGGCGCACTTGCGGATTTGCGAGCGCATTCCACATCTGGCTGGTGTCGCTGCGCGCCGCCAGCCAGCCGAAGCCGACCAGGCAGCCCCACAACATGCGATGGGCAGTGATCTGCAGCACCGGCACGGCCTGCAGCAGTTTCATATATAAGGGCATCAGCCCCCAGATCAGGAAGGCGGAGACAGCGGCGCAGAGGCCGCGGCCGTCGATGCTTTGAGCGGCGGAAACAGCCACGGGCTGTGCGGGAGCGTTCATGGACGGGGGACAGTCAGCAGGGCGGCAATGATAGTGCAGGACGCACCGGCGTGTCGGTCTTTCTGAAGTTGCGCGAGCAGCGCTGGCGCGAGAAGCTTCCGATCCGCCATCCATTCAAGTTGTCATCGCCATGTCCGTGCTCGATCTTTCACGCCGCCTGCTGGCGCTGTCACAGACCGGTCTGCATTTTTCGAACGAAGAATACGACCGCGAGCGGTATCGCGAGATGGCGCAGATCGCCGGCGAGCTGCTGGCGCTCGAATCGGAGCTGACGCCGGATGAGGTGCGTGCCACCTGGATGGTCGAAGAGGGTTACTCGACACCGAAGGTCGACGTGCGTGGCGCGGTGTTTCGCGGCGATCAGGTGCTGCTGGTCAAGGAGCGCGTCGATGGCAAGTGGACCTTGCCCGGCGGCTGGGCCGATGTGAACGACACGCCGTCGCATGCGGTCGAAAAAGAGATCGAGCAGGAGTCGGGATTCACGGCGCGGGCCGTCAAGCTGGCCGCGGTCATGGACCGCAACAAGCACAATTATCCGAAGTTTCTGTTCCACATCTGGAAACTGTTCTTCATCTGCGAGATCACTGGCGGCGATTTCCGCACCAGCTACGAAACCACCGATGTGAAGTTTTTTCCGATTGCCGAGCTGCCGGAGCTCTCGACCGGCCGCACCACGGTGGCGCAGATCGAGTGCGCGTACCGGCATCATCTGGATCGTTCGCTGCCCACCGAGTTCGATTGAGGTGCATCGGCCGCCGGCCGGTCGCGACCCTAAGAGCGCTGCTGTACTCAGCGCATCACTGTTCGATCGTATATTCCAGATCCGCGCTCTGGTTCTCGCCGGCCTCGGTCTTGAACACCCATTTGTCGCTGATCGTGTAGCGCAGCTTCAGGGTGTTGATCGACTCTGTCAGCGAGATGCCGTAGCTGATGAACAACCGGGGCGAGAGGAACTTGCCGAGCACGAGCGCCGTATTCGCCGTGCCGTCGCTGCCCAGCGAGCTTTCGACGCCGACTTCCTCCAGGCCCAGGCGACGGCCGATCTGCGAGGCGAGCAGGCCACCGCCCTGCATGGTCAAGGTATCGCGAGCCGAAGTCACCGCGGCGGTATCGCTGCGAGTCATCGAATCGGGCGCCTTGCCGGTCAATAGATAAGTGACGATCTGGGTCTGTGGCATGGTCGGATCGGAGAAGAACGACAGCCGCGGCTGTTGCAACGTGCCGCGCACGTTCAGGCCCACGGTCACGGTTTCGATCTTGCGGCGGGCTTCGATATCCAAGCCCGGGTCGTCGAGCGGTGAGGCTTCGAACAGCAGCTCGCCTTTGTTGATCTCCAGCTTCTGGCCGTAGGCTTCGTAACGTCCGTCGACGACGCTGAGCTCGCCGCGACCGATCGGAATCTCGCCCGTGACCACGGTCGTGCCCACGCCGCCCGTGAGCCTGCCTTGCAAGCCGAATGCGTCGACGCGCACGTCATCGCCGATCGTGACTTTGACTTCACTGCGAACGACGGTGCGACCGGCGCGCTCCGCTTCGGTCTCGTGAATATAACGAGCATCGTCGGAGGCGCGTACGGCGCCGGAAATCTGGTTGGGCTGCACCCGTGCGCTCGGAATGAGCACGTCGCCGGCGACATTGATCTGGTTGCCATCGATGGCGAAACGCAGGTCGGGGGATGCGATCACGCGATACTCGGGCAGATCGGCGACGAGCAGATTGCTGCCTCGCAGGTGCAGGTCGCCTCGCGACGTTCCTCCGCTCCAGGTGAATCTTCCGTCCGCTTCCAGCTCGCCGTCGCCGGCGCGACCGGTGCCGCGGAAATCCAGGCCATTGCTCGCCAGATCGGCGACCACGTCCAGATTGCGTAACGCGAAGTTCACCCGATACGAATCCAGCTCGCCGTTCGCCAGCTCGATGCGGCCGTTGACCTCGGGCTCGGCGAGCGTGCCACGAACGGTTGCATTCGCGGTCAGCAGGCCAGCGGCATTGTCTACTTCGGAGAACAGCAGCGGCAGAATGTTCGCATCCGCCGCGCGTGCGCGCATGTCGCCGGTCAGCGGCAGATGCATCAGGTCGTTGCTCTCGTTTCGTTCCAGATGCGCGTTGGCGAACAGATAGGTGTCGGTGAACGCCTGCACACCGAACGAGAAATCGATGCGTTCCGGTTTGGCGGTGGCGGCGAGACCGCCCGTGCCGAGGTTCAACGTTTCAGGCTCGCCGCCTTGCGGGCGATAGATGATGGCGGCGTCGATGATGCGCATGCCGGCTTCGCCTTGCCACGGCTGATTTGGCGCGCCAAACGCATGCACCCGGCCTTCGATGCGCCCGCCGTACTCCGCTTCTTCACCCGCGGGCGGCAGCAGCAGCGCCAACGGAATCTCATAGCCGGATACCGTGCCTTCCCACGAGCCGGCACGTTGCCACTTGCCGCTGGCGCAGATGCGACCGGCGCCGGCAATCAAACAGAAGTTGTCGAGCCGGGCCTGGTCGCTCGACGCCATGATCGTCGCCGGCTCGGCAATCGACAGCTTGTCGTCGGCTTTGCCGGTCACGAGCTTCGTGGTCGTGACCGTCGCGTTCCAGACCTTTTGATCGTAAGTGCCAGTGATCTGCATTTCCGCAGTTGGCGGAGTGTCGCGAGGCGTGGCGGCGGCCCCGGTGACATTCATGTCGATGCGATGATCGAGCGCCGTCCCTTGGCCGCTGAGCTGCAGGGTCTCGACGATCGGGGTGCCAGCGCCGAGTCGGCGGGCGGATGCGACCAGTCGCGATGGCGACTGACCGCTTGCATCGATGTCGCCGTTGATGGTGAGTTCACCGGCCTGCCATTGCTCATAGCGAATCTCGTTCGCGCTCAGCTCGCCAGTGATATGCACCGATTTCAGCGGTCCGCTGGCCCTGCCGCTGGAGACAATCCTGCCTTTGGCTTGCGGCAGCAGCCGATCCAGCGATGGCGCGTCCAGGGACCAGGTCGCTTCGATGGTTTCTTTCCAGATGCCATCCAGTGACAGGCGTGCATCGGCCAGGCCGACGCTGGCATTTCTCACCGTCCAGCCACGACGATCTCTTTGTACGTAGCCGCGGCCGCGGAGCGGTTCTCCCCGCAATGTGCCGCGCAGCTCGCTCACGTCCGCAATGAACGCGGCTTTCTTGTCGAAGCCTTCGCCGGAGGCATTGGCCGTCAGGTTCACGCTGCCGGGGAAATCCTTGAACAGTCCGGCCGGATTTACATTTGTCGCCTGGGTCGAGAGCCGCCACGCGCGCGGCTGCGCGAACTGCAGCTGGCCGGTGCCGGTCAGCGATCCTTCCAATGCATTCACCGAATAGCTCGTGACAGTGATCTGTTCTTTCGAGATCACGCCGGTCGCCGAGCCGGCACCGGACGGAATGTTCGGTCCGGCCAGGCTCGTCGTGACGGCAAAGTCATACGGCAACGGCCCGCGCAGCGTGCCGTCACCATTGGAGCTCGTGACGATCGCTTTGCCTCGCAGCGGCCACTGCAAGCTTTGCCATTGCGCGGACAGGTCGAGCGTGGGTGTCGAACCGCCAAAGATCAGCTTGCCTTCCGCTTGCAGCGCCGCTGGCGAGTCCTGCAGCTTGATATCGGAGTCGGTGAGGAACAGCGTGCGATCGGCATAGCGGCCGCGTGCATCGACCAGCAGTTCCCGCTCGTCGATCTCCGGGACGCCCACTATCCCTTTGGCATGCACGCCTTGCGGGTCTAGCTCGACGTCCAGCGCGATGTTTCGAAGCGACAGCGGCGGATTGCTCAACCAGGGATCGAGCAGGAACTGCGCGGAGGTCACTTTCCCTGCGATCTTCCAGCTGTGCTCCGGGCGCGTCAGGACGGCGGAGGCGATGACTGCGCTGGGCCCGAGCATTTCGCCCTTGAGATTCAGGACATCGATGGTGCCATCGACCGCGGCCTTCAAATCCAGGTCGACATTCGGCAGATGCAGCTGGCCGCTGGCGTTGCCTTCCAGGCCCATGGGCAAGTCCACCGCTGCCGCTGCGCGCAGCAGCACGTCGCCGGTCGCATCGAACAGATCGGAATCCACGGCGAAGTCTCTGGCCCGCAGCCGCGTCGAAGTGATGGTCACGCGGCCGCGAACCGTTTTCGCATCGACGGCTGTGCCGTTCATGTGCACATAGCGTACGTTCTTGAGCTCGACGTTATGCGCGTCGACACGCAGGAAGGACGGCAGGAAGCGTGGCGGCTTGGTGCTCGGTGGCATGTCCACGTCGTGCAGCTCTACCAGCGACTCCCGGGCAGTCACCGATCCGGCCCGCAACGTCTGAATCAACAACCCGCGAAACTGCGGGTCGATGACGATGTCGTTCACCAGAACGTGGACGCGTGGATGATTCAGCTCGAAGCGGGCGACGCGCAGCGGTCCGGACAACGTGCCCGACACGCCTTCGATCTTCACGTTGAAGCGCTCCAGTCGCCACAGCTGAGCTGCGATGATCTGCAGGCCCGCTTCCGAATACATCAGCACGCCGACGGCCGCCACCGGTACCAGCAGGATGATCGCGACGATGATCAGGATGAGGCGCGTGCGCATCAAAACTGGGTCGCGATGTAAAGATGAACACGCGGGCTGCGTCCCGACTCGGACAAGGCCTGCGCCACGTCGATGCCGAAGCTGGCGACGGCGATGTTGTAGCGCACGCCCAGGCCGGTCGAGTACTGCAGATCCGGCGCGCTGAAATCGTCGAAGGCGTTGCCGATGTCATAGAACGCCGCGACGCCGAAGTTGCGCGGCAGATCGCGAACGACTTCGACTGTGCCGGTCACCAGATTGCGTCCGCCGACGCCGTTCGGTGACAGCTCGTTGAGGGCGAAGCCGCGCACGCTGTTCTCACCGCCGGCGAAGAAACGTTGCGAGGTCGGCAGATCGGAGGTGGCGGCGATGCGGCTGATGCCGAGCTCGCTGCGTAAATGCAGATGCCACAGCTCGGTCATGTCGAAGATGCGCTCGCCCTTCAGGCGCAGCTGCAAGAACGAGGCGTCCGAGCCCAACGTTTCGGGCGAGCCGCGCAATTCGGCCGAGAAGAAGTAAGGACGCTTGCGCCCGCCGATGATATAGCTCGGCAGCGTCGAGAAAGCGATGCTGGGCACGATATAGAGATTGGTGGTCGAGCCGATGCCTCTTTCGATGCTCTCTTCTTCCGCCACAGCAACTCTCAGCACCCGCTGCCAGCGGCCCAGCACCTGCGTGAGGCCGGCGCTGACTTCGGCTCGTCTGGAACGCGTATCGCCGCGCTCTTCGTCACGCAGCGTGCCGGTGAACTCCAGTTTCTCCAGCGCGATGTCCATGACCGGCACGATGTATCGACCGGTTAGATCGGTGACGATGGACGAGCCGAGCAGCTCGAGCTTGAACTTGTGCCCGTCCTCGTTGACGCGGCGATTGTCCCAGGTGAACTTGCCGCGCGCCTTGGTGTCGGTGCCGTAGCCGATGGCGGCTGCGTAACGATGTTTTCTGCTCGGCTCCGCTGTCACCGTGATCGGAACGGTGCGCGTCTCGGGATCGGGATCGCCGCTCTCGATGTCGACCACCGAGAAATATTGTGTGTCGTCCAGCACGTACTGCGTTCTGAGCAGCGTGTCGAGGGTGTACGGATCGCCGGGATGCATGCGCAACAGGCGGCGCATGGCTTCGTCGGTGATCACATCCTGGGCGATGTTGATGTCTCCGAACAAATAGCGCTCGCCCGTGTCGGCCTCCAGGTCCACATTGGCGCGCCGCTCGACCCGGTCGATCACCAGATCATGTCTGGTGAGCCTGGCATCGAGATAACCTTCGTTCTTGGCGACGCGCACCAGGTTGCCTTTGACGCGCTCGTAAGTGCCGTGGTTCAGGCGCAGGCCGGGCTTGATCTCCTGCTCATCGAGCAGCTCGCGGATCGCCCGATCGTTCGCGCCGGGGCCGGTCACGTCGATGTTCACTTCGGACAGGCGCACCGGGCGGCCGGGCTGGATGTGAATGGTCACGTTCCAGACGTCGCCGTCCTGTTTCACTTCGTAAGTGATCTCCGGCTCGTAGAAGCCGAGAGGCTCGAGGGCTTGCCGCGTCTCGGCGACGATGCGCCGTTGCAAGCGGCTCATCACTTCGGGAGTCACGTCGTCGCGATCGGCGTAACGGGTGAGACTCAGGAAGGCGCGGACGTTGGTCTGGATCGCGTCGCTGACTTCGGGGATGGCGATCTCGATCTTGGCATCGGCGTGCCATGGCAACAGCAATGCCGTCGCCAGCACTCCCGCCATCGCACGCATCCTCGCTGTCACGAGAGCGCCGTCCGGCTGGCTATTCCGGCGAGGAATCGAACGAAGTATCGGCCGCCACGGTCTCGTCGGGATCCTCGGCTTCGAACCACACCTCGGGCACCTCGGCGCTGGTGAACTCGAACCGCGAGTTGCCGCTCTGGATGCCGGCGGCATCGAAGCGACGTTCCTGCAGGATGGTGCGACCGGTGCGCTCCACCAGCAGCACGCTGGAGCAGCGCGTGCCGTAGCGCTCGTTCACGATGAATGGCGCGGACACGACGCGCTCCCAGTCCTCCGGCAACCCCGTCGACGGCAGGTCGGGGCCATTGGCTTGCTCGCGATCCCCGAGCATGGTGAACAGATCTTCGGGCGAGACTTCCGGTTGCGACAACAATGCGTTGAAGCGCTCGCGCGTGCGCGCCAGCTTGGGCCACGGCGTATCGAGCAGATGATTGCTCAACCCGTACACGCCCGGTGCCAGCGCCGTGGGATTCGGGCCGCGGTTGGAGAAGTAATAGAGCGCGCGGGTACCGCCGACCAGCAGGTTGAAACCCGAGTAGCGGGGCGCGGCGCCGCGCAGGTCGTCCAGGAATTCCTTCGGGGAGGTCGCCCCCGTGAGGAAGCGCGGAATCAGCTGGCCGCGGGAGGGCGCGTTTTCCACCGGCGCCTGCAGATCGCGATAGTTCGTCACGACCCCAAACCGCCCCGAGCGGGCCACGCCGAGCCAGGTGCCGCCCGCTTTCAAGTCCCGCCCGCCGAGAATGCGCGGGTCGTCCTGCCACCAGTTCAACGGCGCGGCCGGACGGTCATGAAACTCGTCGCGGTTGCCGGCGAGGATCAAGCGGTAACGAGGGTGGTGTTTCCAAGCGAGGACGAGCAGGCACATGGCGAGGATTGTAGTGCAGCAGTTCCAACCGTGGATGAACACGCACTGAAAATAGGCGCGGGAGTTGCGCCTGTCGACGGTCAGCGTCGAGGTACTTGCCACATCCGCACGCCCGGCTCCTCGCGCAGCGGGCGCTTGGCGCCGGAGTCGTACCAGTCCTCGACCAGCCGGAAGGAGATCGAATGCGTGATCGGCAGCGCGACCGCCCCGCCGGCGATCTCTTCGCGCGTCCACCAGCGTACGTCCTCTAACTCGTCATCGACTCGCGAGATATCCGTGCTACGGGCGTATGCCGTGAATCCCAGCATGAGCGACGACGGGAACGGCCAGGGCTGCGACGAATGGTAGTCCACCGCGCCCACGTCCACGCCGGTTTCCTCGTGCACCTCACGCACCACCGCGTCTTCGAGGCTTTCGCCCGGTTCGACGAAGCCGGCGATCGTCGAATAGCGACCCGCCGGCCAGCTCGCCTGACGGCCGAGCAAGGCGCGTTCGCCGTCCGTGACCAGCACGATGACGGCCGGGTCGATGCGCGGAAATTGCTGCGAACGGCAGGCTTCGTTACTGCATCTGAGCACATGGCCGCCATCGACCGCCTCGGTCGGCGAGCCGCACCGACCGCAGAAGCGGTGGGTCTCGCGCCAGTGGATCATCGCCCGCGCATACGCCAGTAAGCCCGCCTCTTCGGGCGGCAGCGCGCCGGCGAGCATGCGCAGATCCTGAAAGTCCACGCTCGGATCGTCCAGCTGCGGGCGTTCGCCCGACAGGCCGACAGCAAAAACGGAGTGGCCGCGAAACTCGCCCAGGAGCACGTAATCGCTGGCTTCGGTCACGCCGAGTGCCTGCATCCCAGTGACGAAATGGGCGGCCACCAGATCGCCTCGTCGAACGATGAAGTTGCGCGTCTGCCAGACCGGCACGAACCACGTCATCGGGTCGGCCAGTGCGGCCCGTACATGCGCCTCGTCCTTGCGACGGTGCGAGGCACGTTCCAGGTAGGGCCCGGCGAGTGTGTTTGGCGAGCGCGATGGCATGCCGCCAGTTTATCAGCCACGTGTTACGGGGCGTGAACTGGAACACGGCTGTGTAGGGTCGCGCCGTGGCTGCGTGCCTGCTTCAGTCTGCATGTCGGACACGTGTGCCTGCACAGGTTGAACTTGTCGCGCAGGTAATAGCTGTCGCAGTGTCGACAACGGACGGCGCGCAGGTCGCCGCTGCAGTTCAGTAGGCGAAGCAAGAACCACGCGTGCTCGAACGAAATGGTCTGCGCATTGAGCAGCTGCTGGTGGGTTTCGTAGGCGTCGCAGAACAGTCGGCCGTACTCGACTGTGTCGATGTCAGTCGGCCCTTCCCGTTGCGCATGTAACAGACCGAACGCCGCGAAGGCGCTTGCGAGCAGTGACGACTCGAACTGCGCGCGCGTATTCCGTACGAAGAACGTGACCTGCCGTGGTGATTTACCGCGGCGTCGACGCACGGGCGCTTCGCTCAGCTCGTGTGCATAGGATCGGTAGAGGCGGCGGATGCGGTCGTCGGTGAGGCCGGTGCATTCGCGAATCGTGCACGTGCGCGCTTCGTGACGAATCATGCGGAGTGCCAGTTCCTGACGATGGCGCTCGTGTCGATACGACTCGTTGCTGATGTCCATGCGAACTCCTTGTTCCCTGATCCATCCATGGTTGTTGACTTGTCTGCGGTTCGACGCGATTTGTTTGCATCGATCGCGACCAAACGGCGCGCATAGTGTGCTCCGCCATTGACGTTCCCGTAAAGCCCCGATTAAATCGCGGGCCCCATTCACTCGCAGGAAGCGACATGTCACAAAATCACACGGAAGGATGTTTAGTTAACGATGCAGGTGCACATCGGATCGCAGTCGAGAGCGACTCACTCGATCGCGAAAGCGAAGCCCGCTCGCCAGTGCTCGAACCCGCGCTGCTCGCGCGCATTCATCAGCTCAACGTCGACTATCTAGAGTTGCTCATAGGCGAGCGCGAGAGCGGCGCGCAGACGACACAGCTGCAGCACATTCCACTACGAGAGCGCGCGGCTCTGGCAGAGTTATCGCCCCGCGCGATCCGCGCGCTGGCGGAGTTGCCGTACACGTTATATTCGCTGGGCTTCGAGGGCGAACACTTCTGGGACGCGGTGTGCCTGGAAGCCACGCCGCCGACATCGCCGTCGGTGGTTGATCGCTACGGAACCGTGGGCGACTCCTCGCCGCAGTATGCGTTCTGCAAGCTGGCGCTGTTCCACGCGTGGCATGTCGTGGCGGCAAATACGATGGCGGCGCGTGTCATCTACGCGATGCCCTATGCGACAGCTCAGCGCCTCGCATGCACGCCGCTGTGGCAACTCAGGTACATCGCTGCGAGCTATGGCGAATTGATGATGCCTCGCTGGCCCACGAACCCGGCGTTCTGGCCGGACCTGATTCGCTTCGCCGCCAACGACGACAAGCGGCGCCTGCACACTACGCGTCTGCTGGGAACCCAGTTGATCGCGGCAGAACTGGAAGTGGCCTGCGAACTGAGCCGCCGCCACCCGCGCGCCGCCGCTCTGGCGTCTCCTCGCCTGCGTGCGAAGAAACTGCAGATGTCACCTCGCGTGGCCAGTAACAAAGCGCGGTCGATCCATGACGATCACTCCAGATAGCTCCGTATCGAGCCGGCGGCAAATGTAACGACGTCCTCGCGCGCCGGCCACCCTTTAAGTGGAAGTCGCAGATGTTATGTCGTTGCTGCGAAGCACAGTGGCAGTTTGCGAGCGCGGTGTTCGCAAACCCGGGCTTGTTCGGGGGTGAAGTAAATGGCGCATAGCTGGGGAATGCGCTGGGCGCCGCATGTCGATGCCAGGGGCAAGGCGTATCCGCTCCATCATCTGCATCCGTTTCATCGGCCGATGCCGGTGCTCGGACATGGAGAGAAAACGCGCGAGCTGATGCTGTATGTCTCATTCGGCCTGCATACCTTCACGCGCGTCGCTGTCGCCAGCGATGCAGATGCGGACTGCTACAGCGACGATCGAGAGACTCGTGCGTTCGATCTCGCTCGCTACCAGTGTTCGTCGAAATTGCCGGAAATGTTCAGAACACTCGAGCACCGGCGACTGGAGTTCGCTGTCAGTCAGCACGGCGCGCTCAATTACGTGACCATGGAACTGGAAAGCGGGCTGCGGTACGCGGCGTTCTTCAATCTGCGTCGCTTCCACAAGATGGGGCCAGCTGCGATTCATATACCCGTGGTGTCCGCATATCCGCTGACGCCAGGCAAGCCGCATCCAGGAAAGGGGCGTGTTCGCCTGAGCACGCTGCTAGGTCACGCGCTTCGGGGGACGCGGCCGCACCCCTGAAACACTGAGGCCAGAAAAGCGAAAGCCCCACGGGGTGAACCGTGAGGCCTCGTAGTCCGGTACCGCTTATCTGCCACCAGGGCAGGCCCTTTCGGGCGGGCGAGCACCGATGCCGGCTTTTGTGCTCCTGATCGACTCTAATACCGTTTGGGCGGAGCGTCAACGGCCTCAGCGCGGCTCCCGATGCTTCAGCGAGCTTGCCCGCGAGACCGCGGTGTTGCCGAATTTCGCTCGAATACCATCCAGCGCCGCATCCAGGTGCTGGTTCTTTTTCGACTCCTGCGCAGCAAACAATTCCAGCTGCGGTTGCGCGGTGAGATCGCCCGCCCCAACGCCGAGCAGGCGAATGGGCGTGCGCGGCTGCGCCTTGATCCATTCGTTCAATAGCTTCGCCGCCGCCTCGGCGAGGGGCTTTGTTTCCTGGGTGGCCGGGCGAACGGCACACTGGCGGGTGTATGTTTTGAAGTCGTGACGCCGGATCTTCACGGTCACGCGCTCCGACAACCATCCCTGCGCTCGCAGGCGGGCTGCGGTTCGATCGGCAAGTTGCGCGAGCACGGCGTGGAGTTGGGAAGGATCGACGATGTCCTTGTCGAACGTCGTTTCCGAAGAAATCTGCTTCTCGTCGTAATCCGGAATCACCGGCCGATCATCTTCGCCGGCTGCGCGAGCTTTCATCTGCGACGTGTATTTGCCGAACACAGATCGCAGTGTCGCGTCGGGCGCGAGCCGCAGGTCGCGCAAAGTGACGATGCCGATTCGCTCCAGCAGAGGGGCTGTCTTGTTGCCAAGACCGTGCAATCGGCGAATGGGCAACGGATCGAGAATCGACGTGACCTGTTCCGGTGTCACGACCACCAGGCCATCCGGTTTGCGCAGGTCGGATGCAATCTTCGCAACCAGCTTGTTTGGCGCGACGCCCACCGATGCCGTCAGCTGAGTCTGTTCGAGAATGAGCTGCTTGATCTGCCGCGCAATCGATTCCGCGGAGCCAAGCGCCCGCTGGCTGTGAGTCACGTCGAGAAATGCTTCATCCAGCGACAGCCCCTGAACGAGCGGCGTGAACCGATGGAAGATTTCGAAGACCGTGCTGGAAACTGCCTTGTATCGTTCGAAACGCGGCTTCACGCACACTGCGTGCGGACAACGTTGCAGGGCTTCGCGCATCGGCATGGCGGAATGCACGCCGTACTTGCGCACTTCATAAGAGGCGGCCGCGACGACACCACGTCCGCCGAGGCCGCCCACGATCACTGGCTTGCCGCGCAACTCGGGATTGTCGCGCATCTCCACGGACGCGTAGAACGCGTCCATGTCCACATGCAGGATGGACCGCGTCACTTCACCGTGATCGTGATTTTCTTGGAGCTCACGATCGGATCGTGCGGGACGTGGCCGAAATCGCCGAGCAACAGCTGCAGCGTGTGCTTGCCGGGCTTGAGCTCGACGGTGGTTTCGGTCTGGCCCTTGCCGAAATGCACGTGATTCGCGTCGGTCGGAATCGGTGCGCCGGCGGGCGGCAGGTCCGCATCGATGATGAGGTGATGATGGCCGGTGTTGTCGAAGGGGATGCCGGCCGGGGCGACGCCCATGCCCTTCAAGCCGAACTTCACCGTCACCGGGCTGGTGACCGTCGCACCGTCCGCGGGCGCGATGAAATACACCTCCGCGCCAGCGGGCGACGGCGTGCGCTTGATGCCCTCGGCGAAAGCGAGGCCGGCACCGATGCAAAGAACAGCCGCCGCGCCGAGCACGAATCGAGCCTTGAGTTGATGTTTCATTCTTGAAGGACTCCGGGGGATGAGCGTTGACTGGTACGCTCCTGGTTCGCGTCAACCGGTGGGTCGGATGACTGATCCCACGCGAACCGAGCGTACACGGGAGGCGCCGTTAATGTACTCGCGCGGGGATGGCGGTGGAAGCACCGAGGACGATGAATGCCCTCGCTGGCTCGGCGAGCGATCCGAGGTTCTCCTGCCCTATGAGTACATTCGCGACAACTCGATGCGGCTCGAATCTCTGTCATGCTCCGCGACCGTTACGAGCGGTCGACGGAGATAAACGGCTTCAACGTGATTGTTTCGGATGCCGAGCGCCTGGAACAACTCAAACAAATGAGCTCCGCTCCAATCGGTCGCCCGATTCGAGCGGAACGCAGTCACTGCTGCCAAGCCTGTTCGGCGGGTGCTGCAAGCGAGCCACCTCACACGTGAACCTGGACGCCGTTCTCCCCCAAGACTCGAATTGCCTTTGCAATGTCCGGCGGGCCGGGTGGAATTTCCCGGTCCAGGGCCGTGAACATCGCGACCGCGTTGCTGCGCTTCCCGGTGAACTCCAGCATTTCGCCGCCCTCGGGGCCGTAGCGGAAAGCGTGGACGGCACCGGCCGGCACATGGACGAACGTTCCAGCGGTACACATCGTCGTCTGGCCCGAGAACGTGAATTCGATCTGACCCTTCGTCACGTAAAAGGATTCGTCCCAATCGTGACTGTGCGGCGGCGGGCCCGTTCCTTTCGCACCTGACTGCAGCGTGACCTGATGATTCTCGCCGCCGAGTCCGGATGCGAGAACAGTGACGTGAGTGCCGATGACGCTGAGGGGTGGCTTACGATCGTCGGGCTTGAGAACGAGGGGGCTCGAAATCATGGCAGCTCTCCACTCGAGGGATGGGCGCGAGCGTCTCAGGACGCTTCTCGCCAGGCAGTATGTACCTGCCGAGCACTCCAGTTGGTCAGCAATTCCCGTTGTCTGCGGCCCGGGGGCGATGGCCGCTGCGCCGCACCCCGCAGTGAGAGG
This sequence comes from uncultured Steroidobacter sp., assembly GCF_937958065.1. Classification (GTDB taxonomy): domain Bacteria; phylum Pseudomonadota; class Gammaproteobacteria; order Steroidobacterales; family Steroidobacteraceae; genus Steroidobacter. The sequence continues at coordinate 137,888 of NZ_CALFXI010000002.1, forward strand.
CCATTGCACGCGACGTACGAACACACGCCGCGTGCAAGCTGGCGTTACGCGTTCCCCACCCGAACCTGGCGCATCTCCACCGGCTGTTCACCGGCCGCCAGGTCTTCGGTGCTGAAGTCGTCGACGTTGATGATGTCCATCACGCGTCGATCGTAATCACGCAGCATCGCCGCTTCGGTCTCCGACAGGATGCCCGCCGCCAGCGCCTGCTGAATCTGCCCGGGCAGATCGAGTGCCGTGACCTTGCCGGTCTTCACGCCATCGACGCGAATGCGCTTCTCCAGCGGCTCGGCGGTTTCGCTCAACACCATCGCTTCATGCAACAGGCCCAGCGGATTGGTCGGCTCGACCGTGCGATACACACCGTCGGTCAGACGATCGCGCGTGATGGTCGGATGCATGATCTGCTCGACCAGTTTGTGGCTGAGCGGATCGGACGGCGCGTGATAGGTCTGGCCGCGCGGGAAAATGAACAGCCGCATGAAGGCCGCGAGGAATCGGTTCGGGAAGTTGCGCAGGAAGCTGTGCAGCTGTTCCTGGGCTTTGTACAGCAGCGTGCGGCAAGCCCATTCGACCATTGGCAGATCCGCCTCCTGACGGCCCTGGTTCTCATAGTGCTTCAGCACCATCGAAGCCAGATACATGCACGACAGTACGTCGCCGAGGCGCGCCGAGAGGCTTTCTTTCTTCTTGAGATAACCGCCGAGCGTCAGCATCGCCACGTCGGTCGCGAACGCGAACGAGGCGCTGAATCGGTTGATGTGCTGATAGAAACGTTGCGTCGGGCCGGTGTCCGGCACCTTCGAGAAACGCGCCAGCGTGAGCGCCATCACCAGCGAGCGCACGGCGTTGCTGATCGTGAAGCCGATGTGGCCGAACAGCGCCTTGTCGAACTCGATGGTGCCCTTGCGTTTGTCTTTGTCCTTGGCGGCGTTCATTTCACGCAGCACGAAGGGATGACAGCGAATCGCGCCCTGGCCGAAGATGATCAGGCTGCGCGTCAGCAGGTTCGCGCCTTCCACCGTGATGGCGACCGGAACCAGCTCGTAACCGCGGCCCAGATAGTTCTTCGGGCCGAGGCAGATGCCTTTGCCGCCGTGAATGTCCATCGCGTCGTTGGCGACGATGCGGCCGTACTCGGTGAGGTGATATTTCAACATCGCCGAGGGCACGGACGGCTTCTCGCCGCCATCGATGGCGCCGGCGGTGACGGACCGCGCGGCGTCCATGATGTAGGTGGTGCCGGTCATGCGCGCCAGCACTTCCATCACGCCTTCGAACTGGCCGACTGAAACATTGAACTGCCGGCGGATGCGGGAGTAAGCGCCAGTCGCGAACACGGCCGCCTTCGCCGCCCCCGTCGCACTCGATGGCAGCGAGATACAACGGCCGACCGACAACTGCTCGACCAGCATGCGCCAGCCCTGGCCGGCCATCTTGATGCCGCCGATCAGATAGTCGAGCGGCACGAACACGTCCTTGCCCTGGATCGGGCCGTTCTGGAACGGCGCGTTCATCGGGAAGTGACGACGGCCGATGGTGATGCCCGGGGTATTGCGCGGAATCAGAGCGCAGGTGATGCCGTAATCGGTCTTGTCCTCGCCCAGCAATTTGTCCGGATCGAACAGCTTGAACGCGAGGCCGATGACGGTCGCGATCGGCGCGAGCGTGATGTAGCGCTTGCTGAAGTTCAGCTTCACACCGAGGATCTCGCGGCCCTCGAACGTTCCTTTGCAGACCACGCCGAAATCCGGAATCGACGCGGCATCCGAACCGGCGCGCGGGCCGGTCAACGCGAAGCAGGGCACTTCTTCGCCGCGAGCGAGCCGGGGCAGGTAGTAATCACGTTGCTCCTGCGTGCCGTAGTGAAGCAGCAGTTCGGCGGGCCCGAGCGAATTGGGCACGGCGACCGTCGATGCAACGACGCCGGAGCGGCTCGACAGCTTCACCAGCACGCACGAGTGCGCGTACGCGGAGAATTCCAGGCCGCCATATTTCTTCGGGATGATCATCGCGAAGAAGCCTTTGTTCTTCACGTATTCCCAGATGTGCGGCGGCAGATCGGCGCGCCGATGGGTGATGTCCCAATCGTCGATCATGCGGCACAGCTCTTCGCACGGACCGTCGATGAAAGCCTGCTCCTCGGCGGTCAGCTTCGGAGCGGCGGCGGACAGCAGCTTGTCCCAATCCGGGCCGCCGGTGAACAGTTCGCCATCCCACCACACGGTGCCGGCTTCGAGCGCGTCTTTTTCAGTTTGTGACATCGACGGCAGCATGCGTCGATAGGTGCGCAGGAACGGGCGCGAGATGAAACGAATGCGCAGCGCGTCGATGTTCAGAAACACCAGCGTGGCGAGCACCGCCCACAGCACGACCAGCCAGGGCAGCGATGGATCGCCAAACCAGCCGTACGCCAGCAGGCCGCCGCCATACACCAGTGTCGTGGTGAGTAACGAAGCGCGGTTGTAGGCGAGCGTCAGAGCGCCGATCACGAACACCAGAAACCAGATCACGCTGCTCACGATGTGAAACCTCTTGAAAGCTGTGCGCGAGACAGCTCGGACCTGCGCAGATCGGCGAAAATTCAGTCGGAATGTCCGACAGTTTGGTCACGGCATGCTGTGTCGCGCGGTGCCGACGACAGTAACTTGCGCGGCGTACACCGGCAAGTCGGGCGTGTCCAAAGGGCGCCGATAAAAGAAAACGGCGAACGCATCATGTGACACGTTCGCCGTCTCGTTGTTATTGCAGGGGCCGTGGCCCCGGCACTCGGAGCTTCAGATCAGCTCTTTCACGCCGTCCTTTTCTTCCAGCAGTTCCTTGTGGGTGGCGTCCATGCGCGCGCGGCTGAAGTCGTTGACCGACAGGCCCTGCACGATCTGGTAGTCGCCGTTCTTGCAGGTCACCGGATAGCCATAGATGACGCCTTCCGGAATGCCGTAGCTGCCATCCGACGGCACCGCCATGCTGACCCAATCGCCTTCCGGCGTGCCGAGCACCCAGTCACGGATGTGGTCGATCGCCGCGGAAGCGGCGGAAGCCGCCGACGACTGGCCACGAGCCTTGATGATGGCCGCGCCGCGCTGCTGCACGACCGGAATGAACGTTTCGGCGTACCACTTCTGATCGACCAGCGACAGCGCCGGCTTGCCGTCGACCGTGGCCTGATGCAGATCGGGATACTGGGTCGCCGAGTGATTGCCCCAGATGATGGCCTTCTTGATCTGGGTGCTGTGAGTGCCGGTCTTCTCGGCGAGCTGCGACAGCGCGCGGTTGTGATCCAGACGGACCATCGCGGTGAAATTGCGCGGATTCAGGCCAGGGGCATTGCGTTGAGCGATCAGCGCATTGGTGTTCGCCGGGTTGCCGACGACCAGCACGCGCACGTTGCGATTCGCGACCGCATCGAGCGCCTTGCCCTGCGCCGAGAAGATCTGCGCGTTGGCGAGCAGCAGGTCCTTGCGTTCCATGCCCGGGCCACGCGGACGCGCACCGACCAGCAGCGCGACATCGCAATCCTTGAATGCGACCTTGGCGTCATCGGTGGCGACGATCTTGTTGAGCGTCGGGAACGCGCAGTCGTTGAGCTCCATCACTACGCCCTGCAGCGCGCCCAATGCCGGCGTGATTTCCAGCAGGTGCAGGTTGATCGGTTGATCGGGACCCAGCATGGCGCCGGAGGCGACACGGAAGGCGAGGGCATAGCCGATCTGACCGGCGGCGCCGGTGATGGCAACGTTGACGGGCTTTTTCATGAGACCGCGGCACTCCAAAACGACAATGGGACGTGGGAACTGGGGGCGCGAATTCTAGCGTTTTCGGCGCGCTTTCAGGCAGCAAGCCGGCTATTCATCCGGTGAATGCAGCCTTCGCGCCGCGCGTCGGCTGCCGCCTGGGTAACAATCGATTGAATCCTCTGGTAATTTCCCCCGGGTGTCGCTGGGGAGCGAGGGCTGCCGACAACGCTGGTCATGAAATCCGCGAAGCCTGCGTAAGGGTTTTGTGAAACTATTTCGCCCGGTGGGGCGTTGGGTCGAGTTGTAGAAAGCTCCGGGCCACAGCTTTTTTCTCGTAGGTCGCTATCGAGTACACCCACTAGATGACACGACTTGTCTGCGTTTCCAACCGGATCTCCCTGCCACGCAAATCGGCCGCCCCCGGTGGACTTGCGGTCGGGGTCCTGAGTGCGCTCAAGCGCACCGGCGGCCTATGGTTCGGCTGGGGCGGGGAAACCTGCGAGGGCGAGCCCGGCGAGCCCGACCTGCACATTCGCGAGGGCGTGACCTACGCCACCATCGAGCTGCGCAAGAGCGAATTCGAGCTGTACTACAACGGCTATTCCAACGACGTGCTGTGGCCGTTGTTTCATTATTTCTCCAAGGGCATGCGCTACTCGAACGAGCAGCGTGAAGCCTACGAGAACGTCAACCGCATCTTCGCGCAGAAACTGCTGCCGCTGTTGCAGCCGCGCGATCTCATCTGGGCGCACGACTATCACCTGATCCCGCTCGGCCGTCGGCTGCGCGAGCTGGGGGTGCAGCGTCCGATGGGTTTCTTCCTGCACATTCCATTTCCGAACATCGAGATGCTGCGCGTGTTGCCGTGCTATGCGGAGCTGCTGCGCGATCTCACCAGCTACGACGTGATCGGGTTCCAGACGCAGAACGACCTGCGCTCCTTCCATAGCGGCATCGAGCATTTGTTCGGTGCGGAAGCGGTGCGGCCCGATGGGCGGATTCGTATCGGCGATCGCGTGATCCGCGCCGAAGTGTTCCCGATCGGTATCGACGTGGCCGCGGTCGAAGCCGAAGCGCTCGAGGCCAGCGCGACCGATGTGGTCCGGCGCATGATCGACAGCTTGATCGGCCGCTCGCTGATGATGGGCGTGGACCGGCTCGACTACAGCAAAGGGCTGGTGGAGCGCTTCTCCGCCTATCAGCAGTTCCTCGAAACGCATCCGGAGAATCTCGGGCGCATCACATACATCCAGATCGCGCCGCTGTCGCGCACCGACGTGCGTGCGTACGCCGAGATTCGTCAGGCGCTGGAACAGGCGGCCGGTCGCACCAATGGCCGTTTCGCGGATACCGACTGGACGCCGATTCGTTATCTCAATCGCAACTTCCCGCATGCCACGCTGATGGGCTTTCTGCGCGCCGCAAAGGTGGGTCTGGTGACGCCGTTGCGCGATGGAATGAACCTGGTCGCGAAGGAATTCGTGGCGGCGCAGGACCCTGCCGATCCGGGCGTGCTGATCCTCTCCAATCTCGCTGGCGCCGCGCGTGAGCTGTCGTCGGCGTTGCTGGTGAATCCTTACGACGTTCGCGGCGTCAGCCACGCAATCCAGGCGGCGTTATCCATGCCGCTCAACGAAAGACGCGAACGTCACGCCGATATGATGAAAGTGCTCCGTCGCAACGACATCGCCGCCTGGACGCGCCGCTTCATGGAAGCGCTGGAGCAGACGCAGGCTGGAGAGAGCCGCGTCCGCGCCATCGGCAGTATCAAATAACTCAGCTGTCTCGCGACGACGGCGGCGCCTTTTCTTCCAGCGCGGCGCGCACGCCGGGCTTCGAGTCCACGTAGTACACCCGCTGCGGCGACCACAGCATGATGCGCTCTTTGTCGAGCCACTCCACCAGTCGCAGGTTGATGTCCTGCAGGATCTCCATGTGTTTGGCGTAGTCCGGCGTGAGCACGATGTACACCGCTTCGAAGTCGAACGACGACGGGCCGATCCTGGCGAAGTGCGAGCGGTCGAAGTTGACTGGTTGATGCGATTCGATCAGTTGACGGATCTTGTCCGGGATCTGCTGCAGCTTTTCCACCGGCGTCTGCTGATCGACGCTGATATTGATCACCACGCGCCGCGTATTCATCCGCGAGTTGTTACGCACGCGGCTGCTGAGCAGGTTCGCGTTCGGCATGATGATCTGCTCGCCGCTGAGGCTGCGCAGCCGCGTGCTCTTCACGCCGATGTATTCGACCGTGCCGTTGAATTCGTCGACCTGCAGTGAATCGCCCACCACGAACGGCCGATCGAGCGTGATGGACAGCGACGCGAACAGATCGCCAAGAATGTTCTGGGCCGCGAGCGCGACGGCGATGCCGCCGATGCCCAGACCGGCCAGCAGTGGCTTGATCTGGACGCCCAGGTTGTCGAGCGTCAACAGCAGGACGAACGACCAGATGGTGGCGCGGGCCAGGAAGCCGATGATGCCCATGGAGCTGGCGGCCGCCGGATCCGACACCTGGCGTTTCCTGTCGAGCGCGGCCAGCACTGCTACCGTCGCCCACAGGCCGATCTGCCAGAACACCGCGATGGTGAACAGAGTCAGGATCGCCTTGGTGACCGTGGCCGGCAGCTTCAGCCATTGCGACCCGATGAACAGCGAGGTCACCAGCACGGTGAGCAGGGTGGTGCGGCTGACGATCTTGAACGGCAGCTCCAGGAGCTCGGTCTCGGGCGTCGCTGCCAGCTTCTGGTAACGCGCCTGGACCGCACTCCGGAGCAGCAGCAGGAGCAGGAACGCGGCGATGGCAATGCCGGCGGCCACCGCCCAGTGCCATAGCGTGTTGCCCAGGTAGCTCGCTTCGACCAGGTGCTCGACATCGGTCATCGTTCAGATCCCGGCTGGACTGTCGTCGGTTCCGCAGGATATCGCGACGTCCGAACGGCCTGAAGGCGCGCCCGAACTTTCCGGCAGCGACGGAACAGGGGCGGCGCCGGCGCGTTGTGCTCGACCGCTCCAATAATACGACTGTGCACATCTGCTAATCTTGCGCGCGTCTTCCACGGCGTAACGGTACTCGACCCGGTGCTATTCGAATCGGAACGATCTGGCGATGGACTGACGCTGCGGCTGCGCGGCGGCTGGTGCATCGACAATCTCCGTGAGATCGAGAGCTCGCTCGCGCAACTCAGCGAGCAGAGCCGGCACGTCAGGCTCGACTTCGGCGGCATCGAAACATTGGACCTGTCCGGAGCCTGGCTGTTGCGCAATTGGCTGGAGCGCGCCAGATCCGCCGGCGGGCGGATCGAAGTGGTGGGCGAGCGGCCCGCGCACTTCGCATTCCTCGATGAGCTGCTCGAACAGAAGAGGCCCGAGCCGGGCCAGGCCGCGGAGGCCAGTCCGTCGCTGCGGGATGCTGTGGTCTGGATTGGACGAGGCGCGGTTCAGCAAGCCAGACAGACCCGCGAGGCGGTCGGCTTCTTCGGGCGGATCGCCGCGACCATGGTTCGCGCCATGCGCAGCGCGCATCACCTGCGTCTGCCGTCCATCGCGCGACATATATATGAGACGGGCATCCAGGCCATTCCCATCGTGGCGCTGATCGCGTTCCTGATCAGCGTCATCGTGGCCTATCTCGGTGCCCAGCAGTTGCGAACGTTCGGTGCGGAGATCTTCACGGTCGACCTGGTGGCGATCTCGGTGCTGCGTGAGCTGGGCGTGCTGCTCACTTCCATCATCGTCGCCGGCCGCTCCGGCAGCGCCTTTGCCGCCGAGATCGGCGTCATGCGACTGAACGATGAGATCGACGCCCTGCAGTCCATGGGCGTGGACTTCTACGAGGTGCTGGTCGTGCCGCGCCTGATCGGTCTGCTGATCGCCTTGCCATTGCTGACTATCATCGCCGACGCCATGGGCTTGCTGGGCGGCGCGCTGCTGTCCTCGCTGCTGCTCGACATCTCGTTGTCACAGTTCGTTCCCCGCGTGCAGGACGCGCTGGCGCCGACCACATTCTGGGCCGGTCTGATCAAGGCCCCGGTGTTCGCGATATTGATCGCGCTGGTCGGCACGTATCGCGGCATGCAGGTGCGCGATTCTTCCCGGGAGCTGGGACGGCTCACGACGGTGGCCGTCGTGCAGTCGATCTTCCTGGTGATCTTCGCCGACGCCATCTTCGCCGTGGTGTTCGTGGAGCTGGACTTCTGATGAGTGCCGGCCAGCAAACCCCGATCATTTCGGTGCGCAAAGTGGTCAACCGCTTCGGCGCGCAGGTCGTGCACGATGGCGTGAACCTGGACGTGATGCCCGGCGAGGTGCTCGGCATCGTCGGTGGCTCGGGCAGCGGCAAGTCGGTGCTGCTCAGGACCATGCTCGGTCTGCAGCGGCCTGCCTCCGGGCAAGTGTTGATCGAAGGCCGCGACATCACCCAGATGAGTGACTCGGAACTGCTGTCGGTCAAGCGGCGTTACGGCGTGACCTTCCAGCACGGTGCGCTGTTCAGCTCGCTGTCCGTGGCGGAAAACATCCAGCTGCCCATTCGCGAGTATTTCGATGCCTCGCCGGCGGCGCTGGAAGCGTTGACCGAGCTGCGGCTGCGCATGGTCGGGCTGCCGGTGGACGCCGGCGGCAAACTGCCTTCACAGCTCTCCGGCGGCATGGTCAAACGAGCCGCGCTGGCGCGGGCGCTGGCGCTGGATCCGGCCTTGTTGTTTCTCGACGAGCCGACCGCCGGCCTCGATCCGATCTCAGCGGCCGGCTTCGACGAGCTGGTGACCTATCTGCATCGCAGCCTGAAGCTGACCATCGTCATGATCACCCACGACCTGGATACGCTGCTGGCCACCTGCAATCGCGTGGCGGTGCTGGTTGACAGAAAAATCGTGGTCGATACGCTCGACGGCATCATGAAGAACCCGCATCCGTGGATTCAGGAGTACTTCCACGGCCCCCGTGCCCGCGCGGCACAGGCGGCTGTGTAAGTCCGCATGGAAAGAGACGCTCATTACGTCGCCGTCGGCGCCTTCATCCTGCTGGTCATCGCCATGGCGGTGGGCTTCGTGCTCTGGTACACCGACGCGAACGACGGCCGCGAGTACCGGCGCTACGAGATCTATTTCACCGGCTCGGTCAGCGGCCTGGACCGCGGCAGCCCGGTTCGTTTCCTCGGCGTGGATGTCGGCCGGGTGCGCCGGCTGTCGATCGATTCCAGCGATGCGACCCGCGTCCACGTGGTGGTCGAAATCGACAAGACTGCGCCGGTCTCGGCGGCCACTCGCGCCAGCCTCGGCCTGCAGGGCGTGACCGGTCTGCTGTATGTGAATCTGAAAGAAGCCTCCGACGTGGATCGCAATGCACCGCTGGCGCAGGGCGAACAATATCCCGTGATCGAGGCGGTCGAATCCGACTTCGATGCGTTCCTCGCCAGCCTGCCGGAACTGATGGGGCGCGCGAACACGCTGCTCGAGCGCATCTCACGAGTGGTGTCCGACGAGAATCTCGCCGGCATCGCCGACACCATCAAAGGCATGCGCGACACCATGGCGACCATGCCGCAGACCGCGAAGGACGTGCAGGCGCTGGTCACCGAGTTGCGTGCGACGGTCGTTGAAATCCACGGCGCCTCCGAATCGTTGCGTGGCATGACCGCCGACGCGCGGCCTGAAGTGCAGACGGCACTGGTTCGCATGAACGAGATTGCGGGCCACCTCGCCCAAGCGTCCGCGCGCATCGACACGTTCACGCAGAAGAGCGAAGTGCAGCTCGGCAACTTCACGGAGCAGGGCCTGTTCGAGCTGGAGCGGCTGATGCGCGAAACGCGTCAGGCGGCGCGTGAATTCCGCGACCTGTCGCGCAACCTGAAAGAAAACCCGTCGCAGATTCTGTATGAGCCGCCGCAGAGCGGCGTCGAGATCAGGAAATGAGCACGCGCATGAGAACCGGGTGGGTTGCCGCTGTCGCCGCGTTATCTTGTACCGCATGTACCAGCTCGCTGTTCGACAGCGAGCTGCCGGTGCCGAGCGCGTATGTGATTGCGTCGGCGCGTGGCGGGACCGTTACCGGGGCACCGAGCACGCCGGTGGATATTTCCATCGGTCGGCCGGACTTCTCGCCGGGTCTCGACAGCGAGCGCATCGCCGTGCTCAAGGGTCGCGAGCTCGATTACTTCCGGGGCGTGCGCTGGGGCGGACGTACCGTCGAAGTCGTGCAGAACATGCTGGTCGCGACCATGAACGATCAGCAGTTGTTTCGCAGTGTCACCGCCGAGCAGTCGCGGGTTGCCAACGATTACACCCTGGACGTCGAAGTCCGCAACTTCGAAGCCGAATACGCCCAGGGCCCGACACCCGATGCGCACGTGATGATCATCGGTCGATTGATCCGCGTCGCCGATCGCAGACTGGTGGCGACCGTCAGCAGCGATGCGCGTGTGAGCGCGACCGAAGACCGCATGAGCGCGGTCGCCGCGGCGTTCGAAGGGGCTGCCCAGAAAGTCGCTGTGGACCTGACCAGACAAACCGCCGTCGCCGTGGCCGAGGATCAGCCGGCCCTGCGCAAGTTGCGCGGCGAGAGTAACGAACCCCGTCCCGAATAGTCGCTCGCGCCGTGCTCCCGGCGCCCTGAATCCCGATGTTTGCTGCGTTCATCAAAAGTTGGTTGTGCCTCGCCGGCGTCTGCCTGCTGTCGGCGGCGGCGAGTGCGGACGACCGGGATTTCTCGGGCACGGTCGGCAAGATCTTCGATGGCGACAGTTTCCTGGTGCGGCCGGCGAAGGGGCGCGATGTCGACGTGCGTTTGCAGGATATCGATGCACCCGAGAAAACCCAGCCGTACGGCAACGCTGCTCGTGCCGCTCTCGTGAAGCTGATCGGCGGCCGCAAGGTATTCGTCGATGTGATCGAGACCGATCGTTACGACCGCAAGATCGTTCGTGTGTATCGCGAGCCGGACCGGCTCGATGTGGCGAAGGCCATGGTGCGCGACGGTCACGTCTGGGTGTATCGACGCACCGTCCACGATCGATCGTTGATCGAGCTCGAAGAGCAGGCGCGTGCCGGTCAGCGCGGCTTGTGGGCCTTGCCGTCGAAGGATCGGATGCCGCCGTGGCAGTACCGGTATCTGCAGCGTCAGAAATCCAAGCGCGCCTCGCTCGACCTAGAACGTACTCAAGCCCGTCGCTTCCATCAGGCGATAGCGCCAGTAACGCCCGGTGTCGTCGTCTTGCCATGCGCCGAAAGCGGCGGTGAAACTGGTGCCGGGTGGACCATCGTTATGCCACAGCCGGTCGAAATAACTGATCATTTCTATGCCGAGCGCTGAGGCCGCGCGCAACTCGATCGCGACGTTCGCTTCCAGATTGTAATTGCCGATGTTGCGGCGGGTGAGATTCGCCGAGCCCAGCGATGCGATCAGCCGGTCGCCGTGCGTCACCAGGGCCAGCTTGGTGTGGAATTGCTCGCCATGCGTGCGGTACCAGCGCACCTGGATCTTTTCATCGCTCCTGCGCACCAGCTCGGCCGCCACCGGACGATTCGGCACGCCGTCTTTCTCGCGCCCGAAGGCATCTTTGTTTGGATCGAGGATCAGCCGCACTTTCGCGCCACGCGAGGCGGCGCTCAGCAGTGACTTCACGATCTTGCGATCGGCCAGATAGAACGTCGCGATGCTGACACTGTCGCCGTTGCGCGTGGTATCGATCGCTTCGACCAGGTGATCGCGAATGGCCTGCTCGGTCAGGAACTGCAGCTGGATCGGCTCGGCGGGCTGAGTCGTCGCCGGCTCGGCCGTGGCATAGATGTGACCTTTCCATCCGGAGAAGCGCGCCACCGCCATCTCGCTGTTCACGACCTCTTGCGCCAGCGGCCCGCTGAAACGCAGCCCCACATTGGAATGCGAGCTGCTGCCATCGTGCGGATTGGCCGACGTGACCATTCCGGTCAGCGTGCCGTCGGCGCGATCGGCGACGATGACCTTGCGATGATTGGCCTTGAAGTTCGCCAGCGCCAGCCAGCTCCGGAAGGTGATCGGCGGGCTGCCCGGCGGCGCGAACGGATTCATCATCGAGCCGCCCTCGGCCGAGTTGCCCCACCATTGCAGGAACATGCGCCACAGCGCCGAATAGAGGGCGTTGGAATCGCGCAATTGGTTCAGATCCGTACTGATGACGTCGATGCCAGCGGCGCGCAGCTCGTTCAGCAGCGGCGATGGCATGCCGCCGTAGACGTCATTGATCGGATCCGTGATCAGCAGAACGGTCAGCTCGGGCCTGGCGGCTTTACGCGCGAGCAGGCGATCGGCGAGCTGCCGGCTGAGCGGCCGATAGACGCCATCGGCCGCGCCCATCATGTCATTGAGCAAAAAGAAATCGGCGACCACGAACGACTGCGCCTGGTCGATGATGTCGAACACCTCATCGAAGATGTGCTGCTCGCGGACGGTCTGGCCATCGGGCAAGGAGGTGGTGAGATCGTAAAGGAACTGGACGTCACTGGCCTCGGCGCTCACCAGTGGCGCGGTCACATTGGTTCCCGGCGGCATGGGTTTGGTGACATTCCAGCCGGCGACCGCGGCCCACCACGCCAGGAAAGCCCACCACAGCCACCGTTTCTGGAAGCGCCGACGCGGCGCCGGTCGATCCGGTTCTTCTTCGAGCAAGGACTCCATGCCCCGAATTGTAGTGGGCCTGGTCCGGCGGTGCTGCCAACCAGTGTTTGTTTCTGCGTCTGTGTCGCGGACTAGTTACGGTTTCCAGTCGCGTGACCGTGCGGCTCGTTCTTGCTCGCGATCCAGTGCCTCGCCGGTCATGCTTTGTTCGACGGCGGCGAGAATCGCCGGAGGAAGGTCCGTACCGGCCATACGGTACTCGCCGCCCTGGGCGCCGCCAACCGCTTCGCTCAGCGCCCGGACCTTCCAGGCATTCGGCTCACGGCAGGCGAAGCCAGCGGTCGAGGTCGCGACGAATGTGCGGCAGTATTCTCCGCTCGTAGCACGGAATGCGAGGCCGATCCTGACGGTTGCATCTTTGTCAGCCTCACCGAGCTGATCGGTGAGCGCGGCCGCCAGTTCTCCGTGGGCGACGATGCCTTCGGCAGTGGTTGCAAACAAACTGGAATGCGCAGGTTGCAGGGCCGTGCGCCCGGCGAGAATGCCGATCACCAGGCTGGCCGCGATCGAGGTCCATTCCACCCAGGTCCAGCGGCGCGGATGCGTGGCCCGCTGCCTGGCTGTACGAGCGGCGTTGAGATCCGTCACCGTCGCGGGCCTGGTGGGCGATGCGGCCGCGGCGTCGAGCAGGCGGTCGGGAATGGGCTCCTCGAGCACGTCATCGAAGGCGACGCTCACCTCGGCTCGCAGCCTGCGATGCTGCGCGACCCGCTCGGCGATCGAGGGATCGAGCGCCATCGCGGCTTCGATCTGGCGGCGCAGGTCGGCATCGACTTCATTGTCGGCATACGCCATCAGGACTTCATCCGAGAACTGCATGGACCACCTTCACTCCAGCTGCTTCTGCAGCGCCTCGCGGCCGCGTGCCAGCCGGCTCGTCAACGTTCCGATCGGCACATCCAGCGCCTCGGCCGCTTCCTTGTACGAAAGCCCTTCGACCAGCACCAGTGCCACGGCCAGCCGCTGTTCTTCCGGCAACGACGCAATCGCCCTTTGCACTGACAACAGTCGCAGCTGCGCTTCGCTCGTGTTGTCGGCAACCTCGCAACCCGCTTCCTCCGGCGCCAGGACCTTGCCTTGCCGGCCGCGAGCGCGCGCTTCATCGATCCAGGCATTGCGCATGATGCCGAACATCCAACTGTGAAAGGGCGCCTCGGGCCGCCACTGCTCGTATCTCGACAGGGCCCGCTCGATCGCAATCTGTACCAGATCGTCCGCGTCGGCCGGATGCCGCGTAATTGCGCGGCCAAAACGTCGCAGCCTCGGCAGAAGCGCCACGATCTGCTCGCGCACCTGCTGCAAGGAAGCCTTCGTGCTTGCCGATGTCTCGCTCATCAATACGAGTCCGAGGCCGGGTTTATTCCCGAGCGGTCCGGAGAATTGTGCCCCAGGTCCGCACTCCCGGTCTGCATCGGAGCGGCGTTGGAACCGCGGGTACTGGCGACATGGAAGAATTTCGGCTGCCGGCGCGTATATTCTCGATATGGCCGAGCGTACTCATGTTCCCGACTAGATCCATCGCCTTCGTTGTCCTGCTGCTCGCAGCCGCCGGCTGGGCGCGTGCGCAGGTGGCGCTGCCCCGGGTGCAAGTGCCCGACTTGCCCGGGCTGCCGGCCGAGCCGCTGAATAGAACTGTCAACGGCGTGCTCGACCGCGCCGATCCGCGCAGCCTGCGCGAGCTGCGGCAGGTGCGCATTCGTGATCTGCTGCGGACCCATCGGGCTGTCCTGGAATCGGACCCCCGAGGGGCGCTCATCGTCAGGGCCGAGGTGGTGGCGTTGTCGCCGACAGAAGCTGCGCTGGATCGCGCGCGTGCGGCGGGATTTGCGATTGGACGCACGCGGAACCTGGAGGGGCTCGATGTCTCCATCGTGGTGCTGCAAGCACCACCCGGCATGTCCACACGCCGCGCGCTGGAGCGTCTGCGCAGCGCAGATCCGCAGGGAACGTACGATTACAATCATATCTATCTGGACAGCGGCGAAGTTGGCGTTGGCGCGGCGGAAACATCGGGCGCAGCGCCCGTGCCGACGAGTGCGATGGCGACCAGGGTCGGCTTGATCGATGGCGGCGTACAGCGCTCGCATTCCGTATTCAACGGCGTCGTCGTGCATGAGCACGGTTGCACTGGAGGTGCGATTCCGAGCGCGCATGGCACCGCGGTGGCTTCCTTGCTGGTGGGTCAAGGTGATGTATTTCATGGCGCCGCGCCGGGCGCGGAATTGTTTGCGGCCGATGTTTATTGCGGCCTGGCGACGGGCGGTGCTCTCGATTCGGTGGCCGAAGCGTTCGCCTGGATGTCGCGCGAGCAGGTTCCGGTCATCAACATCAGCCTGGTCGGGCCGGCGAACGCGCTGCTCGAGCGGATCGTTCGCGTAGTCACGACGCGCGGACACATCGTCGTGGCGGCTGTCGGCAACGATGGCCCGAGTGCGCCGCCTTTGTTTCCTGCGGCCTATCCGGAAGTCGTTGCTGTGACTGGTGTCGATGCGAAACAACGGGTGCTCCTCGAAGCTTGCCGTGGCAAGCACGTCGATTTCTCCGCGCCGGGAGCAAACATGGCGGCCGCAGGCATCGAAGCGCCCTTCGGCGTCGTGCGAGGGACATCGTTCGCGGCGCCAATCGTCGCGGGCCTGCTGGCGCGACAGCTGAGCGTCATCGATAAAGGAAAGGCGGACGCGGCAGTCGCGAGCCTCGTCGCCCAAGCGAGCGACCTGGGGGCACGCGGGGCCGACCAGATCTATGGCAATGGCTTGGTGGGCAGCGAGCTGCGCCCGCCCGAGCAATTGGCGTCCTCCGCTCGCTGATCCCAGCCGGCATTACGTCAGATCAAAAAAAATCTCGGGCCACGGAAGAAATCGCTCACCCGGCTCGTACTCCTATCAAAGGCTGCGGATTGGCTGCGGCCGGAGGAGACACAGATGAAAACTCGTTCCATGCTGATCGGTGTTGCGCTGGCTGCTGCATTGAATTGTGCCGCTGTGAAAGCCGATGGTCTTGGCGGGCTGGGTGGGGGTCTGGGCGGTGGTTTGGGCGGCGGGCTATCCGGTGGTCTGCGCGATACGACCATGACCGCAGGGGGCGCGCTGAATGGATCGCTCGGGGCCGAGCTGGATACGAGCACACTGCGCCGAACCACTCGTAACACCGCTGAACGCGCGACAAATCGTGCGCGCAACACGACCGGCGCCGCGCGCGAGCGCGCGAGCACCAAGGTGGATCAGACGCGAGACAAGGTGGTCGAGACGCGCCAAGCGGCGGCTGCAGCCACGACCTCTGCCGCAGGCGGAGCAGTCGCTGCCGTGAAGGATGTGCAGATCGAAGGCGCTGCCGATGTGGCGGGCTCTGGAACCTCAACCGTGAGCCGCGATGGGGCCAGCCTTGCTGGTGGCCCGGAAGGGGCGGCTCTCGTTTCCAACGACAGCCAGCCGGCCACCGCTCCGGCAGAAGACCCCGCCGATCCCTCGGGTCCAACGAGCGCAGTGAATATCGCCGGTGGCGCGAACGGCTCGGCAACCGCAATGCGCAGCGGTGCCGCTGCGCAAGGCAACGGCTCGGCAACTGCATCGCGCAGCGGTGTCGCTGCGGAAGGCAGCGGCTCGGCGAGCGCGTCGCATAACTAACAATGATGAGAGAGGCGTCGAGGACATCCTCGGCGCCTCTCAATCTGCCGGCCGTCCCTCATCGCATTTCTTGCATTCCAACTCCGCTCCCAGCGCCGCTTGCCGTCCTTCCGGGGTCACGACCCAGGGTCGGTTGATCCAGGGCGGATCATGGCGAACGTGTTGGTTGTGCCCGCACTCCAGGCGCGCCACCCAGTGCCGCTCCTCGTCCTGGTGGAAGGAAACGATCCTGCGCTTCATCGGGGCGTAGCGAACACCTGTGTCCAGTAGATGCCGGGCTCGCTCTTGCGATCCACCACGAAAGCGATGCCCATCTCGGTGAACCCAGGGGTCATGATGTTCACGCAATGGCCGGGACTGTCGAGCCAGCCTTGCACGACGGCTTCGGGCGTCTCGACACCGATGGCAATGTTTTCTCCGACGCTGCGCCACTTGTAACCGACGCGCGCGGTGCGGATGCCGACGGTGCTGCCGTCCGAGCCCCGGTGCTCGAAGAAATGTTCGTTCGCCATGTCCTGGCTGTGGACCAGCGCCGCACGACTCAGGATCGCGGACAACGTCAACGGCGGAGCAGCCTCGAATCGTTTCTGCCCGCACTTGCGGGCTTTGGCGCGAGCCGCATTGACGAGCGACAGCACCTTTCGACTGACTTGCGCCGCGTCTTTCACCGCTGGCGTGACAAACGGCGTCGCCACGACGATCCAGATGGCATCGCGCTGTTGATAGACACCGATCTCTTTGAACGCCGCGTTGGTGATGGTGTCGCAGTAGTTGGCCCGCAGGACATCGAGCAGCGCTTTGCGATCGCTCGATCCTTCCACCTGCATGGACGCGGAGCTGGTGGCCCGATAGGCGGTGCGGGCTAGCGCAGTGCTCAAGCGACCGCCTTTGGACCATTCGCGAGCGACCACATCCAGATCCTTACTGGCGCGCAGCGGCTGCGAAACGCCGGGCCGGTTCGCACAGCCCTGGCGTCGAATCCGGTTCAGGTCGTCGCCGATGCTTGCGAGTGCGGGCGTTGCGGCCCATACGCCGCACATTGCCAAGAACGCGCCCGCGAGTTTTCTCATGCGACGATGTTACGTCATGGCGTGTGAATGATTCGAGGGACGCCGACGGCTCGCTGTGGCGCGCGGCTTCCTGATGTCCGTGCGCAGCGAGCGATCCTCCTGAACGAATTTCCGAATCGCGTCCTGCAAAGGCCGCTCGGCATCGCAATAGCTCTGCCACTCGGTGGCTTTACCGGCATAGCTGGCCGCGGTCCGTAGCGTGTAGCGCGTGGGATCGAGCCCGGCTTTCACCTGCGACCAGTTCAACGGCATGGAAACCGTCGCGCCTTCGCGAAGCCGGGGCGAATAGGGAGCGACGGCGGTCGCCATGCGATCGTTGCGCAGATAATCGAGGAAAATCTTGCCGCCGCGCAGTTTCTTCGCCATGTTCACCAGGTAGCGATCGGGATTGTCGTCCGCCATGCGCGTGCACACGGCCTGCGCGAACGCCTTCGCTTCCGGCCATTTCAAGTGATTCTTCTTCGAGTTGGCCAGCGGCGTGACCACGTGCAGCCCCTTGCCGCCAGTGGTCTTGCAGAAAGCCACCAGGCCCAACGCTTCCAGTCGCTCCTTGATCTCTTTGGCCGCGGCGATGACGTCGGTGAAGTCGAGGCCCGGCCCGGGATCCAGATCGAACACCAGCCGGCCCGGCGTTTCAGGCTGGTCGGGCTGGCAATTCCAGGGATGCAGCTCGATGCCGGCGATCTGGGCGATCGCCGCCAGCGCTTCGACCCGATCGATCTGCAGATACGGCTTGTGATCGCCGAACACCTTCACCAACGACAGCAGGTTCGATGTTCCCTGCATGGCGTGGCGCTGGAAGAACCGCTCCTTGCCAACGCCGTCCGGTGCACGGATCAGCGAACAAGGGCGGCCTTTGATGTGCGGCAGGATCCATTCGCCCATGCTTTCGTAGTAGCGGGCGAGATCGAGCTTGGTGATGGGCTGGTCGTCGCTCGCGTGCGGCCACAGCACCTTGTCGGGACTGGAGATCGGTACGCCCATGATTACGTTCGATCCGGCACTCGCGGCTGAGGTGCGCGATTTCGCGCTGGCTGGTTGTTTCTTCGCGGTTCTGCTGCGAGTCGCGGTCTTCGCAGCAACTTTTGCCTTGCGCGCCGCCTTTGGCGCAGGCTCGACGACATCCACGTCTTCGTGTTCTGCCGGCCGTTCCGCGACGATTTCGCTCGCCGGCTTGTCCGTGCGCAAACCTTTGAAAGCCGCCTGACGAATATTGCCGCCGCCGGTCCAGCCGGCGAATTCGATCTCCGCGACCAGTTGCGGTTTGACCCAGTGAATCTCCGGTTTCTTGCGCGGCGCCGTCTTGCCGCCGAACGGATTCTGGTCCGTCTCCAGTTTCTTCAGCTTGGGCCAGAGCTGACCGACTTTGTCACCGCCGAAGCCGGTGCCCACCCTGCCGACATGGATCAGATGACCGTCGCGATTCACACCGACCAGCAGCGAGCGGAAGTTCGCACCGGTCTGGGTCCAGCCGCCTATGACGACTTCCTGGCCGGCGCGACACTTCGATTTGGTCCAGTCGCCATTGCGGCCGCCGCGATAGGGCGCATCGAGGCGCTTGGAAATGATGCCTTCGAGATTCATGCGGCAGGCGGACTGCAGCACCGCATCGCCCGCCGTCTCGAAATGTTCGACGTAGCGGATCGAGGAGCTCGAATCCTGGCCTTGCTGTTCCAGATATTCCTTGAGCGCGGCCTTGCGCTCCCGCAAGGACCGCGGGCGCAGGTCGCCAGCGCAGCTATACATGAGATCGAAAGCGAAAAAGATCAGATCGTCGGTGCGCTCCTCGGACAGTGCGGCTTGCAGGGCCGCGAAATCCGGGGAGCCGTTGGCGTCGAGCGCGGCGACCTCGCCATCGATGATGGCATTCGGGAAATCAGCCGCGGCGTCGGCGATGGCTCGAAACTTCGCCGTCCAGTCGAGCCCCTTGCGAGTCTTCAAGGTGACTGCGCCGTCTGCGATGCGCAGTTGCAGACGATAGCCGTCGAACTTCACTTCATGACCCCAGCCGGGGCCGACGGGCGGGCGGTCGAGAGGTTTGCACAGCTCCGGTTCGACGAACGCAGGAATGCGCACGCGTTTACCAGAAGCTTTCCTGGCTCGCGATCGGGCGCCGTTCGTCGTGCGCGCTTTCTTGTGATCCACCTCCGCCGTGCCGGGCGCTGCATCGACGGGCTCGCGATTCGAGTTCCACACCGCATTCGCCTGCGTACTCTTGCCGCTCATCATGAACGGTTTGGGTGCGCGGCCCTTGCCGGCGGCGATCTCGGCCATCGATCGGCCCGAGGCGACCGAACGATCCTCGCTCATCAGCGCCTCGACCCCCCTGGCATCCGTGGCGTAGGCGTCGCGATGTTTGATCAGCAGCCAGTTGGTGCGTTTGCCGCCATAGCGATCGCCCTTCATACGAACCAGTACGAAGCTGCCCTTCAGGCGCTCGCCGGCGACTTGAAATTTCAGCTCGCCCTTTTGCAACTGGGCGGCGGCGGACAGCTTGCCTTCGGGCCGCCAGAAGCCACGATCCCAAAGTTGTACTGTACCTCCGCCGTATTGGCCTTTCGGGATGGTGCCTTCAAAGTCGCCGTAATCGAGCGGATGATCTTCCACTTCCACGGCCAGGCGTTTGTCCTTTGGATCGAGCGACGGGCCGCGGGTCACGGCCCAGGATTTGAAGACACCGTCCAGCTCCAGCCGGAGGTCGAAGTGCAGGCGGGTTGCCGCATGCTTCTGGATCACGAACCGCAGTTCCGGCGATTTGTCCACCTTTTGCCGGCCGCTGGGCTCGGCGGTCTGGGTGAAATCGCGCATGGAGCGATAGCGTGAGAGTTTGCGAGTTGCCACATCACACCTCTGCGGTGAAAAATCGCGCCGCCCGACGGCCGGGCTTGGCAAGGCCGTCGGTAGTAAGCGGAAACGCCGTGCGGGCGGACCACGTTCCTTAACTCGAGATAGCCATGAAAATGCTGAAAACGACTGCGATCGCGGCGCTGACACTCACGGCCCTGAGCGTGGCCGCGGCCGCTCCCGAGCGCCTCAACGTGAAACTCGGCCTGTGGGAAATGACCTCCACCATGCGTTTCAGCGGCGTGCCGCCGTTGCCCAAGGAGTTGCTGGACAAGATGACGCCGCAGCAGCGCGCGAAAATGATCGCGGATCTGAAAGCGGCCTCCCAGGAAGAGCCGGAGCCGGAAACCAGCAGCCAGTGCATCACGCAGGAGGACCTGGACAAGCCGTTCGAGGCCGGCAACTCCGAGGACTGCACCTCGACCGTGGTGCGCACCACGCGCACCACGCAGGAGTTCCGCATGGTGTGCACCGGCAAGACCAAGGGCTCGGGCACGTTCAAAGTGAGCACGCCGACGCCGGAAACCATGAACGGCACCCTGGACCTGAAGGCGGGCGAGGGCCCTGACGCATTCGTGATCAAAGGCACCATCAAGGGCCGGTGGCTGGGCGCGGATTGCGGCGATGAGGACAGCGACGACAGCTACGACGAAGACGAAGACAACTCGGATCAATAATCCCGCCCGATCCGGATGCGGCCGCGATATTTGACGGCCGCATCCTTTATGCTTCTCGCCAGCACTGACGCCTGGAGACGAGCATGACGCTTACCAATCATCAGTTCCGTCTGGCAGCCCGGCCGGTGGGCGCGGTCAAGTGCACCGACTTCAATTACGTCACAGAACCGGCACGCGCGCCGGGCGAGAATGAAGTGCTCGTGAAGACGTTGTATCTGTCGCTCGATCCGGCGATGCGCGGCTGGATGAACGAGGGCAAGTCATACATTGCACCCGTGGCGCTCGGCGAAGTCATGCGCGCCGGCGGTGTCGGCAAAGTCATCGAGTCCCGCCATCCCAAGTTCAATCCCGGAGATTTCGTGTACGGCACGCTCGGCGTGCAGGAATACGCGACGCTCGACGGCAAGGGGCTGAGCAAAGTCGATCCTGCCATTGCGCCGCTGCCCGTTTATCTGGGCACGCTGGGCATGCCGGGCATGACGGCCTATTTCGGCTTGCTCGACATCGGCAAGCCGCAGCCCGGCGAGACAGTGGTCGTTTCAGGTGCGGCCGGCGCGGTCGGCAGCGTCGTCGGGCAGATCGCAAAGATCAAAGGCTGTCGCGTGGTGGGTATTGCCGGCGGCAAACAGAAATGCGATTACCTCACCCAGGCGCTCGGTTTCGATGCAGCGATCGATTACAAATCCGAGGACGTGAAGAAGGCCTTGCGGCAGCATTGCCCGAAGGGCGTCGATATCTATTTCGACAATGTCGGCGGCGACATCCTCGACATCGTGCTCACGCAACTGGCCCGCAAGGCGCGCATCGTCATCTGCGGCGCGATTTCACAGTACAACAACACCACGGCGATGAAAGGGCCGTCGAACTACATGTCGCTGCTGGTCAATCGCGCCAGCATGACCGGCATGGTCGTGTTCGACTATGCCGATCGTTACGGCGAAGCGGGGCGGGAGATGGCGGGCTGGCTGAAGAGCGGTCAGCTCGAGACGCGGGAAGACATCGTCGAGGGCTTGGAAACATTCCCGGAGACGCTGCTGAAGCTGTTCAGCGGTGAAAACTTCGGCAAGCTGGTGCTGAAAGTCGCCGACGCCTGACGTACTTACAGATCCGCTCTCGCCAGCAGCACGGCTGAGATCCCCTGCGCCGTCTTGTTCGCATCCGTATTCCGATAGGAATGCGGCACGTTGCCGGGAAACGCCAGCACATCGCCGGCCGCGAGATCGAATCGGTCGCCGGCGACGAAGATGGTCACGTGACCTGACAGGCAGGTAAAGAACTCGCGCGTCCCGGGCAAGTGCGGCGAGCCGCGCATCGATGCGCCGGGTGCGAAGTCCATCACGTTGAGCACCTCTTCCGGCACGCGCTCGGGAATCAGCGAGCGAATGGTGATGCCGCGCCCGGCGCTTTGCGATCCCAACTCGTCCCGCGACCACTTCCTGACTTTCGCTCGCGGCGAAGCGAGCAACTCATCGAGCGGCACGTCCAATGCATTGGCAACTTTGACCAGCACGGTCAGCGAGGGATTGCCGTTGCTCGACTCCAGGTTGGCAATGGTCGAGCGCGGCACGTCGGCAATCTTCGCCAGCGCGCCCTGCGTGAGATTGCGCACCTGGCGAAACGCAACGAGATTGCGAGCAAGGTGTTCGGCGACGAGTTCGGGTCTATGCATGGATCGCTCTTTGTCCGGCTTCGCGACTGTTTGCCAATATATTGGACACTGCCATTGGCTGCGCGTGGCGGGTCTCTATGATGCTGTCATCGAAGGAGACCTTATGCAAACTCAACGACAGTCCAACACTCCGCGCGATTTGCATGGCGTGCGAGTCGCGATCACTGGCGGCACCTCCGGCCTCGGCCTGGCGCTGGTGAGAGAGCTGACGAAACGCGGAGCAGAAGTTGCTCTGATCGCTCGCACCCAGGCGCGCGTTGCCGCCGTGGCGGCGGAAGCATCCGCGCATGGCATCGTCGGCGATGTTTCCAACAAGCACGACATTCACCGCATCGCGTTGCAGGTCGCCGGTCGACTCGGTGGGCTGGACGTGCTCGTCAACAACGCCTCCGATCTCGGTCCCGTGCCGCTGGCATTGCTCGGTGACACGCAATGCGAGGATTTCGAGCGCGCGTTGCTGACGAATGTGCTCGGACCGTTCCGCTTGACCAAGGCGCTGCTCGGCGCGCTCGCCGCGTCGGCGCGCGAAGGCAAGGGCTCGCTGGTGATGAACATTTCCAGCGATGCGGCTGTGAACGCCTATCCGCAATGGGGCGCCTACGGCGCGAGCAAGGCGGCGCTCGCTCACATGACTCGGATCTGGAACGAGGAGTTGTCCGCACAAGGCGTGCGATTCATCGCGCTGGATCCGGGCGACATGGACACGCCGATGCATGCGGCTGCACTGCCCGATGCGGATCCGTCAACGCTCAAGCCGCCGGCGCAGTCCGCGTACGAGCTAACGGAAACGATTTGTGACTTGCTGCCGGCCCGCCCCGCGCTGAGGCACGCCTCATGATTCCCGCCGATCGTCCCATTCAACGTCCAGCCACGGCTCGTTTGTTATATCTCGATGAGCACGGTGCGATCCGTCACGCGCCGCGCTCGCAGCTGGTGGCGCTGCTGCGTCCTGGCGATCTGGTGATTGCGAACGATGCCGCAACGTTGCCGGCGAGCTTGCATGGGTTGCATGCGCGCACCGGCCGCAGCATCGAAGTGCGGCTCGCGGGCAAACCCTCCCTTGCTCATCGCGATGCGCAGCGTTTCATCGCGGTGGCGTTCGGCCCGGGCGATTATCACACCCGCACGGAAGATCGGCCGTTGCCGCCCGCATTCGAGGTGGGCGACGAGCTCGAGCTGGGCTCGTTGATCGCGCGAGTCGAACGCGTGCTCGATCATCCGCGACTGCTCGCACTACGTTTCGATGCTGAAATCGATGAGCTGTGGCGAGGTCTGGCCACGCATGGCCGGCCCATTCAATACGCGCACATGAAGGAGCCGCTCGCGTTGTGGGATGTCTGGACGTCGATTGCGGGCATGCCTGCAGCCTATGAGCCGCCATCCGCCGGCTTCGCGCTGGATTGGCAAATGCTCGCGGACTTCGAGGCGCGAGGCATCGAGTTCGCGACTGTCACGCACGCCGCCGGCATTTCTTCCACCGGCGATCCGGAGCTGGATCGCAGGCTGCCGTTGGACGAGCCGTACCGGATTCCGGTCGCGACCGAAGAGGCGATCGCAGCGGCGCTGTGCGAGCACCGGCGAATCGTGGCGATCGGGACGACTGTGGTCCGGGCGCTGGAGCACAGCGCAGCCACGTTCGGCTCGGTTGCCGCCGGCGACGGTGTCGCGACCAACCGGATCGGGCCGGAAACGCAGTTGCGGGTGGTGGACGCAATTCTGTCCGGCACGCACGAGCCCGGGACCAGCCACTACCAGCTACTGCAAGCATTCGCCGACAGATCAGCGCTGCGCCGCGCGGATGACGCCCTGCGGAGCGCCGGTTACCGGAGCCACGAATTCGGCGATTCCGTGTTGATTGAACGTGATACGCGCCGCTACTCCCGGCAGACCGCCGGGGCGATCGAGGTCGAAGATTTTCCGGAAATGCAAGGACTGGTCGGACGGCCCGCGCCACGTATACTCCGCCGTTTTGCGCCGGCGTCCGCCCATGTGGTTCAAGAATCTCATTGTCTATCGCCTGCCCGAGGATTGGTCTGTCTCCGCGACTGAGCTGGAGGAGAAGCTGGCCGCGCGCTCGCTCATGCCGTGCGGCAGCTTCGACATGCAGAGCAAGGGCTGGGTGTTCTCCAGCGACCTGGAGCGTTACGTCCACACGGTCAACGGCCAGCACCTGATCGCGCTCGGCGTGGATCAGAAACTGTTGCCCGGCTCCATCATTCGCCAGGTGGCCACCGACCGCGCCAAGGAGATCGCCAAGGAGCAGGGCTATCCCGTCGGCCGCCGTCAGATGCGCGAGCTGAAGATGCGCGTCACCGAAGAGCTGCGCGGTCGTGCGCTGACTCGCAAACGCGTCACGCATGCGTGGATCGATCCCGAGCACGGCTGGCTGGTCGTCAATGCGTCCAGTGAAGGCAAGGCCGAAGAGCTGGTCGAGACGCTGCGGGATACGCTGGGCAGCCTGCAGGTCACGCTGCTCGAGACGGAGCGCTCGCCGTCATCCTCGATGACGGCCTGGCTGGCGCTGGGCGATGCGCCGGTCACGTTCACCATCGATGACGATTGCGAATTGCAGGCGGCGGATCAGAGCAAGCCGGTGATTCGTTACGTGCGCCATCCGCTCGACGGCAAGGAAATCCGCGCGCAGATCACTGGCGGCATGTTCGCGACGCGCCTCGGCCTGACGTGGAAGGATCGCATCTCCTTCGTGCTGAACGAGAAGCTGCACGTGAAGAAGGTGGAGTTCCTGCTGATGGACAAGGACCAGCCGGCCGAGGGCGAATCGACCAATCCGGGCGAACAGTTCGACATCGACTTCACGCTGATGACCGGCGAGCTCGCGGCACTGTTGAACGATCTGGCCAGGGCGCTCGGCGAGCCTGAGCAGAAACAGGCGGCGGCCGCCTGAGCGGCCCCGAGTCAGGGCGTCAGCGGCTGGCCTGCCCACCGCAGGATGGCCCGGGACACATCCTGTTCCTTCCTGAGCTGTTGCATCAGCTTGAGCATCTGCTCGGAGAATTTTTCTTTCTCCACCTGCGCCGTGACGATCGCGCCGGCGGCCTGGGTCTGATGACGCAGCGTCTGCACCCTTTCCGTGATTTGCATCAGCGCGCCCGAGTTCGCGGGAGCGAGGCGTTCGGAGATGCCCAGGCCGAGGCCTTCGACGAGCGTGGTGTCGCTCCTTTGTAAGGCCTGCGCCACTTGCTCACAGCGCACGCGAGTTTCCGGCTCGCGCACCTGTTGTGCATCACATGCCGCGCTGAGCGGGCGAAACGCGGCGGCAGCGAGGGTGGACAGCCAGTTGATGGTCGAATTCATCGCATTGGTCAACGGCGTCGGAACCGGCTGTGCGACGGACGTTGCAACCGGCATGCGGCTCATGGGCGGCACCAGCTTCGCGATCAGCGTCGTCCAATAAATATTGAAGTTGCCGGCCTTGCTCATCATTTCCAGAATCTGCGCCGAGGCTCGGGCATCCCGCCGCGCCTGAGCGCGCGCCAGCGGTCCCAGCCAGACCACGCCGTTGTCCGGGTCGAGCTTGCGCAGGCGAGCTTCGATCGGCTCGGGCTCGCAGCCGGGCACTTCCATGCAGAGTCGTAAATGCAACCACAGGATCTCCGGCCGCTGCGGAGCGACCTGCGCCGCTTTCTGAATCTGCGTGAGCGCACGTGAGCCGTTGGCCGAGGCATTGGTGCCCCAGAGCGCGAGCGCCCCGGCGGCGAGCTCGTCCGCGTCCCCGCTTTCCGGAACGGGATTGACGTTGCTGGCGCCCGGCTGGGGCGGCGAACTGGCGCATGCCGACAGCAGCAACACGACCAGCAGAGGCCACGAGCGGGCCCGACCATTCCATGAGGCGCGTTTCATGGGCGCGGATTTTATCAATGCCGGCTGCTCGCCGGCATGAATCCGCCGTTCACCGGTAGTTGCTGGTCAGGCTGTCCGGCAGCCCTTAGTTTCGGAGGCCATGATCGTTAGTCCGTCAGTACCTTGTGCTCGCGCCCGATGCCGGGCCGTTCGGCACGCAACTGGCGGCTGGAGTCTTGCGATGAACGATGAATCCGCACAGCACCGGCCGCGCCGCTCCCGGCTGGTGATGGGCATTTTTCTGCTGGTGCTGGGCGGCCTGCTGCTGGCGGTCAACCTGGGCTACGGGCTGCCGGTCGGCTGGTGGCAATTTCTGCCCTGGGCATTGGTTGCGGTCGGCGCGTGGGGCCTGATCCTGCCGTCCCGCCACATGGATCGGGTCGGCGGCGTCTGGATGCTGGCGGTCGGCCTGTATTTGCTGATCGGCCTGAATCACTGGTGGGGGCTGGGCTGGAGCGGCGCGTGGCCGATCTTCGTGATCGCCGCCGGCCTCGGCTTCATTCTGCATCGACATGACGATCGGCTGCCGCCTCCCGGCCAGGGGCCGACGGGCAATGGTGTGTCATGAGCCAGGTGCCGCCAGGAGACGATCACGGCTTCGATCCCAATCGGGAGCCGAACCGTAACCAGCAGCAGGATGGGTCGTTGCACTCGCGCCCCGGCCCCAATCAGCACGGTCACGACATGTTCTCGACGCGGCTGATCGTCGGGCTGCTCATCATCCTGCTCGGCGGCACGCTGCTCGCCGACAATCTCGGCTGGTTCGAAGCGCGTCATGTATTGCGCAGCCTGTGGCCGCTGGCGCTGGTCGCGGTCGGCGTCGCGATGATTCGTCAGCCGCAGCACAAGCGCAGTCGCGCCTGGGGCTGGGTTCTGGTCACGGTGGGCTTCTGGATCTTCGCCGACAAGATCGGCTGGATCCATGTGAGTCTCGGGCAGCTGATATTGCCGGGCATCCTGCTGTTCGTCGGCGGCGTGCTGGTGTTCCGCTCGCTGAGCGGGCCGCCGAGCGGGACGACGACCACCGCCGCTCCGAACCCGCCGAACACCAAGGGCACTTCCAATACCAACGGCACGAACCCGGGGTTCACCAGCTTCGGTGGCGCGCAGTCGGGCGACACTGCCGAGTTCGTGCGCTCGTTCGCGATGCTCTCGGGTCACGAGTTGCGGCCGGTGTCGCGGCCGTTTCGTGGCGCCGATCTGAATGCCATCATGGGCGGCATCAAACTGGATCTGACCAGCGCACGCATGGAAAGCGACAACGCCATCATCGAAGTGTTTGCATTCTGGGGTGGCGTGGAGATCTACGTGCCGCCGGACTGGACCGTGACCAGCGAAGTCACGACGCTGCTGGCCGGCTTCATCGACAAGCGGCGCCCCACCAGCGTCGTGCCGAGCAAACATCTGGTCATCAAGGGCATGGTCGTGATGGCCGGCGTCGAGATCAAGAATTAATGCATCCGATCTTCAAACACCGCGGCCGGCTGCTGATGTATCTCGGCGTGTGGGTGGTGTTCGGCCTGCTGCTGACCGTGGTGTTCGTGTTCGGCGGCAACGCGCCGGTCGCCTGGTCGCTGGAGTTCGCGGTGCCGGTCGCGATCGTGCTCGGACTGCAGTCTTTGTCGTTCTGGTACGTGGTGCAGGCCATGCCGCCCGACGATACGCCGGTGCCACGCCTGATCACGACTTGGGCATTCGCGGGACTGGTGTCGCTGGTCGTGTGGATCGCGATCGCTTATGCCTGGGCGATGTGGCTGGTGCCGGACGGCGAGGTATATCCCGAATCGGCGGCGGGCCTGCTGCCGTTGCTGGTGTTCGCGGGCGCGATCGGGATGTCGCTCGCGGTGCTGGGCCACTACCTCGCCGGCGCGTTTCAGCGCTCGCGCAATGCAGAGCGTCGTGCACTGGAGTTGCAAGTGCTGGCGCGCGAGGCGGAGTTGAAATCGTTACGCGCGCAGCTGGATCCGCATTTCCTGTTCAACAGCTTGAATTCCGTGGCCGCGCTGATCGGCAACGACACTCAAGCGGCGCGCCAGATGTGTTTTCTGATGGCGACGTTTTTTCGCAAGAGCCTGACCCTGGCGCGGCAGCAGGCGATTCCGCTGGCCGAGGAAGTGTCGCTGGCCGAAACTTTTCTTGCCATCGAGAAGGTGCGCTTCGGCGATCGGTTGCGCGCCAGTTTCGATATCGCCGAGGACGTAAAGGAAGTGGCCGTGCCGCCGCTGATGCTGCAACCTCTGGTGGAGAATGCGGTCCATCACGGCGTCGCGCATATGCTCGAAGGCGGCGAAGTGTGCGTGCAGGCGCGGCGGCGGGAAGGTTTCCTGGAGCTGGTGGTCGCCAATCCCTGCGATCCCGATCGGCCGCCTTCGCGCAGTACCGGAGTGGGCCTGGTCAACGTGCGCTCGCGCGTGGAAACATTGTGCGGTCATCGCGCCAGCGTCGATGTCGACGCCAGCGAGACCGCGTTCCGGGTTTCGATCCTGCTGCCGGCTGTCAGCAGTCATGCAACGTCCTGAAGGAAGAGCCTCGTGCGTGTTCTGATCGTCGACGATGAAACCCTGGCCCGCTCCATCCTCGCCGAGCATCTGGGCAAGCTGCCGGACCTCGAGATCGTCGGGCAGGCGGCGAATGGCTTCGAGGCGGTGAAGCTGGCCGAGGAGCTCAATCCCGATCTGATGTTTCTGGACATCCAGATGCCGAAGCTGTCCGGCTTCGAAGTGCTGGAACTGTTGGGCGAGCGCGCGCCGGCAGTCATATTTACTACAGCCTTCGATGAATTCGCCTTGCGCGCCTTCGAGGTGCACGCGGTCGATTATCTGCTGAAGCCCGTCGAGCCGCCGCGTTTGGCGGCCGCCGTGGAACGCGCCGCCGAGCGGTTGCGAAACAAAACCCCCGCGCCCCCGGCGGAGCAGTTGTCGGCATCGGCCAGGCCGCCCGGGCGCACGCTGGAGCGCATCCTGATTCGTCACGAAGGGCGCGTGCACGTGTTGCCGCTCGAGCGGATCGATTTCATCGAAGCTCAGGACGATTACCTGTCGTTCGCCGCCGGCGGCAAGCGGCTGCGCAAGCAGCAGACCATGAGCGACCTGGAAACCCAGCTGGATCCCACGCGTTTCGTGCGTATCCACCGCTCGTTCATCCTGAACGTGGAACGCCTGGCGCGCATCGACCTGTACGGCAAGGACAGCTGGCTCGCCATCCTCTCGGACGGCACCAAGCTGCCCATGTCGCGTACGGGGCATACCAAGTTGAAGGAGCTGATCGGATGAATTCACCCGGAGGCACTGTCATGACCGAGACGCATTCCACCCGTAACGAGCCGCCGCGTTCAGAAGAGTTTCAGTTCAGCGGCGATACGCTGCTGTCCAAGATCAAGGAGATCATCCGCGCCGGCAATGTCCGCCGCGTGATCATCAAGAACGAGGAGGGCCGCGTATTGATCGACATCCCCCTGACGTTGGGCGTCGTGGGCACGCTGCTCGCGCCGCAGCTTGCCGCCATCGGTGCGATCGCCGCGCTGGTGCTGAAGGGCTCCATCGTCATCGAGAAGGAAGTCGAGGTTCCTCCCATGGTGACGCCGTCGCCGTGAGTCGGGGAGTAACGTGAGTGGCGAGGCGCGTCGGCATACTTGCGATTGTCGCCTTGCTGTTTGCGCCGCTGCAGCTGTCGCTCGCGTCGGCGGACCACACGCTCGATGAATATCTGCAGCACATCGCGGACAGCTTGCCCGAGAACACGGCGGAGGCATTGAAACAAATCCACGGCACGCCGCGCCGATTGTTGGCGGCGCGCGCGTACCTGCGGGCCGGCGACACGCTGCGTTCGCGGTGGAGCTGGACGACGGATCAGATCCAATCCCACGCCCGCTCGGCCGAATATCGCGCGCTGCTCGCCGAGATCGAGCAGGTTCGAGCGCGTTTCGAAGCACAGAACCCGGGTTATACGCTGTACGCCAATACCGAGGCGCGCAGCCTCGAGCTGCAGATCGTTCGTTTCAATACCAACCCGGCGGTCGGCCGGGTGGCTGCGACGCTGCACAGGCAGGCGCTCGCCGAGATTGCCGGCGCGGCCTATGGCTCGGCGGATCAAGCCACCGCCCTCGAGCGTTTCAGAGAATTCCTCGCCGGCTGGCGTCCGACCACGGCCGCGCCGCTCGCCGCGCCGGGGATGTCTCGACATGGGCAGCTGCGAGCCATCGATTTTCAGATCATGAAGGGCAGTGTCCTCGTGGCTGCCACCGAGACCGGCACGGTCAAGCGCAATTGGGATGCGTCGGGGTGGACGAAGAAATTGCAGGCGGCGGTGCAGGGCAGTAACTTCCGCGGGCCGCTGCAATCGCCCTACGAGCCGTGGCACTACGAGTACGATCCTTGAGGCTGCTTATGAGAATTGCCGCTGTATGTTCTGGCTTGCTGCTGGGTGCGACGCTGCTCGCGGGGTGTACCGCAACGGCGCCGTCGAAAGTGCGTGTCGATATGGCGGAGACCGGTCTGCCCGATTGCCAGAGTTTCGAGTGGCTGCCCACGCCGCAACAACCGGCGTCTCTCACCGAGCAGCGCATGAAGAACCAGATCATGGCGACGCTGGAAGAGAAGGGTTATGCGCAGGCCGCCGGGAAAGGCGATTGTCGCGTCACCTATTTGCTGAATATGCGTGAGCGGCCCGCGAACAGACCGGGCGTCGGCGTGGGTGTGGGCGGCGGCTCGGGCGGAATGGGCGGTGGCATTGGCGTGTCGCTGCCCATTGGCAAGCGCAAGGAGCAGGCGGGCACCTTCACGATCGATATTGTCGACGCGGCGAAGAATGCGCAGGTGTGGAGCGGTTCGCTCGACGCCACGTTCCTCGAGTCCGAGCCGAACGAAGACGAGACTCGCGAGATCGTGGCGAGAGTGCTGGAGAAGTATCCGGATCGAGTGCCGAAATAACCTCGGCACTCGTACTCATGATGCCTAGAGGCTCGGCGTACGCGCCGAGAGATGCGTCTTCTCGTAAAGCTCCTGGCATTGCACGTCCCGCTCGGCGGTGGGCTCGGCCTCCAGGCGTTTCAACGGGATCTCCTGGCCGCAGTCCACGCACTTGCCATACGTGCCGGCGCTGATCCGTTGCAGCGCTGCGTCGATCATGCGCAGCTCTTCGACGTCGCGCTCGATTTCCGTCAGGTTGGTATCGACGACCAGCGTCGCGAAGGAGTCATCCTCCGCATCCCGCGCGCGCTCTGCGACGTCGCCGGGATTTTCTTCCAGCGACTTCGCCCGCGTTCGCTGCACTTCCTCGCGCAACTGCTCCGCGCGGTTTCGCAAGCGAGTCTTGAAGGCCAGCGCCTGCTGTTGATCGATCATGTGCACTCACCTTGAGGATTCGACTGATATGTAACCCGCCGCCGGGCGGCGGGTTCCTGAACGAGGCCAGGAGGGTCCCTTCTCTGGTCCGCGTGTCGGTAATAATCATTCAGGTCAGCGCTTGATTTCTCCTTGGCCTTCATGGCCGATGAAGCCATCCGGCCGAAACTGCGGTCACGGGCACGACGCTCCCGGGTGGTCATTTCGGCCAGCGCGGCCTCGCGCTGCAGTTTGCGATAGCTCGCCAGGCGCCTTGGGTCGAGGTCCCCGGTCGCAATGGCGGCGAGCACCGCGCAGCCCCTTTCCGACTCGTGCTTGCAATCCCGGAAGTGGCATTGCGCCGCCAGTGCCTCGATGTTGTCGAATACCGTGCGAAGGCCGGCATCGCTTGCGCCGATTTTCAGCTCGCGCATGCCCGGCGTGTCGATGACCCACGCGCCGCCGTCGAGAGCAAACATTTCTCTCGACGTTGTCGTGTGGCGACCCTTGCTGTCGTCCTCGCGAATACCGCCGGTTGCCTGTTGCGTCTTGCCGCTGAGCGTATTCACCAACGTGGACTTGCCGACACCGGAGGAGCCGACGAATGCGACGGTCTGGCCGGATTGCAGCCAGGGGGTTATCGCGTCGACGGACATTGCATCCGTGGCGTTGACTGCAACGACCGCTGCGCTCGTTCCCAATGCCTGTGCTGCGTCGAGGAATGACTGCGGGTCATCGCACTGATCGGTCTTGGTGATCACGATCACCGGCTCGACCTGCGCTTCGAATGCTAGCGCGAGATAACGCTCCAGGCGCGAGGGATTGAAGTCGTCATTACAGGAGGTGACTACGAACAGCGTGTCGAGATTCGCCGCGATCGCCTGCACTCGATGATCCGTGCCGGCCGCGAGACGTTTGATCACGGAGTACGGTTTGATCACGCGCTGCACGCGAAGCGCGGCATGCTCGACGAGCACCCAGTCGCCGACAGTGATCGGCAATTCCAACGATTCGATCAGGCGCGGCGCGACGGTGACGCTGCATGTTGCCCGCTCCGACAGGACGACCAGGCCGCTCCGATGCACCCCGGTCACGCGCGCCGGATAAGCGATTTCCAGGTCTTCGAGCGTCAGTTGTTGAGAATGAAACGGCCGCCAGCCGAGGCGGGCCAGAGAAATCGAAGAAGATGACATGCGTGAACCCCGAAAGTACGCGACGACATCCGCTCCTCGTCAGAGGAACGGGCGTGTTGGCGCCGGGGTGACTGCATGGCCCGCTCGATCGGCGGGCAAGGGTCAGCGGTAATTGCCGATCCGAATGGCCTGAAGCATCAACCCGGCGGAGATCACAGTTCGCGCAGTCATAGTTCTCTTGACCTCTCCTGGGCTGGTGAACGAAGCAGGAAGCGTACTCGGGTCATGCACCGCCGGCAAGGTGGCGCGCAGCTGATGGCTCAATCCACGGTGGCTACGCGCTGCCTCGACGGCTGGCCTCGTGCTACTGGGTCTCGATCAGGTGCTTCGCTGCCCGCATTGCTCCGTCGCCGAGAATCGTATCCGCCACCGCCGCTGCTCGCGCGCGAGTGCCATCGGTCAGCGCGGATTCGAGTGCGGCCGACAGCGATGCCGCCGTTGGGGCCGGCCCGTCATGTGCCGAACCGATCCCTAAATCCCACACTCGTCCCGCCCAATACGGTTGATCTCCAATCTGAGGCACGATCACTTGAGGTGCTCCCGCGCGAGCGGCTGCTGTGGTCGTGCCGGCGCCGCCGTGGTGAATCACTGCGGCCACGCGAGGAAACAATGCCTGTTGATTCACCTCGCCGATGATGAAACAGTCGTCGCTGTCATCCACCAGCGCAAGCTCCGCCCAGCCGCGCGACATGAGAACGCGGCGGCCTTGTGCACGCACCACATCGATGGCCAGTCGTGCAAAGTCCTTCGGCGCGGGAAGGCTTCCGAGGCCCACATATACAGGCGCTGCGCCAGCATCGAGAAATGCGAGCAGCTCAGGCGGCAGCGGTCGCTGATCCGGCAGAATCCATGCGCCGGTCTGGACGACCTCGATCTTCGTCGGCTGGCGCCAGGGAGCCAGCACGGGATCGGCCGCGATCCACGGCCGATCCGTGTAGCAGTAGTCGCGTACGTTCTCGACTTTCGGCAAACCGACTCTTGCACGCAACGCGTTGAGCCCCACGCCGAACACCTCGTTCATCACCTGGACATCTCTATCCCACAGCGCCTGATTGTCCGTCACGTCCGGTGGCAAAGGGTGACTGCGATACTCGAAGGGTCTCTGATGTGGCGAGGGAAGAAACATCGGGCAGTACGCCGCGTGCACGTATCGCATTTCCAGCTTCTCCGCGACGGATCGTGCGGCGGCCACGGATGAGAACAGGCCGGTCGCTACCATCACATCGCAACCTTGCGCCGCTGTACCGATGGCTTCGTATTGAGCCGCCATCACGTGCGCGGCCAGTTCGGGCAAGGAAATCGTCGCGCGCTTCGGCAACATCTCCGCGATCCAAGCACGCACTGACCTGAAAGCCGGCAGCAGCGGCACGCCCGCCGAGGCAAAGAGTTTTACGAACTCCTCATCGGAAGGTGCGCACACACGCGCATCCGCACCCAGTGCTCGTAATGCAACGGCCAATCCGAGCAAAGGTTGAACATCTCCACGCGAGCCAAACGTGCTCAACAGTACGCGCATCTCACGGCCTCCGTTACGGCAAGGCCGGCGATACTGCGGCACGCCTCGGGCCTTCCGGCAAGCCCCCCGCTGCGGTATATTCTCAGCACGCCAGGCGGAGATCGGTTCGCCCTCCGGCCACTCCCACTCGAGAATCACGCACGGCTCTTGCCCCATGGCCAGGAAAAAGGACATCAGCCAGGCCGTCCGCGAAATCTGTCTTTGGTTTCCCGAAACCGAAGAGGTGCTCGCACATGGCTTCCCGGATTTCCGCGTGAAGGGCAAAACGTTCGCGAGTTACGTGATCAATCATCACGGCGACGGTCGGATCGCGTTGTGGCTGAATGCGCCCCAAGGCGCGCAGCATCATTACGTCAACCAGGAGCCGAAGCATTTCTTCGTGCCGCCCTATGTGGGCCCGCGCGGCTGGCTGGGCGTGAATCTCGACAAGGGCATTTCCTGGAAAACGGTCGCCCGGCTGGTGCGTGAGGCCTACACCAAGGTCGCGCCCGCGTCGTTGAGCGAATCGCTGGGCAAGACGATCGAAATCACGCCGCCCACCTTGACGTTGCAGCCGGAAGATTTCGATCCGATGCGATCGAAGCGCGCGCAGGCTGTGCTGAAGGAGATGCGCGCCATCTGCCTGTCGCTGCCCGAAACGACCGAGGACCAGCAGTTTGGCAAGCCGGTATGGCGCGTGGGCAAGAAGGTGTTCGCACAGGCGTATTGCTATCGAGCGGACCGCAAGCTCCAGCTCGCGTTCTGGGTCGGTGTCGATCAGCAGGCGTTGTTGATTCGCGACGGGAATTTCAGCATCCCCGCCTATCTGGGTCACAACGGCTGGATCGCGCTCGATGTCACGAAGCAGGCGAACTGGCGCGAGATCCGTTCGCTCGCGCTATTCAGCTATCGACACTTCGCGCTCGGCAGGATGCTGAGGGCACTGGAAGCGCAAGGCGCCGACTAGGCCAGGTCAGAGCTCGTTGCTCAGCACGCGAGCAAACACCGCAGCGTCGACATTTCCTCCAGACAGCACGACGCCGACGCGCTTCCCCATCCATCGATCTCGCTGCTGAGTCGCGGCCGCAAGCGCCGCTGCGCCTGCGCCCTCCGCGACGTTGTGAGTAGAAGTGTAGAGCAGGCGCATCGCCCTCGCGACCTCTTCGTCGCTGACGGCGATGACATCGTCGACTTCTCGCCGAATGATATCGACCGCTTCCGGTACGGCGGACCGGCACGCCATGCCGTCGGCAATGGCCGTCGTCGCTGGAGCATCGATGGCCCGGCCGCTCTGGAATGACCTTTGATATGCGGGCGCGAGCGTCGAGACCACACCGATCAGGCGAGTCTTCACGCCACAGTGGGCCCGCGCCACGGCTGCGGCCGTGATACCCGACCCCAGACCGATCGGTACATACAGAACATCGGGCGGCATATCACGCAGCGCCTCGAAAAACTCCACATAGGCAGTGGCGACGCCTCGCACGAGCTCCGGATGATACGAGGGCACACGGTGCAGGCCATCGCGTTCCGCGAGCATGGCGGCATGCTCCGACGATGCCTGGAAATCTTCGCCGTACTCGACGAGCTCGACGCCCAGTGCGCGCATCGCTGCGTTCTTCTCGATCGAGTTGCCATGGGGTACGACGACCGTCGCGCTCAACCCGTGCTGACGGGCTGCGAAACCGATGGATTGTCCGTGGTTCCCGCGAGTAGCGCTGACCAGGTGCCGGACGTCGGGTTGGGTTCGGCGCAGCCATTCCGCGTACGTCAGTCCACCGCGTACCTTGAATGCGCCCAGCGGCGTATGGTTCTCGTGCTTCACCCACACTTCGAATCCCAGCGCCTGCCGCAGCAAGGGCCAGTTGTACTGAGGCGTCGGCGGCATGGCTGCGTAGACGGTCTGCTGGGCACTCTCGATAGCGTCGCGCGTAAAGAACATGGTCTGACGATCCTGGCTGGCCTGCATGGTGCGAGTGTATAGGCAGCCGAGGGATTCGGGTCTAATGGCGCTGGATGAAGTCGAGCATCAGCGATGCCGCCGCGGCTGCATGCGTCTCGAGCAGGAAGTGGCCGCCATCGAGGATATGAGCTTCCATTCTCGGCAGCGCCTGCATCCATGACAGCGTTTCGGCGAGATCGAAGAATGCGTCGTGTCTTCCCCAAACCATCAGCGCAGGCGGCTGCCAGCGCGCCAGATATTCGGCAATGGCATCGAATCGGGCGGCATGATTGCCATAGTCCTTGATGAGCGCCCGCTGCGCGTCCAGTCTTCCCGGCAGGCACATGACCCGCCAGTCTTCCTCCCAGGTTTCGGGGGAAATGCGCGCCGCTACGTCCGGCGGAACATTGGCAATATATTGATCGCGCGTGCCCTCGAATGTGAGATGCGCAGTCGCAGCCGCTTCGTTTGCTGCGTTCGGCTCCGACCAGTAGGCCATGGTCGCGGCCCATTGCGGGCCGAAGCCAGTGCGATGAGCGTTCGCGCTCTGAACGATCAGACCGAGCACTTGTTCGGGCGCTTGCATCGCGATGTGAAAACCCACCGGCGCGCCGAAATCATGCAGGTAGATATGACGCGGGCCGATCGCGAGCCGGTCCAGCAGCTCGGAGATCGCCTCACCGAGCGCGGAGAACGAAGTCTGCGGCAGGACGTCCGACTCGCCAAAGCCAGGCAGGTCGGGCGCGATCACGAATGCCGCTTTCGACAGCTCGGGCACCACATCCCGGAAGGATCGAGCAGAACTGGGGAAACCGTGCAGGAGCAACAGCGCCGGCCTGCTCGGCTCACCGCCCGTGATGAAGGACAACTCCGTGCCGCCGGACAGTCGACAACGTTGCCGGGTCGCTGGGTGCATGTTCGAGCTCCGTTCAAACCGACCCACCGTTAACGCAGTTCCCGGTCAGGCGTTCCCGTCGTGTCCGCCAAGCGCGCGATCTGCGCGACACGAAACATGCGCGCTGGACAGGGCCGGATCCGCGCCCGGCGGAGGACGCGGATCCGGCGGACGGCTCAAGCCGCTTTGCCTGCTGCGAGTGCGTGCACATCGGCGGCTTTCAACGCCTTGCCACCGATGGCCCAATCGCCTCCTTCGAATTCCTTGATGCGGACCCACGTGACCGGGCGCAGGTTCTCGCCTTCCACGGCAATCATGGCTTCCGTGACTTTGGCGATGAGCTCTTTCTTCTGCGTCGGGGTGAACACGTCTTTGATGACATCGATAGTAACGAGCGGCATGACTTTCTCCTGACTGCTCTGGCGCGGACCATTCCGGCTGCAGTGGCAAAATCGTGTCACGAGCCTGCCGCCGAAGCTTGCAGACGGCCTGCAGAAAATCTGGAGATTGTTGGCCTTCGCAGCGTTATCCTGGCGACCTATGATCTACGCGTTCGGCCCGTACGAGCTGGATCTGGCCGCCGTCGAGCTGCGGGCGGGCGGCACGGTCGTGGATCTGGAGCCGCAGGTGTTTGCACTGCTGGCGCTGCTGGTCGAGAACCGGGAGCGCGTGGTTTCCAGGGACGAGCTCATAGAAAAGGTCTGGGACGGGCGCGTCGTGTCGGATGCGGCGCTCGCCAGCCGGGTGAAAACAGCGCGCCAGGCGCTGGGCGATGACGGCAAATCCCAGCAATTCATCAGGACGATTCATGGCACCGGCTATCGTTTCGTAGCGAAAGCAAGGGCCCAGCGTCCGGCAACTGCGGTGCTCGAATGCCACGAGCCCGCCCCGGCGCTGGCGGACATGGTCCAGCGCCTGGACAAGATCTCCCGACCGTCGGTGGCTGTGCTGCCGTTTCGTTACGTTGCCGGCGATGACCGATATGCGGCGCTGGCAAGCGCGCTGCCCGATGAGTTGATTACGGATCTGTCGCGACTGCGCTGGCTGCTCGTGACCGCGCGTGGATCTTCCTTCCGGCTGCGTGCGCCGGAGGCGGATTTCCAGGAGATCGGGCGCCTGCTCAATGTTCGCTATTGCCTCTCGGGCACGATCGAGGTGTCGGGCGAGCGGCTCGTGATCCTGGTCGACCTGGTGGATACCCAGGACGGCGCCGTCGTCTGGGCGGACCGTTTCTCGGGGCGGATCGACGATGTGCACAGCATCCGTGAGCAGATCCGATCCCAAGTCCTCATGGCGCTCGAGATCCGCATTCCACTGCACGAAGCCGCTCGGGCGCGGCTCGCCCCCGCCGAGAATCTCGATGCGTGGTCCGCCTATCATCTGGGCTTGCAACATCTGTATCGATTCAATCGCGTCGACAACGCCGCGGCGCTGAATCTGTTTCAGCGAGCAGTCGCGATGGATGCAACCTTTGCTCGCGCCAACGCGGGCCTGTCGTTCGTGCATTTTCAGAGTGCGTTCATGCACTACACGGACGACATCGCTGGAGCGGTCGAGCAGGCGCGCCGTTTCGCAGAGCGTGGGCTGGAGCTCGATCCGCTCGATCCGTTCGTCAACTTCACCATGGGTCGTACTTATTGGCTCGAGGGCGATCTGGAAACCAGCCTGAGCTGGCTGGAGCGCGCGACCGACATCAGTCCGCACTATGCACAGGGAATCTATGCTCGCGCCTGGACGGAGGCGCTGGCGGGCAAAGCGCTCGATGGTCGGGAGCATGTCGATCTGGCGATGCGATTGAGTCCGCTCGATCCTTTGCACTACGCGATGCTCGCCACGCGGGCGCTCACTCATCTCGCTGCGAACGAAGATGATCAAGCCGCGCATTGGGCCGAGCGGGGCGCTCGCTCGCCGGGTGCGCACGTATTGATCGGCGTCATCGCCGCCGCGGCTCACAACCTCGCCGGCGATACGGCCCGTGCCGGCTTCTGGGCCGAGAACGTTCGTCGCCGCATCGACTCGCTGACGCGCGAAGTTTTCTTCCAGTCGTTTCCAATGAGATCGGCGCCAATGCGAGCGAAGCTGGATCGCGCCTTGGTGGCGTTGGGGTTCAGATAAATCGCACCCGCAAACGACTGCGCCCGGGCAGCGAGTGCTGGCCCGGGCGCGTCTGATCGACAATGAGTAAGAGATCAGTGCTCTTCGGCGCGGAACGTTTCGTGGCAGCCCTTGCAGGTCTTGCCGGTGTCGGCGAACGCGGTCTTGATGGCGGCCACGTTACCGGCGTTGGCGGCGGCCTGCAGCTTCGGAGCCGCGTCGCTGAAGTTCTTCATCGCGGTCTTGAACTCGGCCGGCTTGCTCCAGATCTCGGCCTTGGCCTGTGTCTTGCCGGCTTCCGGGCC
Source organism: uncultured Steroidobacter sp. (assembly GCF_937958065.1). Taxonomy (GTDB): domain Bacteria; phylum Pseudomonadota; class Gammaproteobacteria; order Steroidobacterales; family Steroidobacteraceae; genus Steroidobacter. The sequence continues at coordinate 177,269 of NZ_CALFXI010000002.1, forward strand.
GGAGCCCGCCGGGAACCACTTCTCCTGCGTGGCCGCGGCTTCGTTCACCACGTTCGCGGCGGTCTTGATCGCCGCCAGGTCCGGCTTGTCGTTCCTGATCTGATCGCGGATCACTTTGAAGGACTCGCCGAGCTTGTGGTAGTGGTCGTGACGGGCCTTTTGCAGCTCTTTGACATTGGTCGGCTCGGAGGCCTGGGCCACCAGCGCCAGAGCGGGGGCCAGCAAGGTCGCGAATACGGCGGAACGAAGCACTCGATTCATGGATGACACCTGGCTATGCAGTTAGGGCTAGGACGAATACGGGTCGAACAGGAACACCCTGGGGCCGTCAGCTTAGCCATCTTTGCCTGACAGTATGCTGACTTTTCTGTCATGCAGCGCGGCCCCGCCGGCTGACAAAGCTTGACTCGCGTTGACCAGGTTGTTACCGAATTGCGTTCGTCGGGTGCGCGCCCTCGGCTATGCTCGTGGCTCACTCAGGGGGCAGCAATGAATAAGACACGAGCATGGATCATCGCGGCCAGCGCCACTGTATTGGGCGCCTGCGTCAGTGCACCCAGCCAGCCGCCCGCGCCGAAGGTGGCGGATCTCAGCGGGCACTGGATCCTTACGACCGAGAGCCAGATGGGCGCGCAGGATGCGCAGATGACAGTGCGCCAGACCGGCACCGCGCTGGCGGGCACGATCACCGGTCAGGCCGGCACGGTCGATTACACCGGCACGGTCCAGGGCACGGCAGTGGCTTTCGACTTCACCCTCAACGTGCAGGGCACCGATCTGAAACTCGACTACAGCGGCACGGTCGACGGCGACACCATGCAAGGCAAGGCGGTGTTCGGCCAGTTCGGCGAAGGCACGTTCACGGCCAGGCGTCAGTAGCCTAATAAGTCGCGGCGCGGCTCGACCCAGTTCGGCTCGAATCCCGGGCACTTGGGTTGATTCGTCATCACCAGCTCGGCGAAGCCCAGCCCGAGCTCGCGGTCGTAGCGCAGATCGCCGAGCACCAGCCCCTCCTTGACCTGTGCGAGCCAGGGCATGCGGATGAAGCGGAACGCGGCAGCCGCTTCACAGTTGGTTCGTGCCAGCTCTGCCAGTTGCGCCACTGGCGTCGCGATCTGCCCATGCCACTGCAGCTGCGCCGTGCTTGCTTTCGCAACGGGCTGCATCGGGGCGGTGATTTCGCGATCGAGACCGCGGCTGGGGCATCGATGAGCCGGCAGCAATTGCGGAGACAGTGCCAGCATGGCTCGTCGGATCACTGCGGTGTCCGATTCTCTTTGCAGCAACATGACTTCCCAGCACGCCGGATTGATGGGCATGGGCGTGACTATGCGATCGAGGACGGTGCTGTCCGGAAACTGTGCAGCGGCGATGGCATCGATCCGCGATCGGGCTGCGTGGGCGGTAATGACGAACATCGCCGTCGATCCGAGCCACACGATGACGCTGGCGGCGAGCGCGACGTTGGCCGGCGCGCGCTGGCCGATCAGCAACATGCCGGCAATCAGCAGAGAGTAAGCCGCTGCCAGCGGCCGCGGCACCATGCCGGTGAAGAAGCACAGCGCTATTGCCACGACCATGAGCAGAAGCACCGCGAACCGCGCGAGGTGGGTCTTGAATATGAAAGCCAGCGGCGCGCACGCGGCCCAGAACAGGGGCTCGATGATGAACACCGAGTCGCCGTAGAACCAGCGATTGTCCAGCGGCCAGAAAGGATGGACGCCGTAGTTGTTGGTGAAGTCCATCGCGATGTGAAGCAGGGGCGTGAAGAACAATACGCCCGCCAGCAATGCATAGTCCTGCGATGAAGGGCGCAAGCCGCGCCGTCGTAACCACCAGCGTGTAATCGCCAGCGTCGCCGCGCCGAGCAGCAGCGCGACCAGAATCGTATGCGTGTGGCCGCGATGATTTAACAGATAACTGAGCTTGCCCTCGAAGTATGAATACAGCAGATCGCTATCGGGCAGATTGCTGCCGATCGCGGCCAGTGTGACGCTCAGGTTGCGCCGGGTGGCCGCCGGCAACGTGCTGCGCTGGTCGGGCGCGACCCGCGCGGCGACTTCACCAACCAGCGTGCCGATGATGGTGTGAGTGATGTTATCCATCCGGCCAGTGTACCCGCCCGCGCAACCGCCCGATCGGTTGACACGCGCCGCCCCGTCGAGGCAAGCTGCCTGAAAATCATCATCTGATGAATTAATTCCGATCGTAGGGGGCGGCGACCGCGAGAAGCGATGCGCCGTGAGGGCGCAATGACTTTCGCCATCGTCCTGCTGGCGCTGATACTGCTCATGCTGGCCGCGTATCGCGGTTACAGCGTGATCTTGTTTGCGCCCCTGGCGGCATTGCTGGCGGTGCTGCTCACCGATCCGTCGGCCGTGCCCGCGGTGTTCACCGGCCTGTTCATGGAGCGCATGGTCGGGTTCCTGAAGCTTTATTTTCCGGTGTTCCTGCTGGGGGCGGTGTTCGGCAAGCTGATCGAGCTGTCGGGCTTCTCCCAGTCCATCGCCGCGGCCGTCATACGTCTGGTCGGCCAGCAGCGCGCGATTCTCTCGATCGTGCTGGTCTGCGCACTGCTGACTTATGGCGGCGTCTCGCTGTTCGTCGTGGTGTTCGCGGTTTATCCGTTCGCTGCCGAGATGTTCCGTCGCGGCAACATCCCCAAGCGCCTGATCCCGGGCACCATCGCCCTGGGCGCGTTCACCTTCACCATGGACTCGCTGCCGGGCACGCCGCAGATCCAGAACATCATTCCGACGACCTTCTTCGGCACGACCACCTGGGCTGCGCCATGGTTGGGCACGATCGGCGGCGCATTCATTCTTGCTTGCGGCCTGTTGTACCTGGAGTCGCGGCGTCGGCAAGCGCTTCGTAGTGGCGAAGGCTACGGCACCGGTCACGCCAACGAGCCGGAACAGGTGACGACGAGCAGTTCCGCGCATCCGCTCATCGCCATCCTGCCGCTGCTGGTGGTCGGCATCGCCAATCTGATTCTGACGAGGCTGATTCCCGGTCTTTACGAGCCGACGATCGAGACGCGCCTCGAAGGGCTCGCGCAACCGCTGGTGACACAGCTATCGAGCGTGGTCGCGATCTGGGCCGTGATGGGCGCGTTGCTGCTCGGCATAGCGACGGTGCTGTTGTTTGCTTTTCGCACGGTCGTGAAGAAGTTTGCGGAAGGCACGAAGTCGGCAGTCGGTGGCGCCTTGCTTGCGTCGATGAACACGGCTTCCGAATACGGCTTCGGGGCGGTCATCGCGGCGTTGCCCGGCTTTCTGATCATTCGCGATGCGCTGATGTCGATTCCCGATCCGCTGGTGAATGAGGCGATCACGGTGACCACGCTCGCCGGCATCACCGGCTCCGCCTCGGGCGGGCTCAGCATCGCGCTGGCCGCGATGTCCGAGCATTTCATGTCGGCGGCGCAGGCCGCGGGCATTCCGCCAGAGGTGTTGCATCGAGTGGCGGCAATGGCGAGCGGCGGCATGGATACATTGCCCCACAACGGTGCCGTCATCACGTTGCTCGCAGTGACCGGCCTCACGCATCGGCAATCGTACAAGGACATCTTCGCGATCACGTGCCTGAAGACGCTGGCCGTGTTCTTCGTCATCGGCGTGTATTACGCCACTGGCATCGTCTGAGTTACACGTATGAAAAAATTCCTGACTGGAATGCTGGCCACCGTATTGACGAGCGTCAGCGGATCGATCGTCGCCGCGCCCTTGCCCAAGGCTGCCAAGCCGGAAGCGGTAGGCCTCTCGTCGCAACGGTTGCAGCGCCTGACCGACGCATTCGATGCCGACGTCCAGAGCGGCAAGATTCCTGGCGCGGTCGTGATGATCGTGCGTCAGGGCAAGGTGGCGTATTCGCAAAGTTTCGGCTTCCAGGACCGGGCGGCGAGCAGCCCCATGCGTCCGGACTCGATCTTTCGCATCGCTTCGATGAGCAAGCCCATCACCATCGTCGCGGCGCTGATGCTGGCGGAGCAAGGCAAGCTGCAGCTGATGGATCCGGCGTCGGTGTATCTGCCGCAGCTGAAGAACCTGCAGGTGGGTGTCGAGGTCAAGGAAGGCAGCGGCGAACGGCGCCTGCTGCTCGAGCCGGCGCGTCGTGAAATCACGGTTCAGGATCTGATGCGTCATACCTCGGGCATGACCTATGGAATCTTCGGCGACTCGCTGGTGCAGCGGGCCTATCGCGAGGCCGGCACGATGGACGACCAGCAGACCAACGCGCAGATGATCGACAAGCTGGCGCGATTGCCGCTGGCGTTTCAGCCCGGCGCCGCGTTCGAGTACGGCATGTCGAACGACGTGATCGGCCGGATCGTCGAAGTGCAGAGCGGCCTCGATCTGAATCGATTCATCGTCGAGCGCATCGCCCGGCCGCTCGGGATGCGGGACACAACTTTCTTGCTCGACGCCGAGCAGACAACGCGATTGGCACAGGCGCAGGCCGCGCCCGGCGCACCGCCATTGATCATAGGTTATAACCCGGCGAAGCCGCCCAAGTGGTTCTCCGGCGGCGGCGGGCTGTTGTCGACCGCGGAAGACTATGCTCGCTTCGGTCAGATGCTGCTGAATGGCGGCGAGCTGGACGGCGTGCGCGTGCTATCGCGAAAAAGCGTCGAGCTCATGACCAGCAACCATCTGCCGCCGGATGCAGGCTACGGAGCTTTCACGCTGGAGTTGGGATTGACCGCGCCGTTGCCTCAATACGGCCAGGGCTACGGGCTCGGCGTCGGTGTGCGTAAGGAAGCGGGGCGCAGCATGGTGCCCGGATCGCCCGGGGATTATTACTGGGGCGGAGCAACCGGTCCCTACTTCTGGGTCGATCCGCAGGAAAAACTGGTGGCTGTCATGATGCTGCAAGCATCGGATATTCAGCTGCGCACTCATTACCGATCGTTGTTGCGCAATCTGGTGTATCAAGCCTTGCAATAACATTCTGCACGTTTGCCGCGGATGTTATAAGTCACGGAAAATCGCGATCATTCCGCGTTGACCGACGCGTGCGGAGGCGGCACGCTTTGAAGGTGAGCACTTCGCCTGTCATTCGCGTGCCTGCATCCGCCAGCTTTCTCGGTGGAGGCGGCGAGATGGGCGAGCGCATCCGCGGCTACCCTTGGGATCGCAGCGCGCTCGGTCCGCCCGAACGGTGGCCGCAGTCGTTGCGAACCGCGTTGCGAATCCTGCTCAACACCCATCATCCGGCCTGCGTTTTCTGGGGCCCGGCGCTGCTTTGCTTTTACAACGACGCCTACCGCGGCTCGCTCGGGCCGGAGCGTCATCCGGCGATGCTGGGCGCGCCGTTGCGGGAGGTGTGGGCGGAAACCTGGTCCGCCATGGGGCCGCAGATCGAGCGCGTGATGTCGGGTGCGGGTGCCAGCTGGGCCGAAGATCACCTCGTCATGATCCCGCGCTTCGGCAAGCGCGAAGGAATTTACTGGACCTACAGCTTCAGTCCCATCGATGACGCGGACACCGCCGGCGGCGTCGGCGGCGTCATGGTCCTGTGCATGGAGACCACCAGCAAGGTGCGGGCCGAGCGGCAGCTGGCATTTCAGCTGGCGTTGAGCGACAAGCTGCGCAGTCTGAGCGACACCGCGGAAATCATGCTGACCGCGGCGGAGATGGTGGGGCGACAACTCGGTGCGGGGCGCGTCGGGTACGGCGAGATCGAGGGTTCAGGCAAGAGGGCGGTCGTGGTGTGCGATTGGACCGCGCCAGGCATGGTCAGTGTTGCTGGCCAGCATCGGCTCAGTGATTTCGGTACGGGCCTGATTGCGGAGCTGCAGGCCGGCCGCATCGTGCGTCTGGAGGACGCCTTCGACGACCCATTGACCCGGGATGCGAACGGCGACGACGGCGTCTATCGCACCATCGGTGCGCGCTCCGGGATCACCGTGCCGCTGATCAAGGGCGGGCGATTGGTCGGCGCTTTGTTCGTGCATCAGGCCGAACCGCGTCGCTGGACCGATGATGAAGTCACATTGGCTCGTGAGACCGCCGAGCGCACCTGGGAAGCGGTCGAAAGAGCGCGCGCCGAGAATGCTCTTCGACAACTCAATGCCACCCTGGAACAGCGGGTCGAGCACGCGGTCGCCCAACGCAAGCTGTGGGGCGAGTTGCTGGACTCGGTGACCGCGCTAGTCGCCGCAGTGGGCAATGACTATCGGTTCCTCGCGATGAACAAGGCGTATGCCGATCGATTCGAGCGCCGTCTCGGCGTGCGGCCGCAAGTCGGTGAAAGCTTGCTCGAACTGATGAAGGCTCATCGCGAGCAGCTTGCACTCTCAGGCAGTCGCTGGAGCCGCGCGTTGGCCGGCGAGGAATTCACGCTGATCGAGTCGACCGCGCCGAGCGAAGGCGATCACGATCGTCACTTCGAGATCACCTACACCTCGCTGCGCGATCCCATGGGACGCGTGATAGGTGCGTTCCAATATGCGCAGGACGTCACCGAGCGCATACGAAACCAGCAACGCCTGGCCGAGGCGGAAGAGTCGTTGCGGCAGTCGCAGAAAATGGAGGCAGTCGGCCAGCTCACCGGCGGCATCGCCCACGATTTCAACAATCTGCTCACCGGCATCATCGGCTCGCTCGACATGATGCAAAGGAAGCTGGCGCGAGGTCAGCAGATCGATGTGAACGCTTATGTATCGGCAGCCATGACCGCCGCGAATCGTGCGGCGGCGCTGACGCATCGGCTGCTGGCGTTCTCCCGGCGCCAAGCGCTGGATCCGCGACCGGTGCATGCGAACCGGTTGATCCGCGGCATGGAAGAATTGCTGCGCCGGACGCTCGGCGAAGCGATCGCATTGGAGCTCGTCGAGAAGCCGGATCTATGGCTCACCCGCTGCGATCAGAATCAACTGGAAAGCGCGCTGTTGAATCTCAGCATCAATGCCCGCGATGCCATGCCTCGGGGCGGCAAGCTCATCATCCAGACGTCCAACGAGCATCTCGACGATGCGCACGAAGCGAAGCTGCGCGACGTCGTGCAGGGCGACTACATCTGCATCTCCGTGTGCGATTCCGGGGTGGGCATGTCGCCCGAAGTGATGAGCCGGGCGTTCGATCCTTTCTTCACCACCAAGCCCATCGGCCAGGGCACCGGGCTCGGCTTGTCCATGATCTATGGATTCACGCGGCAATCCGGCGGCTACGCGAAGATTCAATCGGAAGTAGGCAAGGGCACGACGGTCAAACTGTGTCTGCCGCGGTATCACGGCGACCACGAGTCGTCTCAAGAGCCCGATCCCACGCCTGTCACGCTCCAGCCTGCGCGGCGCGAGGAAGTCGTGCTGGTCGTGGAGGACGAGCAGGTGGTGCGCGATCTGGTGGTCGACCTGCTGACCGAGATGGGGTATCGCTCGCTGCAGGCGGTCGATGGTCCGAGCGGGCTGTCGATCGCGCTCTCCGATGTGCGCATCGATCTGCTGATCTCGGACGTTGGGCTGCCGGGTTTCAATGGTCGTCAGCTCGCCGACGCGGCCTGTGCGCATCGTCCGGATCTGAAGGTGCTGTTCATCACCGGCTATGCGCACGACGCCGCCGTGAGCAACGACCTGCTGGGGCCGGGCATGCAGATGATCACCAAGCCGTTCGCGCTGGAAACACTGGCGGAGCGCATCCGCGACATGATCGAAAGCTGAGCTTCAGGGACTCAGCGGCTCGGGAAAGCGTTCCAGATCCGTTCGAGACTGCGACACGCTAGTCCAGCTTCATCACCACGGAATCGGTGAGTACCGGGTCGTCGAAGCGCGCCATCTCACCGACCTTCTTGCTGGGCACGAGGAACAGCCGGGCGGAAAGAGGTTTGCGAAGGCGCGTGGCGAGAGCGGCGACATCACGCAGCAAGCCGCAGATGCTGTCGGCGGACGTGTTGCCTGGAATCGGAACGACATCCAGCCCGGTGCCGCAGACGCTCGAGTAGAGCAGCACGTCGCGAATGCCGTAGCGATTCTCGCCAGCGCGCTGGGCAAGCAGTGGATCCTCCAGGACGGGCAACATGAGCCCGGAGTAACCGCAGGTGCGCACGGCCACCGACTTCAGGGCCGCGGTAATGATGGAACAAGCTTCGAGCGTGCCGGCGCTGCCAAAAGGTGTGCGAGTGAATGCTTCGACCGCGGCGGCGATACTGCGATCTTTCGCGGGCGCAGCCGAGGTGTCGATGCCCAGGTACTGACGCTGCTCACTGCGCGCGATCTCATTTGCGAGCTGCTCCACCGGCGTGAGCACTCGATTCAAGGCGCTTCGCAGTATTTCGGTGGCATCCTCGCCAGTGCGCATCGATGTGAACGCTCGCTCGACTACTGACGCCGATTCCAAGCCAATCGCGAAGGACTCGGGGCCTTGATGCCAGGCCACCGGAAAGAAGGGCGTGCCCGGTGGAATGTTCGCGGCGGCGGCAAAGCGAAAGTTTGCGAGGCCGTCGGGAAGGGCATTGGCCAGAGCGACCATGATTTTTGCCGTCGTCGCGGCGACTTTCGGTAACACCCCTTCGTCGGGCGTGGCGATTGCCGTCGAGAAGCTGATGGACCGAGTCGTTCGCACCAAGGCCTGTGACCATTCCACCAGGCTGTCGTCGGACCGATCTGTCGTGAGTATCGGACCGATGTTGAAGATCGCGCCCTGTGCAGCCACGAGTTCGTCGATCCGTCGCAACTGCTCCAACGCCGTGTCTCGCGCGCTCGGATCGAGCGAGGCGATGACCGGATTCACCGCGACTCGCACGGTCTGAACTTCATGACCCGCGTTCTCGAATGTTCGTTTGGCACGCGTCAGAAACGCGACCGCCGTTGCTACGCGATCCAGCTCCAGTGCCGATGTGAGCTCCACGCCCGCCGTGATGGTTCGTACTCGCACCGGATTCATCGTTGACTCTGACACCGATTCACTCGTTTTCGACTTTGAACGCCCGACGCTTCCGGGTCGGGCTCATGTAGCTCGCGACCCTCGCGAAGAAATCGCCGAAATCCTGTGGGGCCGAACCGCGCAGGATCTGCTCCAGCGAATGCAAGCCCAGCGCGCGATAGCTCTCGAACTGCGACTCGCTGAACCATTGGTCGCTGGTGGGCTCGTGCGGGAACGAGTCGACCGTCCGGGCATAACTGTACACGTCATAGGGCACGGGATGCTCGCCCCGCCCGCGCAGCGTGGGCTTGATGTACAGCAATCGGCCGGGTGGGGTGCCTTTATCGACGGCATCGTAGTCGATGCGTGCGGTGGCGCAGTACAGGCCCTGCTTCGCGGAGCTGTTGGGATAGATCTCGATCTCCTTTTCGAAGCGGATCGGAATCCCGAAGTCGATGCGGATCTTGCGAATGGCATTGCCCAGGTCGCCGAGCTTCGCATCCGGATCGCAGCCGGCGTCGCTCACCACGATGTAGCGGCAGCGGCGCAGCACCACTTCATACAGACCGAGATTGTCGAAGTGGCCGCCATCGGACAGGTTCACGTACTTGAAATCCGGCGTCGTATAGCCGAACAGCTCGCCCAGCATCGGCGACAGCGCCTGGCGCGGGCCGGGCAAGTGATACGACTTTTCGCCTCGCGCGTTGGTATTGCCGAGCCATGCGCCGAGACGGACGTTGAACAGCGACATCACGAACGCCAGCGCCGGCGAAGAACAATAGCCCATGTGTGGATTGGCCGCGGCACCCGAGATCGTCACTGCCGTGCCCAGCGAAATGCCGCCCTGTCCGCCGTACTTTTCAGAGGCTCGATAGCCTTCATGGAAGTTGCCGCAGAAGTAAGGCGTGATCGAGAACGACTCGGCCTTGCGCTCCTGCCACGCGAGGTTGCCGTCGCGAAGCACGTTCAATGTGACATTGATCAACGGCAACAGGCGCTGCGCTCCCTTGCTCGGACGCAGCTTGTGCATGCGCAGATTGTCCGAAGCGTCGAATCCGGTGAATGGATCCGGCTTGCGATCGGTATGCGATGCGCCCAGGTACGCGCGTACCAGCCGGTTGCGATAGAAGCCGTGCAACGAGAAACGATTCACGTTGACGATCGCGCCCATGGTCAAGGCCGCGCCCAACAGCAGCAAGGGCAGCGCCCAGAACCATTCGAACCCGGTGTGGCGCAAGCCAGATTGACGCAGCATGGGATCGGTGAAGATCCGTTCGGCGGCGACGTTCGAGTTCGTCACGATCCAGCCGCCGAGCGTCGCCGTGGCCCACGACATTACCAGCACGACGCAGATCACGAACACCGGTGCCGCCAGCGCGAGCCCGACTCGTTGCATGAGCGAAGGCTGGTCCGTGCCGGTCGTCGCGGTCTTGTCCCGGCTGCCGAGCAAAGCAGCGGCCACGCCGGAAATGCCGCCCGCAGCGGCCACCAGCGGCTTCAGCGAATTTTCGATCTTGTCGAACAGATACTGTCCGAACAAACACAGCGTGGTGACGACGATCCAGCCGAGTGCCACGGCGAGAACCCAGGCCGACAGCCGGGCCCACCATTCGCGATCGCCGTCATTGACCAGTGCCGGCCGGGCGCCGGTGACGAATGTTTCGCTCATGCTCGCCAGCCCCACGAACAACGTTCGCGCCAGCAGGTACAAGCCGAGCAGCACCGGTAAAGTCAGCATCACATACAAGCCGGGATGGTTATAGAGCGGCAGCAACAGGCCGCGGATGACCAGGGCCAGCAGCAAGGAAACCGCGAGGCCGGAAATCAACAGCGCACCGAGCTCGAACTTGCCGGTGTGCACGCACTCGGAGGGAATGTCATGACGCAGCCGATACAACAGCTCGACCACCAGCCAGCCCACCAGGGGAATGACCGTACACCAGAGCACCGAGAACATCAGGATGGGATAGTTGCCCGACGACCAGAAGGATGCATCGAGCGCGACCGCCGGACCGTTTGCGTAGCCCAGCCCGGTGAACGACAGCAGCGCCGCCGCGCCGATTACGGGCAGCACGCAGAGCAAGGAATAGCGCGAGGAGGGAGTCTCCGGAGCACGCACGAACCGGCGGTGGTAATAAATGGAAAAGCTCGCCAGCAACTCGACGATCACCGAGGCATACAACAGATTTCTTCCGAGGCTCGGGCTCACCGTGCTCTGTACGACCAGGTAAACCCCTTGAGGAATCACGACCAGCGCGGCCAATAGCGGCAGTATCACCAGCCAGTTCAGCAGCAGATTGCGCAGGATGATGGCCGCGGCGGTCCACGTGTCGGCCGAGAAAAGACCGAGGCGCGGCGTGAGGTAGTTGCTGAACTGGCGCAAATGGTCGAGCGGCTTCGGCTCGGGCGCGAGCGGATTGACCGGCTGCTCCGGCTGGCCGCCGAGATCCTGAAAAACTTCCCGGGCGGTGCCGGTGTGCTGTTGCTGCCGGTGGATCCAGGCCTGCAGCCAGCTGGCGATATAACCGCCCCCGGACACGCTGGAGAGATAATCGAACTCGGGCAGCAGCCTGTGCTTCGCCAGGGCTTGCAGCACGCCCAGGTTGAACGTCGCGCTACGGATGCCGCCGCCGGACAGGCACAGCGCGGACAGCTGCGGTTGCGCCTTGGTGCTGTCGGTATCCGCATCGAGCGTGCCGATCATCTGAAACAACTCCCGCAAGTTGTCCTGATAGCGCGCATCGGTACCGGCGTCCTCGGGCTGGCGCGGATCGAATTTTGCCGGTTCGAACGATTTCGAGGCGCAGTACTCCGGGCGCAACGCCTGCAGCTCGCGCCATAACACTTCGTTGAATGTAGCGCGCTCGGCATTCGGCTCTGACATAGCGGGTTCCTTCGCTGAATATTTTTCTAATCTTTCCTGCCGACTGTAACACGGGCGGGTCTCGTTGCCCGTTGTCCCCGTTTGCGTATGCATGCTGCGGAGATCTATTTTATCTGCAGTCCTGTCGGCGGCGCATCGACAGTGGACTCGACGGAAGGGGTCACCGAGCTGAAGAAGGGGTGAGTCATGAGCGAACGCGGTGGCAGGCGGCGCATCAGCGACGGCGGCCTGTTTCTCATCACCGTGGTGGTCACGGTTCTGTTGTGTGCCTTATGGGTGGTGGCGGCGGCGTAGGCTGCCGATGCGCCGATGGTCACCCGGATGTGCAGGGTTACGCGCTGCCCGGCATCCTTGCCGGGGGCGCGTGAAGACGAAAAGAAAAAGTTGCAGGCCAGTGCGCCCGCCGGAGGGAAACGAGCTCTTAGAGCTTGGCGTCGCGTTTCAGCAACTCATCGATGGTGATGCCCACCTCGGGCACGCCGCCGAACACCGTGCCCAGGCGGTTATCCCGGAAATGCTGAAGCGCGGTCTGCGCTGCCTGCTCGGGCAGGGCCACGAAGCCGACCTGACCGGCGAGATCCGGCCCTTCGGTGAGATAGAACTCGATCAGCTTGCGCACTTCGGGGCGCTGCGCCGACTTGTCGCTCACATAGATGAACAGCGGCCGCGACAGCGGCTGATACGTGCCGTCGACGACGGTGGCATTGCTCGGCAGTACCTGCGTGCCGTCCTCCCTCTGGATCGGCACCGGGCGCATCCGATCCTTGTGTCCGATGTAATAAGCGAAGCCGAAGTAGCCGAGCGCGTTCTTGTTGTTTTCCACGCCCTGCACCAGCACGTTGTCATCTTCGCTCGCGGTGTAGTCGCCGCGGCTGGATTTGGCTTTGCCGGTCACGGCTTCGGTGAAGTAATCGAACGTGCCCGAATCGGCGCCGGGGCCGAACAGCATCAGCGGCGCCTCGGGCCACTCGGGACGAACCTGATTCCAGGTCGTGACCTGGCCTTGCGAGGCCGGCTCCCACATCTTCTTCAGGTCGGCGACCGTGAGCGACTGCACCCAGTCGTTCTTGGGATTGACGACGACCGTGATGGCGTCGAAGGCGACCGGCAGCTCGATGAAGTTGATGCCGGCCTGGCGGCACATCTCCATCTCCTCCGTGAGAATGGGCCGGGACGCGTTGGAGATATCGATGTCACCGCGACACAGTTTCTTGAAGCCGCCGCCGGTGCCGGACAGGCCGACGGTGACGCGGACGGCGCCGCGCTCGGTGACCTGGAATTCTTCGGCGACCGCTTCGGCGATCGGGAACACGGTGCTCGAGCCGTCGATGCGGATCACCGGCGCGTCGCGCCCGCTGCCCCCCTGCTTGCCGCAGCCGGCCACTACACCGAGATGAGCGGCGAGCGCCAATACCGCCAGACGCCGTGCATTCATTGACAGAACCTCGTCAGTGTAAACCGACGATTTTGCGGCAAAGACGGCCCAAAGTCTCGTCAGCCGCGCAACCGAGCCGCTGGCGCAGGCGTTGCCTCCACGGATCGGCCGGGCTTCGTCGATGGCGAAGAAATTACAGGAGAGCGGCAATCCGCCGACCTCGGGTCGGGGGCGCAATGGGTATGAGACGGCGCGATAAATGGTTGATAGCGGTTGCAATCGTGCTGATTGCAGGCGTGGCGGTCCGCGTGGCCCTGCCGGGCATGGTTCGCGACTATGTCAACCACAAACTGCAAACGCTCGAAGGTTACCAAGGCCATGTCGATGACGTGGACATCTCACTGATCCGCGGCGCGTACCGCGTCGACAACATCAAGATCGAGAAAACCGGCGCCGGCCAGCCGGTGCCGTTCTTCAGCGCCGATCACCTCTATTTCTCGGTGGAGTGGCCCAGCCTGCTGCGCGGCTCCCTGGTGGCACAAGGCGAATTCATCCATCCCAATCTGAACTTCGTCGCGGCCGAGAACAAACAAAAGTCGCAGACCGGCGCCGGCGTGGACTGGGCCGGTCGACTCGAAGAATTGTTTCCGTTCCGGTTCAACACCGTGCGAGTCCGCGACGGCGCCGTGACTTTTCGCGCGCCAGGCATCAGGACGGCGGACGCGATCAAGGCGACCGGGCTGGAAGCTCAGCTCACGAATCTGACCAACGTCGCCAACAGTGGCAAGGAAACGTTTGCCGATTTCCAGGCCAGCGCCCGCGTGCTCGATGGCGGCATGGCAAAAGTCAGCGGCAGCGTCGATCCGCTGGAGCGGCAGCCGACGTTCGATGTGAATCTGGAGCTGCGCAAGGTGAAGCTGCCGCAAGTGAATCCCTGGCTGCGCCAGTACCTCAAAGCGGATGCCGAGTCGGGCGATTTCGAGCTGTACCTGGAGATCGCCGCCGCCGACGGCAAATTCAAGGGCTACGCCAAGCCCATGCTTCGCAACGTGAACATGACCAGCACCGAGGAGCACGAAGAGGGCTTGCTGAAGCGCATCTGGGAAGGCGTGGTGGATTTCGCAGCCAACGTGCTCGAGAACGAGCGGACGCAAGAGGTCGCCGCGCGCGTTCCGTTTACGGGCACGATCGAGAAGCCCACGACCAGTATCCTCGAGACCATCGTCAGCGTGCTGCATAACGCGTTCGTCAGCTCGTTTGCGCGCTCGCTCGAAGGCAGCATCTCAGTCCGCTCGGTGCGCGAGAACTTGAAAGAGGTCGGCGAGCCCGCCGCCGCGGACAAGAAGGCGGATGACAAGCAGGGCGACAACAAAAAGCGCAGCAAGCAGCCGGGCTCCGGCGGCAAGCGCAGTATTTGAGTCGTCAGCCTGAAACCAGCTTGCGCCAGGCTTCGCGATACGCCGGCAACGAGGTGAGCATGAGTGCAGCCGCCGGCGTCATCGATGGAGTCGGAGCATAGTGAAAGCCAGCGAGATAGCAGGCCGCGCGCGTGTTGCCACCGTCAGCCTGGCTCAGTTCGACGGGCCGTGACGGCAGCAGCGCTCGGAGGATCGAACCAAACAGCGGATTGCTCGCGAGCGGCCCATCGATCAACACCGTGCCGTCCGCGCCCAGCATTTCGATCAGCAGCTCGCACATCAGCGCGACGTACAGCGTCGCAAGGCTGGCCCGCTCCGATCCCGACAGAGTAGCGGCGTTGATCAGACGGCCCGCTCGTCCAGCAAACGGCCCGCCGCTCGCGAACGCCGGCAATGCCATCGACTGCCGCTCGATCACGTTGAGCAGCGCAGGCAGGTTCGGGCGAGCTTCCGTCCCAGCGATCGCTTCATACTCGCGTCCGCCCATGAATCTTGCCGTTGCTACGGGTGAGCCAAACGCGTCCACGCTGGCGAGCATGTCGCGATCTTCGCGCAGTCGCGAGAGATCGGCTCGATTCGCCATGACGACAGTCCAGGTGCCGCTGGACATGACGGTGAATGGCTCGTCGCGTTCGCGCGCGATCAGGAACTTCAGGTACGACGCGTTCGAGTCGTGAATGCCGCAAACGACCTGACATTGCGGATCCAGCCCGGTCGCGGCCGCGAGCTCTGCCGAGATCGGGCCAAGTACGTCGCTGGCGAGCTTTCTCGCGGGGAACAGCTTGTCCCAGCCGCGTGCCTGCGCCAGCTTCGAGAACGTCTGCTCGCGTGGCAGCCACAGATCGGAATGACACCCGAGCGAGGTCACTTCACTGGCCATCACGCCGCTCAAGCGCCATGCCCAGAACTGTGGATACAGCAGTGCATGTGCGATGCGCGAGAACAGTCGCGGTTGCGCTTCCTGCAAGAAGAACAGTTGCCGGCCGAGGTTCAAGCCGAGCGGCAGGTCCGGCGAATAGGTGCTCGGATAAGCATCGCGCTGATGCCGATACTCGTCGTTGACCCGCTCGAAACATGCATCTTCATAGTCCGGAGCGGCAATCACGTGATCGTCGTGATCGATCAGGACCGCGGCAGCGCCATGTGCGACAGGTACGAGGGTGCGAATACGATCTCGATTGGGCGCCTCGCGCAACGCGTCGAGCAACCACTGGCTGATCGCTTCCACGTCCAACTCGCGCATGGCCGAAGCTTGAATGACAGCATTCGCTCGTCGGCTGCCGCGAAGCTCGGCGCCCGAGTGCGGATCGATAACGGACATCTTGGCGTGGGTCTTGCCGATATCGATCAATGCGATCAGCGATTTCGTCATGAGTGACGACCGACCGGCCGGCCCCACCAGCGTTCGGCGAGCACCGGGAGGGCAACGACAGAAATGAGCAACGCACCGACGATGATGGACATCACGATGCCGGGCACGTTCAGCAAGCCCAGTCCGAAATTCACCAGGCCCAGCACCGCGGCCGCGAGCAGCACGCCCGGGATCGTGCCTTTGCCGCCCCACACGGAGACGCCGCCGAGGATCACCATGCTGATGATCTCCAGCTCCCAGCCCTGCGCGATCGAGGGGCGCGTCGAGCCCAGGCGCGAGGTGAGCAGCACTGCCGCAAGCCCGCTGCAGAGTCCGGTCACTGCAAACAAAGCAAATCGATAGCGGTCGACCGGTACGCCGGACCATTTCGCAGCGATGGGATTGGCACCGACCGCATAGATTGTTCGTCCCCAGCGCGTCACGTGCAGAAACAAGCCGAACATCACGGCGAGCACGATCAGGACGCTCAGCTCGATGGACAACGCCCCGACCGCATAACCCTGGCCGAACACCGAGAACGATGGCGGATATTCCTTCAACACGCGATCACCGAGCACCGCGTAAGCGACGCCGCGGAACAGTGTCATCGTGCCAATGGTCGCGACGATCGACGGCACGCGGCCCAGTGTCACGAGCGCGCCGTTGACCATGCCGGCCGCGAGCCCTGTGCCCAGTCCAATCGCGACCAGGCCGGGCGTTTGAATGCCGGCCGCGGCCGCCAGTCCCATTGCCACCGACGACAACGCGATGATGGCGGCGACCGAAATATCAATCTCGCCCGCGATGATCAGCAGCGCGAGCGGCAGTGCAATGACGGCACGCTCGGTGAAGTTGAACGTGGCGTCCGACAACGTCCATACGTCGAGGAAGTACGGCGACAGACTGGCGAAGCTGACGAACTCGATGATCAGCACCAGGGAGAGCATCGATTCCCAGCGCCACAGGGCTTTGAAGGATGGCATGCTCATGCGGCTTGGGTTTCCAGGATGGCGCGTTTCTGTTCGCGTCTTCTCGCGCTCAGCACGGCGGCCACGACGATGACCAGTCCATTGATGCCCATCTGCCAGAACGGCGAGATGCCGATCAGCGGCAAGGCATTTCTGATGATGCCGATGAACAGGCAGCCGAGCACCACGCCCGCGACGGTACCGATGCCGCCGGCGATCGCCACACCGCCAATCAGGCAGGCGGCGATCACCTGCAATTCGAAGCCCAGCGCGATGTCGGTGTACGCGACCGCGAAGCGTGCCACCCACAGATATCCGCACAGGCCGGCGATGGCGCCACAGATCGTGTACGCGATGCATTGCATGCGGCCAGGATCGATGCCGGTGTACGTGGCGGCAGAAGGGTTGCCGCCAGCCGTGTACAGATTCCGGCCGAGCACGGTGTAACGCATCGACACGGCAAAGACCGCGACGCCGATGATGGCGAGCCAGGAGAGCAGCGTCAGACCCAGCAGCTCGTATCGAATGAAGCCCAGAAACTGGGGCGACATCTGGTTGTCGTTCACCCAGGTACCGCCGGACAACAGATAGATCAGGCCGCGATACACCGACATGGTGCCCAACGTGACGACGATGGGCGGCAGCTTGAGTCGCCACACGAGCAGACCGTTGATGGCACCGAGCAAGGTGCCGCTGACGACAGCGATCAAGAGCACGGGCCCGATACCCAGGCCCGGATAGTTCTTGTTCAACAGCGCGACCAGCATGCCCGACAGCGCCAGGTTGGCGGCGATCGACAGATCGATGACACGCGTGAGGATCACCAGCATCTGTCCCAGCGCAAGCAGGATCAGAATGGCGCTGTCGTCGAGGATCTCCGCGAGGTTGCCGGGGCGCGCGAACTTCGGGAACGCGGCCGTCACCGATACGAATAACAAGACCACGATGGCAGCAAGTGCGAGATCGCGCCGGGCGGCGGAAGTTTGCATCATGCGAATCACGCGTCCGTCGCCGCCTGGACGACGTTCTCCGCCGTCGCTTCACTTCGATCCAGCAAGGCACGCACACGACCGCGCCGCATGACCAGAATGCGGTCGGACATGCCGAGGATCTCCGGCAGCTCCGACGAGATCATCACGACCGCGTTGCCTCGCTGAGCAAAGGCGCTGGTCACGCCGTGCACCGTTGACTTTGCGCCAACGTCGATGCCTTTGGTCGGCTCGTCGAGAATCAGAACGCGCGGCGAGCGCGCCAGCCATTTCGCGATCACGACCTTCTGCTGATTGCCCCCGGACAAGTCCCCGACGCTCTGTTCGGGGCCGGTTGCCTTGATGCCGAGCGCGGCGATCCAGTGAGTCGCCAGCTCCGATTCACGATGCTGGCTGCAGATGCCATTGCGGGCGAGCGACTGCAGATTCGTGAGTGCAACGTTGGCAGCAATGGAGAAAGGCAGGATCGCGCCTTGCTGCTGACGGTCTTCTGGAACATACGCGAGACCGTGACGGACCGCGTCCGCCGGCGTGGCAATCGAAACCGCCTTGCCGTCGACGTGAATCGAACCGCAATCTGGCGCGGTCAAGCCGAACAGGCACTGCGCCAGCTCGGTCCGGCCCGCGCCGACCAGCCCATAGATGCCGAGCGTCTCACCCTGGCGCACCGAGAATGAAACTTTGTCGAACTCGTGAGCGCGCGACAGGTTCTCGACGCGCAGCAACTCCTCGCCGAGCGCCGTTTCCCGTTTGGGGAACAGCTGCTCGACCGAGCGCCCCACCATCAGTCGAATCAGTTGCTCGCTGCCCGTCCCGGCAATCATGCCGTGGCCCACCGAGGTGCCGTCTCGAAAGACGACGTAGCGATCCGCCAGAGCGAAAATCTCTTCGAACTTGTGACTGATGAACAGCAGCGCGCAGCCGGCCTCGCGCAGTCGCCGGACGATGCGGAACAAGTCGTCCGCCTCGCGATGTGATAAAGCTGCCGTCGGCTCATCGAGAATCAGCACGCGCGCCTCGCTGGTCAATGCGCGAGCGATTTGCACGATGTGCTTCTGGGCGACGCTGAGCTGACCGGCAGGCAGATCCGGCGAGAATGAAACGTCCAGCTGGCGCAGGATTTCCGCCGCACGCGTTCGCATCTCGCGCCAGGCGATGAAACGTCCGATCCGGGGCCGCGAGCTGACGAAGATGTTCTCGGCGACGGTCAGGTTGTCGAACACCACACATTCCTGATGCACGACGTTGATCCCGAGTTGCCGCGCATGCTCGGGATCGCGCACGCGGATCGGCCGGCCGTCGAGCAGCAGCTCACCGCCGTCGGGCTGATGGATGCCGCACAGGATCTTGACCAGCGTCGACTTGCCCGCGCCGTTTTCGCCGATCAACGCGGTGACCTGGCCCGGATACAACTCGAGATTGGCATCGCGCAGCGCGTGCGCGCCGCCGAACGATTTCCTCACCTGCGTGAGCGTGAGGATGGGTTGCGCCGGTGCCTGCTGGATCGCCGCCGCCATGTCAGAAGATCGCCGCGAATTGCTCGACGTTGCTCTGGTCGTAGATGAACGGCTTGGCCATGGCGCCGATGCCCTCGGCATCGAAGCGCACGCTGCCCAGCCGTTCGAGCGAAATCGGCTGGCCGTTGTCGGGCGTCTCGCCGCGCGCCAGGCGGGCGGCGACTTGCGTGGTGGCATAGCCGAGATCGATCGGATTCCAGATCGCGAACTTCGGCACGACGCCCTTGCGCACGTAGCCGACCAGCTCGGACGGCAGGCCGAGCCCGGTGACTGTCACTTTGCCGGTGAGGCCTTGATCCTCGATCGCCTTGGCCGCCGCAACGATGCCGACCGAGCTCAAAGAGATGATGACGGACAGATCCGGATGCTGCTTCACCAGCGCCACGGTTTCGCGATATGACTTGTCCGCGACGTCATCGCCGTAAACGACGCTGACGAACTGCAGGCCGGGATACTGCGGCAGGGCCTGCTTCATCTGCGCCAGCCAGGAATTCTGATTGGTCGATGTCGGCGTCGCCGAAACGACCGCAACCTTGCCCTTGCCGCCGGGGGCCAGCTCGGAGGCGAGCTGCGCGACTGTCTGGCCGATGAGCTCGTCCGACGAAGGTGCGAGATGCACTGCGCGACCCGCCTTCGCGACGGCGGAATCATAAGAAACGACTTTGATGCCCCGTTGCATCGCTCGCTGCAGCGTGGGCACCACGGCATCGGGATCGTTCGCCGAGATCGCAATGGCATCGACGCGCTGGGCGATCAGCGCGTTCAATGTTTCTATCTGCCCTTCGGCGGTCGGCGTGGTCGGGCCGGTGAAAATGATCTCGGCGTCGAGCGTGGCAGCGGCTTCATCCGCGCCCTTGTGAACGGCATCGAAGAAACCGTTACCCAGGCTCTTTGCGACGATGCCGATGCGCAGCTTGTCGCTGCCCTTGCCGTCAGTGGACGTCTGCGGCCGTTCGCCGCAGCCTGCGACTACGACGGCGGCCAGCGCGACCGCGCCCACGAGCATTGCTCTTCTACGCATTCACATCCCCCCGCATTCAGGCGACCGGCCGTTATTGGCCGTGCCGCCGCGCTCTCAACTACGCGAGCTTCTGCAACTCGTCGTCCTCGGTCACCGAGGCGACGATCACTTTGATGCCCGCCGCTTTGAACACTTCCAGCTCTTCGGGTTTGGCGCCGTCGTCGGTGATGATGGTGGAGATCCGCTCCAGCCCCGTGACGATCATTGCCGACTTCTGGCGCAGCTTGCTGCTGTCGGCCATCACGATCACATCCTCGGTGCGCTTCAACAGCTTGGTCTGGGCCTGCACGATCAACGGATCGGCTTCCATGATGCCGAAGCGGTTCAGGCCGTAGCAGCCGGTGAACAGCTTGTTGCCCCAGAAGTTCTCGATGGTGTCGTTGTCGAACGGGCTGAGCACGATGTTCTGCTCGCGGAAGATGGTGCCGCCCGGCAACGTGATGCGATTGCGGCTGGTGGCCAGCAGCTTGGCCGCGATCGGAAACGAATTCGTCAGGATGTCCAGATCGTGCTCGGCGAGAAATTCCACCAGGGCGAACGTGGTGGTGCCGCCATTGATGATGATGCTCTCGCCGGCGGTGATGAGCTCCGCCGCGGCGCGAGCGATGGCGCGCTTCTGCGGCACACTGATGTCCTGGCTCAACGAGAAGGGCATGCCCACCAGGTGCGGCTGATGCCGTGGCCGCACCGCTTCGGCGCCCCCGCGAATGCGTTTGACTTCGCCGCGCTCGGCCAGCGTGTTGATGTCGCGGCGAATGGTCGCCTCGGATGCGCCGAGCAAATCCAGCAGGTCGCCGACGCTCACGATGGAACGCTCTTCGACGAGCTTCAGAATCAGGCTATGGCGCTCACGTTCCAGCATGGAACCTCCTAAAAGCAGTTTCGATCACCGCCTTTGCACGGCTGATCGATTATGCTCGCATCTGATTGTATATGATCGATTCGTATGGTAAACAGTCATTTCATCGCGTTGGCCACGATTTTTTATGCCCGAACGCGATCAAACCGACCGTGAGGGAGATTAGATGAGTGTGGTTCAGCCGGTGCAAGCCGAGTTGTCTTCGTTGCTGGTCGAAAACCGCTGGAACGATGCGCTCGCGGCCGGAATGACGCCGGCGCAGCTGTTGCTGTATCGCTCCAATCTGCTCGGCTCCGACAAGCGCATTACCAACTTCGGTGGCGGCAATACCTCGGCCAAGGTCGTGGAAAAAGATCCGCTCACCGGCCAGGACGTGACGGTGCTGTGGGTGAAGGGCTCGGGCGGCGACCTGGGCACCATGAAGCTGGACGGCTTCGCCACCTTATATATGGACAAGTTCCTGTCGCTCGAACCGTTCTACCGGGGCAAGGACAGCGACAGTGTGCTGGTGCCGCTGTATTCGCACTGCACATTCAATCTGAATCCGCGCGCCGCGAGTATCGATACGCCGTTGCACGGTCTGGTCGATCGCGCGCATGTCGATCACATGCACCCGGATGCTTTGATCGCCATCGCGGCCTCGGCTGACAGCAAAGCGCTGACCTGGGAAATCTATGGCGATGAGATCGGCTGGTTGCCGTGGATCCGTCCGGGGTACGAGCTGGGCCTGGCGCTGCGCAAGTTCACGCGTGAAAACCCCAAGGCGCGCGGTGTGGTGCTCGAAGCGCATGGGGTTTTCACGTGGGCCGACACGTCGAAGGCGTGTTACGAGAACACACTCGATGTGATCAATCGTGCGACGCTGTGGCTGGCGGAGAAAAGCCGCGGCAAGCAGCCGTTCGGTGCGGCCAAGGTGCCAGCGCTGCCGGTGGAAAAGCGTCGAGAAGTTGCGGCGGCCATCATGCCGCGCATTCGTGGCTTGATTTCAGGCACGACGCGCAAGGTCGGTCACTTCGACGACAGCGCGGCGGTGCTGGAATTCGTAGGCAGCGAGAAACTGCAGGCGCTCGCCGATCTCGGCACGTCCTGTCCCGATCATTTCCTGCGCACGAAAATCTGGCCGCTGGTGTTGCCGTTCGATGCCGCGAACGAGTCGGCCGAGCAGTTTGCCCGGCGCGTGCAGCCGGCCATCGAGCAATATCGCGAGCGTTACGCGGCTTATTACGAGCGTTGCAAGCGGCCCGGCTCGCCGAAGATGCGCGATCCGAACGCCGTCGTTTATCTGGTGCCGGGCGTCGGCATGATCACGTTCGCTGCCGACAAAGCCACCGCGCGCATTGCGGGCGAGTTCTATGTCAACGCAATCAATGTCATGCGGGGTGCCGCCGCGGTGTCGACATATCGCGGCCTGCCCGAGCAGGAAGCGTTCGATATCGAATATTGGGATCTGGAAGAAGCCAAGCTGCAGCGCATGCCCAAGCCGAAACCTCTGGCGGGTCGGGTTGCGCTCATCACGGGCGGCGCGGGAGGCATCGGGCTCGCGACTGCCCGGCGGTTGATGGACGAAGGTGCCTGCGTCGTGCTCTGTGATATCGACCACGACGCCCTGAGCGAAGCCGAAGCGGAATTGAAAAGACAATACGGCAACGACGTGGTTGCCAGCAGCTGGGTCGATGTAACGCGAGAAGACGCGGTCGTCGCGAGCTTTCGCGACAGTGCTTGGAAGTTCGGCGGGCTCGATATCTGTATTTCCAATGCGGGTATCGCGTCGGCATCGCCGGTCGATCAAACCAGTCTCGCGACCTGGCAGAAGAACATGGACATCCTGTCCACCGGCTATTTCCTGGTCTCGCGCCAGGCGTTCCAGTTGTTGAAGACGCAGAACATCGGCGGCTCCATCGTGTTCATCGGCTCCAAGAACGCGCTGGCCGCCTCCCCCGGCGCCGCTGCTTACTGCACGGCCAAGGCTGCCGAGTTGCACCTCGCGCGATGCCTGGCTTTGGAAGGTGCGCCGGCCGGTATCCGCGTGAATGTCGTGAATCCGGACGCCGTCTTGCGTGGCTCGCGGATCTGGCAGGGCGAGTGGGCTCAGCAGCGCGCCGAGCAGTACAAGACCAGCACCGACGAGCTCGAGTCGATCTACCGCGAGCGCAGCCTGCTCAAGCGCAGCGTGTTTCCGGAAGACGTGGCCGAAGCGGTCGCCTTCTTCGCGTCCGAACGCGCGTCGAAGTCGACTGGGAATATCATCAACGTCGACGCCGGTAACGCCGCCGCATTCACGCGCTGACGATGGGCCGATTCCAAGCATGAGCTCGGGCCGGCTGCGCGGGCCGAGGTCATATCAGACGGGGGGATAGCATGGCTGGCACTTACACCGATCCGCGCGATCGATCGTTCATCGCGGACGCCAATGCGAAACTGACCAAGGATCTCGATGCCGATTACGCCGCACTCGGCGCGATCCTGAGCCGTCGCGGCATCGATATCGACGCGGTCACCGCGATGGTCGCGAACTTCGGCGTGGCCATTCCGTCCTGGGGCGTGGGCACCGGCGGGACTCGTTTCGCACGCTTTCCGGGTAGAGGCGAGCCTCGCAACGTGTTCGAGAAGCTGGAGGATTGCGCGGTCATTCATAGCCTGACCGGCGCCACGCCCACCGTGTCCTTGCATCTGCCCTGGGATCACACCGACGACATGCCCGGGCTGCGTCAGCGCGCGACTGCGCTCGGGCTCGGTTTCGATGCGGTCAATTCGAATACGTTCCAGGATCGTCCCGGTCAGAAGCTTTCTTATAAGTTCGGCAGCCTCACGCACACCGACGCCGCCGTGCGCGCCCAGGCCGTCGAGCA
The DNA here is from genome assembly GCF_937958065.1 of uncultured Steroidobacter sp. GTDB lineage: Bacteria > Pseudomonadota > Gammaproteobacteria > Steroidobacterales > Steroidobacteraceae > Steroidobacter. Next base: position 201,361 of record NZ_CALFXI010000002.1, read on the forward strand.
CAACGTCGAGTGCATTCGCATCGGTCAGCTGCTCGGCTCCAGGGCGTTGACCGTCTGGATCGGCGACGGCGCCAACTTTCCCGGCCAGCAACATCTGGGGCGCGCGTTCGAGCGCTATATCGAGTCGACCCGGCAGATCTACGATGCGTTGCCGGCCGACTGGCGCATGCTCATCGAGCACAAGATGTACGAGCCGGCGTTCTATGCGACCGTGATTCAGGACTGGGGCAGCTCGCTGCTTGCCGCGCAGACGCTGGGGCCGAAGGCGTTCTGCCTGGTCGATCTCGGTCATCATGCACCGAATGTGAACATCGAGATGATCGTCTCGCGCCTGGTGCATGCCCGCCGGCTGGGCGGTTTCCATTTCAACGATTCCAAGTATGGCGACGACGATCTGGACACCGGCTCGATCGATCCCTACCGGCTGTTCCTGGTGTTCAACGAGCTGGTCGATGCGCAGTGGCGCCAGGTGCCGGATTTCAATCCGGCGCACATGCTGGACCAGTCCCACAATGTCACCGATCCCATCGAGAGTCTGATGACCAGCGCCATCGAGTTGCAGCGCGCCTATGCACAGGCGCTGCTGGTGGACCGACAGGTGCTTGCCGATTATCAGCAGCAGAACGACGCGTTGATGGCATCGCAGACCTTGAAGCGCGCGTTCACCACCGACGTGCAGCCCATCCTGGCTCGCGCGCGACTGCAGAAAGGTGCGGCGATCGATCCCGTCGCTGCTTATCGCCGTAGTGATTATCGGCTCGAGTGTGCCAGCAAACGTCCGGCCACTCAGAGTTTTGGCGGCGGTATTGTGTGATTGTCGGGCCAGCTCGCTGACAGACTCATTCTAGTACGCGGCAACAGATGCCTGCCGAGCGCGGACTGGGTGCGCTGGCGGCAGCAATTCGTCGCTTAGCTGCTCCCAGGTCTCTGAATCTGGGCTATATACTGCCGTCGCCGAAGCAGTGTGGATCCCAACGCTTGCGAACCGTCGTCGTCACCCGCTACGTCACTCCTTTGCGCGAAGGCGGTTCCGTGCCAGCCATCGTCGAAGCCGACGATGACGGCATGTATGTCATCAAGTGGCGTGGCGCCGGACAAGGCCCCAAAGCACTGATCGCCGAGCTGGTGGCAGGCGAGATCGGCCGCGCCGCCGGTTTGCCGGTGCCCGAGATCGTATTGATCGAGCTCGATCCGGATCTGGCGCGCACCGAACCCGATGTCGAGATCCAGGAAGTGATCCGCGCCAGCGCGGGGTGCAACGTGGCGCTCGATTATCTGCCGGGCGCGATCACGTTCGACCCCGTGGTGTTCCAGCCGGACGCGGCGCTCGCATCGAAGATCGTCTGGTTCGATGCATTCGTAACCAACGTCGATCGCACCGCGCGCAACACCAACATGCTGATCTGGCATCGCCAGCTGCGTCTGATCGATCATGGCGCGGCTTTATACTTCCATCACTCCTGGACCCAATATCTGGAGCGCAGCCAGGATGCCTTTCCCATGATTCGCGATCATGTGCTGCTGCCGTTTGCGAACGGGCTCGACGAAGCGCACGAGTTCATGCTCGCGCGTCTGACTCCGGAGGTCGTTCGCGACATCGTCGGGTTGATTCCGGACGCGTTGTTGCGCGGTGATGCAACTTTCTCCAGCGCGGCCGAGTATCGAAACGCGTACGCCGAATATCTGTTGCGACGGTTGCAGTCGCCGCATCTGTTTTTCACGGAGGTGAAGCGTGCGCGCTCCGTGCTCGTATGACTACGCCATCATTCGCGTCGTGCCTCGGGTCGAACGCGAAGAGTTCATGAACGTCGGCGTGATCGTCTCCTGTCCGGCGCTGGAGTACCTGGCTGCGCGCATCGAGCTGGACGAAGGGCGCCTGCTGGCGCTCGCCCCGGGGGTCGATCTCGAGCTGGTTCGTGAAAATCTCGCCAGCATTCCGGCCATCTGCGCCGGTTCGGGCCCCATCGGCCGGCTGACGCTGCGGGAGCGCTTCCACTGGCTGGTCGCGCCCCGGAGCACGATGATCCAGACATCGGCGGTGCATACGGGCCGCAGCGACGACCCGGCGCAGCTGATCGAGCAACTGCTGCGGAAAATGGTTCGTACCGGCGGGCGCTGACGAATCTACTGATTGGTCATAAGCGGGCTGCAAAGCCTAAAATCCCGGTGAATTCATTGTTTCCTGCGGTTTCACCGCCGGATGTGTAAACTCGCGCGCCTTTGTCCCAGTCCGCGCCCGCGAAGTCCGAGGTTTTCCTTGCCCGCCAGTTCCGATCAGACCCCGGGCGAAAGCCCCAGTTTCAGTGACCTCGCCCTGGGCGATGCCGTGCTCAAGGCCTTGCAGGACGTGGGTTACGAGTCGCCTTCGCCCATCCAGGCCGCCACCATTCCTCATCTGCTCGCGGGCCGCGACGTCGTGGGTCAGGCCCAGACCGGCACGGGCAAAACCGCCGCGTTCGCCTTGCCCATTCTCTCCAGGATCGATGTTCGCGAGACCGTGCCTCAGGCGCTGGTGCTAGTGCCGACGCGCGAGCTCGCGATCCAGGTCGCCGAGGCGTTCCAGAAGTACGCCACTTACATGAAGGGATTTCACGTACTCCCGGTGTACGGCGGCCAGAGCTACACGCCTCAGTTGCAGAGCCTTCGTCGGGGGGTGCATGTGGTGGTTGCGACCCCCGGCCGCGCGATGGATCACATCAAGCGCGGCACACTCGATCTGTCGTCGCTGAAGCACCTGGTGCTGGATGAGGCGGACGAGATGCTGCGCATGGGCTTCATCGACGATGTCGAATGGATCCTGGAGCAGATCCCCGCCGAACGGCAGATCGCGCTGTTCTCGGCCACCATGCCGACACAGGTGCGTCGGATCGCGCAACAACACTTGCGCGAACCCGCGGAAGTCACGATCAAGAGCAAGACGACCACGGCGAGTCAGATCCGTCAGCGCTATTGGATCGTCAGCGGCATGCACAAACTCGATGCGCTCACTCGCATTCTCGAGGCCGAGTCGTTCGACGCAATGATCGTGTTCACCCGGACCAAGATTGCGACCGAAGAGTTGGCGGAGCGGTTGTCGGCGCGCGGTTTTGCGGTCGAGGCGCTGAATGGCGATATCGCTCAGGTGCAGCGGGAGCGCACCATTGCGCGGTTGAAGTCGGGCCAGATCGATATCGTCGTGGCGACGGATGTCGCTGCGCGTGGATTGGACGTCGAGCGCGTGAGTCACGTCGTCAACTACGATGTGCCCTACGATCCCGAGTCGTACGTGCATCGGATCGGACGCACCGGGCGAGCGGGCCGCAGCGGCGAGGCGATTCTGTTCATCGCGCCTCGTGAAAGAAACATGCTGCGCATCATCGAGCGCGCCACGCGCCAGAGCGTTCAGCAGATGCAATTGCCGACCATCGAGGACGTGAACGAGCGCCGTGTCGCGAAGTTCAACGAGAAGCTGACGGCGGCGATCGCGGCGAATGCCGGGCAGCCGTTCCTGTCGCTGATCGAGAATTACGAGCGCGACAACAACATTCCAGCTGTCGAAATCGCGGCTGCTCTCGCCAGCATCGCCCAGGGCGCCACGCCGCTGCTGCTCGAGCCGCAGGGCCGCACTACGGGCGAGCCTTGGTCAGGTGGCCCATCAGAGTCGGGCGACCGCGCCCCTCGCCGGGAGCGTGCCCCCCGCCCGGATCGCGCCGCCCGCAACGAGAAATATGCAAAGCGCGAGCGCGAGTTGCGTTCGCGAGAACAGGAAGACGAGAGCGTGTCGCCCGCCGAGCGCGCGCCCCGTTCGAGCTGGAATGAAGAAGCTCGGGCTCCGCGTTCGGCGCGCGCCGGAGGAGAGGAACGGTTCGAGAGGCGCGAGCGCCCCGAGCGTTCCGAAAGGGGCGCATGGCAGGAGCGCACCGATCATTCCGGGCAGGCGACTGAATTCGACAGCATGCCCACCGATCGAGAGGCGCATGCCGGGCAAGGGCCCAAGCCGCTGAATCGGCGTGAGCGTCGAGCGCTTGAACGCGCGGAACGCGAGCGTCTGGCCGCTGCCGGCGAAGGTGCGGCTGAGGCTGTCAGCGAGCAGGAAAGTGGCAGCGTCCACGAGCGGGCGAATGTTGAATTCGATGCTGCTGGCCAGGAGGCCGCGGCGCCTCGCTCAGCGAAACGCGCCAAGTCCCCCGTCTTCGACGAAGCCGAGCGACCCCGCAAGCGTGCCGAGTCCCGTGACTTCGGCAACGAAGAGCGGCCGCGTGAGCGGGCGCGGCGGGGCGGCGAGGAAGACGTCGAAACCTATCGCATCGAAGTCGGCCATGTGCACGGCGTAAAACCAGGGAATATCGTAGGCGCGATTGCGAATGAAGTCGGACTGGAAGGTCGTCACATCGGCCGCGTGCTGATTCGCGACGATCACAGCTTCGTCGACCTGCCTGCCGGCATGCCCAAGGACGTGTTCCGCCAGCTGCAGAAAGTCCGCGTCGCCGGCCAGCCGCTGCAGATCAGCCGTGCCCTGAAAACACATGTCGAAAAGCTCCGACGCGACCGTCCAGTCGGTGCGAAATTTCGTCCGCGCAACGATTCCAAAGCGCCGCACTTCAAAGCGCGCGGTCCGCGAGACAATCATCGGCGGCGCTGAGAGCGGCGCCTCCAGTCCTCTCGAAAAACCAGAAAAAGCCTGTAATTACAGGCTCTAGCGCGCCCCTCGCGGAGCTCGGCAAAGTGTGAGGAAACTCACATTTTGCCCGTTGGCGCACATAAGAAACATCGGCGATGTTTGTTCGGCCGGCAGCCGACGTCTGGTTACGGCGACGTTGCCGCTATTCGCCGACAGGATTGAGTATCCGCCGGGGGTAGTTATGCTCCATCCCGCGTCAAGACATTGGGTGCCTCTCCGATGGGTAAGGAGCCGCGCAAGCGCGAAACTGGCCTCCAGTGATCAACTAACAGGGTTCGCAGGGAATGCGGATGCCGCAGCGGGTCGAGGAAGTCGAAGCCTTCTCTCGTCTAACTGAAATCTTGTGACAGCCGTGCCGGCTGCGTGCGTATGCGCGCGGTCATCGGCAGTCACAACCTCGGATGGAGCAATCGAGGCTCGCTACCGTCAAGGGCAAACCCGTCGAAAGTCGGGGACGCAAAGCAACCGGTCTACACGGGCTCCAGGCCCGATGACAGCGGGGCTGCCAAATTAGCGAGAGCAACACGAGCCTGACAGGCACGACTGTTCTATGTGTACGCGAGTACACCGTTGATTTGTCTGGTCGCGATCGAGCGGCCGCGTCGCCCTTGGAAATTCACGTCGAGCGCGCCAGCGCCCGGCAGAAGTATCAAGGGTTATCAGATGCAGAAGGCGAATGTCGGTAAGTGGGTGCAGCGTAGCGGACTGCTGGCGTTGGTGATGACAAGCCTCATCGCTGCGGGTTGTGGTGGTGGTGGCGGCGGCGGCGGCGGTGGTGGCGACAGCGCCAGCACGCCCGCAACCGGTAACAGCAGCGCCGGCAACTCGGCACCAACCATCACGGGCACGCCGGCCACTCAGGCCACCGTCGGGGCCGCGTACACCTTGACTCCGCAGGCCAAAGGCGACGGCACGCTCGCGTTCTCGATTCAGAACAAGCCGGCCTGGGCGGAGTTCAACACTGCTACGGGTCAGCTGACGGGCACGCCGACCGCGGCCGGCACGTTCGCCAACATCGTGATCAGCGTCAGCGATGGCAAGGCCACCGCTTCGTTGCCTGCGTTCTCGATCAACGTGGCCGCCGCTTCGAGCGCCGGCTCGGGCTCCAACGCGGGTTCGGGCTCGAACTCCGGTTCCGGCAACAGCTCCGCGCCTTCGGAGGCGGTCGCCTCCGGCCCGAATGTCGCGCTGTCGTGGAACGTGCCGACGCAGACGGTCGACGGTCAGACGTTGCAGAACCTGTCGGGCTACCGCATTCACTACGGCACGAATCAGAATGCCCTGGTGAATTCCATCGAAGTGCCGAGCGCGGGCTCGAACACCTACACGGTGCAGAACCTGAAGCCGGGCACAACCTATTACTTCGCGGTGCGTGCGGTTACGTCGGATGGGGACGAGAGCGAGCTGTCGAACGTCGTCTCTCGCGTGATCAGCTAACCATCGTCAGCTGACGAGCTGCGGACTGGCGTCGGATCCCGACGCCAGTCCGCTTTCACTTCATCAATTCGCAGTGGCACCCGCCACGTAACGATCGACTTCACGGCTGAGCAATTCCAACGGCACGCTGCCCGTCTGCAGCACCACGTTGTGGAATTGCTGTGGCGAGAACTTGTCGCCAAGCGCGGCACGGGCGCGATCCCGCATTTCGAGAATCTGCAGCTGGCCGATCATGTACGCGCACGCCTGCCCCGGATTCACGACGTAACGTTCCACTTCGCTCGCTTCCAGGCCGTAGTTGATGGCCTGCTCACGCGTCCATTTCTTGGCATGCAAGCCTGTGTCGACGACCAGGCGGCGGGCCCGGAACAGCTGCGCGTCGAGCATGCCCAGCAAACCTTCCGGATCGCCGTTGTACCAGCCATTGTCGGCGACCAGCCGTTCCGCATAGAGCGCCCAGCCTTCGGACAGCGCGGAAATGCCGCCGAGAACGCGCGCCTGCCGGAACTTGGGCAGCTCGGTGTTTTCCTGTTCGAGCGCGATCTGGAAGTGATGCCCCGGCACGGTCTCGTGATACACCAGGGTGCGCAGGCCGAATTTGGTCATGCGTTGCGGACGCAGCGGCATCTGGAAGATGGCCGAGCGCGAGCCGTCGAGCGGCGCGCGATTGTAGTTCGCGGCGGCACTGGCTTCACGGAAGCGAGGGAAGGGTTGCGCTACGACCGGTGACTTCGGCTGCAAATCGAACAGCGCCGGACTGCGCTTGAGCGCATCGGCGATCATGCCGTCGATGTCTTTCATGATGGCGGCGCGGCTCGAATCCGAAGTCGGATCCGGATATGCCAGGTCCTCGCGCAGCTTCGCGGCCCGCGCCGCTATGGTGCCTTCGGTGCGGCCCAGCTTGCGAAAGATCTTGTCCATCTCCGCTTCGATGCGCGCCACCTGCTGCAAGCCGATCTGATGAATCTCCTCGGCGCTGAGCTTGGTGGTCGTGAAACGGCCGAGCGCATACGCATAGGCCTGGTCGCCGCCCTCGAAGCGCCACAGGCCGGCGTCGTTGGTGGTCTGGGGCAGAATGCTTTCGAGCAAGGCAATCGCGCGATGCCAGGACGGATACACCTGCTCGCTCACGATCCGAACGGCCTGCTGTTGCAGCTCCGAGCGTTGTGCGGAGCTGAGCCCCTCGATGTTCTGGATGCGCTGGGCGAACGCGGTGACCAGCGGGTTCTGCACCGGCGCGACATCGCTGAAGCTGCGCATCTGGGTCAGCGTGGTTTGCACGATGAAACGGGGCGGCAGCATCTTCTTCGCGGCCAGGCGGCGGGCCTCGGCGACCGCCTCATCCATGCGCGTGCCAATCTGTTTCATCCGCAGCACATAGTTGGACGCATCCGCCGGCTTCACCAGCGGATGACGCAGCGTGAGCGCTTCGACCAGCCCGACGTTGGCACCGTTGAATTGATCGAGCGGAAAGTCGAAGTCCAGGAACGCCTCGCTGGCGGCGACCTGCTCGAGCTGCCACTGCATCAGCTCGGCGGAGACCCGCTGCGACTCGTTCATCTTGCTGCGATCGAACCTGGCGAGCTCGGCCAGACCTTTCCTGGCGCGCTTGATCCGATCGAGCGTATACGCGCGGGTGCGCGGAGTGAGCTGTTGTTCGAGCTGGGCCTGTTCGGCGCCGGAGAAATAGCGGGAGCTGGTGGCGAGATCCGGATCGGCGCGGACCCATTCATCGGTGAAGCGGTCGAAGAACGCGTCGACCGCGGAGCGACTGGCCTGGCTGGCCTGCGCGACGGCCAGGCACGGCAGCAATAAAGTGTATGCAAGTACGATGAGCAGTCTGGCTCTTTGCATTTTTTTCCCCTTCAGGTTGGGCCAGCGCCTCGCGGCGGTCAGATTGCCGACGCGGACTTCCGCAGCGCTGACCGAAAATCGCTGGCCACGATGCCATAATGAGCCCGCCTTGTCACAGCGGCGCGGCGTGATTCGTCTGATCCAGTTTCGCTGCGTGTTCATGAATCATGAGTGCCCATCCCATCATCCCCGTCACTGCTTTCGCGGCCGAGCGCACCCGGCTGCTCGGCATCGCCTATCGCATGCTCGGCTCGCGGGCCGACGCCGAGGACGTGTTGCAGGACGCCTGGTTGCGCTGGAATGAAGCGGACCCTGCCGAGATGCGCTCGACGCAGGCGTGGTTGACCACGATCGTGACGCGGCTGTGCATCGATCGGCTCCGTTCAGCCAAGGCGCGGCGCGAGGTCTACATCGGACCGTGGTTGCCCGAGCCGCTGGCCGACATCGACCCGGTCACGCCGGAATCGAAGGCGGAGCTGGCGAGCGAGCTGTCGCTGGCGTTTCTGAGCTTGCTCGAGCGGCTCGGCCACGAAGAGCGCGCGGCGTTCGTGCTGCACGACGCGTTCGATTGCGACTATGACGATATCGCCGAAGTGCTCGGCAAGAGCGCAGTCGCCTGCCGGCAGCTGGTGCATCGGGCGCGCGAGCGGGTCATGGCCGAGCGCCGGCGTTTCCAGGTCGATGAACAGGCGCGTCGGCGCATGCTGGAACGTTTCATCGAGGTGGCCAACGCCGGCGACCTGCCAGCCATGAAGGCACTGTTCGCCAGCGACGCCCACATGATCTCCGACGGTGGCGGGAAGGCGATCGCCGCGCGCCGCATTCTGCACGGCGCCGAGCGCATTGCGCTGCTGTTCCAGATGATCTTCCGGCGCAATGCCGAGGGGATCGAACGCCGCATCGTGCGCATCAATGGCGAGCTGGGTCTGGCCACCTCGTTCAGAGGCCAGCTGCACTCGGTCACGACCATCGATACCGACGGCGAGCGCATCTACGCCTATTACTCGGTCGCCAATCCCGACAAGCTCGGCGCGTTCCTTCCGGCTGCCTGAAAATTTCCGCTCGGCGGCTGTCACAGTCCGGCCGGCTCGCTCGTCAATGGGCTGTAACTGCCTTATCGAGAGGAGACGCCATGAGTCAGCAGCGGTCGTTCAACATCATGAAGTATCAGGACATCTTCAATGCCATGCGCGGCCTGAACGCCGCCTTCGAGCATGCCACCCTGGAGCATTCCCTGCTCGAGCTGGTGAAGCTGCGGGCCTCGCAGATCAATGGCTGCGGCTTCTGTGTGGATATGCACTCCAAGGATGCCCGGCTGGAGGGCGAGACCGAGCAGCGGCTGTATCTGTTGAGCGTCTGGCGGGAAGCTCCGGGCCTGTACTCGGATCGCGAGCGCGCGGCCCTGGCCTGGACCGAGGCGGTGACCAGGCTGGAAAACCAGCATGTGCCGGATGCGGTTTACGATCAGGCCCGTGCGCAGTTCAGTGACGAGGAGCTGGCCCGGCTGACGTTGGCCATCGTCGCCATCAACGGCTGGAACCGGTTCAACGTCGCATTCAACGTGCCGGCCGGCAATTACAAGGCCGGCAGTCTCAAGACGGTGCGCGCCCAGGCTTCCTGAGCGGTCCCGCTCACCCCAAAGCAGGCGCCGTGCAGCCAGGGGGCGACTAAACTCGCCCCATGGCTGTCGCTTCCACGTCCGCGCTCATTGACGAACGCCGCTTGACCGCGGTGACATCGCCCGGCCGCCTGCTGCTTTGGCTGTGGGTGGCGTTCTGCCTGATCATGATCCTGGTCGCCATCCAGGATCATGTGCACGACTCCCATATCGCGTGGTGGGAGCCGCTGCTCTGGGAAGGATCGTCGTGCCTCGGCGGGACGGCCTGGCTGCTCTGGCAGCGGCGGCACAAGCAGCATTTCGCGCCATACCTGGATCAGCCGCTGCAATGGTTCGGGCGGCACCTGGTCTGGGTGCCGCTGTTCATTGCCACCTTCATCAGCTTCGTCTATGGCATGCGCCACGCAGTGTATGCACTGCTCGGCGCTGCCTACACGCACGAATCGTGGCTGTTCGTCATTGGCTACGAGTCCATGAAGCTCATGCTGTTCGCGGGGCTGTGGCTGGGGATCATTTTCGGTTTCGATTCTTTCGAGCAATGGCAGGCACAGCGCCGCCGCTTGCTGGAGCTGCAGAAGTCGTTGGCCGAAGCGCAGCTGTCGCAGCTCAAGGCGCAGTTGCGGCCGCACTTCTTCTTCAACGCGTTGAACACGATCTCGGCGCTGATGCACGTGGATGTGGAGCGCGCCGATCGAATGCTCGCCCGACTCGGCGATCTGCTGCGGATCAGCTTGCAGATCAACGATCGGGAAATGACCACGCTGCAAGAGGAGATGCGCACGCTGGAGCTGTTCGCGCAGATCATGCAGGAGCGTTTCGCGGACCGCGTCACGCTCACCTGGCATATCGACCCGGAGTTACGCGACGCGCAAGTGCCGATGTTGTTACTGCAGCCGCTGCTCGAGAATGCGTTCAAGCATGGCGTGGAACGAAGCGTTGGGCCCGTGCGCATCGGAATCGCTGCGCATCGCGGAGAAGAAGGGGTGGTGCTGCAGGTCTGTAACACTGGCGCGACGCTGCCGGCGGATTGGCGTGAAGGCGTCGGAGTGCGGAACTGTCGTGAGCGTCTGCAAGTGATCTATGGTCACGATGCGTCGTTGCAGCTGACGAGCGACGGCGAATCCGTCGTTGCGACAGTCACATTGCCGGAGCGGCGAGCGTGATTCGCGTGCTCATCGCGGACGACGAATCGCCCGCACGGGACAAATTGCAGCGCTGGCTCGGTGAGTTGAACGACATCGAAGTCGTGGCGCGGGCGGAGGATGGCCTGCAGGCTGCCGACTTCATCGATCGGCAGCGACCGGATGTGGTGTTTCTGGATATTCAGATGCCCGGCCTCAACGGGCTCGAAGTCGCGGCGCAGCTGGAGCAGGACGCGGCGCCATTGATCGTATTCGTTACCGCCTACGACGAGCATGCGGTGAAAGCGTTCGACCTGAACGCCCTCGATTACCTGCTCAAACCCTACGACAAGGAGCGCTTGCTCAAGGCCGTCACGCGAGTGCGCCAGCGCCTGGGAGATCGGCAGTCAGGCTCTCCGGCCGTGGCGACCGCCCGCGCCCAGACCGGATCGAGCGAGCGCTTGCTCGTGCCGGCGGGCGAGCGGCTGCAATTGATCGACAGTGGCAGCATCGAATGGCTGGAGGCGGACGACAACTACGTTCACGTTCACACCGCCGGCCGCAAGTATCTTTTGCGCCGGACCCTGCAGGATCTGCTGCTGCAGCTCGGCGAGCAGCGCTTCGCCCGTATTCACAAATCGGCCGCGGTCAATGTGGCCGCGATCGTTTCATTCACGCCTTTGTTCAAAGGTGACTACGAAGTGGCGCTCCGCAATGGCGTGCTGCTGCGCTTGAGCCGTCGCTACAAGGACGCGCTGTTCGCCCGCATGGGCCGCTGAAATCCCGCTTGCCCCTCGCCAACACCGCTCGCCACACAGTCGCTGCGGCGGAGGCTGATCGCTCGCCAGAATTCCGCCTCGCCCACGCGCTGGAGAGTCTCATGGAACAGGCCGCGCCTTCCCGACGAAACATATCATTGCCGAGTCCGCTTGCCGCTGCTGGTGAGCGCTATGACTTTCTGGATTGGCTGCGGGTCATCGCGATTTTCGTGCTGCTGTTCTATCACACGGGCATGATTTTCGTCGGCTGGGGCTGGCACGTCATGAACGAGCAGCGCATCGAAGCGCTCGTGATCCCGATGGGCATCTCGCACCGCCTTCGCATGCCACTGTTGTTCGTCATCGCCGGCGCGGGCATGTGGTTCGCGCTTCAGCGACGCTCCGGTGCGCAGCTGTTCAGGGAGCGAACCGTGCGGTTGCTGTTGCCTCTGGTCATCGGCATGTTCGTGATCGTTCCGCCTCAGGTGTTCTACGAACGCTTGCTCCAGGATCGCTGGCAAGGCGGCTTCCTGCAATTTCTGTGGGAGCGGACGTTGCAGCTACGACCGTATCCGGAAGGCGATTTCAGCTGGCATCACCTGTGGTTCATCGCGTACCTGTACGTGTACGTGCCGCTATTATTGCCGCTGATGATCTGGTGGCGCCATGGTGCCAGGAAGTTGCAGGCGGGCGCGTGGTTATACACGTTGGCGTTACCCCTGGCCTGCAACGAAGCGGTGCTCAAGCCGCTGTTCCCGGAAACCCATAACCTGGTCCGGGACTGGTACATCTTCAACCATTACCTGCTGCTGACCGCTTATGGCTACGTGCTCGCAGCCACGCCGGGAGCCTGGCAATGGCTGGCAACGCGCCGGCACCGGTTCGCCGTCGCCGGAGTAAGCGTGTACGTCGTCGGGACGTGGCTGATCGCTCGGGGTGCGATTCATCGCGACACGCCAGTCGAGGCATTCCTTGCGAACGTCTTCACCTGGCTGTGCCTGATGGCCTTTCTGGGCTATGGGTATCGCCATCTGTCGTTCTGCAACCCACTGCTGCGATGGGCGCGGGATGCGAGCTATCCCATCTATATCCTGCATCAGACGGTGATCGTGGCGATCGGCTATTACGTGGTTCAGATGCCCTGGAGTCCGTGGACCAAGTATTGGACCGTGCTGGCGGCGACCGTAGTCAGCTGCTGTGTGCTTTACGAGCTCATCGTGCGACGTATCGGTTTCGCCCGCTTGATTTTTGGAATGAAGCGCCGTCGCGACGCAGACCCGGCGGCAGCGGCAGCCTCGCGAGAAGGTTCGGTGGCCGTTTGATTTGGGCGCGGCGCGGATGCATAGTCGCGGCCATTCATCAGGGAACTGGCCGTGATCAGATCCGCCCACGTCGTTGCTATCGTCGCGTTACCTTTGTTGATTGCGACGATGCCGTCGCAGGCTGCCGGCCGTACCATGGCCGACGTGCTGGCCGCCTCCAAGCCCTCCGATTGGCGGCCGCTCGATCCCAACAACACCTTGTACATGGATCTGCCCGGCGGCCGGGTCATCATCGAGTTGCAACCCGAGTTCGCGCCCAAGCACGCCGCCAATCTGCGGGCATTGGCTCGGGCCGGGTATTTCGATGGCCTGGCGATCACGCGCTCGCAGGACAACTACGTGGTGCAGTGGGGCGAGGCGGATGCGAAGAAGTCCATGGGCGAAGCGCGGAAGGCCCTGGCGCCGGAGTTCACCCGGCCGGCTGCGGGGCTGCAGTTCACTGCATTGCCGGATCCCGATACCTACGCGGCCCAAACAGGGTTTGTCGATGGCTTTCCCGCGGCTCGCGATTCCGCGAGCGGCTCCGCCTGGATGGTTCATTGTTACGGCATGGTCGGCGCCGGTCGCGACAATGACGTGAACAGTGGCAGCGGCGCCGAGTTGTACGTGGTCACCGGCAGTGCGCCTCGCTTGCTCGATCGAAACATCACCCTGGTCGGGCGTGTGCTGCAGGGCATGGACCTGCTCTCGACCCTGCCCCGCGGCAGGGGTGCGATGGGCTTCTATGAGAAGCCCGAAGAGCGCACACCGATCGCCCGGATCCGCCTCGCCGCGGATGTGCCCGAATCGGAACGTGCTCGCCTGGAGGTGCTCAAGACCGATACGCAAACATTCGCCGATCTGGTGGAGTCGCGACGCAATCGGCAGGATGACTGGTACAAAGTCCCGGCCGGTCACATCGATGTTTGTAACGTGCCGCTGCCCATCAGGTAAGGAGCAACGATCAATGGTCGACGACTTCTCATTCCACCGTCCGCGTCGCTGGCTGAAGCGGCTGGTGATCTGGGGCCTGGTACTGCTCATCGTGCTGGGCAGCGCGTGGACCTGGTTCACTCTGAACTGGGCCTACTCCGAAGGCGAGCGCGCCGGCGTCCTGCAGAAGTTCTCGCGCAAGGGCTGGCTCTGCAAGACCTTCGAGGGCGAGCTGGCGTTGTATATCGTGGGCGGCGTGGCGCCGCAGATCTGGCATTTCAGCACTCGCGATCCGAAGCTGGCCGAGGAGCTGACCAAGAACGTCGGCCAGGACATGCGGCTGCAATATACGGAGCATCGCGGCGTGCCGACGACCTGTTTCGCCGAGACGCCTTACTTCGCGACCGGCTTCACGGTGATCCAACGTTAGGAGGATTGTCATGAGCAGCGTTCATGATTTCTCGGCCAACAGTCTCGATGGCAAGCCGGTGCAGTTGCGCGATTTCGCCGGCCAGGTGCTGCTGGTGGTGAATACCGCCAGCAAGTGCGGCTTCACGCCGCAATACCAGGGACTCGAGGCGCTTTACCAACAGTATCGCGACCGGGGCTTCAGCGTGCTGGGCTTTCCCTGCAATCAGTTCGGCGCCCAGGAGCCGGGCGGCAGCGAGGAGATCGGCGCCTTCTGCCAAAAGAACTATGGCGTGAGCTTCCCCCTATTCGAGAAAATCGACGTGAATGGCGCTACGGCTCATCCGCTGTATCGCTGGCTGAAGAGTAACGCCAAGGGCCTGCTCGGCAGTGAAGCCATCAAATGGAACTTCACCAAGTTCCTGATCGACCGCAACGGACAGGTGGTCGAGCGCTTCGCACCGACCACCAGGCCCGAGGACCTGAAGTCCAAAGTCGAGGAATTGTTGTAAATGAGCCGGATCCGGAACGCGCCCTGGCTGGCGGCGCTGGTGGTCAGTGCGTGGCCCATGGCCTCGCAGGCCGAGCAGAAGCCGCTGTGGGAATTTGGGATGGGCGTCGGCGCGATGGTGTTTCCGGATTATCGCGGCTCCGATGAGGTCAATGCCTATCCGCTGCCGCTGCCTTATTTCGTGTATCGCGGCCAGTTCCTGAAGGCCGATCGCGAAGGGTTGCGCGGCGAGCTGTTCGACAAACGCTATCTGGAGCTGAGCTTCAGCATGGGCGCCACCATCCCGGTGAGCAGCGACGACAACGACGCGCGCGAGGGCATGCCGAATCTGCGACCGACGCTGGAGCTCGGCCCGTCGCTGGACGTGCATCTGTGGCGTTCGGACGATAGCGGCATGAAGCTGGATCTGGTGATGCCGCTGCGATTGCCCATTACATTGGAAAGCTCGCCGAAGACGCTGGGCTGGAATTTCTCGCCGCGCCTGAACCTGGACATCGAGAACGTCGGCGGCTACCAGGGATGGAACTTCGGTGTCGGCGCCGGTCCGCTGTTCGGCGCCGCCGAGTATCACGAATATTTCTATTCAGTCGCGCCTCGTTTCGCCACTGCCGAGCGTCGCGCGTACGATGCTCGCGGCGGTTATTCGGGCACGCATTTCATTGCGGCCATCTCCAAACGCTTCCCGGGTTATTGGGTGGGCGCGTACCTGCGCTATGACAATCTGCACAATGCCGTGTTCGAGGACAGCCCACTGGTCCGGCAGCAGAACTATTTCACGGGCGGCGTCGGCATCGCCTGGATGATCGGTAAATCCAAGCGCATGGTTGAAGTGGAGTCGGGCGAAATCGTCGAATGACGAGCTGCGCTCACCCTCCGATCGGAGGGTGAGCGCAACGATAACGAACCCTCGATCAGTGACGCTGGGCCGTCTGCGAGTGTTGGCCGCCCGGGCGTGAAATGCCGCCGAGCGCTTCGCTCGCATCCTCCTGAGTGCTGCCTTCCCGGGCCAGGTCGCCCAGGGCCAGGATGCCGACCAGGCGCTTGTCGCGATTCATCACGGGCAGGCGGCGCAGGCGCAGGTCGCCCATGTTGCGGGTGACCTCTTCCACGTCCTGATCCTCGTAGCAGTATTTGATCTCCTTGGTCATCACCTCGCGCACCTGGGTATCTGAACCCTTGCCTTCGGCGATCGCGCGCACGGCGATATCGCGATCGGTGATCATGCCGACCAGTCGATCGTTCTCCTGGACCGGCAACGCACCGATATCGAGCTCGGCCATCATGTGAGCGGCATCGCGAATGGTCTGGTCCGGACGGACCATGCAAACGTCTCGAGTCATGGCGTCGCGAATTTTCATGGCGGTCTCCTAGCGGCGGGCTATCAATCGCAACTCGTCAGTACCGCTGCGGTTCCGCGCCCGGAAGCGCATGCACTACACTGCGAGGCCCGCATTTCACTGCTGTTCGCATACGCCAGGTAAGTCGCAGATGCCGCTATCACCCGCCCGCCTCGAAAGTCCCGCCGGATTGTCGGCCGAGCTGCTTGCGAACGGCGCCGTGCGGCGGATGGATCACGGCGACACCATCATCAACCTGTTCATCGGCAACGAGTTGGAGGGCGCTGTTGCCAATTTGTATCTGCGCCGGTTGAACGCCGACGCCTTGCAGTACATCGAACTGCTCGGGCCCCGCAGCCCGACTCGATTCAGCCGCTGCCGCGAGGGCTGGACGGGCAGTGGCGAATGGTCCGGTATTCGCTACACGGTTCAACTGCGACTGGCCGCGGCAGCGCCGGTGTGGTTCTGGCAGGTGAGCCTGGAAAACTCTGCGGGATCGACTCAACAGGTCGATCTCATCTACGTGCAGGACATCGCGCTGTCGCCGTACGGCATGGTGCGGCTGAACGAGTTCTATGTCAGCCAATACATCGATCACACGCCATTGGAGCATCCGAAGAATGGCTACGTGATCGCGTCTCGCCAGAACCTTGCCGCTGGCGGGCGTCATCCGTGGTGTGTCATTGGCTCCTTGCGCCGCGCCCAGAGCTTCGCCACCGACGGCATGCAAGTGCACGGGCTCGCAACTCGTGCTGCTGAGTCTCCGATCGGCATCGTGCAAGGTCTGCCTGGACGACGGCTACAGCACGAGCATTCGATGGTCGCGATTCAGGACGAGCCGCTGCAGATCGAGCCCGGCGAGCGTGTCAGCGCAGGGTTCTTCGGCAGCTTCAGCGCGGATCATCCAGCGGCGACGTCGCTGGAGGATCTCGATGCGGTCGATCAGGCGCTCGATTTGCCCGAGGCTGCGTTCTCGGAGCTTGCGGTTGTCGCCGGTGACGATTCGAACAGCGCGACCCTGTTCAGTCGGTCGCCTTGTCTGGACGCAAGCGATCTGCAGGCCGATGACTTGAACCAACTGTTCGGCTCGCAGCGCCGACATGAGGAAGTCGACGAGCAGGGTGCCGTGCTCTCGTTCTTCTACGACACGGATCGGCACGTCGTACTGAAAGCCAAGGAACGACGAGTCCAGCGCCCGCACGGGCATCTGTTGCGTTCCGGGCGGCATGTCACGCCCGATGAGCTGGCGCTCACGTCGACGGTGTGGATGAATGGCGTGTTTCACTCGATGCTCACGCAAGGGCACGTGAGTTTCAATCGGCTGCTGTCGACGGTGCACAGCTATCTGGGCTTGTTTCGGTCCCACGGTCTGCGCGTGTTCGTCGAATCGGACGGCGGCTGGCGTTTGCTCGACATGCCGTCGGCGTTCGAGATTCGGCCGGAGGCTTGTCGCTGGCTGTACAAACATTCGGGCGGATTGATCGAGGTGCGTAGCGAAGCGCATGCCGAGCATGAGCTGACGATGCGCATCGAGGTGCTGTCCGGTGCGCCGGTGCGCTGGTTCGTTTCCAGCCATGTGGCGCTCAATGGCGATGATGGCAGTGTGGCGGGCGTGGCGAACTGGCGTCAGGAGAATGGCGTCATTGTCATCGAGCCCGCGGAAGGCAGCGATCTTGCGCGCCGGTTCCCTCAGGGGAACTTCACCATTGTTCCGCACACAGGCACTCAGATCGAGCGCGTCGGGGGCGATGAGTTGCTGTTTCAAGACCAGCGTTCGCGTCAGCAGCCGTTCGTGTGCGCGATCCTATCGGCGAGCAAATCAGTTGGGCTGACCATTCGCGGCAATCTGATTACAGGCAGTAACGACGTTCCCAGGACCGATGGCGAGCAGTTGATCGAGCTGCTGGGCATCGACGCGCCTTCTGGCAGTCCGCTGGCCGCGCAGGTCGACCGTCTCGCCGAGATCCTGCCCTGGTTCAAACACAACGCGCTCGTGCATTACCTGTCGCCGCGCGGCCTGGAGCAATACTCCGGTGGGGGCTGGGGCACGCGCGATGTGACGCAAGGGCCGGTCGAGATGCTGCTGGCCTTCGGCAACTTCGGGCCGATTCGTGACCTGTTGATCCGAGTCATGAAGGCCCAGACGTCCGATGGCGATTGGCCGCAGTGGTTCATGTTCTTCGAACGTGATCGTGACATTCGTGCCGGTGACTCACACGGCGACATCGTGTTCTGGCCGGTGCTGGCGCTGGCGCAGTATTTGATCGCCTCCGGCGACAGCTCGATTCTCGACGAGCCCGTCTCATTTTTCTCTTCGGGCCATCCCAAGCCAGCGGTCCCACTGTGGAAACACGTGGAGCGCGCGCTGAAGGTCATCGAGCGTCGGATCGTCTCCGGGACCGCGCTCGCGGCCTATGGCCACGGCGATTGGAACGACGCGCTACAGCCGGCCGATCCGGCGATGCGCGAGCGCATGTGCAGTGCCTGGACGGTCACCCTTCATCATCAAGTGTTGACGACGCTCGCGCACGCCTTGCGAAGCATCGGTCGAGAACCCGAGGCAGCGCGCTTCGATGCCTGGGCTGCGAACGTTAAACGCGATTTCCAGCAGGTGTTGCTGGTGGATGGCGTGCTCACCGGCTATGCGCTCTTCGAGGAAGAGGGCACTGTGAGCTATCTGCTCCATCCGCGCGATTCCATCACCGGCGTGAAGTACAGCTCGCTCGCGATGATTCATGCCATCCTGGAGGACCTGTTGGATTCCGAGCAGCTGCAGCAGCACTTGCGTTTGATCGACCTGCAGCTCAGCGGGCCGGATGGGGTGCGCTTGTTCGATCGGCCGATGAATTATCACGGCGGTCCGCAGCGCTTCTTCCAACGAGCCGAGAGTGCGACATTCTTCGGTCGCGAGATTGGCTTGATGTACATGCACGCGCATCTTCGTTACGCACAGGCGCTCGCCAGGGTGGGTGAGACGGATCGTTTCTTCCGGGCGCTGTGTCAGGCCAATCCCATCGGCATTCGCGCTCTCGTGCCGAGCGCGACGCTGCGACAGGCGAATTGCTACTACTCCAGCTCGGATGCGGCGTTCGAGGATCGTTATCAAGCCAGCGCCGAGTACGATCGCGTGGGCCAAGGCGCCGTGCCGCTGGATGGCGGCTGGCGTGTGTATTCGAGCGGAGCCGGTATCGGGTTGGGCCTGATCATCCGGCGCTTCCTCGGTCTCAGTATCGAAGCACGCGACGTCACGCTTGATCCAGTGATTCCGGCAACTCTGAATGGTTTACGGGTGCGACTGTCGCTGTTCGGTAAACCTGTGACCCTGACCTATGAGATCAATGGTGCCGGCCATGGTGTGACTGCCGTGAGCGTCAACGGGCACGCTTTGCCGCTGAGTCACGATGCCAATCCGTATCGCAAGGGTGCCGCGCGCATCGAGCGGGCACTGCTGGTCGGCAAGCTGGATCGGCCGGACAACACCATACAAATCAAGGTAGGCTAAGCCGGCGCGGACCAAATCAGGACGCGAGTCTCGCCGCTCGCGGAACCGTCTGCGTCGTCATATTCATGAATAAACAAATCGGCTGGCTGGAACGAATTTCACTGCGCTGCTGCGCCTGGTCGGAACGCTGGATTCCGGACGCTTACGTGTTCGCCGTGCTGGGCGTGATCGTCGTGGCTGTTGCGGCCATCGCGCTCGGCTCGCCCGTGACGCAGACGGCCAAGGCGTTTGGCGACGGCTTCTGGAGCCTGATTCCATTCACCATGCAGATGAGCTTCATCATCATCGGCGGCTATGTGGTGGCCAGCTCGCCGCCGGCCGCGCGATTGATCGACAAGCTCGCGGCGTTTCCCCGGTCCGGTCGAGGCGCGGTGTGTTGGGTGTCCATCATCAGCATGCTGTTCTCGCTGCTCCATTGGGGGTTGAGCATGATCCTCGGCAGCCTGCTGGTGCGCGCTCTGGCCCGCCGGCAAGACCTCGATATGGATCTGCGCGCGGCCGCAGCCGCTGCTTACCTGGGCATGGGCTCCGTGTGGGCGATGGGGCTGTCGTCCTCAGCGGCGCAGTTGCAAGCCAACCCGGCCAGCATGCCGCCGGCGTTGTTACAGGTCACAGGTGTCATTCCGTTCACCGAGACCATCTTTCTTTGGCAATCGATTGCGCTGACGGCAATCCTCATCGTGGTGACGCTGTCGATTGCATGGCTGACCGCGCCGCGCGGGGCCAATGCGCAAACCACACATCGTCTCGGCATGGCAATCGATGTTCCCGAGGCGGCGCCGGCGCTGCAAGCGAATCGACCGGGTGAGTGGCTCGAACACAGCCCTTTGCTCAATGTGCTGATCGCGGCATTGGGCGCGGCCTGGCTGGCTCAGGAGTTCGCAACGAAAGGGGCGGCGCTCGCGATTTCCAATCTCAATACTTACAACTTCCTGTTCGTGATGCTCGGGCTGCTGCTGTGCTGGCGACCGCGGGTGTTCCTCGAAGCGGTGTCCAGGAGCGTATCGGGCGTGAGCGGCGTGCTGATCCAGTTCCCGTTCTACGGCGGCATCGCCGCGATTCTCACGTCCGCGGTTGGCAGTGACGGCCAGAGCATTGCGCATCACTTATCGACCTTCTTCGCGCAAGCGGCAACACGCGAGACGTTCCCGGTCGTGATGGGGATTTACTCGGCAGTGCTCGGATTCTTCGTGCCGTCGGGTGGCGGCAAATGGATCATCGAAGCGCCGTACGTGATGCAGGCGGCGAACGAGCTGAAGGTGCACCTGGGCTGGGCGGTGCAGGTCTACAACGCGGCCGAAGCGTTACCGAACTTGATCAATCCGTTCTGGATGTTGCCGCTGCTGGGCATCTTGAAGCTGCGAGCCCGGGACGTCATCGGCTTCACGATGATTCAATTCATCGTGCACGTGCCGCTGGTGCTCCTGCTGCTGTGGGCCTTCGGGCTGACGCTCGAATACAAGCCGCCCGTGATGCCCTGACTCGGGCTGTCACTCCAGCAGAGCGGCCCGAACCTTGTCCTGCATGGCCGGCGTGACACCCGCGGTCGTCGCGAGATAGGCCTCGATGTCTCCAATCTGCTCGAATGCAGCTTGCAGAAACGCCGCGTCGGCGCTGAACAGCACGCGCCGCATCTCTTCCGGCATGGACAACAGCGGGCTGTGGGTGTCGGCCAGGCCGAGCTGCGCCTGGTGACGCGAGCGAATGAACTCTTCGAAATTGCCCGAGGTATTGGTCAGCAGATAATCCTGGATCGCCGTGTCCTCCGGCACTCCCAAAGAACGCAACAACACCGCCACCGCGATACCCGTGCGATCCTTGCCTGCGGCACAGTGAACGATCATCGGCACGTCGCCATTGGCAATCGCCGAGAACATGCCGCCGATGCGTGGGCCCATCCACTCTGGCAGCGCCCGGTACAACGCGATCATGGTGTCGAACATCCCCGCCGCGTTCTTCGGCCGATCCGCGGCCAGCGCACGGATCGTCGGGGTCACGATGCCGTCGTCCCAGGAGAGCGCATTGATGTTCGAGTGCGGCCAGCGCGTCGGCTCTCGCTCGCGTTCCTCTGCTCGGCGCAGATCGCAAATCGCCCGCACCTGAAGCCTGATCAGCGGCGCGTGATCCTCCTCGGTGAAATAAGTCAGCACGCCGGTGCGAAACACCTTGCCCCAGCGCGTGCTGGCGCCTTGCTCAGTGCGATAGCCGCCGATGTCGCGAAAGTTACAGCCGCCTTGAAACGAAAGCACGCGTTCGCGCTCGGCGCGAACGGTCGAACCCGATGCAGTCATGGACACGCCTTGGCAGAATTTAACCGCAGTGTCTCATAGACGCGGTTACGGTTCGACCCGAATGTCCGCGAATGGAAAGCGTGTCAGTGAGCGAACGGAGAGGGCACGCCCGCGGGTTCGAGCACATAGGCGTCGGTGGCGCTCGCGAACGTCCAATCGCGAGTCTGATCTGGCGGCAATGGGGCAAAGATGCGCCAGGATTGAGCGGGATTCAGCACGGCCCAGAACGGCGCGGCGATGCCTGGCCACACGTTCGGAGTGTTCGGCGGCCGCACGCGACCGCTTTCCACCTGCACCTCTTCGATGTCTTCACGGATGTAGGAGGCAGCGACGATTCTGTCCAGCTCCTCGCGCGTGTACAGCTGTGTGATCGAGGGGGCGCGCAGGTCCAGTGGCTTGCGCGCAGCATCGGTCTTCGTGGCTAGCGCGGCGGCGGTCGCTGTAGCGGGTTCTTCTGCCAACCCCGGGCCGCTGAGCAATGCGCCAACGAGGAGCATCGAGATCATCAGACCAGATCGGTTGTATGTGATCATGGTGCGGCACCGGGATGCGCTGGTGAGCGAAATGTCCTTGCTCCAAAAGACCGGCTGCGATTAGTTTGCCGGCCAAGGTTCGAGGACCCTGCAAGTCAAGAAGCAGTATGACGCCCGAAAGTTCCAGTTCCAATACGCCGTCCCATCGCTCGGGCGCCTTGTCACATATCCGCGTGCTCGACATGAGCCGCGTCCTCGCGGGCCCCTGGTGCGGGCAGATCCTCGCGGACCTGGGGGCCGAAGTCATCAAGATCGAGCGACCGCGCGTCGGCGACGATACGCGCAGCTGGGGGCCTCCATACTTGAAGGATGCTGACGGCAACGACACTCGCGAATCCGCGTATTTCCTAGGCGCAAATCGCGGCAAGAAATCGGTGACGCTGGATATTTCCAAGCCCGAAGGTCAGCAGATCGCCCGGCGGCTTGCCGCGCGCGCCGACGTATTGATCGAGAACTACAAGGCCGGCGATCTGGCGCGTTACAACTTGGGCTATGAGCACTTGCAAGCCATCAATCCCGGCCTCATCTATTGTTCGA
The DNA here is from genome assembly GCF_937958065.1 of uncultured Steroidobacter sp. Classification (GTDB taxonomy): domain Bacteria; phylum Pseudomonadota; class Gammaproteobacteria; order Steroidobacterales; family Steroidobacteraceae; genus Steroidobacter. The sequence goes on from NZ_CALFXI010000002.1 coordinate 224,162, forward strand.
TCACCGGGTTCGGTCAGACCGGCCCGATGCGTCAGGTCGCCGGTTACGACTTCATCATCCAGGCCATGGGCGGGCTGATGAGCATCACCGGCGAGAAGGACGATCTGCCCGGCGGCGGCCCGCAGAAAGTCGGCGTCGCGGTCGCCGATATCACCACCGGCATGTATTCGACGGTGGCGATTCTTGCTGCGATCGTGCATCGCTCGATCACGGGACAAGGTCAGTACATCGACATGGCGCTGCTCGATTCGCAGGTCGCCATGATCGCCAACATGAACATGAATTATCTGATCGGCGGCAAGGCGCCGAAGCGGATGGGCAACGCGCACGCGAACATCGTGCCGTATCAGGTGTTCGACGCGTCTGACGGCCAGTTCGTGGTTGCCGTGGGGAACGACGGACAGTTCGCGAAGCTGTGCGAGGCCGCGGGCCAGACGTTCCATCAGGATCCACGCTTTCTGCGCAACGACGATCGAGTGCGCAATCGCGATGTGCTCATTCCGCTGCTGGCGGCCGTGTTGAAGCAGCGGACTGTATCGGAGTGGATCTCGCTGTTCGAGCCGCTGGGCATTCCGGTGGGCGGCATCAACAACCTGGCGCAGGTGTTCGATCACCCGCAGGTGCGCAGTCGTGGCATGCGAATCGATCTGCCACATCCGCAGGCAGGCACCGTGCCGATGGTGGCGAATCCGATCAAGATGTCGGGAACACCGCTGCGCTATCAGTCGGCGCCGCCGTTGCTCGGACAGCACACGCGAGAGGTGCTGGCGGATGCCGGACTGACCGCAGCCGAAATCGAGCAACTGCAGGCGGCCGGCATCGTTTGAGCGGTCCGAAAAAATTCTGCCGCTTCAGTGGGGCGAAGCGGCAGACAAGGGGCCTTTACGCGCCGTACTCCTCGTTGCGATATTCCACCGCAACCTGATGAGTCGCCGGGAACGTGTGGGTGCAATGGGACACATCGAACTGCCACTTCTCCAGCACGCTGCGTTTGGCCGCGAGATCGAGCAGCAGATGACCGCTCGAGCGCTCCACGTCGGCGCTCGTGGCGTGGCCGTTGGCGTCGAGAGTTACATTGATCAACACCGTTCCCTTTTGCCCGCGCAGTTGGGAGCGCTCGGGAAAGTGAGTATCGCTATGGACCACGCGCATTCCGCAGGATGCGGAAATTGCCGTGGCGACAGGAATTGCAGTGGTCGCGGCCAGAATCGCGAGGCCAGTCGTGAGCATGTTCATTGCCGTCTCCAGGATGCACCGCAGGGTGATGGGACAGGCGGCCACATAGAGAGCTTCGATTGCACTGGCCGGGTGCCCGAGGCTACCGTAAGTGACGCTACAGACCTGTCTGTTTGAATGCTACGTACAGGTCTGTAGCGCTGTCAAGCCGTATGAGGAGGCCTATGAGTCCAAGTGCAAAACCCCGTGCCGGGAGGGATGGGACCGCGGCGGCCACGGAAAGCGTCCGGGACCGAATTCTGAACACCGCCCGCGACCTGTTTTACAAGGAAGGGGCCCGCGCCGTGGGTGTCGACACCGTGGTCGCGCGCTCCGGCGTGGCGAAGACCAGCCTTTATCGCTGGTTCCCCTCCAAGGACGCGCTGATCGTGGCGGTGCTGGAGCAGGAGCAAAAGGATCGCTGGGCCGGATGGGACAGGACGGCCGCGCAGAGCGACCCGGAGCCCCGCGCCCGGCTCCGTGCGCACCTGAATGGCATCGCCCGCTTCGTGAGCAGCTCACATTTCCGCGGCTGCCCCTTCATGAATATCACTGTCGAGTTCGCCGATCCCCAGCATCCGGCGCGCGTGCTCGCGACTGAAGAGATGCAGGAGCTGCGCCGGCGTCTGCGCGGACTGGTCGACAACATCGAGGGCGTGAGCAATCCGGAAGAGCTGACCGAACAACTGCTGTTGCTCGTCGATGGCGCGTTCTCCTCGGCGCAGGCGTTGGGCAAGAACGGCCCACAGCAGTTCCTGGTGGCTGCGGCCGACGCGCTGATCGACGCACAGCTGAAGAAATAAACCCGGCGCTCAGACTGATTCGTTGCGTGCGTCTCTCTCAAGAAGAACGTTCCGACGATGACAGTCATTGCGCACACGATGACCGGGTTTCACAGCCCGGAATAGATATCGCGCGTACGCGATCAGGCACTTCCGCTGTGCGGGCGTCAACTTCCCGCTGCCAATTCGGCCTCCAGCTTTTCGCTGGCGCTGAGCCACTCGGTCTCGACGTTGGAGATATCGCGCTTGAGCTGGGCCTGCTTCTGCAGCAGCTCCTGCAGCTTTTGTTTGGAACTGGGATTGTAGATGTCGGGTTCGGCAAGCGCGCTCTCGACCGTGGTACGTTCCTGCTCCAGCTTCGCCAGTTGTTTTTCCAAGCGGGCAATGTCGGCCCTGAGCGGGCTGAGTCGATTGCGGCGCTCGGCTTCCTCACGCTTGCGTTGTTTCTTTTGATCCGCGCTGAGTGCCGCGGGCGAGGCTTCCTCGGCGGTCTCCGCTTCTTCGCGCGTCTGGAACCATTTGGCGTAGTCGTCCAGGTCGCCATCAAACGGCTGCGCGCGGCCTTGATCGACCAGGATCAGCTCGTCGGCGACGGCGCGCAGCAAATGACGATCGTGCGAGACCAGCACGACAGCCGCTTCATAATCCTGCAAGGCCATCGCCAGCGCCTGGCGCATTTCCAAATCGAGATGGTTGGTAGGCTCGTCCAGCAACAATAGATTCGGTCGCAAGTAACTGGTCAGTGCCAGTACCAGGCGCGCCTTCTCGCCGCCGGAGAATGGACCCACCGGCTCGAAGACGCGATCGCCGCTGAAGCCGAAACTGCCAAGGAAGCCGCGCAATTCCTGTTCAGTGGCTCTGGCCGCGGCTTCGCCGCCCAGGCGCTTCAAGTGGCCGAGCGGTGAATCGTCTACGGAGAGCTGCTCCAGCTGATGCTGAGCGAAGTAGCCGATTTTCAGATCGCGTGCTTCGGTGCGTTTGCCGTCGAACGCCGTGAGCTCGCCGGCGAGCAACTTCATCAGCGTCGATTTGCCGGCGCCGTTGCGACCGAGCAGCGCGATGCGGCTGCCGGGCGCGATGGTCATGTTGATGTTTTCCAGTACCACGCGCTCGCCGTAACCGACCGATTGTTTCTCCAGCGTCAGCAGCGGCCTGGGCAGCTTCTGGGGCGCCAGGAACGTGAACTCGAACTGCGAGTCGACGTGCGCGGGCGCGATCTTCTCCATGCGCTCCAGTGCTTTGACCCGGCTCTGCGCTTGCTTGGCCTTGCTCGCTTTCGCCTTGAAGCGCTCGATGAAGCTCATCATGTGCTTGATCTCGCGCTGCTGCCGCTCGTACATGGACTGCTGTTGGGCGAGCTGCGAGGCGCGCTGTTCTTCGAAGGCGGAGTAGTTGCCGGTGTAGATCTTCGCTGCGCCGTTTTCGATGTGCACGATGCGGCCGACGGTGCGATCCAGGAACTCGCGATCGTGGGCGATCATCAGCAACGTGCCTGGGTAGTTACGCAGCCACTGTTCGAGCCAGATCACTGCGTCGAGGTCCAGGTGGTTGGTGGGCTCGTCGAGCAACAATAGATCGGAGCGGCACATCAGCGCCTGGGCGACGTTCAGTCGCACTCGCCAGCCGCCGGAGAAGGCGCTCACCGGGCGGGTTTCATCGGCCGCCGAGAAGCCCAGTCCGTGCATCAACTTGCCCGCGCGGCTGCGGGCGTCATAGCCGCCGAGTGCGGCGTACCGCGCGTGCAGTTCGCCGAGCTTTGCACCGGCGTTGTTGGCTTCGGCCTCGGCGATCGCTGCTTCGGTCGCTCGCAGCTCCGCGTCGCCGTCCATCACGAAATCGATCGCCGGCCTGTCAGTGGCTTCCAGCTCCTGTGCGACATGCGCAACCACCAGCTGCGACGGATACTCCACGCTGCCCGCGTCCGGCTGCAGCTCGCCCAATACCAGCGCCAGCAAGCTCGACTTGCCGCACCCATTGGCCCCCACGATGCCCACCTTCTCCCCGCGATAGACGGTAAAGGACGCATCCGAAATCAACAGGCGCGTACCGCGCCGGAGGGCGAGGGAGGAAAAAGAGAGCATGGACAGGTCGAAGCCGAGCCGAACCGGGTCGGAATCCTAGCAGATCGAGCTACCGGCTCCGCGTCTCGTGGGCCGCCGATAGACGGTTCACCGACTCACGACGCAGTCCTGACGGATTTCTCAGGGCCTTATGGTTGGGACGAGCGCGCCGGGAGATTGCATGCCGCGTGCGGCCGTCCCGTTTGACCCAGTAGCATTTCAGACCATCGATGTGCTCATGAAGACTGTGGGCGATGTGGTTCCACAACGGATCCAGCACAACATCCAGGCCTTCGCGCCGCGCCAGCTTGGCGGCCGGTACGAAGTCGGAATCCCCCGTGATGAGGACGATTCTTTCTACCAGCCTTTTATAGACCAGAGACGCAATGTCGATTCCGAATTTGATGTCGACTCCCTTCTGCGTGACGTTGTAGCGAACGTCATCTTCAGTGAGGTCGTCGAGAGTGATTTCCTTCTTGAGCAGGCGCCTGAGCGATTCGGGCCGGATGATCCATCGCGAATCCTCGGCCAGCTCGCCGAGGCGCAGCGCAACTTTGCGCATACGAACCAGTTCGCGATGCAAGTCGTTGCGAAAGGCGAATAACGGCGTTCGAGAGAAGTCGATCGCTCGGCCCGTAATGGGGTGGTGAGCTTTCTTGTCGAGCGGCCGGCAGTCGTAGACAAATATTCGATAGAGCTGCTCGCCATGCTCTCTGGCGACATGGCGCTCGGCTGTTTTGAACAGCGTCGTCGCGACTTGCTTCGCCGTGTGACTCGGACTGGCGTCGCCTTCCATCAGCGTACGATAACGCGGCAGGAAAAAGCCGAGGTCGACGAGGATGGCGACCCTGCTCATCGGCGTGCCCAAAAAGAAAAGCCCCTGGGTTCGACGATTCCAGGATTTGGGTGGAACCGTTTACTGCCAAGGGCGCTATGTGCGTGAACTGTAGCCCAAGCCAGTCGGGAAGGCAATGGAATGTTTGGTGTTGCTTGCATCACGTTACGTCCTTGTTCGTGAAACTGCAGGCATAAGTACTCGGAGCGCATCGCACCAAGCAACTGAAATTGTTTCCAATTGCTGATGCTGATCCGTGGGATTGTGCGCGGAGAGATCACCGCGGAACACACGCGCGGCGAGTTGCCGTGAGTGTTACGACGCGAACAGCTCGCTGACCTTGGCGCGGCCGCTTTCCTGCGTGAGTACCAGGGACAAGAATTCATCCGCGCTCATGGCGTCGCCGAACAGACGGCCCTGACCGTAGTGGCAGCCGCGGTTGCGCAGGAAGTTGAATTGTTCTTCGGTCTCGACACCTTCGGCGACGACTTCCACTTCGAGTGCCTTGCCCATGTCGATGATGGTGCGCACGATGGTGGCGTCGTCGCTGTTGATGGCGGCGTCGCGTACGAAGGATTGATCGATCTTGAGGGTGCCGATCGGGAACTGTTGCAGGGCCGAGAGCGACGAGTAGCCGGTGCCGAAGTCGTCGATCGACAGATGCAGGCCCATCGCATACAGCTCATCTAGCAGCTTGATGGTGCGCTTCGGGTCGACCATGAGCGTGGTCTCGGTGATTTCCAGCTCGAAGCAGGTCGGCGACACTTCGTGACGACGGAACACGGATTTGCAGCGGGTGATGAAGCTCGCCTGGCGCAGCTGTTTCAACGATAGATTGATCGAGACGCGGCCCGGGTTCTTGATCTTGTCCTGCCAGCGGTGATAGTCGGCGCAGACGCGGTTCAACACCCATTCGCCGATGCCCAGGATCAAATTGGTTTCTTCCGCCAGCGGAATGAACTGCGACGGCGGGATGTCGCCGTGGCCCGGCAGGCGCCAGCGCAACAGCGCCTCCGCGCCGATGATGCGGCCGTCGCGGAGGTCGACCTTCGGCTGATACAGCATCATCAGCTCGTCGCGCTCCAGGGCACGGCGCAGCTTGCTCTTCAGCATCAAGCGCTCGACCGCGGCCGCATTCATGTCGGGCGAGTAGAACGCGAAGCTGTTGCCGCCGTTCTGTTTGGAGTGATACATCGCCGCGTCGGCGTTACGGATCAGATCGATCACGTTCTCGGCGTCCTTCGGACAGAACGCGATGCCGACGCTGGCGGTCAGGAACACTTCCTGCTGATCGACGTAATACGCCTTGCAGACCTCGGCGAGCACCATGCGCGCGAGATTCGCGGCTTGCGTGCGCTCATCCTCGGCATCCGCGAAACCTTCGATGAACAGGCCGAACTCGTCGCCCGCCAAACGGCCGACCACGGCTTCACGCGGCAGGATGCGGATCAAACGTTCGCTGAGCACTTCGAGCGTGCGGTCGCCGGCGGCGTGACCGAACGTGTCGTTGATCTCCTTGAACCGATCCATGTCCAGGTACAGCAGCACGATGCCGCGATCGTTACGCCGCGCGCGTGCGATCGCCTGCTGCAGCATGTGCTGGAACTGCATGCGGTTCGGCACTTTGGTCAGCGCGTCGTAACGAGCGAGATAGCGAATGCGGCGCTCGGCGCGCTTGCGATCGGTGATGTTACGAACGACGAAGATCGTGCCCTGGAACTGCGGGTCGTCGCCGGCGATGGGCGCGCCCGACAGCGACACCGGAATCGTCTGACCGCTATGCGTGGCGATCACCGTCTCGCGGGTCTCGACGCCGGCCGCTTCGAGAGAAAAGTTCTCACGCTCGTTCTCGGCGATCAGGTTGATGAACGGCTGGCCGGCGATTTCTTCTTCGTTGTAACCGAACAGCCGTACCGCCGCGTCATTGATCTTGCGCACCATGCCGTCCGGCGAGGTCACCAGCACGGCGTCGTTCATGCTGTTCAGGACGATGGTCAGGTAGTTCTTGGTGATGGTGGTCTGGCGCAGGTTCTGACGCATGCGATCCAGCGCCATCTCCAGCTCGGCGATCTCGTCGTTGCTGGTGACCTTGTGCGGACGGGTGTAGTCACCCTCGCCGATGCGCTCGGCGGAGCGGATCAGCTCGACGATGGGCCGTTCCAGGCGCTGCGCCAGCATCCAGGCGACCAGCGTCAGCAAACCGGTGATGAGCACGCCGACGCCGCCGACGATCCAGATGCGGCGGTCGAAGTCGCGCTGTTGAGCGAGCTCCAGTTGCGACCTCAATGCGTGCGCGGTGTCGGCGAGGCCCGGTCGACCGACGACGATCTCCAGCGTGCCGAGTGACTCGACCCCACCCAGGCCGCGACGGATGGTGCGCTTGTCCTGATCGGTGATCTGCTGAATCCATTGATCCTGCCGGACGGTTTCGTAGACGACCGAGCCGTCGGGCGCCAGCACGCGCGCCGAAATCGAATAGGGGTTGTTCAGCAGCGAGGCGACGATTTTTTCGACGGTGCGTTGGTCATGATCGCGCAAGGCCGTTTCGAGGGCCTGCGCGCCGGCCGCTGCCATGTCGCTGGCCAGCAGGTCCAGGCGTTGGGTTTCAGCGTTCAGCAGCGAGCGTTCGCCGTGCCTGACCAGGACATCGCTCGACTTGCGGTAATCGAGGTATTCGAGCAGGAACAGGGTCGCGGCAATGGCCATGCCCGCCGCGATGGCGACGGACAGCAATCTGATTTTGAGGCCCCGCGATCTCAACCCATACTCCGGACTTGCTTGCTTCGTGCTGCCGAAGTGCCTCGGCTTCGAGACGCTGGCACTACCGCTTCATTCCGGCATGATACTCGTGTTTTTCGCGCTAGCGAGACACCTGATTTACTTGTCGGTTTTTTTAACATACCAAACGATTAGAATGTTAAAAAGCGCGGCAAACCCCGCGCTTTTTTGCTCCATTTCTCGCCCCAGGATGCAGATCGTAATGAACGAGCTCGAGCTCACCGGACAGGCGCGCAGTCATGTCGTGGAACTCACCGACCCGCGCTGCATGCTTCACTATGAAGCAGTGGCATCTTTCCTCGCGATGAGAGACGCCGCGCGCGCCGACGGCATCGATCTCACACCGCGCTCCAGCTTTCGGGATTTCCAGGCGCAGCTCGGCATCTGGAATCGCAAGTGGAGCGGCGAGCGGGCGATCTACGATCGGCAGGGCGCATTGCTCGATCGCAAGCAGCTGTCGGATTCGGCCGCGGTCGATGCGATTCTGTGCTGGTCGGCGATTCCGGGCGGCAGCCGTCATCACTGGGGCAGCGATGTCGACGTCATCGATGCCGCCGCGGTACCGCCGGGCTACACGGTCGAGCTGTTGCCCGCCGAGTACGCGCCGCAGGGAATATTCGGGCGGCTGTCGCAATGGCTCGATGCGAACATGCGACGCTTCGGCTTCTATCAGCCGTACCGCACCGATCGCGGCGGCGTGAGTCCCGAGCCCTGGCATCTGAGCTACGCACCGATTGCACAGCCGGCGCTCGAGTCGCTGAGCCTGTCGACGCTGCGACGGGTGCTGGAGGCCAGCAACATCGAAGGCAAGGCGCACGTATTGGCGCGCCTGCCCGAAATCTACACGCGCTTCCTGCTGACGGTGGACACGCCCGTCTGATCAGTCGGCTGGTTGCCGCCGCGCGAAGTCCCTCACGCGTTCGAGAAAACGCAGCGGCATCCAGCGCTTCATTCGCCACATCATGCGCGCCGATCTCGGTAGCACGATGTAGGTCCGGCCGTCGGCAGATTCTGTCAGCAAATCGCGCGCGACCTGTTCGACCGAAAGCTCCGATCGCTGTGTAGCTTTATTCGCAAGCACGCGCGCATGTTCCGGGCCGCGCAATGTTTCCAACAGCGAAGAACGAAAGAACGCCGGCATGACGACCGACACTTGCGTGCCGACCGGCTGCAATTCGTTCACCAACGTTTCGCTGATGGAAACGACCGCCGCCTTGGTGGCGTTGTACGAGATCATGCCCGGCGCGGAGGCGAACGCCGCGGCGCTCGCGATGTTGATCAGCAAGCCGCTGCCATTACGTTGCAGATGAGGGATGGCGGCGCGCGAGCCATGCACGACGCCCATCACGTTGATGTCGATGATCCAGCGCCAGTCTTCCAGCGACACTTCCATCATCGAGCCGGCACCCGCGACGCCGGCGTTGTTGATCATCACGTCCAGGCCGTCGTGAGTGGCGGCGAACGAGTTCACCGCGACCGTGAGCTCGTCTGCTTGTGTGACATCGCCCGGATAGGCGACCAGCGGCACTCCGGCTTCGGCGAACTGCGCTTCGACGCTGGTGAGCCGCTCCAGATTGCGGTCGAACAGCCCGAGCGTCCAGCCATCGGCCGCGAGCTGCCTGGCCAGTTCCAGACCGAGTCCGCTGCTGGCGCCGGTGATGAAGGCGCGCTTGTGGGGAAACCGGGCATTGAGCCGTGTGAACTGTTCACGCATCGGCGCAGTATGAAGTGCCTAAACGAAGAAAGCGCGAACCGACCACGCACCCCAGGCAGCTGCCGCCATCAGAATCAGGCCCGGCACGAGCTCGTAGGCATAGCGTCGATCGCCGAGTGAAAACGCGACCGCCGTCTTGCTGACGATGTTGGTCGAGAAGCCGACCAGTGCCGCCAGCGCCGCGAACTCCGTCTGCGCGCGTCCGCTCGCGGCCAGCGATGCTGACGAGATGGCAGCCGCATGCGCATCGGTAAAACCGGCGACACCGGCGGCGATCAGCAGCCCGCGGTCGCCGAGCCATTGGGTCAGCAGGGCCGAGATCAGCAACGTGATGCCGACCACCAGCACGAAGACGATGGCGGTCTTGGGTTCGAACGGCCTGCCTTTGGGCGCATCGCCGGCTGCAGGCGTCTCACGGAAACTGCGTAGCGCGAAAATGCCGGCGTAGATCACAGCCGCGATTCCCGACGCGATCAGTGAAGGCGTGAGCATCGACAACGTGGGCGGGCTGACCAGGCCCACGACGATTGCGAGCTGAATCACTGTTGCAACCGACGATGCGGCCGCGCCGGCGACCGCGCCTTCGCGCAATTCCGGTTGGCTCTTCGTGCGCGCGCCCATCGCGCCGATGGTCGCTGTGCTCGACACGAACCCGGACAGCAAGCCAGCGATTGCCAATCCAGTTTTGGCCCCGAGCGCGCGGAGCGCCACGTAACCGAGCGCATTGATCGCCATGACCAGCACGGCAAGCATCCACAGCTTGCGTGGTTGCACGATGCCCCACGGATCGATCGGTTCAGTCGGCGTAAGCGGCAGAATCACCAGGGCCGCGGCTGCGAGCAGCAGGCCGTCGCGGACTTCTTCATCGGTCAGAACGTTCTTGACCCAGTTGTGCGCGTAGCTGCGGAAGGCGAGCAGGATGGCGACGATCACTGCCAATGCGGCGGCGAGACGCGGCTCGCGCACCGCCAGGCCACCCAGCAGCAGCGTAATGAGCATCGCAATTTCGGTGGTGAGCCCGGGATCGGTATCGCGAGTACGCACGTAGCCGACCGCGATCAGCACGCCGACGATGGCACCGGTGGCGATGAATACAGGGATGCCGCCGATCCACAGACCGAGCGCGCCGGTGAGAGAGATGAGGGTGAAGGTGCGCAGCCCCGCGACCGCGCGTCCGGGTCCGGTGCCTTTACTGCGTTCGCGCTCGATCCCGATCAGAAAGCCGATCGCGAGCGCGACGCCGAGGTTCATCCAGCCACTGTCCGGGGGATCGACTGTCATCCCGCCATGTTAGCCAGCTCAGCTGCTCTTCCACACCTGCTTGAGATGGCCGATCACCAGCGAGCGGATGTTCTGCACCGGGTTGCGCTCCCAGGTGAAGCAGGGCGGATCGCGCCGGAGCATGGGCCAGCGGCCCGTGCGCAACACCTCGCTCAGATAGCTCAGGTTGGCTTCGATCGCTTCCATGTACGGGTTGCGGCCGTTGAACAGCGATTCCAGATAGCTGTACGCGCTGCCGAACTCGCCATCCAGCCGCGAGCGGCGCACGTCTTCGATGAAGCCGGGCGTCTGTCGCAGGACATCCAGGCCGGAGCTGTATTTCACCGAAGTCCTGCCGCTCGAGTCGCTGGGCATGGCGATACCGCCGAGCACGAACTCGGGGTAGAGCCGGTCGCGGCATTTCTCCAGATAACACCGGTCCGACATCTGGGCGATCAGGTCGCCGGTGCCGATCAGGTGGCCGAGCTTGCGGTCGCGCGGGTCGTCGAGGCGAATCTGGTCGAACTGCACTTCGTAACCGGTGAAGTGCACGATCTTGGTCGCCACCGGCACCCACTCGGCCATGCCGATGGTGGGCAGGTAACGACCGATGAATTGGGCGCTGCGGCTGACGTGGCTGAGCGTGAACTCGGCGCCATTGCGATGCGTCTGGTCGTCGGTCTGACGAATGTAACCGGCGTCGTGAAACAACGCGGTCACCACGCCGAGGATGGCGCGCTCCGGTCCGAGCCGTTCATCGGCCAGGTGGGTGCGATCGTAACTGACGATCAGCCGGGCCACGGCGAGCGTGCCGTCGAGCGAGTGCTGCAGATCGTGATAAACGGTGTCGCAGCCGTAGTAGCCGGGAAACTGACCGTTGAACAGGCGTTCGAAGTCCCGGAACGCGGTGTCGACCCGGTCGAGCGGGTAGTGCGGCCAGCTCTGTCGAAACAATTCGACCACAGCCCGACGGACCGCGTCAGGTGAGCTCACCTGCACGGTGTTGGTGACATCGAAATCGCTGCGCCGATACTGCATTTAGCGGGAGACTCGTTGCGGAAATTGCAAACGATGCCGCGAGTCTATTCGGCTTTCGGCGTTTGTCCATGTCGGAAAAATTGTCAGGATCTGGCGTCACCGGGCCTGCCAGAGCGGCTTTTTCAGCGGTTTCACGCAGACTTCCCGCCGCGCTCCCAGGCGGCCGACCGTGCGGCATCGCCAACGAGTTGTTCGTGGTGTGACCAGCTTCACATAAATCGATGAGCTGAAAAGTCGCTTGGACGACGTCCCTGCGCAAACCGGTCGGACGGTGCGATTGCAGCTGCGCCAAGCCGCTTCCCGGGCTCGCTTCAGCCACGTCCGAGGGTCGGATAGCGCGTGTGCCAGAAACGTTCGTAGAAGATCGGTGCGATGGATGCGAAGCCGGCCTCGTAGGCGAGCGTGACCTTCTCGCCGCCGATCAGCTGGATCTCCGCCACCTCGATCTGTACCTGGCCTTCCTGTTTGAAGTCTCCCCAGGTGCACCTGCGGATCTGCAATGGCGAGAAATCGAAGCGCGAGCCGCGGTAGATGCCGAATACTCGCATCGTGGTCATGACGTACCAGCGCTGACCGTCGATGAAACAACTCACCACGCACAGCTCGTCCGTGCCCAGCCGGATCACCCGCGCCAGCGCGTCATGCACCACCTCGAGCTGCGTGAAGCGCCAGTTCGATTGCTTCACGTGACTGCGGATGTACTGCAGTACTGCGGCCTGAATGACTGAATGAGGCCAATCGCTCATACGCAAGCTGGTTCCGTGCGGGACTTCCGTGTGGAGCTCCATTCACTCATGGCTGGGCTCGGAACTCCGGGTCCGACAGCTTCACTTCGGTGAGCGGCCCGTATTTGCGCAGCCCCTCGCGAATGGCGTCGGCTTTGCCGATGACGACCAGTACGACCTGCCGACTGCTGGGAATCACTTCGTCGATCACGTGTCTGGCATCGGCCAGAGTCACGGCCGCGAGCTGATTGCCGTAATCGTCGATATAACTGCGGTCGAGCCCGTAGAGCTCCAAGGTGGCGAGCTGATACGCCCACTGCGAGGCCGTTTCCAAGCCGAGCGGGTATTGCCCGAGCACATAGCTCTTGGCGGATTCGAGTTGCGCGTCGTCGATGGCTCCCGCATGCAGCTTGTCGAGCGTCGCGAAGGCGAGATCGATGGCTTCGATGGTCTTTTCGGTGCGCGTGAACGAACCGAGCTCCCAGCTGCCACCTTCGGCCATCCGGTCGAAGCGCGAGCTCGCTCCGTAACTCAAGCCACTGCGAATACGCAGCTCGGTGTTGAGCATGGACGTGAAGCGTCCGCCGAACAGCGTGTTGACGATGTCGAGCGCGGCACGCCGCGGATCATTCCTGGGGACGCTCACGTCGCCACACCAGAAATACGATTGCACCGCATCGGGCGCGTCGACCAGCAGCACGCGCCGCGCCGTGACTTGGGTCTGTTTCGGCACGGCAGGCAGCGGCTGCCCGGCTTTGCGCCAGTTCGCGAATGCGCGCGACAGCAACGACTTCAGCTGCGCCGTCTTGAAATCGCCGGCGACCGCGATGATGACGCGATCGGCACCGAAGTTATCCGCGTAGTACTGGCGCACATCCGCATGTTTGATGGCCGCCAGGCTCGCTTCACTGCCTCCGACTGAACGGCCATACGGATGCGCACCGAACAGGCTGGCCGCGCCGTAGATCGGTGTGAGCGTCGAGCGATCCGAATCCTTGGCGGCGCGAATGAACTCGATGGAGCGGTCGCGCAGCGTCTCGAACTGTTTTTCCTCCAGACGCGGCCGTTGCAGGACATCGGCGAGCAGTTCGACCATCAGCTTCTGATCGCGCGCCAGGAACGATCCGGCCACCGAGATGCTTTCAGTACTGGTGCCGGTCTGGATCTGGCCACCGACCGAGGCCACCGTTTCAGCGAACGTGTTTGCGTCCCGATTGCCCGCGCCTTTCTCTAGCAGGCCGGCCAACAGGCTCGCGGTGCCGAGGCGCTCTGCTGGATCGGTCAGCGCACCGCCGCGAACCACCGCGGTAAATGCAATCAGCGGCACGTCGTGGCGTTCCATCAACAGCAGCGTGGCGCCGTTGGCGAGCTTCACTTTCTCGAAATTGGGCGTCTTCACGGTGCTGGCTGCGAACACGACGGGCGCGCTCAGCGAGCAAACGGTCGCGGCGATGACGACGAACCGGCGCAGCGGATTCATTGCGCACCTCCCGTCTTGGTCTGTACGTCCTCGGCAGGGGGCGGTGATTTCAATACTCCCACGGTGCGGTTGCTGGAGCGCAGGAACTCGGCGGCGACCTTCTGAATGTCCTGCTGAGTCACGGCCTCGTAGGCGCGAGGTTCATCGAACAGCTTCTGGTAACCGCCCTGAAGCACGGCAAAGGTGCCGATTGCGTTCGCTTTGCCATCGATCGTGGCCAGGCCGCGCCAGAAATCGGCGAGCGCCTGGCTGCGGGCACGAGCCAGCTCGTCGGCGGTCACACCCTCCTTGATGACTCGCTCGATCTGCCGGGTGAACTCGGCTTCGGCCTGGCTCGCATCGCCATTGGCCGGCAAGGAGAGGAAGAACCACACCAGGCCGGGATCGAAGCCCGCCGAGAAATAGCTGTCGGCCGAGATCGCCAGTTTCTGTTCCTCGACCAGGGCGCGATGCAGTCGGGACGCGTCGCCATCGGTCAGCACGCGCGTGAGCAAGTCCAGCGCCGGCCGCCGTGGGTCCGTCCCGGCCAGGCCGTGATAGGCGAACTGAATCAGCGGCGTTTGCGCTTCGGCGTTGATCGCGACGCGGCGCTCCCCGAGCTGTTCGGGCTCGACCGTCTTCACCGGCCGCGGCGGTTCCTGCGCGGGAATGGGCTCGAAATATTTGCGGGCCAGCGCGATCGCGCTGTCCGGCTCGACATCGCCGACCAGCACCAGCGTGCAGTTGTTCGGTGCGTAGTAGGTCGAGAAGAATTTCTTCAGGTCATCGATGGTCCACGACAGGATGTCCGAGGGCCAGCCGATCGTGGGGATGCCATACGGGTGCGCGAGGAATGCGGTCGCCTGCACTCGTTCCTGCAAGCGTCCCTGGTGACTGTCGTCGACTCGCAGCCGGCGCTCGGAATGGACCACATCGCGCTCGCTTTCGACCACCTTGGGATCGAACGCCAGGTTTTGCAGCCGATCCGCCTCCAGCTCGAACACGGTTTCGAGCGCCGAGCGCGGGAACCAGTCCTGATACACCGTCACGTCGTCGCTGGTGAACGCGTTGTTGCGCGCGCCGTTGGCCTCCAGCACTTGATCGAATTCGCCGGGCGCGCGCTTGCTCGTGCCGTTGAACATCATGTGCTCGAAGAAATGCGCCAGGCCGGTGATGCCGGGCGCCTCGTTGCGGCTGCCGACGTGCACCCAGTTGTAGAGCGCGACGTTGGGAATGTCGTGGTCCGGCCAGACGATAATCTGCATGCCATTGGCCAGGGTCGCGGTGCGGACCTGGTCGGCGCCGGGCACTTGCGCGAAGCCGGCCGGTGCCAGCAGCACCAGTCCCAACAACAGCATTCGAGACAGCCGCGATCTGGACGTCATGAGAGCTTCCTGTTTTCTGGTCGCAAGTGGCCGGGCCTTGCGGCGAGCCGACATCATAACGATCCCCGGGCGCGCCGGGAGCTGCGCGACCGAGGCGAAAAAAAAACGCCGCCCGCGGGGAAGAACGCGTGGCGGCGTGAGTTCGAACTCAAGGGCTCCCGGGAGCTTGCTTGGAGGTTCAGCGCATAAATGCCAGCGCATCGTTGCAACCGCTGTGCCAGCGCCTGTAAAAGTTCCATGACGTGCTGGCCAGTCCGCCGATCAGTCACTTATAAATAGCGGTATGACAGTCATTCAGCCCGGGTCGCTGACACGAAGTGTCAGCTTCGGACCGCTTCGGTGACTTGGGTCACGGACTGACGCCATTCGCCGACTGCAACCTGCGTGGCTCGTTGTCAGGGCGCCGGTGAATAATCCGCGCTCGTTTTCTGGAGATGTTCATGGCCGATTCGCCCCGCCGCCGTCTTGTCGATCGTGTGTCCAGCAGTCCGACGTTCATCGGCTCGGGCTCGCGTTTTACCGGAGACCTGGAATGCGCCAGCGACCTGGTGGTCAGTGGCAACGTGCTCGGCGATGGCGACGTTCACGGCGCGCTGACGCTGTCCGACGGTGGTCGCTGGCAAGGTGAGATTCGCGCCGGCAATGCGGTCATCGCCGGCGAAGTCGAAGGCTCGGTCACCATTGCGGAGAAGCTGGAGCTGCGCGCCACCGCTCGCATCAAAGGCTCGTTGAAGGCGCGCTCCATCGCGGTTGCCAAGGGCGCCATCATCGAAGGCGACATGGCGGTGACCAGCGGCACGCCGGTGGTGCACTTCGAGGAGAAGCGCGGCGAGTCGGCCAGATGAGCCCGCTACTGGCAGCTCGACAGGCTGTCGATCCACTGCGAGATCAATGACACGCCCGCGGCGTCGACCGTGGTCGACGCCAATGGCGGCATGGCGGCCGTATCACGGCGGTTCATGCGAGCAACCAGCACTGAATTGGCCGAGCTGCCTGGCGCAATCACGCGCGCATTCGAGCCCAGTCCAACATCGCCGGCCTGAGGCACGGCGTTGCACGCATTGGTTGCGATCAACGAGGTCGTGAAGCGGAAATCGAGGTTGGTCGGCGCGGTCGAGCCTGGTCGGTGGCACTGCGAGCAGTTCGTGTGCAGGTAGGCCCGAGCGCGCTCAGCGAGCGTTCCGGTGGTGCCGAAAGGATCAGGCAGCGCGGGCTGGGTCGCCGGATCCGCGATCGCGGGCGTCAGCACGCCGATGTGACTCAGGGTGGTCAGTTCGTTCGCCGAGCGATTGGTCTGCGAGTAAGTGAGCGAACGATTGAGCTGCGCCGTTTCCAAGCCCAACGAGCGGCCCGCGGCTTGCGTGTGACAGTCGAGGCATTGCCCTTCACTCGGGAAGATCCAGCTGCGGCCGTCGCCGAGGTCGCGCACCGCGCCGCCTTCCAGCAGGGTTGCCTGCGTCTGTTCCGCGTTCCATTCATAACTGAAGCCGCCCCACACACCGTCGGGATGGCGCATGAACAGGCGCGTCTCGACCAGGCGCGTGCCGACGCGGAAGTTCTTCATCAGCACCGTGCCGTTCGGGAAGCTCCAGTCACCGTCCGTTCCGATCGCGATGCTCTGGCCATCGGGCAGCGCGATCCAACGGTCCTTGTCGGCACCGTCGGACCAGAAGGACGCATTGATGGCGTAAGGAATCAGGCCCGCCGCGGGCAGCTTCGGATCGGCCGAGCTGACGCAGCCGGTGGCGCTCAACTGTCGCGGTGCGGTGTTGGTGCCAACCACGGTTCCGAAGTTGATCCGCTGCAGAGTGCCGCCGTAGTCGACCACATAAAGCTCGCCATCGTTGCCCTGGCCGAAGGAAGAGATCGCGAAATTGGTATCGAGCAGCTGCGTCGGCTGGCGCGGTTGCGCGGCATTCTCGGCAATCCAGGCCCAGATGCGACCGGAGCCGAAGTCGCCGAACAGATATCGTCCCAGCAGGCCGGTGTTCTGCGAGCCGCGGTAGACATAGCCGCCAGTGACCGCGACGCCCAGCGTGTGGTCGTATTGGGTCACGGGGTCGATGAGCGTCGCCGTGCTGCAGCCAGGAGTTCCTGAAGTGTTGAAGTCATGGTCGCCTTCGCGGCAGCGCCAGCCGTAGTTGCCGCCGAGCGTGACCAGGTCTATCTCTTCCAGCTCCGCCTGCCCGACATCGCCGACCCAGAGGTCGCCATTCTCGCGGTCGAAACTCCAGCGCCAGGGATTACGGAAGCCATAAGCGTAGATTTCCGGGCATTCGCCGCTGGCGCGGCCGGCTGCCGGACACAGCGCGTTGCCGGCATATGGATTCGTGGGCGGAATCGCGTAGGGCGCGGCGCCGTTCACGTCGATACGTAACATCTTGCCGAGCATGGTGGTGAGGCGCTGGCCGTTGCCGCGATCGCCGTGCCGATCGCCGCCACCACCGCCGTCGCCGACGCCGATATACAGATAGCCATCCGGTCCGAACCCGATGTTGCCGCCGTTGTGATTGTCGAACGGCTTATCGATGGTCAGCAGAACGGCTTCGCTCGCCGGATTCAACGTTGCGCCGCCATCGCTGCTGCTGAACGACGAGACGCGCAGAACGATCGGAATGCCGTGCGTGTACGCCAGGAAGACCCGATTGTCCGCCGGATAGTTGGGATGAAACGCCATGCCCAGCAATCCTGCCTCACTGCCGCTGCCCACCTCGGAGCTTTGCGCGCTGATATCGATGAAGGTGCTGGCGCTGCTCGGATTGGTGCCGCTGAACTGCCGGACGATGCCGTTCTGCTGGACGACGAACCAGCGGGAGCTGTCGTTAGGCGGCTGCAGCAGCGCGACTGGCAGGGTGAACGACAGATTGGTGAATCGACTCAAGGAAATATCACTGCCTGCACTGGGGCGGGGCCACGCGATACAAGTAGCATTCGCGGGCCGCGCATCCAGACCCGACGGGCCGGTGGTGGGCGGCGGTGCGGGCGGAGGAGGCTCCTGGCCGGCGGGTTGCCCGGAAGTGCCGGAGCCGCCGCCGGATCCGCCGCCACATGCCTGTAGCGCGGCGAGCAGCAACAGTACCTGCGCCAGTCGTGCCCTGCGTCCGTTCATGAAGGAGACCTGTGTGAGTGCGCCAGGAAAGGAGGCCAGTGTGTTTTCAGCTCTTCCAACGCTT
This sequence comes from uncultured Steroidobacter sp., assembly GCF_937958065.1. GTDB lineage: Bacteria > Pseudomonadota > Gammaproteobacteria > Steroidobacterales > Steroidobacteraceae > Steroidobacter. The sequence continues at coordinate 242,586 of NZ_CALFXI010000002.1, forward strand.
GACCGGTCAATGAGGGTCCGCGGCACCGACCGAGTCCGGTGCTACGGTTAAGATACTGCCGAATCACTGGAGCCGCGTGCCCGGATGAGTGCCAGCAGACTGTTCTCGCCCCTGCCAGATTTGCTCGCTCAACGCGGCAACGCCGACGAATATCCCGAAAATACTCTGCCGGCGCTGCGCTCGGCGTTGGACCTGGGGGCGCGCCACCTCGCCTTCGACGTGCAGCTCACCGCCGACCGGCAGCCGGTCCTGCTGAACGATGCCAATCTGAAGCGCATGGCCGGTGTGGATCGCAGCGCACTTGAACTCACCTGGCAGCAGCTGGCCGAGATCGCGGTAACCGAATCGGAACGTTTCCAGCAAAAGTACACGGACATCGGCGTGCCGACGCTCGCGCAGGCAGTGAGCTTGATTGCGACGCATCCCGCGGTGACCGTGTTCGTCGAGATCAAGCGGGCCAGCTTGCGCGTGTTTGGCGCGGACGTGGTCGTTCGAAAGATCTGCGAAGTGCTCAAGCCGATGGTGCGCCAATCCGTGCTCGTGTCACGGGACCTGTCGGCCGTGCATCATGCCCGGCAGATTTCTTCCTATCGAATCGGCTGGATCCTGTCGGAATATTCCAGCTTGTCGGCGCTGAAGAGCGAAGCCGTGGTGCCGGACTATCTGTTGTGCGATCAGGAATTGCTCACTGACGGCAACGCGCAGCTGTGGCGCGGGCCCTGGCGATGGGTGATTCTGAACGTGAGCTCCCGCCAGTCGGCGGCGCAACTGGCGGCGCGTGGCGCGAAGCTGGTCGCGACCACGTCTTATCGAAAGGTGCTCCGGGAATTCAAGAACGACGCATCCTGATTTCAGGCGGCGTTGCGCGTCTCCACGGCCGCCGGCTGTCCAAACATGATGTTGGAGATCTGGCGGTCCGCCCAGCTGGCGCCATTGAACGTATCCATGAAGCCGCAATGGCCGCCGTTGCGAATGCTCGTGACATGCAGGTTCGGCGAGCGTGCCAGGTGCTGCAGGTCGTGCGCCGGGATGATGGGATCGTCCAGCGAGATCAGAATGTGGCTGGGCACCTGCAGATGCGCGAGCGCATCGCCAGTGATCGCGTAGCCGTTGAGATACGCATCCAGGTCGGAGAACTCGCTGAAATGGCGCACCAGCAGCTCGGTCATGTCGCGAATGGTCCGCTGCGCGAGGATCTTGCTGAAGTCGTAGCGCTTCGGGAAACACTGCTGTTTCCGGCGCAGCGAGCGCTTCCACTTGCTGATGAAATACTGCTGATAGATGAACCAGCCGTTCTCCAGCACTTCCATCGTGCTGTGCGGCCTCAGCACCGGGCACACGGCCGCGGCGCGCTCCAGCTCGATGCCCGCTTGCGGGGCCTTGGCCGCGACGCGTAGCGCGAAATTGCCACCCAACGAAAAGCCCGCGATCGTGATGCGCTTGTCGGGCAGCGAGCGCTGCACGCTGCGCACCGCGCCGACCACTTCGTCGAGCCGGCACGAATGGAAGATGTCCTCGTTCAGATGATGGCTCGGCCCGTGATCGCGCAGGTTCAGGCGGAAGATGTCACAACCCTGATTGAACAGATGGCTGCCCAGCGACAGCACATACACCGAATCGGAGCTGCCTTCCCAGCCGTGCAACAGGATCGCCAGATCGCGCGCCGGCGGCCGGCCTGCCGCTTCCTGACTGGAGTAATGGCCGAGCAGGCGCACGCCGTCGCCGCAATCGATGATCTGTGTATCTGCAACCGCGAGCATCTGTCTGGCGCGACTGGCAACGAACGGCCGGCGCAGGCTCAGGCTGGGCACGATGGACTGGAAGTGCGCGTTGGCGAGCCAGCCGGTGGGAGCGAATCTGGCGACGAGCGGGTCGGCGGAAGTCGGGAAATCAGCGGAGTCGATCATGAGTCAATGCGAATCGTGGACGAACCTGGCAAGGCGCTGACAAAGTCGGCGCCAACCAGCAAGCTTGGGGTGGTGAAGCCCGGGTTGCAAGCGCGACCGAGCACTTCGCCCAGAATGCCCAAGGCCGCATGCACCGTCAGCGAGTAGCCATTGGCGGTGCGCAGTCTTGCGGTTTTCACTTCACCGGCGCCATTGCGCACTTCGCCCCAGACGTGAGTGGGGTTGTTGTCACGTTCGGTTTTACCGGGGGGCGTGATGCGTCGCTGCGCGCTGAATTTTACCAGCTCCCGGATCCAGCGTTGCCGGAGCAGCGGACGGAGCAGATTGGCGCGCCGCATGCCGTCGAGAGATTTCTGCGACGTCGCGGTGTACACCTCGATGTTGCGGATACCGGTCGTGTAATACGCTGTGCTTACATCGCCCCAGGGGATGCTGACAGCCAGTTTCTCGCCGGCGCCGAAGTCGATGCGACGCGTGCGCGCTGCCAGTCGTTCGGTGACCAGACGACCGTCGATGCGCACGCACGAGCCTTTGCCGGCCGACTCGATCGCGGTCTTGGCGGTGCCTTTGCTCAGACCGGCGCGGCTGTCGAAGCCCAGCGCCAGATGGGTCGCATCCGGCATCGCTTCTTTCAGTCGGGCGGCCACGCAATCGGTGGGCACGACATCGAAGCCGACGCCCGGACACAGCACGATGCCGGACCGTTGCGCCTTCTCGTGCACGCTCGCGGCCAATTCGAAGACGTCGATCTCGCCAGTGATGTCCAGATAATGGACATGCGTGGCGAGACAGCCTTGCATCATCGACGCCGCGGTGTGCGAGAACGGACCGGCGCAATGAAGGACGGCGGCAACTTGTGAGAGCGTCGAACACAACGCGGTGTGATCCGCGAGATCGAACACTGCGCTGGGACAGTCGAGCTCGGCGGCGAGCCTGGCGATTTTTTGTTTGGAGCGACCGGCGAGCACGGGCTTCATGCCGCGGGCGACCGCTTCACGCGCGATCAGTTCGCCGGTGTAGCCATTGGCACCGTAGAGCAGCCAGGGAGTCGACGTCGACATGAAACCCTCTAACAGCGTCCGTGACGAGGGCCTTGGCTCATGAGCCAGTCGGCTGGGTGGCGAATTCCACCCGATTGTTCTGGGCGGCGATTCGATTCCACTCGCCCGCGGTCACGCGAGCGAGCTGATCCGCGGTCGGATAGGGCACGCTCGGGCGGCGGCCTTCATGCGCGACTTCGACGATCAAGCCGCCATCCGGGCGCAGCGAAGACACCAGGTTGGCGAACGCGAGCGATTGACGCTGCGCGCTCGGCAGGCTGTCCTCGAAGGGGTTGCCGACCAGGTCGCAACGCTTCACCGGCAGGTCATCGCTCGCCATGGAATAGCCTTCGATGCCGTTGCCGGTGAGACAGAACTCGCCGACGAAGGTCGCGATCTTCACTTTGCCTTTGAAGCCGTTGGCGCGCAGCTGGGCCAGCATGTCGCGCAGCCGTTCCAGCCGCGCACCGGACAGGGGCGCTTCGCCATAAGGCACGGCCTCGGCAGTCACATTGTCGGGCTTGTCCGCAGCGGCGACGGCCAGCTGACCGGATTGGATGCTCGTCTGCAGCGTGGTCAGCTGCGCCTGCTGACCGTCGATGGTCGATTGCAGCGTGGTCACCGCGCTGCGCAGCGCCTTCGAGGTCTCGAGCTCTTTGGTATAGAACAGCGCCAGCACGAGCGTCGGGATCAGCGCGACGGCCCCGACCCCCGCCACCAACGGCCAGCGGCTTTGCCGCACGACGATGGTCTGGGTCTGCATTTCGGCCGGCTGCGGCGGCTGCTCGGGAGTGGTGATCGCAGTGGCGGAAGGGGCGGTCGCCGGCCTGCTCTCGGGAGCGATGCGACGCGCGAATGCCTCCAGGCTGGCCATTACGAAGCGCCGCATCTCCGCGTTTTGCTCCTTGAGCAGCGGCGCCACGGCATTGCGAATCATGGTCTCGACATCGCCGCCTGCAGGGCGGGCCGGCTCCACCTGCACGGCTGTCGAATTTTCCTGATGCTCGACCGGCGCCACCGGGCGCGCCTCGCGGCGTTCCGGCAGCAATCGCAGCTGGTACAGCACCCGCGACACGTCGGAATGCTTCACCGTCTTCGGCAGCACGCCAACCGCGCCGAGCGCACGGGCCTGGCTGACGTACAGCTCTCCTTCCTGCGAGGTGTACATGACTACGGGAATGGTGGCCGTTTCCGGATTGCCCTTGATGGCCTGGATCGCCTGGAAGCCATCCATGCCGGGCATGAGGTGATCCATGAAGATCACGTCCGGACGGGCCTGGCGCAGGAATTCCAGGGCGGCCTCGGCCGACTCGGAGGAATCCACTTCCAGACCATAGCCTTCCAGCATGCGGCTCAAAATGACGCGAGCGGAACGCGAATCGTCGACGATCAGGGCGCGCTTGCTCATGAGGAAGCGGGTGAGTGGGTAGTTAGTTCAAGGTGTGTAGGTTAAGCGTAGGGCGCGACAGCTCCAAGAGCTTCGCAGCTTCTTAATGGCCGGTTGAGGAGTATGCTGGGGCTAAATCTCCGGTTGAGCGACGTAAGACGGCCACCACAGCCGTGGTCGTGGAGGTGACACCCCCATGACGACCTCAGGGGCAAGCGCCGGGGCGCATTCGACCTCGGACATTCGCAACATCGCGCTGGTCGGCCAGGCCGGCTCGGGTAAAACCCTGCTGACCGAGAGCCTGCTGCTGGAGGCTGGCGTCATCCGCAGCCGCGGCAGCCTGGAGCGCGGCACCACCGTTTGTGACTTCGATCCGCAGGAAAAACAGCTGCGCCACTCCCTGGACTCGACGCTGGTGCATTTCCCGGTCTCCGACTGTCACATTCAACTGTTCGACACACCGGGCTACCCGGATTTCGCCGGCCGTGCGCTGACGGTGCTGGAAGCGGTCGAAACCGCCGCGGTGGTGGTCAGCGCCGTGAACGGGGTCGAGCCGATCACCCAGCGGATGATGGATTTCGCCCGCGATCGCGAGCTGTGCCGGCTGGTCATCATCAACAAGATCGACGCCAAGGATGCGCAGCCGGAAGCGGTGCTGGCGCAGCTGCGAGAGCTGTTCGGGCGCGAATGTCTGCCGCTGAACCTGCCCGCCCAGGGCGGCAACGCGGTGGTGGACTGCTTCTTCGACCCCGGCCCCGATGCCATCCAGCCGCCGGACTTTTCGTCGGTGGAGAGCGCGCACACCGAGATCATCGACCAGGTGGTCGAGGTCGACGAGGACCTGATGGCGCTGTATCTGGAACAGGGCGAGGAATTGTCCCCGGAGCAGCTGCACGACCCTTTTGAGCGCGCCCTGCGCGAGGGGCACCTCGTGCCGGTTTGTTTCACCTCGGCCGAGACCGGGGTCGGCATCAAAGAACTGCTGAAGATTTTCGCGCGCCTCATGCCCAATCCCCTGGAGGGCAATCCGCCGCCCTTTCTACGGGGCGAAGGCCCGCAGGCCGTGCGCGTCAAGGTCCGGCCGGATCCGAATGCGCATGTGATCGCGCACGTCTTCAAAGTGAACATCGACCCGTTCGTCGGCCGGCTCGGCATCTTTCGCGTTCATCAAGGCACGGTGCGCTCGGGCGCGCAGCTGTTCATCGGCGACGCGCGCAAGCCGTTCAAGATCGCGCATTTGTATCGTCTGCAAGGCAAGGATCACGTCGAGGTCCCCCAGGCCATTCCTGGCGACATCTGCGCCGTGCCGAAAGTCGAAGAGATGCAGTTCGACGCTGTGCTGCATGACTCGCACGACGAGGATCACTATCACCTGAAATCCATCACCCTGCCGCCGGCGATGGCGGGCATCGCCATCGAGCCCGAGCGTCGCGGCGAGGAACAGAAGTTGTCGGATGCGCTGCATAAGCTCGTTGCCGAAGATCCGGGTGTGCGCATCGAGCATCAGGCGGGCATGAATGAAACCGTGCTGTACGGCATGGGCGATCTGCATCTGCGCGTGCTGCTCGATCGCATGAAGGAACGCTATGGCGTGGGTTGCAAGACCAAGTCGCCGAGCATTCCTTATCGCGAAACCATCACGCGGCCGGCGGAAGGTCATCATCGACACAAGAAACAAACCGGCGGCGCGGGACAGTTCGGCGAAGTGTATTTGCGCGTCGAGCCGTTGCCGCGGGGCGAGGGCTTCGAGTTCGTCGACGAGGTCGTGGGCGGCGTCATTCCATCGCAATACATTCCGGCGGTGGAGAAAGGGGTGCGCCAGGCCTTGAGTGAAGGCGCGGTCGCGGGCTTTCCGCTGCAAGACATTCGCGTGATCGTTCACGATGGCAAGCATCATCCGGTGGATTCGAAGGAGGTGGCCTTCATCGCCGCCGGCCGTCGCGCGTTTCTGAATGCAGTCGAGGAGGCGGCGCCGATCGTGCTCGAGCCGCTGGTGCGCATCGAAGTCACGTCGCCGAGCACGGCGACCGGAGATATCACTGGCGATCTCGCGACTCGTCGCGGTCGTGTGAGCGGCAGCCAGTCGCTGGCGAATCAGCGTACGCGCATCAGTGCACTGGTGCCGCTTGCCGAAATCAACGATTACCAGTCACGTATCAAATCCCTCACCGGCGGCGAAGGTGCGTACACCATGGAGCTGAGCCATTACGATCCGGTGCCCCCGCGCAAACAACAGGAGCTCGCGCAAGCCTTCAAGCGTGCGGCGGAGAGCTGAGCTCTCCGGGCCGCAACATTTCAGGATTTCGAACCCGTCGGCGGGGCGGGTCGAAACTCTCAGGCGGGCTTTCTGAATCGATACATCACCTGGTCCGTCTTGTGGCGGACCGCCGGGTCGAACACCGGCTTGGTGTGATCGTCCTCGGCATTGGCGAATGCCTTGCTTTCGGCGTCGAAGGTCAGGCCCGCGGCTTCGAAGTCACGTTTGATGATGGCGGGGTCGATGCGATGAAGTGCGTCGACGCTGGTGGCTGGATCGGCGCCCGCGGCAGCGGCGTGATCCAACACGACCACCGTCGCGCCCGGCTTCAACGCCGGAACCAGTCTGGCGAGCGCCTGCGCCGGATCGGTGTTCGGCCACGAGCCGTCCTTCGCTTTCCAATGCAGGTCGTGATACGACATCACGAACAGGGCCGCGTCGAGAGAATTCGGCTCGAACGGCGCCTCCTCGGGCGGCGTGGTGAGCTGCACGACGTTTGTCAGGCGGTCGTCGCCATAGCGCTGCTGGGGTTTCTCGCCCGAGAACTTCAGATATTCGGGATTGTTATAAGCGATCACCCGGCCGTCCGGGCCGACCACGCGCGCCAGCAGTTCGGTGTAGTAGCCGCCGGCGGACAAATAATCGACCACTTCCATCCCGGGCTTCACTTGGAGGAACGTCAGCACCTCGCTCGGCCTGCGCCATGAGTCTTCATCGGCATCGCCGGGCAGGCGATCGATGCTGCCGATGGACGCATGAATCGCGGCCTTGTCTTCGGCCGACAGCTCGGAGCTGGTCGCAGCGGGCGCCGCTTGCTCGGCAGGAGGTTGTTCGGGTGGCGGCGCTTTCTTGCAGCCCGCGACGGTCAGCAATGCAACGCAGAGGGCCAGCAGCAGGGCGCGACTCATGGAAGCTCCTTTGAATGTTTTCATCAGCTTTGGATCATCGCTTCGAGCCGTTGTGCCAGTTGGTTCAGCTCGCGTTGCAGATGGCTGCGTTGCTCCGGAGTCAGTGAGGCGTCGAGGGCGCCCAGGACCACGAGCGATTGCTCACGGTTCTGCGCGGCCTTGGTCTGGTAAGCGCCAGTCCACTGGCTGTCCGGCGTGCGCAACAGCGCGAGAATACGCTCCTCGACTGCGGCCGGCGACTGACCTGCGGTGAAGCGTTCGCGGAGCGCGCCGAACATCGCCTTGCGCCAGCGCGCCTGACTTTCGAGCCAGTCCGATGGGGTGGAGTCGAACCCTTTGCTGTGCTCGGCGATCAGCTGGCGCTGTTCCGGGGTGATCGAGCCGGTCCAGCGCTTCAGTTGTTTCTCGATGTCTTTGGCGCGCTTCTCGTGCCACTTGCCGTCGGCGAGCGCTTTGAGATCTTTCTCGTTGCGCTCGCGGGATTTTTCGGCGAGGTTGGCTTCGAATTCGCTGAGTTGCTCGGGTGACAGGCTCATCAGCAGCCGCGCGGCGTCCGGTGCGGCCTGTTCGACCAGGCGCGAGCCGAACCGTTCCACCTGTGCTTCGATGCCTTTATACGTTGCAGCGTTGCCCGGTTGGGCGGCGGTTTCGGCCAGCTCGCGCAGAAACTTTGCATAACGTGCGAGCTCGGAGCTGCGATGCCATTGCAGCGTGCTCTCCAGCCACGAGCGCAGATCGCTGCGCTGGCTCTTGTCGAGCGACACCAGTTCCTGGATGTACCAAGCGGCCAGCGTGTCCAGCCGGTTGTAGAAGAAGTTGGTGCAGGCGGAGACGCCGAGCGTCACCGCAAGCATCAACAACGATATTCGTGCACGAGCGGGAGACGCGGCGGTGCGGGTCATCCTGTCATTTGTGAACGACGGCCGTCGAAGCGCGGCACACCAGACGATACCCCAACCGCATGGATTGTGGAGCGCTGCCTGTTTGTAGCATTTGCAGGAGCAGGTTGGTCGCGGTGTATGCCAGGTCGTAAGTGGGCTGATGCACGGTCGTGAGCCGTGGCCAAACGGTTTTGGCGATGTAGGTGTCGTCGAACCCCGCCACGGACAGGCGTTCAGGAACATTGATGCCCAGCTCGTGCGCGGCCATCAGCACGCCCGCGGCCATGTCGTCGTTGCTCGCAAAGATGGCGGTGGGCGCATCCGGCTGCGTGAGCAATTCCTTGGCCGCGTCCATGCCGGACTCGAACACGAAATAACCCTGGCGCACGAAACGATCCTGATAATCGATGCCATGCGCAGCGAGCGCCGCTTTGTAACCGAGCAAGCGCTGGCCGCTGGCGAAATGATCCGGATGACCGATGATGAAACCGATGCGGCGGTGACCGAGCCCGATCAGATATTCGGTCATCTCGCGCGCCGCGCCGGCATCGTCCATATCCACGTACGGCGTTTGATGTGGGACATCGTTCGGGGCGACTCGAACGAAGGGCAGGGCGCGTCGATCCAGCGCTCGCATCAGATCCACGGACTCGCTCAGCGGTGCCGTCACGATCAAACCGTCCAGATGGGTCTGGTCGACCAGCCCGAGCACGTCGCGCTCCATCTCCTCGCCGCGGCCCGTGACTTGATGCATGAGCAGTTGGAAGCGGTCCTCACGGCAGCGGGCCATTGCGCCGTGTTGTACGTCGACGATGTAGTTGGCGCTGGGATTTTCGTAGATCAGCCCGATCAGGAACGAGCGCCGGCCCGCCAGGCTGCGCGCCGACAGGCTCGGGTGATAGTTGAGCTTCTTGACGATGGCGAGCACCCGCTGACGGGTTTCCTCGCGCACGTTGGGCTCGTTGTTCAACACCCGCGACACGGTTTTTATGGCGACGCCGGCGGCTTCCGCCACGTCCTGAATTTTCGCCCGGCGGGGCGGTGCTTTGGTCATTGCGGACACTTATAACAAATAACTCATTCGCAGCCGGCGATGTCGTTCAGTCCCGACTCCAGCCGGACGTTGGCGATGCCGAGCTCGAGCTTGCCAGCAGTGGTCAGCAGGAACGGCGCGGTGACATTGCGCAGGTCGGCGCCTTTGCTCTGAAAACAGTGCAACGGCATTTTCAGCTGGCGCCATTCTCCCCCCGGCGCCTGTTTCAGCTGCGCGTCGATGGGCAAGTCTCCACGACAACCCGGTCCGCATTCAATGCCAAGCGTGACTTTGCCGGTCGGCGGCGTGTCGACGCGGTACTCGAACGTGACCGAGAGCTGGCCATTCGCTTCGCGTTGCAGGTCGATTGGGGCGTCGCCCTGCAGAGCCAGGGTGGCCGGACCGCGCCCCGACCACTTCGCCAGCCGGGCATCTTCCTGAGCGGCATGATCCAGGGCGCTGACGGTCAGCGCGTCGTTTTGTGAGTTGCCGCTGGCCGTAGCCAGCACGGTTCTGGCGCCGTCACCAGTGCCCACCGCGAGCTGCCAGCCCGCAGCCGGCCGGCCAGCGGCGAAATAACTATGGGTGGAGGTCTGGCCCGCGGGCGTGGCCGGGACTTCTTCGGAGAGCACCGGAAGATCGGCGGTGTCCTGATAAGTGAGGCCGTAGCCGTAATCGAACAGCGGTGCCTCGGGCGCCCCTTCGGCGTTGAGTTTCAGCGGTGTGCGCGGCCACGCAAACGGCAGCTTGCCTTTGAAATCGTGGTTCACCGAGCCATCCTTCCTGGTGAACAACACATCGGCGATGCCGCCGCCTTCCGAGCCGGGCAGCCATGCCGCGACAAACGCATCGGACGCATTCAAATGCGGATTCACCCACATCGGGCGGCCCGACAGGAACACCGCGACCACCGGGATCTGCTCGGCGCGCAGTTTCTTCAGCAGATCGAGATCCTTGGTGTCGCCAGGCTTGTATTGCAGAGTCGCTATGTCGCCCTGGAATTCCGCATACGGCTCCTCGCCGAACACGACCACGGCAACATCGGGCTTGCGCGTATAGCTGCCGTCCACGCTCAGCGTTGCCTGGCCGCCGCCCGCCGTGACCGCGGATCGGATGCCGGCAAAGATGGATTCCGCCTTGGGGAATTGTTTGTTGGTGATGCCGGTGCCTTGCCAGGTCAGGGTCCAGCCGCCGTTCTGCTTCGGCAGATTGTCCGCGCCGTCGCCTGCCACCAGCACTTTCATGCTGGGCTTGAGCGGCAGCACCTTGTTGGCGTTCTTCAGCAGCACCAGCGATTCGCGCACGGCTTGTCTGGCGACCGCGCGATGCTCGGGTGCGCCCAGCAGCTCGAACTTGCCGCCGGGCGGACGGCTCGACGGCTTGCCCGCTTCGAACAGGCCGGCACGCAGCTTGACCAGAAGAATGCGGCGAACGGCATCGTCGAGCCGTGCCATCGGGATCTCGCCGGCGCGGACCTGCGCCAACGTATTCTCGTAGAGTGCTTTCCAGCTGTCGGGCGCCATGAACATATCCAGGCCGGCATTGATGGCGGCGGGGCAGCTCACGGTCGTGCACCCCTCGACCTGGCCGTGCGCGTTCCAATCGCCGACCACGAAACCGTCGAAGCCCATACGCTCCTTGAGCACATCGGTCAGCAGGCCTTCGTGACCGGTGATCTTCTTGCCCTGCCAGCTGGAGAACGAGGCCATCACGACCTGCACGCCGGCGCCGATCGCCGCGACATAGCCGGGCGCATGCACATCGCGCAGCTGCTCTTCGGTGATGCGGGCGTCGCCCTGATCGCGGCCTTCGAACGTTCCGCCGTCGGCGAGGAAATGTTTGGCCGTTGCGATGACGTGATTGCCCCTGAGGAAGTCCGGTTTGCCGGGGTCGCCCTGCAATCCCAACACGATGGCGTGCGCGTACTCGCGGACCAGCGTCGGATTCTCCGAGTACGACTCGTAAGCCCGGCCCCAGCGCACGTCCTGCGCGACGGCGATGGTCGGCGCGAAGGTCCACTCCTGGCCGGTGACGCGCAGCTCGGTCGCGGTGATCGCGCCGATCTTGCGCATCAGGTCGGCATTGCGAGTCGCGCCGAGCGCGACGTTATGCGGGAACAACGTCGCGCCAATGATGTTGTTGTGGCCATGGACCGCATCGACACCCCACATGATCGGAATGGCATGTTTGCCGTCGCTCGTGTCCATCGATGCTTCGTAGAATGCGTCGGCCGCGGCGAGCCAGACCTTCGGCGGCGCGAGGTCATCGCCGCCGGGCGCCGAGTTGCCACCATTGAGCACCGAGCCGAGTCGATACTTGCGCACGTCCTCGGCGGTGACGCTGCCGACGTCCGCTTGAATGATCTGCCCGACCTTCTCCTCGACGCTGAGCGAGCTCAGCAAGTCGTTCAGGCGCGGTTCGAGCGCGGTGTCATCCAATGCGGGCAGCGAAACTTGAGGCCAGATTTCCGGATGCACATTGGATGCGGTGGTGATGCGACTGGGTTGAGTCTCGCCGGTCGTTGCTTCCTGCTTCGAGCATCCCGCCACAGTCACGGCCGCCAGTGTTGCCACCATGGCGCCGCGAAGCCCGGCGCGCGCGCATGCTTCGATCATTGTTCGCCCCCGTTGGATCGCTGTTCTGGCCGAACAGAATTCCATAGCCGTGACAACGTTGTCAATTTGTCTGTGCACGAATTCGCCCGGGGCCAAGCTTGGCGAGCCCGAGCGGGCTCGTCATCATGCCGCGGATGACGAGCGTCCCCGGCTTACAACAATCGCAGCGACCGACACGCGTTCGTGCTCGCTATCCAGCTGCGATAGCCGTGGTGATCGGTGGCGTCGTGCTCGCAACAGCCGTGCGCGCGGTGGACGACATGACCTTGCATATCGAGCGCGTCGACGGTGACGGCTGGAGCGCGAGCGACGTGATCGTGGATCTGGGATTACCCGAGAACAATGCGCTGGTCCGCGCGCGAGTCGGCAAGCTGAACGTGACCGCGCTGTCGCAAACGCTCACCGACGTTCGCATCGAGTGTCCGTCGCTGGATCTGAGCGGCGACGTCATTGCGTGTCCCAAAGCGAGGGTGCTCGCCGATTGGCCGGCGTTGGGCAAACAATCGCTCGATGCAAACTTGAAATACGGACGTGCAGACGGGTCTCTCGATGTGGCGATCCAAGGGTTGCGTGTCGGTGACGGCCGCGTCGCCTTGCAGGCAGCGCTCCGCGATTCAGGCTGGAATGCAACAGCTCGTCTGCAGCGAGTGCCCATCGATCGAGTGATGAAGCTCGCCACCGATCTCAAAGCTCCTCTGCCCGCGGGGCTCGCTGCGACCGGGCTCATCGATCTCGAGATCTCGGCGCGCGGCAAGGAAACAAACGTGAGCGAGGCCAGGATCACTGGCTCCCTATTGGAACTGACGGCCAACAATGAGGATGGCAGTCTGGCCAGCGACAAATTGTCGCTGCAGGTTGCGGCGAGCGTGCAGGGCTCGGCACAGCAGTGGACGTTCGATGTAGCGGTCAAATCGTCACAAGGACAAGCGTTCGCGCAGCCGATTTTTCTCGACCTGTCGGCGCATGCGATCTCGCTGCAAACGCAGGGCAAACTGACCGATGGCAAGTCGCTGACGCTGGATCGCTTCACGCTGGATCACGCGGATGTCGCGCAGGCATCCGGCAGCGGCCGAATGCAGCTGGATCTGGAACAGCCCGTGCGTGATCTCGACGTCGAGCTGACAGCCCTGCAGTTCCCCGGCGCGTACGAGAGCTACTTGCAGCCGCTGCTCCTGGATACGAATTTCAAATCGATGCAGACCGCCGGCAGCATCGGCGGCAAGCTGTCGATGAGCGACGGCGAGCCGCGTCGCATCGACTTGAGCTTCAACGATGTCACCGTCGATGACGGCGCCGGCAATTTGAATCTTTCCACGCTGAGCGGCCATTGGCACTGGCTTGGGGAGGAGCGCAGCAACGACTCTGAAGACGACGATGCGCCGGTCAGCCGCACGCTGCAGGTCGCGCCATCGCAATTGAGGTGGCAGGGCGGAGCGCTGCTCGGGCTCGATCTGGGCCCGAGCGAATTGAACTTCACCACGCAAGGGCGACAGTTCCGGCTCACGCAGCCCGTGAGCATTCCGCTGTTGGACGGCGCCATCGATCTGGAAACGTTCCGCGTCCGCAATGCCGGCCTGCCTTCGGTGGCGTTCCTGGTCGACGCGACGCTGCGGCCGGTCAGCGTGCAGAAGCTGTGCAAAGCGTTCGGCTGGCCGGAGTTCGGCGGGAGCATTGGTGGTGCGATTTCGAAGCTGCGCATGCGCGAAGGCATCGTCACGCTCGGCACCACGCTGCACGCGCAGGTATTCAACGGCGAAGTCACGATCAGCGATTTGCGGCTGGAGCAGCCGTTCGGCCAGTGGCCGCGCTTCTATTCGAACATTGCGCTCGACGACCTGGATCTCGAGCCGATGACCAGCGCCTTCTCTTTCGGGCGCATCACCGGCCGGCTGTCGGGGGCCATCAACGGGCTGCAGCTGTTCAACTGGACGCCAATCGCATTCGACGCGCAGCTCTACACGCCACGCGACGATCGATCCCGCCATCGCATCAGCCAGCGCGCGGTGGAGAACATCGGCAGTATCGGCGGCGGCGGTGCCGGCGTGACCGCGGCGTTGTCGAGCGGGTTCCTGCGCTTCTTCGACGACTTCAACTATGACCGGCTGGGGATTTCCTGCCGCTTGCACAACGAAGTGTGTGTCATGGATGGCGTGGCGCCGGCGGCCAACGGCAATTACTACCTGGTGAAGGGCCGGGGCCTGCCGCGCATCGATGTGATCGGCAGCTCCCGCCGCGTCGACTGGCCGCGCCTGGTGGAGCAATTGCTGGCGGCGACCCAGTCCGGAGGGCCGGTCCTGCAATGAGCGCGTGTCGCTTTGCCAACGCTGATTGACGGCTTGCGCGCCGCCGACTGTAATCGCGTTCGAGTCCCAAGGAGCTTCTGATGCGTTCCGTCTCTTACAAAGTTGCCACGTTGTTGTGCCTGGTCTCCTGCCTGATGGTGGCCGCGTGCGTCACCATCAATGTTTATTTTCCGGCCGCGGCGGCCGAGAAGGCGGCCGACAAGATCATCGATGACGTGTGGGGATCGAGCGGCCAGCCGGCCCGGAAGGAGGACCAGCGCTCGGCGCTGCCCGTTCCGTCGGGCGACATGCTGCTGGCAGCCGCGCATTCCGTATTGAATCTGCTGGTGCCCGCCGCGGAGGCGGCGCAGGCCGACCTGAACGTGGCCACGCCGGCAGTCCGGCAGCTGACCCAATCGATGGAAGAGCGCCATGCGCGGCTGAAGAAGTACTACGACTCCGGCGCCATCGGCCTGACCCGCGACGGCCTGGTGGAAGTGCGCGATCAGAATCTGGTGCCGCTGGCGGAGCGCAATACCACGCGCAAGCTGGTGGCCGACGAGAATGCCGATCGCGCCAACCTGTACCGCGAGATCGCGACCGCCAACGGCCATCCGGAATGGGAGGCGGACATCCGCACCACCTTCGCCGAGCGCTGGGCCAGCAAGGCCGCGCCGGGCTGGTACTACCAGGACAAGGACGGTAACTGGAAACAGAAATAGCCGCCAAAAAAAAGCCCCGCATGCGCGGGGCTTTTCGTTTCCGAGTCGACGAGTCTTCGAGTTGTTTGGTGGCGCCGGCTAAATCTGGAAACGTCGCTGTTGTCGCTCAACCCTTCTAGCTCTCGCCTCGCCTGGTTATTACCAGGACGGAAGGCTGCGCGTCCCTGTCGCTTGTGATTCGATCCCACTCCCCTCGCGGTGCCATCCCCGCTTCTCTGCCACTTCGCTGCTCCGTTCCAGAACAGCGCTGGACCTGTCTCAGCAAGCCACATGCCGTACGGCGTGCGGTGCGTGCTGGGACAGGAACTTAGTCCTAATCGTCGCGCTAGCGCAACTACTATTTGGGGGCGGCCGCGGGATGGGTTGTAAGGAATTTCGACGCTCTGCACCATCGTAGCCGGCAGCCTACGCGCAGAGCTTGGGTTAAGTCCTTGGAATCTCCAGGGTGATGCTGACGCCGCGCTCTCCGGGGAGGTTCGTTGCGGTGACGCCACTACCGTGGAAGTCGGCGATCAGGCGCACGATGTACAGGCCGAGGCCGAGATGGGGTTTGCCGTCCGAGCTGCCGCGGCTGCTGACCAGCGATTCGAACAACCGGCCGTTCAGGTGGGGCGGCAGTGGCGGGCCTTCGTTGCTGACGCTCAGTCGGTACTCGCGCGGCCCGACCTCCAGCGCGAGAGAGATCTGCTTGCCGGCGGGCGTGAAGTCGCTGGCGTTGTCCATCAGCTTGTCGAGCAGCTGCGCGATCAAGTCGGGCGAACCGTCGATCATGCACGATTCGTCAGGCACCTGGGTCTCGATCCGATGCTGCGCGAACGTCTGGCGGTATGCCTGGCCCATGTTGCGCACCAGCTCGCTCAAATCGAAGCGCACGCGATCGGTGTGCTCGATGCTTTGCTCGACGCGAGTTGCCTCGCTCAGCGCCGTAAGGATCGCGTGCATGCGGCTGGTGCCGCTGCGAGCGCGATCCACATAGCTCTGCGCATTCGGCGGCAAGGTTTCTTCGGAGACGAGGTTGTCCAGCGAAGAGCTGACAATGGTCAAGGGCGTACGCAGCTCGTGTGACAGCTTGGTGCCGAGCGTCTGCAAATAGATCGTGTACTCCTTCACGCGCCCGAGCAGCGTGTCATAACTGCGAGCGAGGGCGCCGAGCTCGTCTCTCGCGTCTGTGCCCGGGATGCTGTGCTCGATGCGACCTTCCGCCGTCAGCGCCGTTCTGGCGGCTCGACTCAGTCGACGAATGCGATGCGAGAGTCGCGCGGCGAATACCAGGGTTACGATGACCGAGAACAACGTCGCGACCAATGTGAGATTCAGCAAACGAGTGAGCGCCAGCTCGCGGACCAGCACGAGTTGCTCGCCCGGCTGTTCGACCACCAGCGCGCCCAGCAGCTCATCGCCATACCGCACCGGCACGGCGGCCCGCACCAGGGAAGGCTCACCGCCCGCCTGATCGAACCAGATGGCGGCGTTCTTGCCCACGCGCGCTTCATCGACCGGCGCGCCCCACATTCCGTACGGCAAGCCATAAGGCTGAGGTTTTACCGAGCTGCTCGGAAACAAGCCGCGATAGACCGAGCGCATGAAGCCGTACTCGTTCGTTTGCAGTCCGGGATAGGTCGACGACGCATTGACAGTGACCGCACCTGCGCGCGCCAGTAACCAGCCATTCACATCCACGACCGACACGCGAACGCCCGCGGGCGCGTATTGTTCGAGTCGCTGCTTCAGTGCTTCCGATCCGGTGTGGACCCACGCGAGCCCGCGCGTGCCAGCGATGGTCGCGTTGTCTCTGTCGAGCGCGTATACGGCCAGCTGCGTGCCGAATAAGTTCTGCGGTCCACGCAGCTCGACAGCGTATCCACTCGATGTTTCACGCCACACGCCGGTGATGTATGGCATGTCTTCGGAGTGCGGGCGCCAGGGAGAGCCGATCTCGGAAGGCCGCACGATGATGGGCCCCGGTGCCAATGCGCTGATGGACCACGCGCGCTCGCGACCGAATTCGTCGCGCGTGAGAATGATCAAGCGGTCGGCGCCGCGCTCCGGGACGGTGTCATTGCCGGTCGGGGTTTCATAGGCCCGGCGTGTCGTTTTGACTTCCGCGTAGATGTGCAGGGAGCGACCATGCACGCCGAGCCGCAACAGCGGCGCGTTCGGCTGGGTGGGTCCGAAGCCGGGCACGGGACGGGTCGGGTCCGGCCATTCATCCGCGAAACCATCGATGAGCGGCTCAGTCAGCAGCAGCGGAGCAAACAAATCGCCGCGGTCTGGATCGAATGCGTCGCGCAGGTCGCCGGTGCGATAGAGCAGTTCAGGCTCGCTCGCCACCACGCGGCCGAGCACATCGGCGGTCGTCAGCAGCGCCGCTTCCTGGCCACTACGCAGCGTGTTTTCCATCTGCTGCGCATATTTCCAGCCGGCCCACGGCAGGATCAGCGTCAGCAGACTGAGCAGCAGCAGCTTGGTACGAAGAGACATCCGAAAGTCGCGTCAGGCTTCCTTCCAGCGATACCCCATGCCGTACATGGTCTCGATATTGTCGAACGTGGGATCGATCGCCTGGAACTTGCGCCGGATGCGTTTGATGTGCGAGGTGATGGTGTTGTCGTCGAGCACCACGTTGGCGGCATCCATCAGCTGCTGCCGGTTCTTCACGTGGCCGGGATTCTTGGCCAATGCATGCACGATCCAGAACTCGGTGAGCGTCAGACCGAGCGGCTGATCGTTCCAGGTCGCGTGCAGGCGCGCGGCGTCGATCATCAGCGAGCCCCGCGAAATCACTTGATCGCGATTGGAGGGCTGAGTCAGCGCCTCGATGCGGCGGAACAGGGCGGTGACGCGCGCGATCAAGTGCGTCAGCGACAGATCCTTGGTCAGATAATCGTCGGCGCCCAGGCGCAGGCCGGAGACGGCGTCGAGCTCGCTGTCCCGAGCGGTCAGAAAGATGATCGGCAGCTCCGCCGACATCGAGCGCAACTCGCGACATAACTCGAAGCCGCCTTCGGGTTCTTCCTTCAGGCCGACGTCGATGACCGCCAGGTCCGGCAAGCGGGCGCGGAATGCCTCGATGGCCTCCTTGCGCGAGCCGTAGGTGCGCACGGAATAGCCATTCCGCTGAAAGGCGGCGGCATAGTTGTCGCGGATTGCGGGTTCGTCTTCGACGATGGCAATGACTTTCTTCATGGGGTGCAGTGTACCGCCGCCCGGTTCCCGGGGCTCCCTGGCCATAATTAATCACAATCTGCCCGCGGCTCGCCCCCTGACAGCGATCATGCGTCCGCCCTATGGAGCGGTAATAGCCCCAACGCCGAACGTCACCGGCGTCGGAGAACCGCCATGATCGACCGACAGCTTCCCGCCAACCCCCGCGTTCGCGCCGGCTCCTTGCCGCAGCAGCCTGCGACCGAACAGCCCCGCCATTGGATGCAGGACCGCGCGCCCAGCTTCAAGTCGCTGGCCCGCGATCGTCAGCGCCGCGAGCACGTCTGGGCGTGGCTGTCACTGGTGGTGTTGATCATTTGCTGGGATGCTTCGTCGCGCCTTGGCGAACACACGTCGCCTCCCCGCGCTCGTATCGCACATGCAGTGGACGAAGAAGCATTCTTCGCGCCGACGGTGTCGTTCAGTGTGAATTTGTGAACTTCGCAAGCGATGCGGCGCTCAGTGATCGAGCGCCGCGACGCGCAGCCGAAGTGCCGGCGGCCTCATTCTCCTTGCAAGGTTTGCGCGTCCGGCACGAGGAAACGACCCTGCAGCTGCAACAGCTCACGGCGATGCAGATCGGCGAGCCGCGCAAGTTTCTGTTCCCCGCGCGCGGTCAAATACACATGCACCAGGCGGCGGTCCTCGCTGCTCGGCCGGCGTTCCACCAATCCTGCCGCTTCCGAGCGCGTCACCAGTGCCACCACGCCGTGATGCTTGGCTTGCAAGCGCTCGGCCAGTTCGGTGACCGAGGCATGCTCGCGTCCCGGAAAGCCTTTCACATGTAGCAGCAGCTGATACTGCAGCGGGGTGATGCCGTGCTGGCGTGTGATCTCCTCGCTATGCCGCAAGTACCTTCGCAGCTCGTAGCGAAAGCTCGCCAGTGCCTCGTACTGGCGCTTGCCGATGCCGCCCCCGTCGCCCTTCTTCGCCATAAGTCGTCCCGCAGCCGAAATCGGGCAACGGTAGCAGCGTGTCCGGCCGCGCTCCAGCGCCGTCGCGCGGCCTCATGCCGGTTGCATATGGCCTTAAAACCAATCGTTAGAAATGTATCACGTTGTGAGGGGTTATCCTGTGCCCCGGTTGTCTCGGGCGGCGGCCCGTCATGGGAGAGTCAATGTCATTGCAAATCGGCGATATCGCTCCGGATTTCCAGGCGCAGACGACGGTGGGGCCGATCCGCTTCCACGAGTGGGTCGGATCGCACTGGAGCGTGCTGTTTTCCCATCCCAAGGATTTCACCCCGGTGTGCACCACCGAGCTCGGCTACACCGAACGACTGCGGCCCGAGTTCGAAAAGCGCGGCGTGCGCGTGCTGGGTCTGTCGGTCGACCCGATCGGCGATCACGAGCGCTGGGCCGACGACATCGAGGCCACGCAGGGCGCGCGTCCGATGTTTCCCATCATCGCGGATCCAGACCGCGCGGTGGCCAATCTCTACGGCATGTTGCATCCGAAGGCGGACACCACGTTCACGGTGCGCTCGGTGTTCATCATCGACCCGGACAAGAAGGTGCGCGCCATGATCACCTATCCGGCCAGCACGGGGCGCAACTTCGACGAAATCCTGCGCGTCATCGATTCGCTGCAGCTCACCGACAAGCACAAGGTCGCGACGCCGGTGAACTGGCGCCCCGGAGAGAAGGTGATCATCGCTCCGTCGTTGTCGAATGAGGAGGCTCGCAAGCTGTTCCCCGACGGTTGGGAAGAGCAGCGCCCGTATCTACGGGTGACGAAGCAACCCGCGTGAGCTCGCGTCGAGCTGGAATGCGCCGTACATCATGAGCGAATCCGCTGTCACCAGCCCCGCGGCCGATGCATTTCCATTCGACCGGCCGCTGGCCGAGGAAGTGCGGCGGCTGGTCGGTCGCCTGGATGCCGGACAGCGCGCCTGGCTGAGCGGTTATCTGCTCGGCTCGATTGGAATGAGCGGCGGTGTCGAGGCCGCCGCTGCACCGACTCGCGCGCCGATCGCAACCATTGTGTTCGGCTCGCAGAGCGGCAACTGTGAAGCATTGGCGAAGCGTCTCGATGAGGCGCTCGCGACTGCCGGTGTGACTCGCGTCGTGCTGGACATGCTGGATTGCCGGAAGGCCGATCTGGAACAGGCGCAGCATCTGCTGGTGATCGTCAGCACCCACGGCGAGGGCGATCCGCCCGATCGCGCTCGCCCGCTTTATGACTTGTTGCACGGACGCAAGGCGCCGAAGCTGGCGAATCTGAAATATTCCGTGCTGGCTCTGGGCGATTCCAGTTACGAACGGTTCTGCGAAGTCGGACGGCGCTTCGATGCGCAGCTGGAGAGTCTTGGTGCCCAGCGCCTGCATGAGCGCGTCGAGTGCGATGTGGATTTCAACGAAAGCGCCACTCGTTGGATCGAGACGATCACGTCCCGGCTGGTTGACGTGCAGGGCGAGCGCGCCCGAGTGGTTGCTCCTGCTCGCCCGAGCGCAACCATCGCCACCGCCTACACCAGAAAGAATCCATGGCAGGCGCCGGTCCTGACAAATATTCGTCTGACGGGGCGTGCGTCGAGCAAGGACGTTCGACACATCGAGTTCTCGATCGAAGATGCCGGCATCCATTATGAAGTGGGCGATGCGCTCGGCGTCGTGCCTCGCAATCAGGCTTCGGAAGTGGATGCGCTACTCGAGCTGCTGCCGTTCGACGCCGAAAGCGCCGTCGAGGTCGGTGGTGCCAGCGCCTCCTTGCGTACGGCGCTGACGGATCATCTGGATATCGGGCCGCTGAATCGCCGCATGATCGAGCGCTACGCCGCGCTTACCAACCATCCCGTCCTGTCGAGCCTGGGTGGGGGCGATGCGCGCGCGCCGCTCGAAACATTGCTGCGCGGCTATCACCTGATCGATTTGATCGCCGATCATCCGCCGCGGGAGATCGATGCTGCGCAGTTCGTCCAGCTGTTGCGGCCGTTGGCGCCACGGTTGTATTCGATCTCATCCAGTCCGCATGCAACGCCCGATGAGGTGCATCTCACGGTACGTATCGTGACTTACGAATCGCGCGGTCGTGCGCGTGGCGGTGTCGTTTCGACGGCGCTCGCTCTTGCCACGGATGTGCAAGCGCGCGTGGCCGTCTATCCACATCGCAATCCGGCGTTTCGTCTACCTGCCGATCCCGATGCACCCATCGTCATGATCGGTCCGGGCACGGGCGTCGCACCGTTTCGGGCCTTCGTTGCCGAGCGCGAGGCACTCGGCGCTCGCGGCAGAAACTGGTTGCTGTTCGGGGACCGGACGCTGCGCGACGACTTTCTATATCAGACCGAGTGGTTGGACTGGCGCAAGCGAGGTGCCTTGCATCGGCTCGACGTGGCGTTCTCCCGCGACGGCAGCGAAAAAATCTATGTTCAGCACCGCCTGCGCGAGTACGGTGCGACGCTGTATCAATGGTTGCAGGAGGGCGCGCATGTTTACGTCTGCGGCGATGCGCAGCAGATGGCGCCCGATGTGGATGCGGCGATACGTCAGGTGGTGCGCAGTCATGGCTCGCTGAGCGAGGAGCAGGTCGAGGAATACATGCTGAATCTGCAGCGAGAGCGGCGCTACCAACGGGATGTCTACTGATGGATGGAGCTCGCCACAACGATCTTTCGACGCCGGTCGAGCAATTGCATTCGAACGAGCAGCTGAAGCTTCGTAGCCGCTACTTGCGAGGCACGCTCGAGCAAAGCCTGGTCGATCCGGTGACCAGCAGCATTGCGGCCGACGATGCGCTGCTGACCAAGTTCTTCGGCGTCTATCAGCAGGACGATCGCGATCAGCGGGAGGAGCGTCGCCTGGCGCGCCTGGAACCAGCGTATCAATTCATGGTGCGCGTGCGGCTGCCCGGCGGGGTTTGCAGGGCCGAGCAATGGCTGGCATTGGATGCCCAGGCACGCGCCACCGCCAATGGGCAGTTGCGCTTGACGACTCGCCAGACCTTTCAGTTTCACGGCGTGCTGAAGCACAACCTGACGAAGCACATCCAAGGGATCGCGGCCGCGGGACTCGACACCATCGCCGCTTGCGGAGACGACAACCGCAACGTGATCTGTACCGCCAATCCACTGTTCTCGCGCGCACACGCGGAGGCAAGTGCGACTGCGCGGATGTTGAGCGAACGCCTGATGCCGCGTACCGGTGCTTATCGAGAGTTGCTGTTACAACAGCCGCCGCTCGAACCGACGCCGCAGAACGAAGAGCCGTTGTACGGACCCACCTATCTGCCGCGCAAGTTCAAGATCGCGATCGCCGTTCCGCCGCGCAATGACGTCGATATCTATGCGCACGATCTCGGGTTCGTCGCCATCGTCGAGCGTGGCGTCATCGTCGGGTACAACGTACTGGTGGGCGGCGGCATGGGCATGACCCACAAGGTGCCGGCGACGTTTCCGAGACTGAGCACGCTGGCGGGCTTCTGCAGCGCCGCCGACATTGCCGAAGTGGCCGAACACACGATGTGCATTCAGCGGGATTTTGGCAATCGTCTCGATCGCGCGCACGCCCGTTTCAAGTACACCATCGAAGACCGCGGTATCGAATGGTTCAAGGAGGAACTGGCGCGCCGCCTCGGATGGAAATTGCAACCTGCGCGCGAGTTCGAATTCGAGACCAACGGCGACCGCTCCGGCTGGCACCGAGGCGAGGATGGCCGCTGGCACTGCACGCTGCTCATTCGCAACGGGCGCATCGCGGATCTGCCCGACGCGCCGCTCATGACCACCTTGCGGCAGATCGCACAGCAGGTGCCGGTCGTGTTCGCGTTGACGACCAATCAGAACGTCACATTGGCCGGGATCTCCGACAGCGACCGCTCGCGAGTCGATGAACTGCTCGCCGCGAACGGCTTGGCGAGACTCACAACGGCCGGATCGTTGGAGCACAGCGCGATGGCGTGCGTGGCATTGCCCACGTGCGGGCTGGCGATGGCCGAGAGCGAGCGGTACTTGCCGTCCCTGCTGCGCAAACTCGACGGCATCATCCAGGAGGTCGGACTCGCTGGCGCGCCCATGACGATCCGGATGAGCGGTTGTCCCAACGGCTGTTCCAGACCCTTTCTGGCGGAGATCGGGCTGGTCGGCAAAGCTCCCGGCAAGTACAACCTCTATCTCGGGGGCAGTCCGCGCGGCGAGCGTTTGAATGCGCTCTACCGCGAGAATATCGGCGAACACCAGATCCTGGACGCGCTACGGCCGCTGTTGGCAGCGTATGCGGAGCGCAGGACGGAAGCGGAGGCCTTCGGTGACTTTGTGGTCCGCGTGGGTACGGTGCCGGCGATGCTCGAAGGGCGGCAGTTCCAGCTCGCCCAGTCGAGACCCTGACGGCAACGCAAGCTCAGAACGCGTTGATCCCTGTCAGGGCACGACCCACGGTCAACTGGTGAACCGTTTCCGTGCCTTCATACGTGATGACGCTTTCAAGGTTGAGCGCGTGGCGAATCGGTGAGTATTCGACGCTGATGCCCGCGCCGCCGAGGATGTCCCGTGCGTCGCGCGCCACTTCGATCGCCGCACGCGCGTTGTGCCATTTCGCGACCGACACTTGCGTCGGCTGCATGATGCCTTGATCTTTCAAACGCCCCAGCTGCAGTGACAGCATCTGCGACGTTGTGATCTTTCTCGCCATCTCCGCCAGCCGAATCTGGATCGATTGCGTCGCCGCGAGCGGTTTGCCGAACAGGATGCGCGTCTTCGAATACTCGATCACGTCCTTCAAACAAGCCTGCGCCGCGCCCGTGACGCCCCAGCAGATGCCGTAACGCGCCTGAGTCAAACACGACAGCGGACCCTTCAAGCCAACTACGTTGGGGAGCACGTTTGCTTCCGGCACGACGACGTTGTCGAAGAACAAGCTGCCCGTCAGGGACGCGCGCAAGCTCATCTTGTGTTTGATGGTCGCGGTAGTGAAGCCCTTGAAGTCCTTCTCGACCAGGAAGCCGCGGATGCCATCGTCCGTGCGTGCCCACACGATCGCCAGGTCGGCGATTGGCGCATTGGTGATCCACATCTTCGCGCCGTTCAACACCCAGTCCTTGCCCTGGCGCCTGGCGTGCGTCTTCATGTTTGCAGGATCCGAGCCGCCGTGCGGCTCGGTCAGGCCGAAGCAGGCGATGGTTTCGCCCTTGGCCATGCTCGGCAACCAGCGTTGTTTCTGCTCCTCGCTGCCGAATGCGTAGATCGGATACATGCACAGGCTGGATTGCACGGAAACGAAGCTGCGCAGGCCCGAGTCGCCGCGCTCCAGCTCCTGGCAGATCAAACCATACGACACGCCATTCAAGCCGGCGCAGCCGTAAGCTTGGATCGAGCTGCCGAGCAAGCCCAGCTCCGCGACGCCCGTGACCAGCTCGCGCGGGAAGCGCTCGTGTTCGAAACAGTCGCCCATGATGGGAATGACCTGCTCGTCGACGAATTTCGCGACCGAGTCCTGGACCAGCCGTTCTTCGTCGCTGAGCATGGCACGCACGTTGTACAGATCGACGGGATCGAGCTCGGCGGCCGTGGCCGGCGCTGCTTTCGGTTTGGCTGACATGTGGGCTCTCCTGGTCGGGCGAATCATAGCGCAGGCGCCCCCTGGTCAATGGGTGCGCACTTGTGCGCGGGTGCTGTCGTCAGCCATGCGGAGAGCGCTATCAGGAGCGCGAAAACCTTGATTTTCCGGCACCCACGGCGGTTTGCAGGCACGATACTGCATGGCAAGCCTACAATTCTTGTCGGTAGCCGCCGACCGGGGTAGCGTGTCGAGCGCACCGAAGAGTCACGATGAGCACAGGGGGAACGATGCGCACCGTGGAGCAATGGTTGGACGAATATGGCGAGAGTCACCGCAACGCCATCAACAAGACGTTGCACTGGATCTGCGTGCCGATCATCGTCGTCAGCCTGATCGGGCTGCTGTGGTCGGTGCCGGCGCCGCGCAGCTGGCAGGAGATATCTCCGCTGCTAAACTGGGGGTTGCTGTTTCTGTTCGCCGGCGTGCTGTACTACCTGGTGATGTCGTGGTCGCTCGCAGTCGGCATGGCGGTTTTCGCCGCGCTGGTGACGCTGGCCATCGTCGGCTTGCAGAACTTGCCGTGGCCGTTGTGGAGCGTGTGCCTGGCGTTGTTCGCGGTGGCGTGGGTCGGTCAGTTCATAGGACATCACTACGAAGGTCGCCGACCGTCGTTTTTCAAAGACATTCAGTTTTTGATGATCGGCCCGCTATGGTTGCTGAGCTTCATCTATCGAAAACTGCGAATCCCTTACTAGCTTCAGAGTTGAGCCGCGGCGGACACTCACGAATTCAGTGGCGGTTCAGTCCGTTTTTTCCAGGCTGATCGCGACCGATGCGCGGGTGCATAGTGCTGCGCGCTTTTTTTCAGCGGAGAGGAAACCTATGGTCGATCGTTTTTCCAAGCTCGCCGGTGTCGGCATCGTCGTGAGTGCGCTGCTCGCAGGCTGCACCACGATCAATCCGTATACGCGCGAGTCGCAAACCAGCAGTGCTGCCAAAGGCGCGGGCATCGGCGCCGCCGCGGGCGCCGTGGTTGGCTTGCTGACGAAAGGCGACAAGCTGCAGAACGCACTGATCGGCGCGGGCGTGGGCGCGCTCGCCGGTGGTGGCGTGGGCTACTACATGGACGTGCAGGAAGCGAAGCTGCGGCAGAAGCTCGAGGGCACGGGCGTGAGCGTCACTCGCATTGGTGACAACATCACGTTGAACATGCCGAGCAGCATCACGTTCGCGACCAACAGCGCGGATCTGAATTCGCAGTTCTATAACGCGCTCGGCGGCGTCGCGATGGTGTTGAAGGAGTACAACAAGACGGTCATCGAAGTGGCCGGTCACACCGACAGCACGGGCAGCGATCAGTACAACCAGCAGCTCTCGGAGCGTCGCGCCGCGTCGGTGGCGAATTATCTGATCGGCCAGGGGATCACTCAGCAGCGTCTGCTGACCGTGGGTGCGGGTGAGTCGCGCCCGGTCGCATCGAACGATACGGAAGCCGGTCGCGCGCAGAATCGTCGCGTCGAGATGACGATCGTTCCTATCACCAAGGGTTGATAGAGAACATTCGGGTACATGGATGTACCCCGCCGCTTGCGGCGGCGAGAGGCAAAAGTCACGCCTTTTGCCGACTCGCACGAGGGTCGTGGCAGGATGCCCGATCCCGAGTAATAAAAAGGGCCGGGCTCTTCTAGAGTCCGGCCCTTCTGTTGATAGGGTCCATAAACCGATTTCAGTCCATTAGCTCGCTCATGCGGCGTCGGCCACCAGGCCACGCAGTTTCTTGATGGCGTTCGCCTCGATCTGGCGAATACGCTCCGCGGACACGCCGTACTTGTCGGCCAGCTCATGCAGGGTCGATTTCTCGTCCTGCATCCAACGGCTGCGCAGGATGTGCTGGCTGCGCTCGTCGAGCGTTTCCAGCGCCTGTGACAGGCGTTCGGCGGTGTCTTCGTCCCATTGCTCGCGTTCCACGGCCACCGACGGATCGGCTTCCGGGTGCGGCAGGTACGCCGACGGTGAATACGCGCCATCCTCTTCGTCCGCATCCGGGGCCGGATCGAAGGACAGATCACGCGAGCTCAGCCGCTGTTCCATGTCGGTCACTTCGGCGGTGGTCACGCCGAGGTCGCGGGCAATCGCCTTGGTTTCCACGTCGGTCAGCCAGCCCAGGTTCTTCTTGAACTTGCGCAGGTTGAAGAACAGCTTGCGCTGCGCCTTGGTGGTGGCGATCTTCACCAGCCGCCAGTTGCGCAACACGTACTCGTGGATCTCGGCGCGAATCCAGTGCACTGCGAACGACACCAGTCGCACGCCTACATCCGGATCGAACCGCTTGACCGCCTTCATCAGGCCGACATTGCCTTCCTGGATCAGGTCGCCGACGGGCAGGCCATAGCCGCTGTAGCCGCGGGCGATGTGCACCACGAAGCGCAAGTGGGACAGGACGAGTTGGCGGGCCGCGTCCAGGTCTTCCTCGTTGCGCAGACGGCGAGCCAGGTCCAGCTCCTCCTCCCGCGACAACACCGGAATACGCGACACGCGGTCGATGTACGAATCAAGGCTGCCGACCGGGCCGGCCAGCATGTGGAGCGGGCTGGTGGCAAGTTCGGTGCTCGAGCGAACAAGCGCAGTTGATGTCATGTCGAAGATTCCCCTCCAGGCAGTGGTCAGAAGTTTAGCAATCGGGGTGTTTGAGTGCTAAGTCGCCTTGAAAGTTCCGGAAGCGGCCTTAGGTTCCGGTGAATTGCGCGCGGCTAACTGATTGAAAACCCGTGGTAATTTCACCAGCACCCCGCCAGTGAACCTCAGTCACGAATGCCGTGACTGAGCATGCGGATTGGCGCGACCGAAGCGCGGGATCAGGTGGGCTCGATGGCCCGCAGGTGACGGGTGGCCGCAAGGTATGACCCCAGCCAGCCCAAAACGATCCCGCTGCCGAGCAGGATCAGGGTGGCTTGCGGGTCCAGGCCGCCGAGCTCGAAGGCGCTGCCGTACAGGCCGGCGAGCCGGCCGATGGGCTCGCGCAGAATCCCGATGACGGCGGCGGTGATGATCCAGGCGGTGATGCCGCCGCCCAGCCCGTACCAGATCCCGTTGTAGAGGAACGGCCGCCGGACGAAGCCGTCGCTGCCGCCGACCAGCTTGGTCACCTCGATCTCGGCCCGCCGGTTCTGGATGTCCAGCCGGATGGTATTGCCGACGATGACCATGACCCCCAGGGCCAGCAAGGCCGCCGCCACGATCAAGCCCCGACGCACGGTTTCGAGAATGGCGTTGAGCCGGCTCACCCAGGCGGTATCGAGCTGCACGATCTCGACCGAGGGCATCGCCCGCAGGTCGGCCGCGAGGCTGTCGAGATTGGCGGAGCTGGTGAAATCGGCCGCCGGTGTCACCACCAGGGTATGCGGCAGCGGATTTTCGTTGAGCGCATCGATGGCCGCGCCGAAGCCGGAGTCATGACGAAACTCTTTCAGCGCGTCGTCCGAGGTGATGACCTGCACGTTGCTGACATCGCGCCGCTGTTTGATTCGCTCGGCGGTGCGAGTCGCGTCCTCCGGCGACGTCGGGCGCTTCAGAAACACCGTGAGATCGACGGCTTTGTTCCAATTGCCGGTCGCGGTCTGCGCGTTGCTGATCAAAAGGTGCAGACAGGCGGGCAGGGCGAGCGCGATGCCGATGACCAGCACCGTCAACAGCGTCGCGAGCTTGTGTTGCGACAGCCGGCCGAGCGAGCCGATCGAGGTCTGCGCGTGTCGGGTCAGCCAGGCGCTCATCGCATCGCTCCTTCCGCGCCGGTGATGAGCTTGGCCGGGTCGACGAGTTTCTCGCCGGCGCTGATGCCCGCGGGAATGTCATCGGCGACGCGACCGCCTTCCAGTCGCACCCGTCGCACCGGGAAATGTTCGAGCAGATACAGGTCGTGGCTGGCGACCAGCACCGTGACGCCGACTTCGTTGAAGCGGCGGAAGATGTTCATCACTTCCAGCGACAGCTCAGGATCGAGGTTGCCGGTCGGCTCGTCCGCGATCAGCACCGGCGGTTTGCTCACGACCGCGCGAGCGATGCCGACGCGCTGTTGTTCGCCGGTCGACAGCTCGAGCGGAGCGCTCTGCTCGCGACCGAGCAAGCCGACCTGATCCAGCGCCGCGCGCACGCGCTTGCCGATTTCCTTGGTGCCGACGCCGGCGATGATCAGCGGCAGCGCGACGTTGTCGAAGATGGTGCGATCGTGCAGCAGCTTGTGATCCTGGAACACCATGCCGATCTGGCGCCGGAACGCCGGCACCTTACGGCGCGACACGCCGTTCACGTTCTGGCCGTTGACGATCAGTTGGCCGCGGGTCGGGCGCTCGATCAACGAGATCAGCTTCAGCAGGCTGGATTTGCCCGCGCCCGAGTGACCGGTCAGGAATACGATCTCGCCGCTGTCGATCTCCAGTGACAGATCGCTGAGCGCCTCGCGGCCGTTGGGATAGCGTTTGAAGACGTGATCGAAACGAATCATGCGGATCGCGTTCAGTCCCGCTTGAGCAACGCATCGACGAAGGCCGCCGCTTCGAAGCCGACGAAGTCTTCGACACTTTCGCCGACGCCGAGATACCGGATCGGCAGTTTCAATTCGCTGGCGATGGCGAACACGATGCCGCCCTTGGCGGTGCCGTCGAGCTTGGTGAGCACGACCCCGGTGACGCCCAGCGCTTCATGAAACAACTTGGCCTGCTGGAGCGCGTTCTGCCCCTGGCTCGCGTCCAGCACCAGCAGCACTTCGTGGGGCGCGGCGGGATCGAGCCGACCCATCACACGCTTCACTTTCTTGAGCTCGTCCATCAGGTTCGATTGCGTGTGCAGGCGGCCGGCGGTATCCGCGATCAACACGTCGAACTTGCGGGCCTGCGCGGACTGCAAGGCGTCGAACGCGACGGCCGCGGGATCGGCGCCCGTGGCTTGCGCGACCACCGGCACATCATTGCGCTGACCCCACACTTGCAGCTGCTCGACGGCAGCGGCGCGGAATGTATCGCCCGCGGCCAGCATCACTTTCATGTCCGCGGCCTTGATGATGCGGGCGAGCTTGCCGATCGTGGTGGTCTTGCCGGCGCCATTCACACCGACCACCAGCACCACGAACGGGATGTACTTGCTGTCGATGACCATCTGGCCCTGCACCGGCCGCACGATGTCCATGAGCTGCTCGCGCAGCGCTTCGAGCAATGCGTCCAGGTCGTCGAGCTCGTTGCGCGACACTTTCTTACGCAACGCGGTCAGAATCCGTTCGCTGGTCTCGACGCCGACATCGGCGGTGATCAGGCGCATCTCGAGCTCGTCGAGCACCTGCTCGTCGATCTTGCCGCCGGGAATCAGCTTGGCCAGATCGTAGGTCAGCCACGAGTCGCCCCGGTTCAACTTGGCGCGCAGGCGCGAGAACAGGCTGCCCTTCTCCTCGACGGGAGCGGCAGGCGGCGGAGCGGCGGGCGGCTTGTTCTTGAAACCGAACATTCGTGGAGCTTGGATCAGAGTCTCGCGGCGGGGCGCAATTCTAACAGCACTGGCGGCGGCTGCCGGGGCTATCATCCGCCGCTCACATGCCCAGAGTCCCTAGCAAGCGCCGCCCCGTCGGCAAAACCACCCCCCAAGCCGGCCAGCCGCCGCATCGTCTGCGCATCGTGGGCGGGCGCTGGCGCGGCATGCGCATCGATTTTCCCGCCATCGAGGCGATCCGCCCCTCGCCGGATCGAGTCCGGGAGACGCTGTTCAACTGGTTACAGACGCACATCTCCGGCGCGCGCTGCCTGGATTTGTTCGCGGGCAGCGGCGCATTGGGCATCGAAGCGCTGTCGCGTGGCGCCTCGGCGGTCACATTCGTCGATCGCGAGCCGGAAGTGCGGCGGCATCTGACGCAGACGTTGCAGCGGCTCGGCGCAACCGGTGCAACCGTCGAGACCGCCGACGCCTGTCGTTTCCTGGAGCGAACGCCGCAGCCGTTCGACGTGGTTTTTCTGGATCCGCCGTTCGCTTCGGCGCTGTTGCCGGCGGTGTTCAGCAGATTGCCGCAGGGCTGGCTCGCGCCGGACGCGCACATTTACGTGGAATGTCCCGCCGATGTGCCGTTACCACCGTTGTCACCGGGCTGGACGGTGTACCGTTCCAAGCAGGCCGGCCAGGTCGGCTATCATCTGCTGCGAGTCACGACGGCTCGCATTCGTTCCGCTGAAGAGGTTCTGCCATGACTGGCGCCATGTATCCGGGCACGTTCGACCCAATCACCAACGGCCACTATGACCTGGTGCGTCGAGCTGCCGGCATTTTTTCGCGCGTGGTGGTCGCAGTCGCTGCCAATCCCGGCAAAGCTCCGTTGTTCACGCTGGACGAGCGCGTCGAGCTGGCGCGCGAAGTGCTGCACGACGTGCCCAATGTGGAGGTCACGGGGTACTCCGGCCTGACCGTCGAGTTCGCCCGGCAGCATGGCCTCGGCGTGGTGGTGCGCGGCTTGCGAGCGGTCTCGGACTTCGAGTTCGAGTTTCAGCTCGCCACCATGAGCCGGCATCTGTCGGATAAGGTGGATTACGTGTTCCTGACACCCACCGAACAATTCAATTTCATTTCCTCGACCCTGGTGCGCGAGATCGCCAGCCTCGGCGGCAACGTCGCGCAGTTCGTACATCCCAAGGTCGAGGCTGCCTTGCAGCGCGCGTGGGCCAAGCGCCGCGCGCAGTAATCCTGTCCGCATTGCGCTCACCGGCTCCTGGTTCGGGCCCGGTGGGCGCGCCCTGAGAGCTCATGAAAGTCATTCCCCTGCTGCGTGTTCGCGTTTTATTGGTTGCGTTGTTCGTGTTGCCGCTGGCGACGCTGGCGGATCAGCCGCAGCGTCCCGGCAAAGCGGGGATCGCGAGCGCGCATCAGCTGGCGACCGAAGCGGGCATGGAGATTCTTCGCCAGGGCGGCAACGCGTTCGACGCGGCAGTAGCGGTGAGTGCGGCGCTCGCAGTGGTCGAGCCGAGCAGCTCGGGCCTGGGCGGGGGCGCTTTCTGGTTGTTACATCGCTCCTCCGACGGTTTCGAAACGATGGTCGATGCGCGCGAAGTCGCGCCCAAGGCCGCCACTCACGACATGTTCCTCGATGCGCAGGGCAATGTCGTCAAAGGCCGCTCAACGTCCACCGCGCTGGCTGCGGGCATTCCGGGTGAGCCGGCCGGTTTCGAACACATTTCCAAGACGTACGGCAAGCTGCCGTTCAAGACCGTGTTGCAGCCGGCAATCCGGCTCGCACGTGACGGCTTTCCGCTGAACGAGCGGTTGCGCGGTGGCATCGTCGCCAAGCGCGAGACGTTCAATGCGGGCGCAGCGGCGAAGATATTCCTGCGCAACGGCGAGGTGCCGGCGGTCGGGACCCTCATCAAACAACCCGAGCTGGCGAAGACGCTGACCATCCTCGCCGAGCGCGGCGCCGACGGTTTCTACAAAGGCCCGGTCGCGAAACAACTGGTCGACGGCGTGAAGAAGATGGGCGGCATCTGGTCGCTGCAGGATCTCGCCGAATACAAAGTCAAAGAACGCAAGCCGCTGTACGGCGAATATCAGGGCGCGCGCATCGTGACCGCGCCGCCGCCTTCATCGGGTGGCGTCGGTCTGATCAATGCGTTGAACATCCTTTCCGGCTACGACCTGAAGTCGGTGGACGTCGCAACGCGCGTGCATCTGACCGTGGAAGCGGCGCGGCGAGTGCATCGTGATCGGGCCGAATACCTGGGCGATCCGGATTTCGTGAACGTGCCGGTCGAGCAGTTGTTGAGCCCGTATTACGCCGCGGGTCAGCGCGCTTCGATTCGCATGGATCGCGCGACCCCGAGCGATTCGCTGCCCAGCATCGCTCCGGCCCCGGCGGGTCCGCAGACCACGCACTTTTCCATCATCGATGCCGACGGCAACCGAGTCGCCGGCACCATGTCGATCAACTTTTTCTTCGGCTCGGGCCTGATGGTGCCGGGCGTCGGCATTCTGCTGAACAACGAAATGGATGATTTCGTCGCCAAGGCGGGCGTGCCCAACGGCTTTCGGCTGGTGGGCGCCGAAGCGAACTCGATCGCGCCGGGCAAACGACCCTTGTCGAGCATGACGCCGACGTTCGTCGAGCGACCGGATGGCGTGATGGTGCTCGGCACTCCCGGGGGCAGCTACATCATGGGCATGGTGTTGCTCGCGACGCTGGATTGGATGCAGGGCATGTCGCCGGACGAGCTGGTGAAGAAGGGCCGCTTCCACCATCAGTACATGCCAGACGTCCTGTCGTTCGAGCCGGGTGCGCTCAGTACCGATGTGCAGGAGAGATTGAAGCAATACGGCCACAACCTGCGCGAGTCGCGGCAGCCCGGCAACATGCAGATCGTCACGTGGGACTACAAATCAGGCGAGGTCAAGGCCGTCTCTGATCCGCGCGGTGTCGGCGTCGGCGTAGTTTATTGATCGACGTTGGGATTCAACGCGCCGCCTGAGACAGCCGTCCAATGTGCTCGCGCGCCGCTGCCCATTGCTGCCAACCAATTGTTCGCGCCGCGCCGGAGGCGCGGCGCATATCAATTCAACTCAGCGCGGCATCCCGTCAGGGATGCGAGCGCTACTTCTGACACTGCGGGCAGAAGTACGTCGAGCGCTGCCCCTGCACGAAATGTTTGATCGGTGTCTTGCACACTCGACACGGATCCTTGGTGCGCTCGTACACGAACAGTTTCTGCCGGAAGTAGCCGGGCATGCCTTCCGGGTTGATGTAATCGCGCAGCGTCGTGCCGCCTTCGCGGATCGCGTCTTTCAGCACGTCCTTGATCGCTTTCACCAACGCATCGAATTCAGCCCGCTTGAGCCGGCCCGCGGCGCGGCGGGGACGCACACCGGCCCGAAACAGTGCTTCGCTCGCGTAAATGTTTCCTACGCCGACCACGACCTGGCCGTTCATCAGCAATTGCTTGATCGCCACGCTGCGCCCCTTCGCGGCCCGCGCCAGATACTCGCCGTCGAACTCGTCCGAGAGCGGTTCCGGCGCCAGCGATTTCAGCAATTTGTGCTGCAGCGGATCGCCGTCGTCCCATAGCAGGCAGCCGAACCGGCGGGGATCGTTGAAGCGCAGGCACTGCCCGGTGCTCATGACGATGTCGACGTGGTCGTGCATGGACGGCGGCGTCGAGGCGGGCAGCACTCGCAGGCTGCCCGACATGCCCAGATGCAGGATCATGCTGCCGCGCTCCAGATCGAACACCAGATACTTCGCGCGCCGGCGCAGCTGAAGCACGCGCTGCCCGGCCGCCAGCTCGGGCAGCTCTTTCGGAATGCGCCAGCGCAAGCGCGGCTCGCGGACGATGACCCTCTGGATGGCATGGCCGACGACCGAGGCTTGGATGCCGCGGCGGGTGGTTTCTACTTCAGGAAGTTCAGGCATGGGATGCCGCTGCTCAGGGATTGGCTCATTTGTGGGGGCTTTCCAGCTCCGTTATAGTCCGGCGACGGGTTTTTTCTCCAATCCTGTAAGCTTTGCGTCCGATGCAGGGGCACCAGTGAACGTCGATTTTCTGTACGGCATTTTGAATCTGAGCTTCTGGGAATACGTGCTGGTGACCTTCGTGTCGATCCAGATCACGTTCATGGGCGTGACGCTGTATCTGCACCGGGATGCCACGCATCGCAGTCTCGATCTGCACCCGGCCTTGCGCCACTTCTTCCGTTTCTGGCTGTGGATGACCTCGGGCATCATCACCAAGGAATGGGTGGCCGTGCATCGCAAGCACCACGCCCGTTGCGAAACGCCGGAAGATCCGCACAGCCCGGTGATCGTCGGCTTGAAGAAGGTGCTGCTGGAAGGCGCCGAGCTGTACCAGGCGGCGGCCCGCGATCCGGAAGTGCGCGAGAAGTTCGGTCGCGGCACGCCCGACGACTGGATGGAGCGCAACGTCTACTCCAAGTACCGGAACATGGGCATCGTGCTGCTGATCGTCATCGATCTGCTGCTGTTCGGCGTGCCCGGCATCATCGTGATGGCCGCGCAGCTGATGGCCAATCCGCTGCTGGCGGCCGGCGTGGTCAATGGCGTCGGCCATTACTACGGCTACCGCAACTTCGAGTGCGCCGATGCGGCTCGCAATGTGATGCCGTGGGGCTTCCTGCTCGCCGGCGAAGAACTGCACAACAATCACCATGCGTTCCCCAGCTCCGCCAAGTTCTCGGTGCAGCGCTGGGAATTCGATATCGGCTGGCTCTACATCTGCGTCTTCAAGGCCCTGGGGCTGGCTCGCGTTCTGCGAACCGCGCCGGAGCCGCTGAAGGTCGAGCCTCGCGGGCACATCGATCTGGAGAACGTGCGCGCGGTCATCGTGAATCGCATGCATGTGCTGCGTGACTACACTCGCCACGTGACATTGCCCGTCTTCCGCGAAGAGCTGCGCAATGCCCGCGGTGTGTTGACCGGTCAGGTTCGCAAGCTGCTGGTCCGCGAGCCGACGCTGCTCGACACGCAGGCCCGCTCGCGATTGAGCGAAGTGCTGGCCTCGAATCAGACGCTCAAGACCGTCCACGAATTCCGCGAGCGCCTGGCGGTGATGTGGAGCGGCGCGCACATGAGCAACGAAAAGCTCATCCAGCACCTGCGGGAGCTGATCGCGCAGGCCGAAGCCAGCGGCATCAAAGTCCTGCAGGACTTCGCCAACACGCTGCGCAGCTACTCCATGCCGATGCAGCCGCACGCCGCCTGAGCTCCGGGCGTTGTCCTGATCGAAGAAGCCCGCCGCAAGGCGGGCTTTTTGTTGGCAGGGTCTCCGTCCCCTTGTTGATTCCCGAAAAAGCAAAAGGCCCACCGAAGTGGGCCTTTTGACAATCAGCCAAGCGACCCGCCGCCAGCGGGCCTGCCGGGTTACTTGATCTTCGCTTCCTTGTAGGCCACGTGCTTGCGGGCCTTCGGATCGAATTTGCGCACTTCCATCTTGTCCGGATGCAGGCGCTTGTTCTTGGTGGTGGTGTAGTAGTGGCCAGTGCCGGCCGTGGACACGAGCTTGATCTTTTCGCGCATGGCTTGAGGCTCCTACTGGTTAGAGCGCGACGCCCTTGGCGCGCAGCTCGGCAACGACGGTCTCGATGCCCTTCTTCTCGATGGTGCGCAGGCCGTGGGTCGACACGCGCAGGCTGACGAAGCGGCGCTCGCTCTCGACCCAGAAGCGCTGCACGTGCAGGTTGGGGAGGAAGCGGCGACGACGCTTGTTGTTGGCGTGTGACACGGTGTTACCGGTCATCGGCCCTTTGCCGGTGATCTGACAGACTCTGGACATGGCGGATTTCCTAATCTGAAGGCGGCCAGCACCCAGGCTGGGGGCCTAAAAACGAGTCGCGCTTTATACCAGCCGCGGCCGGCTTAGGGAAGCCGTCAACGCCGCGAAAATGCCTGAAAGGCGTTCTTTCATAACCAGCCCCGCTCCGCGAAGGACTCACAGACCCCGTCGCCGACGATGAGATGGTCCAAAACCTTGATGTCCACCAGCGCCAGCGCGTCCCGCAGGCGGACGGTGATCCTCCGGTCCTCCGCACTGGGTTCCGCAATTCCGGAAGGGTGGTTGTGCACCAGGATCAATACTCGCTTTTCCATATCGTCTCAAGTTGTCTCGCGGTGGCAATAACCGGCTGATTGATATCGATTTCTCCGTCCCGTTATGTCCCATCGAGCTTCTACAAATCCCATCGATATGCGGGCACGCTTGCGGGTACCTGGGCCAGTACCAAAATACTATGCCGCTTACCGATACCCGCATTCGATCGGCCAAGGCCACCGAGAACGTGAAGCTTTCCGATGGGGGCGGCCTCCATCTGGAGGTGCGTACCAACGGCACTCGGCTATGGCGATACCGATATCGACTGGCCGGCAAGAAGAACATGTTCGCCGTCGGTGCTTACCCGGAAGTGTCGTTAGCCGAAGCTCGCGAAGACCGGGATGCGGCCCGCAAGCTGGTGAAGCAGGGCATCCACCCGTCGCACCGGCGTCGCTCCGATCGGGTCAGAGCCGCGTATGAGCATGCGAATACTTGGAGGCGGTAGCTGGCGAGTGGCTGGCCGCAGCCAAGCCGCACTGGGCTGCGCGAACTTACAACCAGCGGCTCAACCTACTGGTCAGCGATGCGCACGTAGGTGCTTTGCCCATGAGGCAGGTGACGCCAGCACACGCGCATGCCATTGTCTCCCTGATCCACGCTCGAACTCCGAGGCATTCAGGCACGCTGTGATCGACTGCAGTGGGCATGAAGCCTTAACCCTTGGCGGGCGATTTCGGAAGTCGGGGACGGCGCTCCGCGCTTTCAGAGGGATTTACTAGAACGTCCTAAAGCCCATTGCCGACGGTATCAAAAGAAAGTTTCGTTCTTGCAGCTAGCATCGTGCTGGCTATCAGCAGGGTGGTCTCTTCGTTTGCCAACCATTCCGTGGGCTTCAAGGGAGCTAACCGCCGCCTTCCTGGCGACTGCGCTTCGCTCGGGCGCGTAGCAAAGGAACGCGTTGCATGAATGTGATTTGAGCCCTCTTCCCAAGGCAAATCTCACGACCCAGCTCCGCCCGGGTTTTTTGTGCCCGCTGAGAAATGAAACATCAATTGATGTTGGCAGGGTTACACTAGGTCGTATCGGCCTGCTCGAACGGCTCGATGCCCACTTCCTGGGAAAGCATTTCACAAGTCAGGCGAGCAAGAAGACGAGTACTCTTCCGTCGCCCCAGTTTAGGTTCGCTGCTTCAGGTTCGCTGCGCTTGCGGCGCTTCGAGGGACATAGGCGACATAGGCGATTTGCTTTCGGAAGATGCTGGCTTTTGCCTTACCCGGAACATGGGCAGGGCAATAGACGGCAGCCTAGATCTCGCCAGCGTGCTCTGAACGTATTCTCGCCAGTACGGCCAGACATGGAAAACGATATTCTCGCCGAAGGCGGAAACGATTTCTGACGATGGTGCCTCTTCAGACTTGACCAAATAATCGGCCGCAAACACGCATTCGATCTCGGCCAACATGTGTTCCGCGATGTTCTTCTCGCTTGCATCCGCACGCAAAGCGCGGAAGCCGGTGTTCACGAAGCAGCGAAGAACTTGGGTTTCGTTTCCATGGCCGTCCCCGCGTCGTTGGAGCATCACCTCTGGATCGATATGATGGCGTAGCTGGAAACTTACTGACTCGAGTGTCTCCTGCGGATTGTGGTCACGCACAACGGTGTGCCGCGCCTCCACCAGGAACACGTCCTGGATCGAGAGCATCGCCACCGCCATTTCGTGGGCGCTGCTCGTCACGCTACCTCCAACTCCGCGGGCGTTGTCCATTCTGGTTGATTTGCAACGATGTCAGCCTGATCGGCATAGGCGAAGCGTGCTGTGCGATCCTGGTGCACATTGAGGTCCTCCCACTCGCTAGAGACATTCGTGAGATTTCCACGCACGAAAACGCCCCTAACTGCGAAGCTCGTAACCTTCTTCGGTTTCAGTGCAGAGATCACGAAGGGATACGCAGAAACGACGCGAAGGAGTCGATCCATGGCCGCGCTTTGAAGAACGTCCCCACGCTCATACTTAGAGAATGCGTTCGCGCCTCCGCCGAACAATTCAGCGGCTTGAGGTTGAGATAGGCGAAGCTTTTCGCGGATGCGACGAATCTCGGCGCCACTCAGGAGGCCCTCCTCACGGCGTTTCGCATCGGCAATCAGGACCTGATTGAGGCGCGCCTGCTCCGGCAGCACCGGATCCGCGCCGCACAGCGAGCAACGACTACGATGCAGGCCATCGACTCGAATCTGCTTGTTGCCGTTCTGGAAAGAATCGCTGTAAAGCTCCGTGTGAAGCTCGCCCTCGTCACAGACGATGCAATATTCAGTTGCCATCACATTTGCCCCTCAACGTGAAAAGACCAAAGTGTGACTGTCAAACATCCTCTCGCGAGACGAAACTTGATGTAGAGATCATCGTCGTGTTTGGTGGGACCAGTTACCGAGAGCTTGTACACATCGCACCAGCCCGGAATTCCTTCGTAGCGTCCAGATCTGTCGAATTCTTTATCCGTGAGCATTGCGAGACAGTCGCACACGTCCTGGTGGGAATAGTTGAGGTTATCTCGGTCCTTCACAACACTCGACGAGCGATAACCGACGCTCCCGGCCTTAGCCAGCGCGATAACCTGCGTCAAATCGTACGCGGGATAGTTCCGTGTTTCCGTGAACGGGGTAACCATTATGGTTAGGCTCTTGTTCCGACGTCAACCCGTAAAGTGCACTCTCGGCTGCCAGCGGCAGGGACCACTTCGTAGGCTCCCTATTAGTAGGGGTCGGTAATCGTCACGAGCCCCAGGAGTAGTGGTTCAGATTATTTCAGGTTTTGTAGGTAAGTGTAGGCTCGGCACCGTATGTAGGTCGTGTATTGAGGGTACTGGTACGGATACTGCCGGCCTCGATAGCAGATAAATGTACGAAAAATCCAGAAGTTACAGTGCCGCGGCGTTCAGGGACAAAGCCAATCTCAGCACCTCCCGAGGATGCACGATGGCGCCATCGATGGTCCCCCGGAACAACTCCTCGAAGCCGAGGGACCCGGTAACGGCTGTCCAGCAGCAGGGAGTACTAACTAACTATTGATCATTAATTTAACAATAATCGACAAGTTAGCTTTGGTTATCGCAATGAGCTGCGGCCCGTCCGAAGGAGCGTATGCATGCTCTGGCTGCTGTCGTTGCCGTTCTGGGAGCTGGTGGTGATTGTGGAGGCGTTGTTCGCCTTCATCAAAGCCCTGTTATTCCTCTCGGCGCGACTCTTGGGTCATCGCGGTTGAAGCAAACCACCAGGGGATTCATTCCCGTGGTTTGAGCGGGCGGGATTGCATGGGCAGGGATTCGATTGAATCGCGCAATGCCGGGTGCCGCTGCAAGAGATACTGCTCCGCTTCCGTGCGCTCATCCACAAAGCCGAGGTTGAAGGAGTATTCGTCCCTGCTCATCGTCTGCGTGCCGAGCCAGACGAAATTGCGGACCGTGCCCAGGTAAGTGGCCTTGTTGGGTAGCACGTCGAAAGTCAAAAGAAACGGCTTGCCTGCCTCGGGGGCGTATGTACGCCAGCCGGTAAAGTTGCCCCCGCGCGTACCGAAATAGCCCAGCGTGTCTACGTAGTATCGCCCGACCGGCAGTTTGGTTATGAAGTGGCCATTCTCACTGACCAGCGCTCTCACCGCGAACTTAGCTGCGCCCAATTCGCTCCGATTCAGCACGGTGGCATCGGTCAGCGGCGAGAAGTGAACGATGATCTGCGGCTTGAGTAGGCCAAAGCGCGTGTCCGGCGGCAGCGTAGTGCCGTTGGAGACAAATTCCATCCTCCCGAATACGATGGCTTCCTGCCCAT
This sequence comes from uncultured Steroidobacter sp., assembly GCF_937958065.1. GTDB lineage: Bacteria > Pseudomonadota > Gammaproteobacteria > Steroidobacterales > Steroidobacteraceae > Steroidobacter. The sequence continues at coordinate 282,693 of NZ_CALFXI010000002.1, forward strand.
TTGGCATGAAGTCGGTGGGAACCGGTGGCGCCGTCGTGGCGCAGCCCGCAACGACAGCCATGACAGCGAGTACCGTGCAGCTCAGAAGAGATCGACGAATCGCATCCATGAAGCCCCATCCGCAGTTGCTATTGTTATTAGCAGTAGCATAGCAACTCCTCTGCCAGGCATCAGGATGGACGCTTCGCCAACTCATGTCGCGACGAGCAGCGTTCGTTTGATGCTCCTTCGAGCGCACGAACTTTGTAGGCATTCTTAGCGAGCGGCGTCGCGTTACGGACAGCGGCTGCGGCGGCTTCGCTGGCGGAGTGATCTCCGCTCATTTGCAACACGACGGCCACGTTGCAGATGGGGCCAGTCGTGGCTGTCTTGCTCGGTTTGCTTGTGATATGCGTAACGTGTGTCACGCTGAATGGGCGGGAGGCCGATGTAAGTGAGGATCTCCCTGCTGATCTCGAAGATCGCGTGTAACTGATGCTCGCTGTGATCCGGCCGATGGAAAACTAGTTGGCGACAGTAGCTACTGTATCGAAACAAGCCTCGGGCTTGCCTACAGCCAACCCCGCTCGGCGAGCGACTCGCAGACCCCGTCCCCAACCACCAGATGGTCCAGAACCTTGATGTCCACCAGCGCCAGGGCATCCCTCAGTCGAACCGTGAGATTCCGGTCAGCCGGGCTGGGCTCGGCGATGCCGGAGGGGTGATTGTGAACCAGGATGAGGGCGGCGGCGTTGCGCGCCAGGGCCAATCGAAGCACTTCCCGAGGGTAGACGATGGCGCCATCGATGGTCCCGCGGAACAGCTCCTCGAAGCCGAGAACCCGGTAGCGGCTGTCCAGCAGCAGGCAGCAGAACACCTCGTAAGGCAGGTCTCGCAGGCGCAGCTGGACAAACTCGCGGGTGGCCTGCGGGTTCTCCAGGGCCGAGCCGACCTTCATGAGTTCCTGGTAATGCCGACGCGTCAGCTCCAGCGCAGCCTGTAGCGCCACATACCGGGCTGTTCCGAAGCCGCGCGTCCGGCAGGCGCGCGTCTTGTCCGCGGTGAGAAAGGCACGCAAAGACCCGAAATCAGCGATCAAATCGCGGGCCAGATCCAGCGCATTACGGCCGCGCACGCCAGTACCCAGCAGAATGGCGAGCAGTTCCGCCTCGCTCAGGCCCGCCGCGCCGATCTTCAGCAATTTCTCTCTCGGCCGGTCGCTCTCCGGCCAGTTGCGAATCGACATGATCGACATCCTTGTCTCCTCCAGGGAAGGATGGGCGGGCTGCCCGGCGGTAGTGTGTGTCGGCGGCCCGGTTTGCTCGCGTCGAATTCATCGCTGTTCGCCCCGAAACGCGGGCCTCCGGGAGCCCCACTTGTGTCAGCTACACCCGGCGGCTCCAGGTCACCGGGTGGGGCGGCCCGGGCGGGTGGGCCGATCAGGTAATAAATGCGTGCATCTGCTCGCATTCCACGGCATTTTGCCGACAAGCTGGCCCGATCGAGCCCGAGTCGCGCGGCCGCGGCGGCCTATGCCCGGGCGGAATGCCGGTATGCGACAGCGACGTTTGCCGGGCTCCCTGCCCGCCCCCATAATCCAGTTCATGAGCTCCCAGCCTCGCAAAATTCTTCTCGGTGTCACCGGCGGTATCGCGGCCTATAAAAGCCCGGATCTGGTGCGCCGATTGATGGACCAGGGCGCCGAAGTCCAGGTCGTGATGTCACGTGGAGCCCAGCAATTCGTCACGGCGCTGACGTTCCAGGCCGTCTCGGGCAGGCCGGTACGCGATGACTTGTGGGACGAGAGCAGCGAGGCGGCGATGGGACACATCGAGCTGGCGCGCTGGGCGGACGAGATCGTGATCGCGCCGGCGACGGCTGATTTCATCGCCAAGCTCACGCACGGTTTTGCCGAAGACCTGCTGACCACCCTGTGCCTGGCGAGCACCGCGCCGATCACCATCGCGCCGGCGATGAATCGTCAGATGTGGGCGAATCCCGCGACTCAGGCCAACGTTCGCATTCTGAAGGAGCGTGGCGTACGCGTGCTCGGTCCGGCGAGCGGCGAGCAGGCCTGTGGTGAAGTGGGTGTCGGTCGAATGCTCGAGCCGACGCAGATTGCCGCTGAAGTTTTCACGATCCGCGGTGGTGCGGGTCCGCTGCAAGGGCTCAAGGTCGTCGTTACTGCGGGCCCCACGCGCGAGAAGATCGACCCGGTGCGATTCATCAGCAATCGCAGCTCCGGCAAGATGGGCTACGCCGTCGCTGAAGCGGCGCGAGAAGCGGGAGCTCACGTGGTTTTGGTGAGTGGCCCCGTGCAGATTCCAACACCGCGCGGCGTCGAGCGCGTCGATGTGGAAAGTGCCGAACAGATGCTGAGCGCGGTTCAGAGCAACGTCGTCGGTGCGGATATCTTCATCGCCGCGGCCGCCGTTTCCGACTATCGCTGTCGAGAGGTCGCCTGCGAAAAGATCAAGAAGACCAGCGACACGCTCAATCTCGCCCTGGCGCGGGCGCCCGATGTGCTCGCCACTGTTTCTCGCACCGAGTCGCATCCGTTCCTGGTGGGCTTCGCGGCCGAGACCGAGCACGTCGAGCGCAACGCGCTCACCAAGCTCGTCAACAAGAACCTCGACATGATTGCCGCCAACAAGGTCGGTGACGGCCTGGCGTTCGACAAGGACGAGAACGCGCTCACCGTCTACTGGCAGGACGGCAAACGCGAGCTTTCGATGACCAGCAAGGCGGCCCTGGCGCGCCAGTTGGTCGAGCTGATCGCCGAGCGCTATCAGGCGCGCGGCAAGACTCAAAACCAGAACTCAACGCCTGCTTTGACCGCCGCTCATGCCCGCTGATGGAATGACCTCCGGCGATGGCGCACGCCGTCGCTTGCAGATCCGCGTGCTCGATGCTCGCATCGGTCGCGATTATCCCTTGCCTCAATATGCGACCACGGGCTCGGCGGGTGTGGACCTGCGCGCCTGTATCGATGCGCCGCTCGAGCTGAAGCCGGGCGACACGCAGCTGATTCCTTCAGGCATCGCAATCTATCTGCAGGATCCGGGGTATGCCGCCATCGTGCTGCCGCGCTCGGGGCTCGGTCACAAGCACGGCATCGTGCTCGGCAATCTGGTGGGGCTGATCGACTCCGATTATCAGGGTCAGATCTTCGTATCGTGCTGGAATCGCGGCCAAAGCACTTTCACGATTCAACCCGGCGAGCGCATCGCGCAGCTGGTGGTGGTGCCGGTGGTGCAGGTCGAGTTCGACGTGGTGAACGAGTTCGTGGCCACCGAGCGCGGCGCCGGCGGCTTCGGCAGCTCGGGCCGCGGCTGACGCGGGCTATTTCAGTCCCTTCAGCTCCTTGAAGCGTTTGATATCGGCGCTGAAGGAGGCCGTGACCTCGGCCTGTTCGGCCAGATTCTTCTGCAGCGATTCCTCATACACGTGCATGCTGTTCACGGTATTGACCATGTCTTCGGCGAGATGGTCGGGTAGCGGCGGCGCGCCCGGTTTTTCGTTGTACGGCTTGAAGCGCGCGACCTGAGTTTCGAGCCGGCTCTGCCGCTCGCGCAGAGTGAGGATGGTCTGCTCGGTGGCGCGATGTTGGGCGACCAGCAGCTCTAGGCGTTGATCGCGCAGCCGCTCGATGTCTTCCACGCTCAGGTACGTTTCCAGGAGCATGCGATCGCGCAGCTCGCGTTCCTGTTTCAGCTTGCGTTCGTGGCTTTCGCTCGCTTCCCGCGACAGGCGCGCGGCGCGTGTGCGATCCCCCTCGATCAGCCGCAGCACCGTGCCCTGCGCGTTCAGAACCTCGGTGTCCTGGCCGGTGCAGCCCGGCGGCATGCTGTCGCTGAACAGCTGTTGGCCTTTGACGTCCTTGCAGCGGTAATAGGCTTCCTCGGACGACTTGGTCGATCTTTGCTTTTGCGCGGCGAAAGCGGCGCCCGATGCGACTATCGCGATCACGATCGTCAGTGTGCGTATCCCGCGCATCGGTATGAAATCGTCCCCTGGGAGTTGGATGATCATTGTGCCGTAGGGCACCGTTGGGTCAACTTTGGACAGTTTTGGTCACATGTGACGACGCCGCGGCCGGGCCGGTTGGCCCCGTAACAGCGCGCCTCGGTTCAGCTCGACACTCCATATTCACCGCGATAACGCTCGACTGCCGCCAGCTGCGCCGCGTCGCCGCTCTGTCTCAGGTAGTCGATCAGGTCGGCCAGGCGCAGGATGCTGGTGACCGGCAGTTGCAATGTCTGTTCCACTTCCTGAACCGCGGACAGCTGGCCCTGACCCCGTTCCTGCCGGTCCAGCGCGAGCATGACCCCGACCGGCTGTGCGCCGGCGGCGCGAATGATATCCGTGGCTTCGCGGATCGCGGTTCCGGCGGTGATCACGTCGTCGACGATCAAGACCCGGCCGCGCAATGGCGAGCCGACGATATTGCCGCCTTCGCCATGGTCTTTGGCCTCCTTCCGATTGAAGGCCCAGGGCACGTCGCGGCCATGCTGGTCGTGCAGCGCCACTGCCGTGGTCGCCACCAGCGGAATGCCTTTATAGGCGGGACCGAACAGCACATCGAATTCGATACCGGCAGCTTGAATCGTCTGCGCGTAGGCGCGCCCCAGCTCCGCCAGCGCCCGCCCCGAATTGAACAGGCCGGCATTGAAGAAATACGGGCTCACCCGGCCCGACTTGAGCTTGAATTCGCCGAAGCGCAGCACGCCGAGCTGCAGACAGAGGTCGATGAAAGAACGCATGCCGGAAGACGCCGTGAATGGGCCGAATGAATGACCGCGGCCGATGGTAGTCGATTTGCGCGCGTCATCGGACATAGATCAAGCCTGATTTCGTGCGTGTTCGGGCCAAGGCCCGCGGCGGCCTTCTATAATCGCCCGCCATGAGCACAGTGGCAGCAGGCACGGCACAGGCGACCCCGGCAACCAAACCGAGGTGGCGTGACATTCTCGCCAGCCCGAAGATGGTCGCCATCATGGTGCTCGGGGCCGCGTCGGGCTTTCCGAATCAGATCACCGAAAGTGCCCTGCAGGCGTGGCTGAAAGACAGCGGCGCGAGCAACACGACCATCGGCATCCTGTCCTACGTCGCGCTGCCTTACCTGCTCAAGTTTCTCTGGGCGCCGGCCATCGACCGCTATCCGCTGCCGTTTCTGGGCCGCCGGCGCGGCTGGGTCGCGCTCATGCAGCTGTGCCTGGCGGTGGCGATCGGCGTGTTCGCCCTGCAAAACCCGACCGTCTCGCTGACGCCGATCGCGGTCTGCGCCGTCGCAATCGTGTTCTTCTCGGCCACCCAGGACATCGCGATCGACGCGTATCGAACCGACGTCTCGCAACCGCATGAGCGCGGTCTGGCGGCGGCTGCGAACAATCTGGGCTATCGCACGTCGGCGTACATCGCGTCCGCGTTCGCGCTGGTGATGGCGGATTGGGCCGGATGGAAGCCGGCTTTTCTGATTCTCGGCGTGGTCATGGCGGCGTTCTGTATCGGCACGCTGTTGGCGCCCGAGCCGCACTACGAACATCAGCCGCCGCGCAGTCTGAAGGAGTCACTGGTCGTGCCCTTGCGCGAGCTGCTCGGTACGCCGAGCGCCATCGCGTTCATCGCCCTGGTCATCCTGTTCAAGGTCGGTGACGCGTTCGCGCTGCGATTGTTCACGCCGTTCATGATGGACGTGGGCTTCAGCAAGACCGAAATCGCAGTGGTGTTGAAGGCGCTGTTCACCGCAAGCGGAGTGCTCGGCGCGATTCTTGGCGGCGTGGCGATGGTGCGGCTGGGGTTGCTGAAATCGATGCTGATCTTCGGCCTGGTCCAGGCGGCCTCGAACTTCCTCTATTACGCGCTGGCCCTGACCGGCAAGAACTATGCATTGATGATCACGGCGGTGAGCGTCGACAACGTCGCCGGCGCGATGGGCAATATCGCCTCGGTCGCGCTCATCATGGCGTTGTGCGATGTGCGCTACAGTGCTTTTCAATATGCGCTGCTGTCGGCGATTGCGCTGACGCCGCGCTATTTGCTCGGTGGCCCGGCCGGCTGGATCGCGGACCATGCCGGCTGGCCCATGTACTACGTGATCAGCGTGCTGCTGGCCATGCCGGGATTGCTGCTGGTCTGGCTGATGCGCCAGCAGATCAAACAGCTGGATCAGCCCCGACCCTGAGCGCGGGACCGGTCAGGAAACATCGCGACGATTACAGATCGCGCGGCGACGGCCACTCGGAATAGCCCGAGGCTTCCGAGCGATCCAGGCTCATCAGGGGATCGATCCAGCTGCCGTTCGCACTGATTTCCCGGTCGGACTCATAGTCCTCGGGCTCGACATCGACCGAGCCGGTCCAGTCCTCCGGGGCTTGTGCCTCTTCGAAATCCTGTTCTTCCCACGATTCCAGATCGAACTCCTCGAGGGTGCCATCGAAGTGCTGGACTTCCACGGTGCCGTCGTCGCGATCGACCGCAACCACTTCGAACAGGTCGCCATTGAGGCGGCGATACCAATCACCCACGACGGGGCTCGGCGAAGTCATTGACCATCCTCCGGCAGGAGTGAGGGAGCATCCTTGCGGAAGCATCCATGCGTCATCAGACACGCGAGTTGAATCGACGTTTGTTTTAGACCTGCGCCGCGCTGGATTCAAGTGGGATTTTTTCTGCAAGGCATCAAGTGAAGTGACATCCGCGGGCGCGCATGGGCTGCGAATTCACCCTCACAGCGCGTGGTGCCAGTCGCGCAACATGAAATTCTTCTAGTAATGCCGGATGTGACTTTATTGTGATGGCGAGCGCGCACGCGTGTAGCTGAGATCCCAGACCCCGTGGCCCAGCCGATGGCCGCGCCGCTCGAAGCGCGTGAGCGGGCGTTCTTCACTGCGGGGGACGAAGCCGGTGTCGGGCGCATCGTTCGCGAACGAGGCCGAGGCATCGATCACCTCGCGCATCTGCATGGCGTAATGTTCCCAATCCGTCGCGAGTCGCAGCTTGCCGCCCGGCGCGAGCACCCGCGCCAGCAGCTCGACGAATTCCGGCTGGATCAGCCGCCGCTTGTGATGACGCTTCTTGTGCCAGGGGTCGGGAAAGAAAATATGAATCAACTGTACGGAGGCGGGCGCGAGCTGCTGTTGTAACACCTCGACGGCGTCGTGACAGATGACACGCAGGTTGTTCAGTCCGGCGGCATCCGCGCCCAGCAGGAGGTGGCCCACGCCGGGCTTGTGAACTTCCACGCCGATGCAATCCAGCTCCGGATGCGCCTGGGTGAACGCCAGCAAGGCTTCGCCGGCGCCGAAGCCTATTTCCAGCATGCGCGGCGCCTGGCGACCGAACGTTCGATCCAGATCGATCGGCTGCGCACTGAACTCGATGCCGTAACGCGGCCACAGCTCGTCCATCGCGCGCTGTTGAGCGGCGGTCTGCCGGCCGCCGCGGATCACAAAGCTACGAATGGTTCGACGCGACGGCCGCGTCGCTTCGTTCTCTGGAGACTGGTCTTCGGTCATTTCTGGACGGCGTGGGACTGCAGATGGTCGTAAAGCAACTTCGCAGCGGAATGCAGCGGCGCTCCGGTGCGGATACAAAGAAACAATTGTCGATGCGCCCACGGATCGCTCAGCGGTACCGACGCGAGCGATAGCGAGCGGATGTAGGCGCTGGTCGCGGCTCTGGGCACGATGCTGACGCCCAGTCCGGAGGCGACCATGGCGCAGGCCGCGTCGAAACTCGTTACCTGCACGCGCCAGTTCAACGAGCGATCGGATTCCGTCGCGGCCCTCGTCAGCAGACGATGCAGCGAGCTGCCGGCATGCAGGCCGACGATCGGTTCATCGATCAGTGCCGCGAACGACAGCGAGGCGTGTTTGGCCAACGGATGATCGGGCCTCAGCACCACCACCAGGTCGTCGTTTCTGAACGGCACCGTGGTCAGCCCATCGATCACGGGCAGCTCGCTGACGATGCCCAGATCGGCCGAGTTGTCCGCGACCGCGGCCGCGATCGCCGAGCTCACGTGTTCTTCGAGATGCACGTGGATGTCCGGATGCTGTTTTGCAAACGAGGCCAGCGCATCCGGCAGGAATTCGACGATGGCGGAAATGTTTGCAAACATCCGCACGTAGCCACGCGTGCCCGACGCATGCCGTCGCATCTCGTCGTCGAGCTGCGCCGCCTGATGCAGGAGTACGCGCGCTCTTGCGAGCAGTGCATGGCCGGCTGCGGTCAGCTCGACGCCTTTCGCCCCGCGCAGCAGCAGCGGGCAGCCCAGATTGTCTTCCAGGTCGGAGACGCGTTTGCTCACCGCCGAGGCGACGGTGTGCGAGCGTTCAGCGGCGCGCGCGATGCTGCCCGCATCGGCGACGGCCACGAACAATTCCAGGTCACGCAGATCGAATCTCAAAGCCACGGAAGACACAGGCGGGGTGAATCGAGGAGCGGCAGTATACCGCCATGCCGCTCAGGGCCCCCGTCAATCGAGCCGGGACGGCACGGCCCGGGCCGGCCGGTTCGAGGTTGCCGTTGGCAATGGCTCGGGAGGTTGCATAGAATCGGGCAAACGCGGGTGTAGCTCAGTTGGTAGAGCACAAGTTTCCCAAACTTGAGGTCGCGGGTTCGAGACCCGTCGCCCGCTCCAGATTCCAGCCCGGGCCGTTCGGCCCCGCCTGGATCCCATGCCTCACCCTGCCGCCCCTGCCACGGCAACCTCGTTGCCGCGAGCGGGCTTCGTGATTCTTACTCAGAGGGATAGTCAGCAGATGACCGCCAGCCGACGCGATTTCATTGTGGGCACCGGTGCCGCTGTGGCGCTGGCCAATCTGCCGCTGAGTGTGCGGGCCAGTCAGTCCAGTGCCGACAAGGCCACCGAAGCGGTGCTGGCCGAACTGGCCGAAGAGCTGCTGGTCGATTATCCGGAAACCGCCAGCGGTCTGGGCATCGACACCGGCCCGCGCGCGCCGTTGAAGTCGAAGTTGGCGGACCGCTCCGCCGAGGGTCAGCGTGCGATCGCGCAGCGAGTCGCACAACGCCTGCAACGGCTGAAGGCCATCGACACTTCCAATCTCAGCGAGGCCACTCGCATCGATGTGGACGTGATGCGCACGGCGCACGAGTTTGCCGTTGAAGGGTTCCGCTTTCCCTATGGCGACGTCGCCAACCTGAATCAGAGCTGGTCGTACCGGAACGCGCCTTACGTAGTGGCTCAGAACACCGGCGCCTTCCTGGAGATTCCGAGTGTGCTCGACATCAGTCACACGGTGACGACTCCGGAGGATGCCGATGCGTATCTGTCCCGGCTGGAAGCGTACGCGGGGCAAATCGATGGCGAGACCGGCCGATTGTACGCCGCCGCCGCGCAAGGTGTGATCGCCCCGGACTTCCTGCTCGACAAGACGCTGAACCAGCTGCGCATGGCCAGCGCTGGAAACGTGGCCGAGTGGTCCCTGGTCACTTCGTTGGCGAAGCGGACCGAGAAAATGAAAGGCGACTACGCGGCGAAGGCGGCAAAGATCGCGAAGGACAGGATCGCGCCTGCGCTACAGCGTCAGCTCACGGAATTGGAAGAACATCGCAAGCGGGCCACCAGCGACGCTGGCGTCTGGAAACTGCCGCGCGGCGACGAGTACTACGCTTGGGCGTTGAACACGGCTACGACCACGCGCATGTCTCCGGAAGAGATCCACGAGCGTGGCCAGGAAGAGCTGCGCGCGTTGCATGCCGAGATGGATGGGATTCTCAAAGCGCAGGGCATGACGCAGGGCACGGTGGGCGAGCGCATGACGGCGCTCGGCAAGCAGGAGCGTTTCCTGTTTCCCGACAACGACGAAGGCCGCAAGCAGATCATGGCGCTGCTGCACGATCGGGTCGCAGACATTCGCAAGCGATTGCCGCGCGCCTTCGCCACGCTCGTGCCTGGAAACCTCCAGATCATCCGCATGGCGCCCGAAGTGGAGCCGGGTGCGCCCGGTGCCTACGGCGGTGCCGGCTCGATCGACGGCAAGGTGCCGGGCAAGTTCTGGATCAACCTGCACACGACCAAGCTGTGGACCACGTATGCATTGCCGACGCTGACCTATCACGAATCGATTCCGGGTCACGTCTGGCAAGGCGAATATGCATTCAAGCTGCCGCTGTTCCGTTCGCTGCTCGCGTTCAACGCGTTCGCCGAGGGCTGGGCGCTGTATGCCGAGCAGCTCGCGTCCGAGCTCGGCGTTTACGACGACGATCCGTTCGGCCGGCTCGGCTATCTGCAATCGATCGCGTTCCGCGCCTGTCGCCTGGTGGTCGACACTGGCTTGCATGCGAAGCGCTGGACGCGGCAGCAGGCGATCGAATGGTTCGCTCGCACCAATGGCTCGGGCCTGGACGAAGTGACCAGCGAGGTGGATCGCTATTGCGCCTGGCCGGGCCAGGCGTGCGGTTACAAAGTCGGCCACAGCGAGATCAACCGGCTGCGCGCCAAGGCGCAGCAGGCGCTCGGCAGCAGGTTCGACTTCCGCAAGTTCAACGATGCGGTGGTGAAGGGCGGCGACCAGCCGCTGGTGGTCCTGGCGCGCAACATCGACGCGTTCATTGCGAAAGGCTGAGGACTCGAAACGGCCCGGCCGCTTTCGAGCAGAGAAGACAGACATGCGGATTGCCACTTACAACGTCAATAGCATTCATGCCCGCCTGCCGAGCCTGCAGCGCTGGCTGCAGGAAACCTCGCCCGATGTCGCCTGCCTGCAGGAATTGAAAACGCCTTCGGAGAAATTTCCCGAAGCGGCGATTCGCGAGCTGGGCTATGGCGTGATCTGGCACGGGCAGAAGAGCTACAACGGCGTGGCCATTCTCAGCAAAGGCTGCGAGCCCACCGAGATCCGGCGTGCGTTGCCGGGCGATCCCGAAGATTCGCACAGCCGCTACATCGAAGCGGTGGTCCGAGATGTGATCGTCGGATGTTTGTATTTGCCCAACGGCAATCCGGCGCCGGGCGAGAAGTTCGATTACAAGCTGCGCTGGCTCGAGCGCCTGCGAGTGCATGCTGCGGAGCTGGTCGGCAGCGGCAATGCCGTGGTGCTGGCCGGTGACTACAACGTCATTCCCACCGGCAACGATGTTTACAAACCGGAGCGCTGGGTCGACGACGCGTTGTTCCGCGTCGAGACGCGTGAGGCGTTCAGCCGTATCGTCGAGCAGGGCTGGGTGGACGCAATCCGGCACCTGCATCCGGATGCGACGATCTATACCTTCTGGGATTATTTCCGGAATGCCTATGGGCGGGATGCCGGTCTGCGCATCGATCACCTGTTGTTGAATGCGCCGGCGGCGCGGCGGCTCAAAGCGGCGGGCGTGGATCGCCATGTGCGCGGCTGGGAGAAGCCGAGCGATCACGCGCCGACCTGGATCGAGCTGGAGGATTAGTCCCAGCGCGACCGCCTCGTTTGCGAGCTCGCCGCATGATCCGCGGCTGGCTCGGTGCGGGCTGCCGCTGTCCCTTCGTAATTCGGTCGTCGCGACCTGCCTCGATTACGACCGTTCGCTGCCCCTGATAATTTCCACTCGCGCGGATCCAAAGAGCCACGACTCGCGTTAGTTCCTTCGCCTGCTTAGATCACAGCGAGGATGGGGACCCGATTGAGCAACGCGCATCCGCCTCTATGGCAGCGCCTGGCGTGGTACACCTGCGGCGCGCTCGTTTTGCTGTTGCTGCCGGTATTCAAGTACGCGGAGTTGTGGGGCACGCTGCCGCGACCGCAAAAAGTCGCGCTCGTCGTGGCGCTGGGTGCGTTCGGAACTGCGTGCCTGCTGTCGCTGTTCGTAGATCGGCTCGCCAGCTGGCGCACCGCTGGCAAGGCACTCATCCGTTCGTTTGCTGTGTTGAGCTTGTTTCTCATTGCAGCAGTGGTGCTGTCGATTTCGCTGCCCCGTTTCCTGCTGATTCCGCTGGTAGGCGTCATTGCCGTCATCGTGCCCCTGGCGATCAGCCCGTTGGGTTTGCGACGAACGCCACTCGCTGCCGTCGCTATTCTGGCCGGCGTCGCGGGCGTCTATGCGTTCGGCCACGTAGATGTGTCCACGCAAGCCGAGCGCGTCACGCGTGAGGCGTATTTCTCGACGGCGTTCTATCCGGTGCGCGCGACCATCCGTGAAGGGTGGATTCCCGAGCCGGCCACTCGCGGCGGCGGCTTGACCATGGTGGGCGACCGAGTGCTGCTCGGTACAGGCGATGGGCATCTGTATCTGATCGATGCGCCAGAGGCAGGCGCGGGCTTCAAAGTCACCGAGCTGGCCACCCAGGTGCCCGCCAATCGTGAAGAGTTTGCCAAGGCCTTCGGCGGCTCGGCGCGACAACCCAAACGGTCCATCGACTGGCGCGAGGCCGGGCCGCCGCGCGTACAAACATGGCGTTTCCGTGTCGCCGATGTGGTCGCCGCGGTCGAGGGCGATGAGGTTCGTCTGTTCGCCTCGCATCATTACTGGAATGCCAAGGACGAATGTTTCGTCGCCAGAGTTTCCGAGCTGAGGGCGCCGCTGGCGAATTTCGAGCAAAGCGTCGCCCGGGCGCAGTGGTCGACGCTGTTCGACACGACGCCGTGCGTGCCGCTCGAAGGTCCGGATCGCAAGCGCGGCAAGAATCCGTTCCGGGGCGAGGAGATCGGCGGCGCGATGGTGCTGCTGGAAGACAACAAGCTGCTGCTCACGGTCGGCGATTCGGGCTTCTCCGGCATCGAATCCAACCAGATGTTCGCGCAGGATCCGGCAGCCGATTTCGGCAAGACCATCCTGATCGATCTGGCCACGCGCGAGCACCGCGTCTTCACCCTTGGACATCGCAATCCGCAGGGCATCACGCGTAGCCGCGACGGCAGAGTGTGGCTGACCGAGCACGGCGCGCAGGGCGGCGATGAGTTGAACCTGTTACAGGAACGAGCGAACTACGGCTGGCCCAGGGTGACTTACGGCACCGAATACGGGTCGACCGTCTGGCCGCTCAGCGAGCATCAGGGCCAGCATACGGGGTATCAACAACCGACCATGGCGTGGGTCCCGAGCATCGGCGCTTCCGACATTGCCGTCCTGAACGGCAAACTGTTTCCAGTGTGGCAGGACAACCTGCTGGTGGGCTCACTCTCCACGCGCTCGCTGTATCGACTGGTGGTGGTCGACGATCGAGTCGTGGTGCAGGAGCCCATCGCGTTGAACAAGCGCGTGCGAGACATCCTGTCGATGCCCGATGGCCGCATCATGATCTGGAGCGACGACTGGTCGCTCACGTTGCTCGAACCGGCGACCCAGCAGAATGGGGCGACCTTGTTCGCGACGCAGTGCCAGGGCTGTCACACCATCGGCGATGGCATGAGTCATCGGATCGGGCCCGATCTGTTCGGCATCGTCGGCCGCAGCGTCGGCGGTGCGCAAGGTTATGACGAATACTCGCCGGCCATGAAAGCCTGGAAGGCTAGGTGGGATGCGGCCACGCTCGACCGATTCCTGGCGCAGCCGGCGGCGGTGGTCTCCGGTACTTCGATGGCGTTCCCAGGTGTGCCGGACGCCGCGCATCGACAGGCCATCATCGAGTATCTGCAAAAGAGCGAGCCGATCGACAAGCGGGGCGTGATGCGCAGTAATTGACATGCAGGGCTCGCGCGGGTTGCCCCCTGGGAAGGCAATCTTTAAGCTGGTTCGCAGCTTTTCATGATGCGCGAGCTGCCTTGCTAAACCGATTTCTCTGCGCAGTGTTGTTGTCTCTATGGTCCGCGTTCGCGTTGGCGGATTACGCGGCTGCGCCCAAGAAACCCATCGACCTCACCGGATTCTGGATTCTGAATACGGCGGTCAGCGACGATCCGGAGGCGCTGTTGTCCGCGAAGCAGGCCAAGGAATGGGAGCGGTTCGAGCGCATGCGGCGCCGGCAGGAAGAGGCGCGGCCGGCCAACATGCCGCCGCCGATCGATGTGGATGCGCCACCGCCCGGTGACAGCAGTCGGCGGCGCGGTCCTCGCCCCTGGCAGAAGCAACAGCAGGAAAACCTGCGCCGCATGCTCGGTGTCAGCCCCACGCTGGAGATCAAGCAGGTCGATACCGGGCGTTTCGATGTGATTTCCGCAGTCGAGTCACGACGCGTCCAGGCAGGCAGCCACACGCAGGTGTCGATGCCCGAAGGGCAACTGGCGGATTCGTGGGTCGGTTGGGATGGCGAATGGTTCGTGATCGAACGCCGCGTCCGCCGTGGGCCGCGCTCGCTCGAACAGTTCCGGCTGACCAAGACCGGGCAGCTCGAATATCTGATGAAGTGGAGTGGCGAGAGCGAGCTGTCCGGAATCAAGGTGCGGCGACTCTACGATCGCCGCACCGGGCCCGAGCCGGAAGCGAATCCGGATCACGGGCCCTCGCCCTGAGACGACTCGGTCAGGCCGCCGAGTAACCCATCACGGCCTTCACTTCCAGGAATTCCTTGAGGCCTTCCTTGCCCCATTCGCGGCCGTTGCCCGATTGTTTGTAGCCGCCGAACGGCGCATTCATATCGGTCGCGGCGCCATTCAGATGAACCATGCCGGTCCGCAGGCGTCGCGCCACTTTGCGTGCGTGCTCGATGTCTCCGGAATAAACATAGCCGGACAGGCCGTAGACCGTGTCGTTGGCGATGCGCACCGCTTCGTCTTCGGTCTCGTACGGAATCATCACCAGCACCGGGCCGAAGATTTCCTCGCGCGCGATGGTCATGTCGTTGGTCACGTTCGCGAACACGGTGGGCTTGATGAAGTAGCCTTTGTCGATGCCGTCCGGTCGGCCCGGCCCGCCGGCCACGACCGTCGCGCCTTCGTCGATGCCGGTCTGTAACAGGCGCTGGATCTTTTCGAACTGGTTCCTGTTGGCGACCGGGCCCATGGTGACGCCGTCCTTTTTCGGATCGCCGACCACCGGCTTCGCGGCAACCGTCTTCGCGATGTTGACTGCTTCCTCGTACAGCTTGTTCGGCACGAGCATGCGCGAGGGCGCGTTGCACGACTGCCCGGTGTTCGACATCATGGACAGCACACCGCTCTTCACCGCGGCGTTCAAGTCGGCGTCTTCCAGAATGATGTTGGCGGATTTGCCACCGAGCTCCTGAGACACGCGCTTCACCGTGTCGGCCGCGGCCTTTGCGACCTGCACGCCGGCGCGAGTCGAGCCGGTGAAGGACATCATGTCGATGTCCGGATGACGCGACAGCGCTTCTCCCACGGTCGGGCCATCGCCATCGATCATGTTGAACACGCCCTTGGGCACGCCGGCTTCGTGCAGGATCTCGGCGAAGATGTGGGCACTGAGCGGCGCGACTTCGCTGGGCTTGAGCACCATCGTGCAGCCGGCGGCGAGCGCGGGCGCGACTTTGCAGCCGATCTGATTAAGCGGCCAGTTCCACGGAGTGATCAAACCGCACACGCCGACGGGCTCGCGGCGGATCAGGGTCGTGCCCAGCGTCTCTTCGAACTCGAATTCCTTCAGTGCGGCGAGCGTCGACATGAAGTGGCCGAGGCCGCTGCCGGCCTGCGCATGCAGCGCGAACTTCATCGGCGCGCCCATCTCGTCGGAAATCGCCAGCGCCACGTCCTTCATGCGGCCCTGATACACCTTGATGATGCGCTCGAGCAGCGCGATGCGCTCTTCACGCGAGGTCTGCGAGTAGGTTTCGAAAGCAGCGCGCGCCGCTTTCACTGCGACATCCACGTCCTCGGCCGTGCCGAGCATGATCTTGCCAATTTCCTGCTCGGTGGCGGGATTGATCACCGCCAGCTCGCGGCGACCCGGCGGGGTGACCCAGGCGCCATCGATGTAAAACCGCTTGAACTCGTACATGTGTCCTCCGCCAGACGGGGTCGATCCGCACACCAGAACGGCCTGCGCAGCAGGCCGGGCGTGCGGCGAAAAAGGGAGGACAATGATAACGCTTAGCGGCGGACGTCGCCGCCTTTCTCGGACAGCAACAGCTCCACGTCGGCCACGCCCAGCAGATTGAAGTCGCCCGGAATGGAATGCTTGAGGCAGCCGGCGGCGGCGCCGAACTCGATCGCGTCCTGTGGAGTCATGCCCGTCAGCAAACCGTGCAGGACACCGGCGGCGAAGGCATCGCCGCCACCGATGCGATCCACGATGCTGTGCAAGGGATATGAGCGGCTCTTGTAGGTGTTCTTCGAGTCGAACAGCAAGCCGGTCAATTGCTGATGGTCGACGCTGTGGCGTGCGCGCTCGGTGCAGACGATGTGGCGCAGATGCTTGAATGTTTTGAATGCGACATCGGCCGCTTCACGTCGGGCATCCGCCGCGGTTGTCTGGACGCCGAGCATGAAGGCGATGTCGCGATCGTCACCGAAGATCACATCCGCCTGCTCACATAGACGAGTCAACAGCTGCGGAGCTTCGGGAGCGCGCGAGCCCCACAGGCGTGCGCGGAAATTGCAATCAAACGAAATCTGGATGCCGGCCGCGCGCGCCGCCTGCATGGCTCGTGAAGCCGCATCCGCCGTGGCGCTGCTCACGGCTGGAGTAATGCCTGAAACATGCAGCCACCGCGCATTCGCCAGCAGCGATGTCCAGTCGTAAGTTTCAGGCGGCGCGATCGCGAAGGCTGAATTCGCGCGGTCGTAGAGCACTTCCGCCGGACGGTGACCGGCACCGTGCGTGAGGAAATACATGCCCATGCGACCTTCGCCGAAATGAATCGAATCGGTTTCGACGCCGTGACGGCGCAACTCGTCGGCGCAGGCGCGGCCCAGTGTCGAGTCGGGCAGCGTGCTCACGACCCGCGTGCGATGGCCGAACTTGTGCAATGACACGGCAACATTGGCTTCGGCGCCGCCGATATGAGCGTCGAAGCGTGGCGATTGCAACAGCAACTCCTTGCCAGGCGACGACAAGCGCAACAGAACCTCACCGAAGCAAACAATGGCCGGTTTCATGCGGGCGGAACATTCCGTTGGAAATGAGAAAGATGTCTTGCGGCGGGATTGTAGGCGGATTGCGAGCGGATTTGACGTGTTGCGGGCAAACCAAATGCGGTCGCTTGCCGGCCGCGGAGGGCTCTGTTAGCCTGCGCATTGTCACCGGTGTCATTCCGCGTCGCAAGAAATGCTACCGGTGTCACTGATTCGGGATGGCCAACCCATGGTTGGCACAGTCGGCCATACCCGGGCGCCAAGAGCCGATGGCCGAGATCAGCGGTATTAGGGCGATTTGAATGGGGGTAAACATATGTCGAAGGTAGGACGCCACGGCACGATCCGCTTTGCGGTTCGAACCGTGTTGGGGGTGGCGGCGCTGACTGCGAGTGCTGCGGCTTTATCGCAACAGGCGGGCACGCCGGCACAACAACAGGAAGGCGCGCTGGAAGAGGTCATCGTCACCGGCTTCCGGGAGAGTTTGAGCCTGGCGCTCGATCAGAAACGCGCTTCCATCGGCGCGGTGGATGCCATCGTCGCCGAAGACATCGCCGATTTCCCGGATCTGAACCTGGCCGAATCCATTCAACGCGTGCCTGGCGTGTCCATCGCGCGCGACGCCGGGGAAGGCCGCAACATCAGCGTGCGCGGTCTGGGGCCGCAGTTCACGCGAGTGCGCATCAACGGCATGGAAGCAATGAGCGCGAACGGCGGCACCGACGCGGCCGGCGGCACCAATCGCGACCGCTCGTTCGACTTCAATACATTTGCTTCCGAGTTGTTCAACTCGATCACCATCCGCAAGACCGCGGCCGCCGAACTGGAAGAGGGCTCGCTCGGCGCGACCGTCGACCTGCGTTCGGGTAGGCCCTTCGACTATGACGGCTTCACCGTCGTCACCAGCGCACAGGCCAGCTACAACGATATTCAAGAAGACATCGATCCGCGCGGTGCCTTCCTGATCAGCAACACGTTCGCCGATGGTCGTTTCGGCGCGTTGTTCTCGGTCGCCTACAGCGAGCGCAAGCTGCTCGACGAAGGCTCGAGCACGGTGCGCTGGCAGGCCGGCCCCACCGGGGCCTTCGTGCCACGCATCCCTCGCTACGACATCTACCAGCACGAGCAGGAGCGCCTCGGCCTGACCAGCTCGCTGCAGTGGGCGCCGACCGACCGGACCACGATCAGCCTGGATGCTCTGTACGCCAGGTTCGACGCCGAGCGAAACGAGATCTTCCTGGAAGCGCCGGGGTTCAGCGGCAACAATGCCAACACCGCCACGCTTTCAGTGCGCGAGTCCGTGGTCGATGCCAACAACACCCTCGTCTACGGCGTGTTCGACAACGTCGACATTCGTTCCGAAGCTCGTCATGACGAGTTGCAGACCGACTTCACTCACATCACGCTCGAAGGCGATCACGAATTCAACGATCGCGTGCGCTTGAAGGGCCTGGTCGGTTATTCGAAGGCCGAGCACGACAACCCGATCCAGACCACGCTGCTGTTCGACGCCGACGACGTCGACGGTTATACCTACGATTTTCGCGGCAACAAGCGCTTGCCGTTGATCACGTACGGCAACCTCGACGTGACCGATCCGGCGTCGTGGCGACTGTCGCAGATTCGTCTGCGTCCGCAGAGCTCGGAGAACACCTTCAAGACGGTGTCCTTCGACGTGGCCTGGGACGTGACCGACGTGGTGACCTTGAAGGCCGGTCCGCAGTACAAGAAGTTCGAGTTCGGAACGACCTCCCTGGTTCGCTCGGATGGCAGGACGGCCAACCGGGAAGGTGACCTGACCGGGCTGCCCGCGTCGGTGGTTGCGCCTTACAGCACGGTGGCGCGCATCAGCAACAACTTGAACGTGCCCAGGGGCACGCCGACCAGCTGGGTCATTCCGGACATCGATGCCGCTGCGGCGCAGTTCGGGTTGTACGACCGGTCGCGCTTCCGACTGGGCATCGAACCGGCGCTGGGCAACAACTTCAGCATCGATGAAGAGGACCTGGGCGGTTACGTGCAGGCCGACTTCAATACGTTCCTGTTCGATCGCCCGCTGCGTGCCAATATCGGCGTGCGCTATGTCGAGACCAAGCAGACCTCGTCGGGTTACACGTTTACTTCCGGCGCGCCGCTGCTGACCACGGTCGAGCGGACCTACGACAACACGCTGCCGTCGTTGAACATCGCGTTCGATTTGAGAGACGACTTCGTGATTCGCGCGGCGGCTGCGAAGGTGATGGTGCGCCCGAACGGCGGCGGTGGGGCGGCCGGCGGACTGGGCATTCTTGCACCGGGCGCGTCGGTGCAAATCAGCGGCGCCAACAAGACCGTCACCGCCGGCAATCCATTGCTGGAGCCGTATCTGGCCAAGGCCTATGACCTGTCGTTCGAATGGTATTTCGCCAAGGACTCGCTGCTGTCGCTGGCGCTGTTCCAGAAGGACATCGACAGCTTCGTCCAGGTCATCCGCAGCAGCGGCAACTTCTCCAGCAACACGCTCGGGCTTCCCGATAGCGTCGCGCTCGCGGCCTGCGGCACGGCCATTCCGGATCCGGCCACGTGCCTGGCCGACTGGCAATTCTCGTTGCCGAGCAATACTCCCGGCGGCGACCTGAAGGGCTTCGAAATCAGCTATCAACAGCCGTTCTCGTTCCTGCCGGGCTTCTGGAGCAACTTCGGCCTGATCCTGAACTACACCGGCGTGGAGTCGGAGATCCAGTACCTGACGCCGACCGGCGCGCCTGCGGCCAAGGAGGACCTCACGGGCCTGTCGAAGTCGGCATACAACGCGACGCTGTACTGGGAAAACGAGAAATTCAGCGCGCGTGTGTCGGCGGCGTACCGCGACGAATACCTGACGACGGTTCCGGGCCGTAACGGCAACGACGTGGAGGGCACGGCCGATACGTTGACGATCGACGCTTCCTCGACCTGGACGGTGAACGACAACTTCGGCATCACGCTCGAGGCGCTGAATCTTACCGATCAGTTTCAGGACCAGTACGTCGATTCGCGGGGCGACCGGCTGTCGTACTACCACCACCAGGGTCGACAGTATCTGTTGGGTGCGCGTTACAAGTTCTAAACACCGCGCCCAGACGAGGGTCAGCGATTGAAAACAAGTCCGGCGGCGATCCGCCGCCGGACAAACATTCATCACAAAGGGGGACGTATGCGTGCGAAAGGACTACTGCGCGCCGGATGCCTGTTTGCAGCTCTTGGCTGCGCAACGGCGAACGCGCATGATCGAAGGGACTTTGGTCGTGAGACGCTACCTGCCGCGAATGGCTGGGCTGCCAGTGGTGCCGGAGTTACCGGCGGTGCCGCGGCCGTGCCCGAGCAGGTGTACGTCGTCACCAATCGCAGCGAGCTGATCGCAGCTCTCAACAATGGCGTGGCATCCTCGACCTCGCCAGCCAATCCTTCCAATGAACCCAAGATCATCTACGTCAAAGGCACCATCGATGCCAACGTCGACGATGCCAATCGGCCGCTGAGCTGCACGGATTATTATCGGGACGGTTACACGCTCGAAGACTTCCTTGCCACTTACGATCCGGCGGTCTGGGGCAGGGTGAACCCGTCCGGTCCGCTCGAAGCCGCGCGGGCAGCGTCGGCCGCGGCTCAGCAGCTGCGCGTTCGGATTCGCGTCGGCTCGAACACAACTATCGTCGGTCTCGGGAACAAAGCGACGATTCGTGGCGCGTGGCTGGACATCCGCGGCACGGCGGGTGTTGCCAACAGCCGCAGCAACATCATCATTCGCAATATCAACTTCCAGGACACGTACGACTGCTTCCCGCAGTGGTCGCCGACGGATGGGTCGCTCGGCGCGTGGAATGCGCTGTACGATTCGATCTCGCTACGCGACTCGAACAACGTCTGGATCGACCACAACACGTTCGAGGACAAAGCGACCGCCGACAGCAATGCACCGAGCTATTTCGGGGTGCTGTATCAACGGCACGATGGCGCGCTCGATATGACCAACGCGTCCGATCTCGTGACCGTCTCGTGGAACCGCTTCCGCAACCACGACAAGGTGATGCTGATCGGCTCTTCCGACAGCGCCGCCGCCGATCGCGGCAAGCTCCGGGTCACGTTGCATCACAATCACTTCGAGCGCGTCGGTCAGCGGGTGCCGCGCGTGCGCTTCGGCCAGGTGCATATCTATAACAACTACTACGACGTGCGTAACACGCCCAACTATCAATACAGCTGGGGCGTAGGCATCGAATCGGCGATCTATGCCGAAGAGAACTTCTTCCTCGCGCCGCGCAGCTTCACGCCCGATCGAGTCCTCGCGAGGTTCAATGGCACGGCGCTCTCTGCATCCGGCACGTTGCTCATCGGACCGCCGGTGCGCAATCCGGTCGATGTCATCGCTGCCTGGAATGCCAGCAACGATCCCGACCTGGGCGCGGACGCGGGGTGGGTGCCCACGTTGAATTACCAGTTGTCGCCGGCGTGGACCACGCCCTTGCTGGTGCCCTTGTTCGCGGGGCCAATGTTCGTACAGTAGGCGGACATGCCCTATGAGGCGCTGAGGGATCCACGAAGTCATGAGTTACAACAAGAGCGCGCGCCGCGCAGTGCTGGGCTTGTTCGGCTGGCTGGCAGTCATGGTCTCGGTCGAAGCGGCCGAGCCGCCGGCTCAACCTTTGTACTCCGGTGAGATTCCCGGCGCGATTGCCGCTCCGGACGAAGAGTCGGTGCGGGACCCGAACGATCCGTGGCCCTTCTTCCAGAACACCTCTCGTCCCACCATCACGGCATATCGCCCAGCGAAGCAGGATCCCAAGCGGGCGGCCGTCATCATCCTGCCGGGCGGTGGGTATCGGGGCACGTCGGTTCTCAAGGAAGGTTACGACGTGGCTCGCGCCTTCAACGACATGGGCGTGACCGCGTTCGTCGTGAAGTATCGAACCCCCAGCGACAGGCACATGAAGGACAAGCGCGTCGGGCCGTTGCAGGATGCGCAGCAAGCAGTCGCATCGGTGCGGCGTGATGCGGAAAAGTGGCAGATCGATCCGAAGCGCATCGGAGTCATCGGCTTCTCGGCGGGCGGACATCTTGCGGCGACTACGGGAACCCTGTTCAACACGCCCGTGCTGTCTCAATGGCGCAGCGCCGATGTGCGGCCCGACTTTCTGATGCTGATCTATCCCGTCATCACCTTCACTGAATCGACTGCGCACCAGGGATCGCGCCAACAATTGCTGGGCGCCACGCCGTCAGAGGCCGACATGAAACGGTTCTCGGCCGAGCTGGCGGTCACCCACGAGACGCCGCCGACGTTTCTGATCCACGCGGCGGACGACCAGACGGTGCCGGTCGCGAACAGCATCCTGTTCTTCCAGGCTTTGCAGGCTCGGAAGATTCCCGCGCAGCTCATGATCTATCCGGCCGGCGGGCATGGGTATGGCCTCAACAATGCCACCACCGGCGACCGCTGGATCGAGCGTTGCCGTCAATGGCTGCAGAGCCAGGGCTGGATTTCGTAACGGCGAGTTTCGGATGACCCGCGAACGCTCGATGACTCGTCGCGAGTTGCTCGGCAGCTCCCTGATGCTGGCCGGCAGTTTGAGTTTGCCAGGCACCGTCTACTCGAGCTCCGGCAAGAGCAGTGTCCTGGCAACGCGCGCCGGCAAAGTCGCGGGTATCAAAACGCAGGGCATTCATGTCTTCAAAGGCATTCCGTACGGTGCGGATACTCGCAATACACGCTTCCTGCCGCCGCAGCCTCCCGTCGCATGGAAGAAGACGCGCGATGCTTCGAGCTACGGCCCATCGTGTCCGCAACCTGGTTCTCGCGAGCAAATGGGCGAGGACTGCCTGGTGCTCAACGTCTGGACGCCAGGGTTGCGGGACGGCCGTAAGCGGCCCGTAATGGTTTGGTATCACGGTGGTGAGTTCAGCAGCGGCTCTGGATCGAGCCCGCTGTACGATGGCACGCGGCTGTGTCAGCGCGGCGATGTCGTGGTGGTCACCGTCAATCATCGCTTGAACGTGTTCGGGCATTTGTATCTTGCGCGTCTCGCCGGACCGAAGTACGCGTCATCGGGCAACGTTGGCATTCTCGATCTGGTGCAGGCGCTAGCGTGGGTGCGCGATCACGCCGAAGCCATCGGCGGCGACCCGCAGCGGATCATGGTATTCGGCCAGTCGGGTGGCGGTGCGAAGATCGCGACGTTGATGGCGATGCCCGCTGCCAAGGGTTCTTTTCAACGGGCCGCGACCATGAGTGGTCAGCAGATCACTGCAGCCGGCCCGCGCGGCGCGACTCAACGTGCGCTGACGATTTTGGAAACGTTGCAGATTGCGCCGTCCGAGGTGGCCAGGTTGAACGACGTGCCTACCACCGATCTGGTCGCCGCGACTCGGGTCAACGATCCATCGATGGCTGGGCGCAATATCTACTTTGGTCCGGTACTTGATCACTCGACGCTGCCGCGGCATCCGTTCTATCCGGACGCTCCGCCGCTGGCCGCGGGCATTCCCATGATCATCGGCAACACTCTGGATGAGACGCGTGCGTTCCTCGGCAACGAGCCCGGTGTGCACGAGCTGACTTGGGAAGCGTTACCCGAGCGTCTGCTGCCGCAATTGCATGTGGACATCCAACCGGAGTACGTCATTGCCGAGTACCGCAAGTTGTATCCGAACTATTCCGCGACCGAAGTGTTCTTCGCCGCGACGACGGCGGGGCGGTCGTGGCGGGGTGCTGTGATCGAAGCGGAGCTGCGCGCAGCGCAAGGCTCGCCCGCGTATGTGTATCAGTTGAACTATCGTTCGCCGCTCGAAAGAGGTCGTTACGGCGCGATGCACGGCATGGATATTCCGCTGGTCTTCGACAACATCGCTCAGCCCGGCTCGCTCTCCGGGAAAGACGCCGACACGCAGAAGGCGGCGGATCAGATGAGCGAAGCCTTCATCGCGTTTGCGCGTACTGGCAAGCCGGCGCACGCAGGCATTCCGGAATGGCATCCGTACGAGTTGCCGTCGCGCGCGACGATGGTGTTCGATGTGAGCTCACAGCTGGTCAACGATCCTCGGGGCGAGGAGCGGAAGCTGTTTGCGCAGGTGCCTTACATTCAGCGCGGCACATATTGAGCCCTGCTGCCGGCTCGGAACTTCGGGTTCCGAGCCGGCGCGGAACTCATTTCTTTTCGCGCGGCGTCATGTAACGCAGGTCCCAGTCCTTCTCGTCGAACTTCTGGCGCGTTTCCTTGTACGCCGGATAGCCGCCGACATCTTCTTCGCTGTCGATGATTTCGCCACGGCCTTCGATCGTGTCCGCGACGATGCGTGCATCGATCGGATCGCGATCCCAGGGACGGGCACCGGCATTGAGAATCACGGCGTCCTGGACTTCGGCGGCGGGCAGCAGCTGAACGCCAAACGGCAGCGCCGGCTTGGCCATCGGAATGATCTTCGCCGCGGAATTCGTGTAACGGCCGAACTTCGGCAGGTCCTGCCCGGTCCAGTCCACTGCGATGTTGTCGGCTTCGTAATACTCCAGATCGCCAGAGCCGCCCAGCATGAACAGCGGCAGATTCGGCGGCGTCGACGGACCTCCGCGCAGCACATTGCCGATCAACGCCAGCCGGCCGTTCTGATACGGCTGGCCGCGCCACTCCTCGGCGATCAGGTTGTAATGCACGGCGCGCGGGCCCGGGTTATAGATCAGATTGTTGATCACCATGCCATGCACGCCGCCTTTGAACAGCGGGTTGCGCTCGTGGTTGTGCGCGTACAGGTTGTTGATGATCAGGATGTCGCTGGCATTGTCATGGATCAGCGAGCCCTTGGAATGCTCGCCCTTGGCATGGGTCGAGTGGCGCAAGCCTTCCGCGATGATGTTGTTGCTGAAGGTGATGCTGTGGGAAGTACCCTTGCGCCAATCCGCCACCGTCTTGCCAGTGAAGCGCGGTCCGGAGGCCGAGAGATTCTCGTCGACGGCCCAGGTCATGGAGCAGTGATCGACGATGACGTTGTAAGCGCCGACGGTCGAGAAGGCGTCGGGCTCCCAGCCTTTGCGCTTCTCGGCGCCGGCCGAACCGGTGCGCACGCGGATGTGCTGCACGATCACGTCATGAGTGAGCACGTCGATGCCGGTTCGGATCAGCGTGATGCCGGGCGAGGGGGCCGTCTGACCCGCGATCGTGAGAAACGGCTCTTTGATCTTGATCTCATGCTTCTGCATGTCGATCACGCCGCCGACTTCGAACACCACGATGCGCGGACCCTTGGTTTCCAGCGCTTCGAGCAGCGAACCGGGGCCGGAGGCGTCGAGCGTGGTGACGCGGATGATGCGTCCGCCGCGACCCCCCGGAGTTTGAGCGGCCGCACCCTGCGCGCCTGGAAAAGCCAGTAGATTGTCGGCCGCCGCCAGCGAGGTTGCCGCCGTTAACAATAACAGCAGCGAGCCCAATCTGGCGCGCAGCGACCATGGGTTGTTGTGCATGAGACCCCCTGAATCGAACTTGGTATGGCCGCGGTGGATTGTAAATGACACCGGTTTCCTATATACAGTTTTTCGCGTCTCGCGGGGCTGTCCGCGGCCGCTGCTATCGGAATTTAATGTTGTCGAAGGGGGAATGCTGCGACATGAGTAGCGCGGTGTTGCATGGAGTGCCGGCCAGCGGCGCTGAAATGATTGCCGAACAATTCGTCCGTGCGCGCCTGGCCGGACAATCGCTGCCTCAGTATCCGGGCACGGTACCCACCACACTGGCCGACGCTTATCGCTGCCAGGAGCTGGCCATCGATCGCTTCCCCGATCGCATCGTCGGTTGGAAAGTCGCGCGCATCGGCGCGGCATTTGCTCGACAATTTCCTGAAGAACGCCTGGTGGGGCCGGTATTCGCGCGCAACCTGCACATGGCGCGCGTCGGCCAGGTGGTCGAGTTTCCCTTGATCGAAGGCGGCTTTGGCGCGGTGGAAGCGGAGATCGTGCTGCGTGTCAGCGAAGATGCGCCGGCCAACAAGAAGACGTGGAGCATCGATGAGGCTGCGGAGATGGTGCGGAGCTTTCATCTCGGTGTGGAAACCGCCGTCAGTCCGCTCGCGACTCTGAACGATCTGGGACCCGGCGCGGTCATCTCCGATTTTGGAAACAACTGGGGCGTGGTGGTGGGCGCGAGCATCGGCGAATGGCGCTTCATCGAGGAGATCGTCGCACTGACGTTCATCGATGACGGTTTCGTGGGCCGCGGCACCGCGTTCATTCGACAAGGCGCCCTCGGTGCGCTCGCATTCGCATTGAGCAAGTGCGCCGAGCGTGGTCGTCCGCTGCGCGCCGGTGACTTCATCTCGACCGGTGCGATTACCGGCGTGCACGATATTCGCGTGGGGCAGCAGTCACGACATGTGTTCGAGGGCTGCGGCGAGATCGAGTGTCGCGGCGTTCGTGCCGGGCAGTATTTATCGGGCGCGGCGCGCTGATCGCCATGAAGCGGCGCGAACTGTTGGTTGGTATCGGCGCGCTCTGTGCGACAGCCCGGCTGCCGGCTGCGTCGTCGAGCCCGATCATGACCGCTGCCGACGTGCACGTCGATGGCTATCCCACCGTGGAAGCGGTGCGTTGGATTGGCAAGAGATTGCAGCAGGAAACCAACGGCAGATTGAACATCCGCGTGTATCACGCGGGGCAGTTGGGACGCGAGTCGGACACCATCGACATGGCTCGCTTCGGCGCGCTCGACATCACTCGCGTCAATTTCGCCTCGCTCAACAATCCGTTTCCGATGACGCAGATTTTCTCGCTGCCGTATGTGTTCGAGTCGGTCGAGCACATGCGTCGGGCCGCCGATGGCGAGGCCGGCCGAGTGGTGCTGGAGAGTTTCGCGAAACGCGATCTGATTGGACTGGCCATCTACGATGCGGGCGCGCGCTCGTTCTACAACACACGCCGGCCGGTGCACGAGCCGAAGGATTTGCACGGGCTGAAAATCCGAGTGCCACCCTCCGACATCTTCATCCAGCTTGCTCGTGCGCTCGGGGCGAATCCGACCCCGCTGCCGTTTGGCGAATCGTACTCGGCGCTGCAGACGCATTTGATCGAAGGCGCGGAGAACAACTGGCGTACCTTCCACACCAGTCGTCATTTCGAAGTGGCGCGCTACTGGTCGCATTCCATGCACTCGCATTCGCCAGAAGCGCTGCTGCTGTCCCGGCGGACGTTCGAGTCGTTACAGCCGTCGGATCGAGAGTTGCTGCTGGCCACCGCGCGTGAGTCCGTGCCGGTCATGCGTAAGTTGTGGGATCGAATGGATGGTGAATCGCGAGACATCGTACTCGCGGCGGGCGTGCAGGCGAACGACGTCGATGTGCCTGCCTTCCATCGCGCCGCGCGACCGTTGCTCGATCGGTACTTGCAGCGCCAGGGGCTCGGCGAGATCCACGAACACATTCGAGCGGTGGCCTGAATCATGGTTGCAAATCAGCAAACCGGGATTGCTCCTGCCACGGCGCGGCTTGCTTCGGTGCTCGACAGGGTCGATCGCGCAGCTCTCGTGGTCGCTTGTCTCGGCCTCGGCGGTATGGCGCTCGTGCAGGGCTGGCAGGTGTTCGCGCGCTACGTGCTGAATGACTCGCCGAGCTGGACCGAGCCGCTCGCCTTGCTGTGCATGAGCACGACCATGATGCTCGGCGCGGCCTGCGGCGTCCGTTCCAATCGCCACTTTGGATTTTTCATCCTGGTGGAAACGGCAAAGCCACGAGTGCGCGCGGTGCTGCTGACGATCACCAGCCTCATCGCCGCGGCTATCGGTCTGATGATGGCGGTCTGGGGCGCGAAAATGGTGAGCGACGCCTGGGACTATCCCATCGCCGGCGCGCCGTTCCCGCAGGGCATCGCCTATCTGCCGTTGTGCATCGGCGGATTGTTGATTGCCATCTTCGCGGTGGAGAAGGTGTTGATCCGAGCTCCACACCAGGATCCGACGGCGGAGTAAGCGACCCATGTCTATCGCCATCCTGTTCGGTTCGTTGGCGCTGCTGCTGCTGATCGGATTGCCGGTCGGCTTTGCGTTGATCGCGGCGTCGTTCGCGACGGTGTTGTATCTCGGTTTACCGCCGATCGTCGTGGCCCTGCAGACCGCGGCTGGTGCGAATGCGGCCTCGCTGATCGCGATTCCGCTGTTCATCTTTGCGGGCGAGATGATGATGCGCGGCGGTATTTCGGAGCGGCTGATCTCCTTTGCGTCGTCGCTGGTGGGGCACCTGCGCGGCGGCTTGGGGCAGGTGAACGTGCTTGCTTCGTTGTTCTTCGGCGGCGTGTCCGGATCGGCGATCGCCGACGTCTCAGCCATCGGCGGCACGATGATTCCGCAGATGGTGAAGCGGGGCTTCGATCGTGACTTCGCAGTCAATGTTTCCATCACGGCGGCGCTGGTGGCATTGCTCGTGCCGCCGTCTCACAACCTGATTCTGTACTCGGCGTCCGCCGGCGGCTCGATCTCGATTGCCGATCTGTTCGCGGCGGGCATCATTCCAGCGCTGCTGATGACGCTGGTGGTGATGTTCACGAGCTGGGCGATTGCACGCCGCCGGGGCTACGCGACCGAAGCCTTCCCCGGACTCAAAGAGATCTTCGTTCGACTGGTGGCGGCGCTGCCGGGCCTGCTGCTGGTCGCTTTGATCTTCATCGGCATCCGCGCTGGCGTCTTCACCGCGGTAGAGAGCGCGGCGATCGCGGTGTTCTATGCCATCCTCGTGACCGGCCTGGTTTATCGGCGCCTCACCTGGCAGCACTTCCAGGAAACCTGCATGGGTGCCGTTCGCACCACCGGATTGATCCTGTTCGTGATCGGTGCCGCGGCATCCTTCGGCTGGTTGCTTGCTTATATGCAGGTGCCGTCCGCGGCGGTCGAAGCGCTCACCTCGGTGGCCGACAACAAGCACCTGATTCTGATCCTGCTGGTGGTGCTGCTGCTCGGCCTGGGCACGTTCATGGACCTCGCGCCCCTGATCATCATCTGCACGCCGATCTTCCTGCCGGTGGCCAAGGCCTTCGGCATCGATCCGGTGCACTTCGGCGTGATCCTGATTCTCAACGCCGGCATCGGCCTGATCACGCCGCCGGTGGGATCGGTGCTGTTCGTCGGCACGGCCATCGGCAAGATCAGCGTGACCCAGGCGCTGCGGACGATCTGGCCGTTCTATCTCGCAGCGCTCACC
Source organism: uncultured Steroidobacter sp. (assembly GCF_937958065.1). Classification (GTDB taxonomy): domain Bacteria; phylum Pseudomonadota; class Gammaproteobacteria; order Steroidobacterales; family Steroidobacteraceae; genus Steroidobacter. The sequence continues at coordinate 311,762 of NZ_CALFXI010000002.1, forward strand.
GTGTCGTTGATCGTCGTGTTCGTGCCTCAGCTGTCGCTGTGGCTGCCCGCGCTGCTCAAGCACTGATCCCCGCGAGAGCCTCGCCAAGTTGGGCGGGACTCTCGACCGCAGCCAGGCGGGCATATGCATTCTCGAGCGCCGCGCGGAATATCTGGTTCCGCGCCAGGTCGGCGTTGAAGACCTTTTCCAGGCCGAGAAAGAGCGACACGTCACCGGCAGCGTCGCCGCTACATCGATTCGCAAGCTCGCTGAGCTGAGCGGCGAGTGGGTCCATGATCTGACGCTGATCGCGCGTCATGCGACGAATGAAATGGAACCAGGCTGCGAGCGGCACGCACAGTCGGGCGACGGACCGGCCGGCCGCCAGATTTTCCGCGATGGTGGGCAGAATCCGGAACGGCAGCTTTTGCGAGCCGTCCCACGCGATCTGCGACAACAAATGACGGATCGTCGGATTACGGAACCGACGCAACACGGCTTCGATGTACTGTTCCAAATCGAGTCCCTGCGGAGCCGCGAGCCCGGAGCGAATGTCTTCCATCATCATGCGACGAACGAAGCTGGCGAGTGCCTGGTCGCCCATTGCGGAAGAAACAGTCTCGTAACCGGCGAGGCTGCCTGTGTATGCCAGCGTCGAATGAGCGCCGTTCAACAGGCGCAGCTTGGCGCGCTCGAATCCCGCGACGTCATCAGTCACGGTCACGCCAACGGCGGCCCAGTCCGGCTGCGGTCCCCGCAGTGTGTTCTCGATCACCCATTGGCTGAAGAATTCACGCTGCACCGGCCATAAGTCTTCGACCCCGAGAGCATCTTTCACGCGAGCACGGAGCGCGTCATCGGTTGCCGGAGTGATGCTGTCCACCATGGTGCAGGGGAATGGCACTTCTTTCTCGACCCAGGGTGCGAGGCTGGGATCGTTCGACCGGACAAACTCCAACACGGCGCGCCGCAGTCGATGGCCGTTGTCAGCGAGGTTGTCGCAGCTGATGACGTTGAACGGTTCCAGGCCGCGGTCATGGCGCAAGCGCAAGGCGCGGGCGAGGAATCCGACGAAGGTTTTCGGTGCTTCGAGATTCTTCAAGTCATGAGCGATATCGGGATGGGAGAAGTCCAATCCGCCTTCCTTGTTCAGGCAATAACCCTTCTCGGTGATGGTTGCGCTGACGATGCGTGTGGTCGGCGCAGTCATGCGCTCCAGCACAGCGCCCGGCGACTCCGGCGCGACCAGCACTTCCTTCACCGAGCCGATCACGCGGAAGGAAGATTGCTCATCGAGGATGGCGATCGTGTACAGGCCACCCTGCGGCGCGAGCGCGTCGCGCACACCGGTGCTGTGCAGAGAGACTTCGCAAATGCCCCAGCGCGGATCGGTATGCAGCACATCGTCGATGTAACAGGCCTGGTGAACGCGATGAAAAGCGCCCGGGCCGAAATGGACGATGCCGATGCTGACGGCGTTGCGGTCGTACGTGGGGATTCTCAGATCGCGGCTTCCCAGAATCGCGATCGACGCAAGCGATAAAGTCACAGAGTCACACCATCCTTCCAGATTGCAATTTCACGCTGCTCGTTCACTTCGTTGCGCGCGGGCTGGCCGGACGCGGTAGCGAGGATCAGCTGCAGGAGCTCATCGGTGACGGCTTCGGGATCGGTGGCGGTCAGCACCTTGCCGGCATCGAAGTCGATCCAATGCGCCTTGCGTTCGGCAAGCGCGGAATTCGAGCTGATCTTGAGCGTCGGGACCGGGAAGCCCAGCGGCGTGCCGCGCCCGGTCGTGAACAAGAGAATAGTTGCGCCCGCGGCGACCAGCGCAGTCGAGGAGACACCATCATTGCCCGGTGCTTCGAGCAGCGTGAGCCCCGGCTGCATCGTGCGCTCGCCGTAGCGGAGCACTTGCGTGACGGTCGCGTGACCGCCTTTCTGCACGGCGCCCAGGGATTTCTCCTCCAGCGTCGTGATGCCGCCGGCTTTATTGCCGGGTGACGGATTCTCGTGCACCGGCTGGTGGTTGCGCAGGAAATATTCCTTGAAGTCATTGACCACGGTGACGATCCCATCGAACACCTCGCGACTCGCGGCTCGCTCCATTAACAATTGTTCGGCGCCGAAGATCTCGGGAATCTCGGTGAGCACCGCGGAGCCGCCCGCGGCGGTGACCCGATCCGCGATGCGGCCAACCAGAGGATTCGCGGTGATGCCGCTGAAGCCGTCGGAGCCGCCGCATTTCAGACCGACCACCAGGTCCTCGATGCCGCATGGAACGCGTTGATCGCGCTCGGCGAGCTCGACCAGCTCTGCCACCGCCTGCAGACCGGCTTCAGTTTCGTCCTCGGTCGCCTGCGCCGCGAAGTAACGAATGCGCTCGCGCTCCGGCTCGGGAATTTCGGCGAGCAGCCTGGACAGCTGATTCGATTCGCAGCCAAGTCCGAGAATCAACACGCCGCCAGCATTCGGATGACGCGCCAGCCCGGCAATCAGTCGCCGCGTGCGATCCAGATCGCCGCCGAGTTGCGAGCAGCCGAACTGGTGAGGAAAGGCGACGACGTTATCGACCCGCCCCGCGTACTTCTGCGCTGCGAGCCGGGCGATGCGTTCAGCAGTGCGGCCGACACAGCCGACGGTGCACAGAATCCAGATCTCGTTGCGCGTGCCGACTTTGCCGTTGCCGCGACGGTAGCCCAGGAAAGAAGCACCTTGGCCGATGTCTTTCGTGACGTTCGGTGCCGTCGAGCCGGCGTACTCGTATCGGTCGGTGCCGCTCAACAGCGTTTCCAGATTGTGCGAATGGACGTGCGAGCCGGCAGCGATGTCGGCAGTGGCGCGGCCGATGGGCCAGCCGTACTTGCGGACCACTTGTCCCGCCGGGACGGAGCGGATGGCCACTTTGTGTCCCCGAGGGATCGCAACGGCGAGCACAATCCGTTGGTCGCCAACGGCAATGGTTTCCTGCGCGGCCAGGTCTCGCAAGGCGACGGCAACGTCGTCTTCGGGCGAGATCCGATAGACCGCCGGGGACACGGAATCGACAGCAGCGGGCGCGTTCATGGCGGGCATGATGGCATTGATGGGCGGATCGGGAAACCGGTGTCAGCCAGCGCCCGGTTCTGGTACCGTTACTGCGCTCGAGGCTACATGCAGGGTATTCTGACGCCGCCCGACTTACAGCAGGTTCTCTCGTTCGATGGTGAAAAAATCGGCCAAGAAAGCGACTCGTCAGCCGACTCTTCCGGCCGCCGCCGCGCGCCCCGGCTCTGAAACACGGCCGGCGCCCGGCACCGAGCCCGTTCCGGCGACCTTGCGCCGGAATCCCGAAAAGAAACACACCATCAACGACATCGCCCGGCTGGCGAATGTCTCGAAGAAAACCGTTTCGCGGGTCATCAATGAATCGCCATTCGTGCGCGAGGAAACGCGCACCCGCATCGCGGAGATCATTCGCAGCACCGGCTTCACGCCGGATCCGCAGGCTCGCGGCCTCGCATTCCGACGTTCGTACCTGATCGGCCTGGTGTACGACAACCCGAATGCGCCTTACGTCATCAACGTGCAGGAAGGCGCGCTCGGCGCGCTGCGACGGGTCGGTTACGAGCTGGTGGTGCATCCGTGCGACCGTAATAGCCCGGAATTCCTGAGCGACATTCGCCAGCTGGTCAGTCGCCAGAAGCTCGACGGCATGCTGATCCTGCCGCCCGTTTCGGAGAACAACGCGCTCGCCGACATGCTGCGCGAGATCAATTGCCCCTATATCCGCATTCTTTCCGCCGCGCTCGATGAGCCGCGCAACCTGGTCCAATCCATGGACCGCCAGTCGGCCGCGGAAGTCGCCGAGCACCTGGCGAAGCTGGGGCACACACGCATCGCCATGATCATCGGCCCGCCGACGTATCGATCTTCGCAGGAGCGTCTCGAAGGGTTCTCCAATGCGTTGGCCGATCGCGGTCTGACGCTGGCGCCGGATTACATCGCAGAAGGCGCGTACACCTTCGAATCGGGCGCCGCTTGTGCCGAAATGCTGTTATCGCGCTCGCCGCGGCCCACCGCGATCTTCGCCGGCAACGACGAGACCGCGGCCGGCGTTTATCGAACCGCGTATCTGCGCGGGCTGCGGATTCCGCACGACTTGACCGTCATTGGCTTCGACGACAGCCCGCTGGCCTCGCGGCTTTGTCCCTCGCTGACCACGATGAGACAGCCGATCCGGGACATGGGCCGACTCGCGGCAGAAAAGCTCATATCAAAGATTTCGCGCACCGAAGGACCGTCGGCGGCAGCCACTACGGTTTTCCCGCATCTGGTGGTGCGCGAGTCCTCAGGCCGCCCAGCAAATTAGGGCACCGGCGCGAGAGACTTTGCGCACGGTTCAGGTTTCCAGGGGTAGAGATTGCTGGCGGTGGACCATGACACCGGTTACCATTTACTGCATCGGAGCTGCTCGAAAGAGCAGACGACTAGACCATGAGCACACCTTTACACCTGCACGAACACCGATTGTTTCCGGCCGACCCCGCCGTTCGACAGATTGCGCGCCGGCTGTACGCGGAAGTTCGCGACCTGCCCATCCTGAGCCCGCATGGCCACACCGATCCGCAGTGGTTCGCCGGTAATGCGCCGTTCGGCAATGCCACCGAGCTGCTGCTCGCGCCGGATCATTATCTGTTTCGTATGTTGTACAGCCAGGGCGTCGATCTGAACGACCTGGGCGTCGCGTCGCGCCGCGGCCCGTCGAACGCCAATCCGCGTGAAGCGTGGCGCAAGTTCGCGGCCCATTTCTATTTGTTCAACGGCACGCCGTCGTGGCTGTGGCTGAACTACGTATTCGCGAAGGTGTTCGATATCGAGGTGCGGCTCGAGCCCGCCACCGCCGATCATTACTTCGATGTGATCGGCGAGAAGCTCGCGCAGGATGCCTTCCGTCCGCGCGCGCTGTTCGAGCGCTTCAACATCGAAGTGCTGGCGACCACCGAGTCGCCGGTGGACACGCTCGATCATCATCACAAGATTCACAACAGCGGCTGGAGAGGCCGTGTCATCACCGCCTATCGCCCGGACGCGGTGATCGATCCGGAGCACGAGCAGTTCAAGGATGCCTTGCAGCGCTTCGCCGAGATCACCGGCGAAGATGTTTATTCGTGGCAGGGCTATCTGGCGGCCCATCGCAAGCGTCGAGCGGATTTCGCCAAGGCTGGCGCGACGTCGACGGATCATGGTCATCCGACCGCGGCGACCGCCGACCTCAGTCCCGTCGAGGCGCAACGCCTGTTCGCAAAGATCACCTCGGGAACGTTCACGCCGGCCGAAGCCGAGCTGTTCCGTGCGGCCATGCTGGTGGAAATGGCCAGAATGAGCGAGGAGGACGGCCTGGTGATGCAGATCCACCCGGGCGCCTTCCGCAATCACAACCGCTGGCTGTTCGAAACCTTCGGCCGGGACAAGGGCGCGGACATCCCGGAGAAGACCGAGTATGTCCAGGCGCTGCGTCCGTTGCTGGATCGCTTCGGCAACAGCAAGACGCTGAGCATCATTCTGTTCACGCTGGACGAGACGGTTTATAGCCGCGAGCTCGCGCCGCTCGCCGGCCATTATCCCGCGCTCAAGCTCGGCCCGGCGTGGTGGTTCCACGACAGTCCGGAAGGCATGTTGCGCTTCCGCGAGTACACCACCGAGACGGCGGGTTTCTACAACACCGTCGGTTTCAACGACGACACGCGCGCGTTCCTGTCGATTCCGGCCCGCCATGATCTCGCCCGTCGGATCGATTGTGTCTATCTGTCGCGCCTGGTTGCCGAGCATCGCATCGATGAAGACGCGGCGGCGCAAGTCGCTCGCGACCTCGCCTATCGGCTGCCGAAACAGGCTTACAAGCTCTGACGGCACCGTTCTTCCTAGGGGAATTGACGTGTTCAACAAAACGTATCACGCCACGCATCCGGACATGATGGCCGGCGCCACCACCGAGCAGCTGCGCGAGCGCTACCTGGTGCAGGATCTGTTCAAGGAAAATCAGATCACGCTGAACTACACGCACTACGAGCGTTTCGTCATCGGCGGCGCGATGGCCGCCGGCCAGGCGTTGAAGTTGCCGGAGCAGACCGAGCCGGCCTCCGCGAAGGGCAAGCCGTTCCTGGAGCGCCGCGAGCTTGGTGTAGTGAACATCGGAAAGACCGGCGGCAAAGTGACGCTCGACGGCACCGTTTACAACCTCGCGCCCAAGGATGGTCTGTACGTTCCGATGGGTACCAAGGATGTGGTGTTCGAAGCTGCCAAAGCCGCCGAGAGCGCCAAGTTTTATCTCGCTTCGACACCGGCGCACGCGCGCTTCGAAGCCGTGCACATCTCGATCGACAAGGCGGTGCCGCTGGAGCGCGGTGCGTTGGAAACATCCAACGAGCGCACCATCTATCAGTACATCGTGCCGACAACCTGCAAATCCTCGCAGCTGCTGCTGGGCATGACGCTGCTGAAGACCGGCAGCGTGTGGAACACCATGCCGCCGCATCTGCACGACCGGCGCTCGGAGATCTATTTCTATTTCGACCTGGAAGGCGATCAGCAGCGCGTCATGCATTTCATGGGCGAGCCGCACGAAATGCGCAGTCTCGTGGTCGGCAACGAAGAGGCGGTGATGTCGCCGCCGTGGTCCATTCACATGGGCGCCGGCACCCGCAACTACAGCTTCATCTGGGCCATGGGCGGCGAGAACCTGGATTACACCGACATGAACGTTCTGGACATCTGCCAGCTGCAATAACATGAGCCAACCCGTTTCGTTTTCGCTCGCTGGCAAAGTGGCGCTGGTGACTGGCGCCAACACCGGCCTGGGACAGGGCATCGCTGTCGCGCTGGCGCAAGCCGGCGCGGACATCGTCGGCATCGCCCGCTCCAGCACGGTGGACACCGAGAGAGGCGTGGTCGCCGCCGGCCGCAAGTTTCATTCGCTGTACGCCGATCTGGAGCGCAGCCATGAAGCTCATCAAGTCGTCGCGCGCGCCATCGACGCGGCGGGTCGGGTGGACATTCTGATCAACAACGCGGGCATCATCCGTCGCAACGACGCGCTGGTGTTCACCGAACAGGATTGGGATGCAGCGCTCAATGTGAATCTGAAAACACCGTTCTTTCTCGCTCAGGCCGTGGCTCGATCCATGGTCGAAGCGGGGCGGGGCGGCAAGATCATCAACATCGCCTCGATGCTGTCGTTCCAGGGTGGGATTCGCACGGCCTCCTATACGGCCAGCAAGAGCGGACTGGCGGGGGTGACCCGGCTGCTCGCGAACGAATGGGCGGCGTACGGCATCAACGTGAATGCGATTGCGCCCGGTTACTTCGAAACCAACAACACGACGGCACTGCGCTCGGACGAGCAGCGAAACAAGGACATCCTCAATCGAATTCCCGCCGGGCGGTGGGGCAAGCCGTCGGATCTCGGCGGCGCGGCGGTGTTTCTCGCATCGGAAGCATCGGATTACGTGCACGGGACGATTCTGCCCGTGGACGGTGGCTGGCTCGCTCGCTGACATCGCTAAGAGAGAAGAGGGCCCGGTGGTTCGCGGAGGCCAGGGCGGGGTAGCTCCTCCGGGCACCGCGCACCCGCCGCCGCGCCTGTCGGCGGCAAGCCACCGACCTCTCGTTCCCTTGCGTTCCATCGTTAGGGGAAACCCTTAACCAGCCGCCGACGCGCGCCACAACACACTTTCCTGGCGCGGATTTGTTCAGACTCCGGCACTTGCGGCCCGAGGGTGGCCGGTTATGTCACTCATCCAAACTCGCAAGTTCATCGAAACCCTGAGCTCATGCCTGTCGCCGACCGCATTCCTGACATCGACGCGTCCGCCGCGCTCGATGCCGTCGTTCACGGGATCGCCCTTGCGACCCGCAACGGCGGCCAGGTCGGACTGATCCATGTGAACGCCGCCTTTTGCCGGCTGACCGGATACGACCGCGACGACCTCCTGCATGGCGGGCTGCAACTGCTTGCGGAGCCTGGCAGCGATTCGCCTGTCTACCAGCGCCTGCGCGACGCGCTCATCGCCGGAGACGACTTCAGCACCGAATGGCTGATCCGTCGTAAGGACGGGCAGATCTCGTGGACTCGCATCACTACTCGCGCCGCCAGCACCCAACAACTCGTCATCACCCTGGAAGACATCACAGATCACAAGTGCACTCGCGAGTCCTTGCGTGCCAGCGAGGCGCGCCTCGATCTGGCGATGGAAGCGAGCGAGCTGTCGATGTGGGATTGGAATGTCGAACAGGACCAGGTGGCCTACAACGATCAGTGGCGCGTTTCCCTGGGCATCGAGCCGAGCGAGCTGTTGAAGCGCGAAGAGCTCAGCGACCGATTGATGCTGCCGGCCGACGACCATGGCGTGCTCGAAAAATTCGAGCGTCACTTCCACGGCGCCACGCCTTGCTTCCAATCCGAGTATCGACTCGCCACGCACGACGGATCTCACAAATGGTTTCTGGCGCACGCGAAAGTCGTGCGCCGTGACGCCGCCGGTAAGGCGACGCGCGTGATCGGCGTTCTGCAGGACATCTCGCGCAGCAAGCAAGACCAGCGCACGGCGATCGAAGTCGAACAGCGTTGGGAGCGCGCGATTCGTGGCACGCTGGACGGTTTATATGAATGGGATCTGCTCTCCGGCCACGTCTGGTACGCCAGCCGCTTCCGCGAGATCGTCGGCTGTGGCGATGTGAATTTCCCGAACACCTTCCAGGCTTTCCAGAACGTGCTGCATGCCGAGGACCGGGCCGCGGTGCTGGGCAAGATCCGCGCTCATCTGGAGAATCAAAGCCGCCTCGATACGCGCTGTCGCGTCGTTACTCGCAAGGGCAACATCGTCTGGTGCCGTCTGCGTGGCGAAGCAGAGCGTGATGCCTCGGGTCGCCCGACGCGCCTCGCCGGCTCGCTCAGTGACATCAGCGCGCAGATCGATGCGGAAAAAGCGCTGAGCCGCAGCCAGGATTTCTACGGCACGGTGCTGGACTCGCTGCCCTTGTTCGTGGCGTACGCAGATCGCGACGAACGCATCGTGTACGCCAATCGAGTGTTCCAGCAGTTCTTCGGGACCCCGCTGGCCGATTCTCGCGGGCGCATCATCAAAGACGTCATTGGCGATCGCCGTTACGGTGCGATCGGCCCTTACGTGCGCGAAGCTCTGCGCGGCAAGACGCTCGAAGGTCAGGGTCGATATCGAGATGCGAGCGGCAAGCAGGTGGATCTGGAAGCCGCGTTCATTCCCCACTACGACGACAACGGCGAGCTGCAAGGCTGTTTCGTGGCCGCGCGCGACATCACCGAGAAGCGTCTGCTCGAAGCTGAGCTGCGGCAGAGCCAGAAGATGGAAGCGGTCGGTCGTCTGACCGGCGGCATCGCGCACGATTTCAACAATCTGCTCTCGGTCATCATCGGCAACATGCAGCTGCTGACGCGCTCGCTGCAACAGACGCCGCGTCTGTTACGACAGGCCGAGACCGCGCTCAATGCGGCCATGCGCGGCGGCGAGCTGATCAAGCGCCTGCTGGCCTTCGCCCGACAGCAGGTGCTCGAGCCCAAGATCGTGGATCTGAATGCACTGATCGGCGGGATGTACGAATTGCTGCGACGGTCGCTGACGGGCGATATCGAGATCCACAGTCAGCTGTCGCCAGGTACGTGGTTCACGCGAGCCGATCCTGGGCAGCTGGAGAACGCGGTACTGAACCTGGTGATCAATGCGCGCGATGCCATGCCCGGCGGCGGTGCCATCACCATCGCAACCCGGAATGTCACGATCGGCGCGGACCGACAGCCGCGTGAAGAAGGCCTCACACCGGGCGAATATGCTTTGGTGGAAGTCGTCGACACGGGCACGGGAATGTCGACCGAGACGCTCAAGCGCGTGTTCGAACCGTTCTTCACCACCAAGGAAATGGGCAAGGGCAGCGGGCTGGGCCTGTCGATGGTGTATGGCTTCATGAAGCAATCGGGCGGCCACGTGCACATCCGCAGCGTTCCTCAACAGGGCACGACCGTGCAGTTGTATTTCCCGCGCTCGCAGGCGGGTGCCGATGAAGCCCAGCGCGAACGCACCGAGCAGGCCGACCTGCCACGCGGCCATGAAACTATCCTCGTAGTGGAGGACAATGCCGAGGTGCGGGGGACGACGATTGAAATTCTTACCAGCCTCGGCTATCGAGTGCACGAAGCCGCCAATGGGCATCAGGCGCTGGAGCGGTTCATGCGACACCCGGACATCGCGCTGGTGTTCACCGACGTCATGTTGCCCGGCGGCCTGCTCGGCACCCAGCTGGTGGAAAAACTCACCGAGCGGCGCGCCGAGCTGAAAGTGCTGCTCACCTCGGGGTTCAGCGACAGCAGCGTGATGCATCGGAGCGTGCTCGATGGCACGGTCGAGCTGTTGCCCAAGCCCTATCAATTAGAAGAGCTGGCGCGACAGGTTCGCGCCCTGCTGGATGGCCATGAGGAGAACGAGCGTGTTCCGGCGTGAGAGGAATCTATTACTGGCGGTCGATGACGAGGCGGACTTCCTGGAGCTGATCGAGCAGATCGGCAAGGGCGTCGGCTGCACCGTCATCACGGCCGACAGTGCCGCGAGCTTTCGCGAGCAATTGTCTCAGCGGCAGCCCGCGTTGATCCTGCTCGATCTGCAGATGCCGGGCATGGATGGCATCGAGGCACTGCGTTATCTGGCGCGTCAGAACGTGACTTCCGGCATCCTGCTCGCAAGCGGCATGGATCAGCGTGTGCTCGCGAGCGCGCGCCAGCTCGGCGAGTCGCTGGGATTGAAGATGCTGGGTACGTTGCAGAAGCCGGCGATGCTCGAAGACATCGAGACGCTGCTCGCCAAGCACCTCGAGCCGAGCTCGCGCATTTCGGTCGAAGAGCTGCGTACCGCGATCGACGAGCACGAGCTGATCGTGCACTACCAGCCGAAAGTCGTGCGCGCCGCGAATGATTGGCACGTGCGCAGCGCCGAGGCACTGGTGCGCTGGCGTCACCCGCGCTTGGGATTGTTATATCCGGGCGAGTTCCTGCCGCTGGCGGAGCAGTCCGGTCTGATCGTCGATCTCACCGACTTCGTGCTCACCGATGCGATCCGTCAGATCGGTCACTGGGGCACCCGCGGTCTGGATCTCGGCGCGGCGGTGAACCTGTCGCCGCGGCTGGTGCAGGATCTGGAGTTCCCGGAGCGTCTGTCACGCGTGCTGCGCGAGTTCGAGGTGCGCCCCGAGCAGCTCACGCTGGAAGTGACGGAAGCGGCGTCGGTCGACGATCCGGAATTGGTGATGGATATCTTCACGCGGCTGCGCGTGAAGGGCGTCGGCCTGTCGCTGGACGACTTCGGTATCGGCACGTCATCGCTGACGCTGCTCTACAAGATGCCGTTCAGTGAAGTGAAGATCGACGGCCTGCTGATCGCCGAGATCTCGCAAAGCAAGGCCGCGGCGACCGTGGTGCGCGCCATCGTCGAGCTGGCGCACAACCTGTCGCTCACGGCCTGTGCCGAAGGTATCGAGAGCTCACCGGCGTTCGAGTTCCTGGAACAGTGCGGCTGCGACGCTCTGCAGGGCGATTTCATCGCGCCGTCGATGCCGGCGTCGGAGATCGAATCGTTCATCGGCGTGTGGAACGGCGCGGATCATCCGCTCGTGCCAGTCGTGAGAAAAAAGTAGTTGGGTGTTCGCAATCGGGGGGTGGTCAGAGCGCTCTGACCAACCCCGGACGACCAACGTCCTAGCCGCCGGCTGCCGCCAGGCGCTTCTTGTCCTTCGATTGCCGCAGCAGATGCAACGGTGCCGTCAGCGTAATGCGCGTGCCCGCGCCGGGCTCGTCGAAACTGATCGTGCCGCCGAGCATGCGCGCGCGGTATTCCATGATCTTCAAGCCCATGCCGGGGCGGCCTTGCGCGAGCCCCGCGCTCAAGCCGATGCCGTCGTCGGCAATCGACAGTTGCAGCTTGCGCCCGGTCGAGCGCAGATCGATGTTGATCGACGTGGCGCGCGCATAGCGAGCCGCGTTGGTCGACGCTTCCTGCGCGATTCGATACAGATGAGTGGCCGCGCCCTCTTCGAGGTCGGGCAGTTTTTGTCCACCCATCGTGAAGGTGCACTCCAGGCTGTACATATCGGTGCAGCGAGCCACCAGGTGCTTCAGGGCCTCCGGCAGACCGCCGCGCTCCAGATTCACCGGCGCAAGCCCGCGGGCCAGCGAGCGCGTGCTCTGAATCGCACGCGCCAGCAGATCGGTGATCTTGGTGACTTGCGCCGAGTACTGCGGTGACTCGCGCGCCATCTGCATCTCCAGGCCTTTCATCAGCAGCGACAGACCGGTGAGCTCCTGGCCGAGGCCGTCGTGCAGGTCGCTGCCGAGGCGGCGCTGCTCGCGGTTGGAGATTTCCAGGATCTCCTGCTCCAGCTCCTTACGCTGCGTCACTTCCTGCACCGTGCAGACCAGGCCCGATACGCTGTCGTGATCGCGCAGAGGTACGTGCGTGATCGTGAACCAGCGGACCGAGCCGTCGAGACCGATCCAGGCGCGTTCCTGATCGGTGAGCGGTCGACCGGTGCGCATGGTGGTTGCGGCCTGCGCTTCGATGTCCACCACGTTCTCTTCGGTCCACAACTCGGAGAGGCGCCGGCCGAGCACCTCCTCGCGCGTCTTGTTCAACGTTTCCAGCAGCGCGCGATTGACGATGGTCACGCGATTGTCGGTGTCCACCGCGTAAATGATCTCGGGCAGGCTGTCGATCAGCGTGCTGAGCAGGACGCGTTGCTCTTCCAGCGCGGTCTCGGCCCGACGCCGCTCGCGACGCACGCGCGCTTCGGACAACGCGCGATTGACCACCATGGGCAGGCGTTGCAGTCGATCCTTCAGCACGTAGTCGGTGGCGCCGCTCTTGAGCGCTTCGATCGCGCGCTCTTCGCCGAGCGAGCCGGAGACGAAAATGAAGGGAATGTCGGCCGATCGCTCCAGCACGATGCGCAACGCCGTGAGACCATCGAAGCCGGGCAACGTGTAGTCGGCCAGCACCAGATCGGGCGGTGTGCCGGCGAGTGCCGCGCGAAAATCGCTCTCCGAGATCACGTGTCGCCAGCGGATCTCCAGATCGTTCTTCGCCAGCTGCAATTGAATCAGCTCGGCATCGTTGGCATCGTCCTCCAGCAGGACGAAGTGCAGCGGTTCTGTAGAATCCTTTTTCATGTCAGTGTGCCCAAGTCGTGACGGGCGCGCGGGGGTGGAACGTATCACCCTGAGGGTGTTGTGGAAAATGGGGATTGCTCCATGCTCGTGCCCTCGCAACATTGACCGTACCACGGGGGCGTGAAGCAGCCCCTTTCGAGGAAAGACCATGGCCGATCCAACGAGGATCCTGATCGTCGATGACCATCCGTTCGTGCGCGAAGGGTTGAAGCAACTGCTGGCAGGGCAGAGCGAATTCGTCCTGCAGGCAGAAGCGGCCTCGGTGCAGGCGGCGCAAACCGCCATTGCCGGCGAAGAGCCCGACGTCGCTGTCGTCGATCTGGCCCTCGGTCCGGATGACGGCATCGAATTGGTGCGCTGGATTCGCAGTGACCATCCAAATGTACGTGTACTGGTGCTCTCGATGCAGGACGAAGCGCTCTATGCCGAGCGGCTGCTCCGCCTCGGAGTCAGTGGTTATGTCATGAAGAACGTCGCAGGCACGGACTTCCTGGGCGCGTTACGCAAGGTGGCTCGTGGCCAGCGACACGTCAGTTCGGCGATGGGCGAGCGCCTGCTCAGCCAGGTCGCCCGTGGCCGCTCGCCCGCGGCCGACGAAGACCCGGTCTCGGCGTTAACCGATCGTGAGCTCGAAGTGTTTCGACTGATCGGTGAAGGCATCAGCACCCGCGAGATTTCCCAGCGGCTCGACCTGTCGATGAAGACGGTCGATGCGCATCGGCGTCACATGCGCGAGAAGCTGAATCTGCGCTCGACCAGTGAGCTGATTCGCTACGCGACGCAGTGGGTCTCCGATAAAGGCGGTGCTTCGGATGCCGCCGCGTCCCCCGGTGGGACGCACTGAGTAAAAACTACTGGCCCTTCGCAGTGAGTGTGACAAGCATCACACTCGCTGCGTTCCCTCAATCTTCGCATCGTTCGCGCGCCACATATAAGTAATTGCCGTGCTTGGCTTTATCTGATCGAGCGAGAAACACGCCACAGTCCAGGCAAAGACGCGCACACCGCCTGTGACATTAAGGGACTGGCTGATATCCCCTACAACGCCGCTACAACACCATGGTGCCCATAGTGCGTGGGCGGCTTGTGCTGCCCTCACGCGTTCTGCCTTTGTCGCCCCCCGCAGGGAACAGCACGGCTTGAATATTGCGAAAACATTCGACCTTCCGCTCGGCGGCGCCACGCCCGTCGAGGCTGGGCTGCGCACGACGCTGCAGACGGACATGATCCGGCAGCTGGTCGGCGCGGTCGCCGAATTCGTTTTCGTGGTCGATCGCGGCCTGCGGGTGCTGATGGCGAACCGCGGCATCGGTGAGCGCTCGGCCAAGCAGCTCGAAGGCGCGCTGGTGACCGACTTGTTCCCGCAGAGCCTGCATGCCCGCGCTTTGTCGACCATGCATCGAGTGCTGGCCAATGGTCAAGTGGACGGCTACGTCGCCGAGATCGAAGGCAACGATGGTCAGTCCCGTCATTTCGATGTGCGTGTGAGTCCGATCCGCGACGAGCAGAAAATCGTCGCACTCGCGGTGGTGACCACCGAAACCACCGAACAGATTCGGGCCGAGCGCGCCATCGCGACCCAGGCCCGCATGATCGAATCCATGCTCGAAGGGGTCGCGGTGATCAACGAGCAGGGCGTGATCGAGATCACCAATCCGGCCTTCGACATGTTGTTCGGCTATCGGCGCGGCGAGCTCATCGGTCGCAACATGGCGCAGCTGGCGGGCTGGCCGTTCGAGCAGCCCGAGCGTTGGCAACCGCTGTCAGCGAAACAGGGCCGCTCCATGCAGGTCGAGTTCGACGGCCGGCGCGGCGACGACAGCCATTTCGCCGCGCTCGGCGTGCTGTCCCGCTTCGAAGTCGCGGGCCGCAATCACAGCCTGCTGGTGCTCCAGGATGTCAGCGAGCGCAAGCAGCTGGAGCGCGCCATTCTGCAGGCGGTCAGCCGTGAGCAATATCGCATCGGTAATGATCTGCACGACGGCCTGGGTCAGGAGTTGACCGGCATCGCGCTGATGTTGCGCGGTCTGGCCGGCCGGCTGACCAGCGAATACCCGACGATTCTGCCGGAAATAGAAGGTATTACCCGGCTGGTGAACAGCTCGATCGAGAGCACGCGCGCGCTCGCTCGCGGCTTGTCGCCGGTGAATCTGGAGCGCGGCGGCCTGTCCGATGCGCTCGAAGGCCTGGCGATGCATGCGCAGGAGCTTTATGGGGTCGATGTCACTTGTACTCATCGAGTGAAGACGATTCGCCCGATGAGCACCGAGCTGGCCAATCATTTGTATCGGATTGCGCAGGAAGCGGTTCGCAACGCGGTCCGCCACGGCCAGGCGCGGTCTATACGACTGCATTTACATGGGGCTCGCGCTAAGGTTCGGCTGACGGTAACCGACGACGGCATTGGCATGCCGACCGACGCGGTGGACGCGCCGGGCATGGGCCTGAAGATCATGCGCTACCGCGCACGGATCCTGGGCGGCGAAGTTCGCTTCGAGCGCGGCACGCCGGACAGCGCCGCCACCGAGGGTCGGCCTGGCACGCGGATCATCTGCGAATGTCCGCTCGATCCGCCGGCCGATGCCGCGAAGGCACGCCGCCCCCGTCGGCGCGCCAGCTGAACGAGTCATCGAAACGGCCTCGGCCGCTTCGAACAGTCAAAGTAGTCCGGCAAAAGTCGCGCCTTTTGCCGGACGTTGTCGAAAGGGCCTCGGCCGCTTTCGACCAGTCAAAGTAGGAGTGATTGAAATGAGCGTTGGGCCTTCTCTGTTCAAACCGGCACACAAGCCCCCTGGTGTGTCCAAGGACCAGAAGCGCCGCGTGCTGATCGTCGACGACCATCCCATCGTCCGTCAGGGATTGCGGCGCTTGATCGAAGCCGAGGCGGATCTGGAAGTGTGCGGTGAGGCCGAGACGGCCCGCGAAGCAAAGTCGATGATCCGCGAGCAGGAGCCGGATGCCGTGATCGTTGACGTGTCACTGAAGCAGGGCGATGGCCTGGAACTGGTGAAGGACGCGCGCGCCCACTACCCGGCGCTGCCGTTGCTGGTGCTGTCGATGCACGACGAGGCGATCTATGCCGAGCGCATGCTGTCGGCGGGTGCGAATGGTTACATCATGAAGCAGGCCGCCTCGGATCAATTCCTGATCGCGCTCCGGCGCGTGCTCGACGGGGGCATCTACGTGAGCGAAGCCGTCGGCAACAGCATGATCGAGAAGTTCGCCTCCGGCGGGGCGTACATCTCCTCGAATCCGGTCGACAGCCTGACCAACCGCGAGCTGCAGGTGCTGCACATGATCGGCAAGGGCCTGTCGACCCGACAGACCGCGGAAGCCTTGAACCTGAGTGTCAAAACCGTGGAATCGCATCGTCAACGCATCAAGCGCAAGCTGTCGCTGCGTACTTCGGCGCAACTGATGCAATACGCGGTCAACTGGTATGCCGGGAGGGAACCGGGCGCGAAGCCTTAACTGCTCGCGCGCGACCGCGCCACAATGAACTCACTGGAAGGCCTGCTCGGCGGGAACCTCGTCAGCCTGGCCGTGGGCGTAGCCCTCGGCCTGGTGCCGGCGATCATTTCTCTCGCGCTGCTGGGCAAGCTCCGCGCCCACCTGCGCCGCCGGCACGCGCAGCTCACTGCCGCCAATCGACGCAACCAATCCATCGTCGAGGGCTCGGGCGAGGGCGTGCTCGAGCTCGATAACGTCGGTCATGTTCGCTACGCCAATCCGGCGGCGGCGAAGATGCTCGGCTACGAGACCGAAGAGCTGGCCGGGCTCGACTATCGCGTCCTCATCAATACGCAAGAGGACGGAGATTCGCGCACGGACCCGGTTCGTCGCGTGCGTTACACCACCGACATCATGCGTGGCGTCGGCGCGCTGTTGCGCAAGAAGAACGGTACGTTCCGTCCGGTCGAATACAAGATCCTGCCGGTGACCGAAGAAGGCGCGTCGGTAGGCACCGTGCTGGTGTTTCGCGATATCGGCGAGCGCGTGCGGCTCGACAATCTGCTCAAGGACATGCAGGCCACCGCCAAGATCGGCGGCTGGGAATACGACGTCACCAGCAAACAATTGCATTGGACCGAGGCGCTGTACGCCATCCACGATCTGCCGGTCGGGCATCTGATCGATGTCGAGGCGCATCGGGCGTTCTTTCATCCCGAAGACCGCGTCAAGATGCAAAACGCCGAGCGCATGGCGATCGATGCCGGTTTGCCGTCCGATCTGCTGTTACGAATGACCAGCGCGCGGGGCCGTCAGCTCTGGGTGCGAAGCATCGTCAAAGCCGAGCGACGCGGCGGCAACACGGTGCGTCTGCATGGCACGATCCAGGACGTGACCGATCTGGTCAGTGCCGAGCGCAAGCTGCGCGAGACGCGCGATTTCTTCGAGCTCACATTGAATGCCGTGCCGACGCCGGTGACCTACGTCAACGCGAACATGATCGTGACGTACGTGAACCGCGCGCTGGAAGAATGGCTCTCGCAGCCCGCCGACTCGGTGCTCGGCCGGCCGCTCCGGGAGAACGTCACCGACGAGCAGTTCGCCGAAATCGATCCGCTGATCAAAAAAGTCATGGCGGGCGAGTTCGTGCGCGTCACCCAGAGCGGCGTGCGCAACGGCCGGCATCGCGAGTGGCAGAATCATTTCGTGCCACAGCTCGGCCCGAACGGCGAAGTGCTGGGGTTCTTCTCCATCGTCTACGACCTCACCGAGCAGAAGCGCCTCGAAGCGCGCCTGCTGCAGGCGCAGAAGATGGAAGCGATCGGCCAGCTCACCGGCGGCATCGCACACGACTTCAACAATCTGCTCGGCGTGGTCATCGGCAACCTGCAGTTGCTCGATCGCAGCGTCGCCGAGACGCCGACGCTGGCGAGAAAGGTTCATACGGCCATGCGCGCCGCCGCGCGCGGTGCCGATCTGACGCGTCGTCTGCTTGCGTTCGCGCGTCGCCAGATCCTGGAACCGGCGGTGCTCGATCTGAATCGTCAGCTGTCCGGCTTGAGCGAGCTGGTCCAGCGCACCATTGGTGAATCGATCGAAGTGCGCATGATCCAGGCGCACGATCTGTGGCACACCAGCGCCGACCCGGGGCAGTTCGAGAATGCGATCCTGAATCTGGCCATCAACGCGCGCGACGCCATGCCCCAGGGCGGTCGACTCACCGTGCGCACTCAGAACGTCACGCTCGACGCCAAGTTCTGCGGCGAATATCCCTCGATCGAACCCGGCGATTTCGTGGCCATCAGCGTCAGCGACAATGGCGTCGGCATGGAGCCGGAGGTGCTCAAGCGCGTGTTCGAGCCCTTCTTCACGACCAAGGAATCGGGCAAGGGCAGCGGCCTGGGCCTGGCGATGGTCGGCGGCTTTGCCGAGCAGGCCGGCGGCATCGCCACCATCGAAAGCACGGTTGGGGTGGGCACGACGGTCACCATCTTCCTGCCGCGCTCGAAAGAGGAACAATCGGATCGCGAAGACACCATCGTCACTCGGGTCGCCCCGGGCGGCACCGAGACCATCCTGGTGGTCGAAGACGATGCGGATCTACGCGATACCGTCGTGACCGCGCTGACCCAGCTAGGTTACCGCGCGCTCGCGGCTGCCAATGGTGCGGCGGCGGTGCGCATTCTTTCCGGGCCGGAACGCATCGATCTGTTGTTCACCGACGTGATGATGCCCGGGGGCATGCTCGGACCGGCGCTGGCCAAGCGCGCTCGGGAATTGCGGCCGGACATCGATGTGCTCTTTACTACCGGCTACGCCGACAACGCCGTGCTCGCGGGGACCGCCGGGCTCACGTCGTCGGATGTAATCCATAAACCCTATCGCAACGAAGACCTGGCTATGCGTATCCGCCATGTCCTCGATAGGGAGGCCCGTGTCGCCTGATCAATCCAACAAACTGCTGGTCATCGACGATCAGCCCGACCTCTGCGAGTTCATCTCGGAGGCCGCGGCCGGTCTTGGCTTCGAATCCAAGGGCGTGACCGATCCGGAAGCGTTCCGGCGGGCCGTGCAGGAATTTCAGCCTTCGGTGGTGGTGCTCGATCTGCAAATGCCGGGCGCCGATGGCATCGAGCTGCTGCGGTATCTGGGCGAGCGTGGCAGCAAGGCCCAGATCCTGGTGGCGAGCGGCATGGATCAGCGGGTGCTCGCGACCGCGCAACAGATCGGCAAGGCCCACGGCCTGCAGATGTTGGGGGCGCTACAGAAGCCCATCCTGCTCGCCGATCTCGAAGCGACCTTGCGCCAATGTTTGAGCAGCGACACGCCGATCAGCGCGGCGGCGCTCACAGCTGCGCTCGACAAGCGCGAGATCATCGTGCACTACCAGCCGAAGGCGACGCGGATCGCGCCCAATCGCTGGATCGTCGAAGGTGTAGAAGCGCTGGCGCGCTGGAATCATCCGTCGCTGGGGTTCGTCTCGCCGGTGCGTTTCATTCCGTTGGCCGAGAAAAATGGCCTGATTCGCCGGCTCACCGAGCAGGTGCTGGAAACGGCGCTGTCTCAATGCCGCGCGTGGGATGCGGTGGGCCTGCAGTTGTCAGTGGCGATCAATCTGTCGCCGCAGTTGTTGAACGATCTCGCCTTCCCCGATCAGGTTGCGCGCATGGCGGCGCAGGTGGGTGCCGATGCGAGGCGGATCATTTTCGAAGTGACCGAGAGCGCGGCCATGTTCGATCCGGGCACCACCATGGACGTGCTCACCCGCATGCGCGTGAAGAACTTCGGCCTGTCCATCGATGACTTCGGCACGGGCTACTCGTCGCTGAAACAGCTGTATCTGATGCCCTTCAGCGAGCTGAAGATCGATACGTCATTCGTGCGGGATGTGTTTGCTCATGAAGACGCGCGGACCATGGTCGAGACCATGGTGCTGCTGGCTCACAAGCTGCGTCTGACTGCCTGTGCTGAAGGCGTCGAATCGCAGGAAGTGCTCGACTTCCTAGACTCGGTTGGGTGCGATCGCGCGCAAGGCTATTTCATTGGGCGGCCGATGGCGGGCACGGCGTTGGAGATTGCCGTGCGCGAGTGGAATAGCAGGCAGAAGTAACAAGTAACAAGAAGGTTGGCTGCAGCTTGCTCGGCGCCGCCGTCCGGGCCCTCTGTCCTCCCGGCACCGCGACGCACGCCGTCGCTCCGCTTCGCTCGCGCTGACGCGCGCGACTTTGCTGTACTTCCCTGTAGCTGCTAATGGACCAACGTCCTGTTGGATCCATTTGCCGGGAGGACAGAGGGCCCGGACGACGGCTTCGTGGCTCGTTGGTCGCATTTTTTGCGGCCGCGGTTCACTGGCGAGCCGCCTGGCGGCTCGCCACGCGATGCGGGCCCGGGTGAGCTGCGGGCCAAGCGGTTCCTGGAGCCTCGTTCTGACAAAAGCCTTTACTGTTAAGCTCTTACCCAGGTAATCAGCCGACCCACCCCGGGGCTTAAACCTTCCCGGCTTGCGCCGCATCGAACTCAGCAAGGGCGAACGTACAACGCGAACGGAGTAGAGGGCGGAACTTGCAATACGGCGCTGGCGCCACTGATTCGGTCCCGACCGGGGACCTGCTGCTCTCCGACGCGAGCCTGGTGACGGCTGCCCGGGGTGGCGATATGCGGGCGTTCGAGCGCCTGTATCGCGCTCACAGCGGCAAAGTTATGGGCCTGTGCCTGCGGATGACGCGGCGGCGGGATGTGGCGGAGGATTGTGTGCAACAGACATTCATCAGAGCGTGGCGGAACCTGCAGGCCTTCGAGGGCCGCAGCGCGTTCGGCACCTGGTTGCACCGGATCGCGGTCAACGAGGTGTTGAGCCATGGCCGCAACCACGGCACGCGCTCCGAATCCAACGAAGATGCGATCGAGAATGCCCTTGCGGAGCCGGGCGACGGTGACAAGGAATTTGACGCCGGCGAAGTGATGGATCTGGAGCGCGCCCTCACCACATTGCCGGAAGGCGCGCGCCACGTGGTCGTGTTGCAAGCCGTGTACGGTTACAGCCACGAAGAATGCGCCGAGATGCTCGGCATCGCAGTCGGTACCTGCAAGGCGCAACTGCATCGCGGGCGAAAGTTGTTACGCGAGCGCATGGGCCTGGCGGCGGAGGCGGTCGATGAGTAACACACCTGACAATCCTGAAAAGCAGGGCGATCCGTTGAGCCAGATGCTCTCGGCGCTGCCCAAGGACGTGCAGCCCGAGCGCGATCTGTGGCAAGGCATTCACGCCGAGATCAGCAAGACGCCCATCGTCACCGACAGCGCACCGGTCGTGCACTTCAGATCCTCGCGCTGGTTTCAGCTCGCTGCGGGGGTGCTTCTCGTGCTCGCCACGTCTCTCACTACGTTTGTCATTACGCGCCAGTCCATGGAGAAGGACGCCGCCCTGCAGCTGGCTCAACAGCAACAGCAGGCCCCCGTGCCGACGGCCACGGCGCCCTTGAACGCGATGCCGGTGAGCTTCGGTCCCGAAGCGCTCGGCGCCGACTATCTCAAGGCCCGTTCGGAGCTCGATCGGCGCTTCGAGGAACGCATCAAGACACTGGCGCCCTCGACGCGCGCCAAGCTGGAACGCAATCTCGCCGATCTGCGGCACGCTGCGAACGAGATTTCCGCGACGCTGGCCGAGAACCCTTCCGATCCGCTGCTGCAGGATCTGTTGATGTCCACGTATCAGCGCGAGCTGCAGCTGCTCGCCGATGTCAGCGAAGTGCCGGTTTCCCATCCCGTGAGGACTGATCTATGAATGCCCCCATGTCAGCGGCGCTGCGAGCTGCCTTGGCCATGGCCATGCTGACGGCGGCAGCGCACGCCGGTGCCGAGGAGATTTCCAAGACGTTGCCGGCAGATGCCCGCGGCGAAGTGGAGATCGTGAACGTCGCCGGCACGGTTGAAGTCAGCGGCTGGGATCGCGCCGAAGTGCAGGTCAACGCCGAGCTGGGCAGCAGCGTCGAGCGACTGGATTTTCGCAGCGAAGGCTCGCGCACCTACATCAAGGTCGTGCTGCCGAGGGGCGGCGGCTCCGGCGCCAGCGAGCTGCGGGTGAAAGTGCCAAGGGACAGCGGCCTGACCATCAATACCGTGAGCGCCGACCAAGTCATCAAAGCGGTGCGCGGCTCGCAGCGGCTGCAGGCGGTCAGCGGCGGTATCGACACCGAGTTCGGCCCCGGCGACCTGGAGATGAAAACTGTCAGCGGCGACATCATCGCGCGCGGCGACGGCAAGGGCCTGGTGCGCGCCACCTCGGTGAGCGGCGATCTGCAGATCACCAAGGGCGGGCCGGAGATCGATTTGAATACGGTATCCGGTGATATGACAGTGTCGCTCGATCAGCTCGATCGCGGCCGCATCAAGACCACCAATGGCGATCTGAATCTGACCACGGCGCTCGGCAACGACGCTCGCATCGAGGCCGAAGCCATCAACGGCGATCTGCACTTCAACCTGCGCGGCGAGATCAACGCCGAGTTCGATATTGAAACTTTCAATGGCGACATCGAGAACTGCTTCGGTCCCAAGCCGACCCGCAGCCGCCAGTATGGTCCGGGCAATGAGCTGCGCTTCACCCAGGGCAAGGGCGACGGGCGCATTCGTATCAAGACGCTCAATGGCGGCGTGATGATCTGTAAGCGTTAGTCCGGCCGTCAAATGTAACGTCTGGTAACGAAATGCGATGTCCGGGAACGGAATGTGACGTCCTTCGCATCGCTACACGATGATTCGGCAACACGCGCTCCACGGCGGGCCGGATATATAACTTCTTCCAAGGAACGCGCCGTGGCCTCTGAGGACTGGCCGTAAATGTGATTGATTGCCACGGCGGCGCTTTGCGGCAGAAGCCGCCACCGGGTACGATCCGCGGCGATGTCTGCAACCCCCTCCGATACTCCTGCCGCACAACCAGCCTGGCGGATCCTGCTCGTCGACGACGAGCCGACCCAGCGGCTGATCATGGCGCGGCTGCTCAAGCGGGGCGGTTATGAGGTCGAGATGGCGGCCAACGGCCGCGAGGCGCTCGCCAAGCTGGAGCAGGGCGACTTCCCGTTGATGATCACGGATTGGGAAATGCCGGAAATGGACGGCGTGGCGCTGTGCCGGGCGTTGCGCTCCAAGGAGCAGGGCTACACATACATCGTGCTGCTGACCTCGCGAGATGCCATCGAGCACCTGGTCGCGGGGCTGCAGTCCGGTGCCGACGATTATCTGATCAAGCCGGTGGTCGAGCCGGAGCTGATCGCGCGCTTGAACACCGGCCGGCGCATCGTCACGCTGGAGCGTTCGCTGCGCGCCGCGAACGAGGAGAATCGCCGGTTGTCGATCACCGACCCGCTGACCGGCGTATACAACCGTCGTTACTTGATGGAACAACTGCCGCGCGAGATCGATCGCGCCGCGCGCTATGGACGGCAGCTGGCCGCCATCATGTGCGACGTCGACTTCTTCAAGAAGATCAACGATACCCACGGCCATCTGACCGGCGACGAAGTGCTGAAGTGGTTCGGGCAGGCGCTCAAGAGCGGCGTGCGCTCCAGCGACTGGATCGCCCGCTACGGTGGCGAGGAATTCGTCATCGTGTTGCCGGAGACCCATGTCGCCAATGCGGCCATGGCCGCCGAGCATCTGCGCAAACATATTTCCGAGCAGCCCTTCAAGCTGGCATCCGGCCAGGAATTCACCGTGTCCGCCAGCTTTGGCGTGTCCGGTTGGCGGGACAAGGTGCCGCAGGGTGCAACGCTCGACAGCCTGATGGCGCGCTGTGACTCCGGCGTCTACGCCAGCAAGGCCGCCGGCCGGAATCGCATCACTACCGAAAGTCAGGACTGATCAGCCGGTTCTGGCCGCGGGCTCGGGCGCGTACTGAATCAGGAATTCTCGGGCGCGGCCCAGCTCCGTCGCCAGCTGCGCGACCAGCTCGCTCAAGCGCTGCTGATCCAGATTCGAGGCCTGTGCTTCGAGCAGATGCGACAGATCGCGCAGCGGCTCGGCATGCACGTTCGCGCTGGCGCCTTTCAACTTGTGCGCGATCCGACTCAAGCCAGCTCGATCGAGCGCGGCCAGCGCGGCGCGTGCTTCATCCAGCGCCTGTTCGCCGCTGGCGATGAACGTCGTCACCAGTTCGCGGGTGAACTCCGGATCGCCGTCGGTCAATTCGTTGAGCCGTGACAGATGGACCGGCACATTGGTATCGGCGCTGACCGCCGATGGTTCCTCGGCCGCGATACGCAGGCCGAATCGGGTCAATATTTCGTGCAAGCGGGGGATTTCCAGCGGTTTGGTGAGGAACGCATCCATGCCCGCTTCCATGCAGCGCTCCAGTTGACTGGCCATCGCGTTGGCCGTCAACGCCACGATGGGCGTGTTCGGTCGGCCATCGCCAGTCTCGCGTTCGCGAATGCGCAGGGTGGCGGTGAGGCCGTCCATCACGGGCATCTGCAGGTCCATGAGAATCAGATCGAACGTCGTTTCTTCGCAGGCGCGCACCGCTTCCACACCGTTATCCGCCACGCGCACCGTGCAGCCCATGCGCTCCAGGAAACGAACGGCCACCTTCTGGTTGACGGCGTTGTCTTCCACCAGCAGGACGGTGCCGCGATAGGCTTTGGCGATATGCGACGCCAGCGTGTTACGAGTAACGATGGGCTGACTTTGCAGATGCCACTGTTTGGCATCATGCGCGAGCACGCGATCGAGACATTCGAGCAGTTCGCGCGCGCGAATCGGTTTCGTGAGATAGGCCGCGAATCCGAGCGCCGCGAAACGATGGATGTCGCCGTGGCCGTCCATCGATGTGAGCATCACCAGGCGTGCTTGCGACAGCTGCGCATCAGCATTGATGCGTTCGCCAAGCGTTGCGCCGTCCATGTCGTGCATGCGGTGATCGGCGAGGACCACTTCGAACGGCTGGCCATCGACAGCGGCCGTATGTAACAGGCTCATCGCCTCGATTCCGCCGGCGGCGAGGCTCACTTCGAAGCCGGCGTGCATTAGCTGGCCAGCGACGACGCGTCGATTCGTTTCGTTGTCGTCGACGACGAGGACGCGCCGGCCGACGCGCGTGAGGACGAGTGCGGGCGCTGCCGGCGCCGTGGCCTGAGTCTGCGGTGCGAGCAGCGGCAACGTGAACCAGAATCGGGAACCTTTGTTGAGCTCGCTGTGCGCGCCGACTTCGCCGCCCATCATCTGCACCAGGCGACGCACGATGGACAAACCGAGCCCCGTGCCACCGAAGTGGCGCGTGGTCGAGGAATCCGCCTGCACGAACGGCTGGAACAGGTTCTGCAACGTGCCGGCCGCGATGCCGATCCCGGTGTCGCGCACTTCGAACCGACAGCGCGGTCGACCGTCGCGCAGATCGACGCTGCTCACCTCGATGACGATCTCGCCGGCGCGGGTGAACTTGATGGCGTTGCTGATCAGATTGATCAAACATTGACGGATGCGCTGCGGGTCGCCGACGACGCGATCCGGAACGTCCGGATGGATGTGCACCACCAGCTCCAGGTTTTTCGCGGCGGCCTGGAACGCGAGCATCACGGCGGCTTCTTCCACCGTGTTGCGCAGGTCCAGCTCGAGCGCCTCGATGTCGAGCTTGCCGGCTTCGATCTTGGAGAAATCCAGAATGTCATTGATGACGATCAGCAGCGAGTCGGCGCTGGAGCGGATGGTTTCGGCATAATCGCGCTGCGTGCGGTTGAGCGGGCTCTCCAGCAACAGGCCGGTCATGCCGATGATGCCGTTCATCGGTGTGCGGATCTCGTGACTGACGTTCGCGAGGAATTCGCTCTTCGCGCGGTTGGCGCTCTCGGCGGCTTCGGTCGCGCGCAACAAGGCTTCTCGCGCCGAGCGAGCTTCGGTCACGTCCTGCAGGGAGCCGGACAAACGCAACGGTCGGCCTTGCGCATCCCGCTCGGCGGTCGCGCGGGCCCGATACCAGCGATATTCGGCCCATTTGGTTCGCAAACGAATTTCGACGTCGTACGGCATGCGCTGCTGGAAATGCAGGCGCGTGGCGTTGGCGACGGCTTCGGCGTCATCGGGATGCAGACATTGTTTCAGGAAGTTCGCGCCCGCCGGCAACTCCGCATACTCATACCCCAGCAACTCGGCGACTCGCGGCGAATGCCAGCTCGAGCCGTCCGCATCCATCTCCCACAAGCCGTCCTGCGTGCCGTTGATGGCGCGCTCCAGGCGTTGCTGGGTCAACCGGAGCGCATCTTCGGCAAGCTTCTGCTCGTGCACGTCCTGAATGGAGCCGGCGATCGACAGGGCGCGTCCCTGCTCGTCGCGTTCGGCCATGCCGCGATGACGGAACCAGCGATATTCGCCGCTCTTCATTCGCAGCCGTAGCGAGGTATCCAGCGGCGCGCCTTCTTCCACGTGTCGCAACCAGGCTTCCTGAGCGCGGCCCAAGTCCTCCGGGTGAACCCGGGTTGCGGCCCCATCCGCGCCGGTGTCGAGCTCGCCGTCTTGGTGACCCAGCAACGCGTGATAGCTCGAGGAGAACCACATCCGCCCGCCATGCACCAGGTCTTTCTCCCAGTGACCTTCGGAGCTGGACAGCGAAGCTCGTTCCAGGCGCTTCTCCACCTCGCGCAGCATCTGCGCCTGCTGCTGCAAGCGTTCGGCTGCTTCGATTTCGCTGGTGATGTCTCGGGTGACGCCGATCAATTCACCCCGCGGCCGGGCCGGACTGGCGGGTGGCAACTTGCGGAAGTGGGTTTGGATGTGACGGATCTGACCGTCGCCGCGAACGATGCGGGTGCGCACCGAGCCGCCCTGGCTCGGCCCATCGGCCTGCGAATAGATCTCCAGGCGGATGCGTTCGCGATCGTCGGGATGGACGGGCAGCATGCCGTCCTCGATCACGGCGTCGGTGGCGAGGATGCGTTGCAGAGTGGGGTCGCAGACCACGCGGCGCGTGGCGACATCCATGCGCCAGAAACCGATGCCCGCGATCTCCGTCGCGAGCTTCAGTTCTGCGCGCAGAGCGCCTTCTTCGAGCCCGCCAGACCGACGAGAGGCGGCCCGCACGCGCAAACTGGCCCACACCGCGCCCGCGCCCAGCAGGGCGCCGAGCACGAGGCTGGCGAGGTGCGTTACGTCGAACTGAACCATGAGTCCATCCGGTGGCCCGAGGGCACGACACCACCTGTATCGGCAGGGGACAAGGAAGCCTGCCTGTCCGATCGGATTTTCAGGGATGGCCTTAGCCGCGCCGCGACGCTCGCGTCGGTCAGTGTGAACCAGTGCCGCATCCCGGCTGTTAGAATCCCGTAGCTTGTGACCTTGCTCACAAAGGAGCGGATATGCGGGCATTGAAGATCGCCGGGATCGTGGTCGGCGGCATCGTGGCACTGATCGTCGTGGTGCTGCTGGCGGTGGTGCTGTTCGTCGACCCGAACGATTATCGCGACGACATCGAACGCATCGTGGAGAGCAAGACCGGCCGGCAGCTGAGCCTGAGCGGCGATCTGCACCTGTCGATCTTCCCCTGGCTGGCGCTCGAGGCCGGTCCCGCCAGCCTGGGCGACGCGCCGGGCTTCGGCGACGAGCCGTTCGTATCCATTCAGCAAGCGCGGGTCGGAGTGCGCCTGCTGCCGTTGATCCGCGGCAAGATCGAAGTCGGCAATGTTCGCCTGGCGGGGGCCCGGATCCGCCTGATCACCGACGAGCAAGGTCGTAACAACTGGGCCGACCTGGGCGAGCAGAAAGAAGAGACCGCGCCCGCGCCTGCCGACGAGGCGCCGATGGAAGTGCCCACCATCGCGGGCCTGGAGATCGAGGACGCCGCGGTCACCCTGGAGAACCGTCAGGAGAAAACGCGCCAGGTGGTGCGTGATTTCAATCTGAAGACCGGTCGCCTCGCCTCGGGCGAGCCCTTCGAGCTCACCACCGAATTCGTGCTCGACCAGGAACCGTCGCTGTCCGCGAAAGTGCGTCTCGCGACCACGGTGACCGCGGATCTCGAAGCCAATGCGCATCGACTGGCGAAGCCGCAGATCGATGTCACGCTCACCGGCCAGGGCTATCCGAAAGAAGGCATCCCGGTGCAGATCACCGCCAATGCGCTCAGCGCCGACGTCGCCAAGGAGCTGTATCGTCTCGAGGCACTGAACGTGACGACCAGCTGGAAGGGCGAAGGCTTCCCGAGCGCCGGCGTGCCGATCAGGCTGCAAGCGAAGGATTTCAACGCGAACCTCGCGGCGCAGACGCTGGAGCTCAGCGGCCTCGACGTGGATCTGGCCGGCGCTCATCTGACCGGCTCGCTCACCGGCAAGGAAATTCTCGATGCGCCGGCGCTGACCGGACCGCTCAAGCTCGACCAGGTCTCGCTGCGCACCTGGGCTCCGAAGCTCGGCGTATCGCTGCCCGCCACCACCGACCCGAAAGTGTTCGAGAAGCTGAGTTTCTCCGGCACCGTATCGATGACTAAAACCAGCGCCGACGTGGGCGACATCGTGCTGCAGCTCGATGACACCATCGCCAAGGGCATGCTCGGGGTCGCCGACTTCGATTCCAAGGCACTGCGCTTCGATCTGAACGTCGATCGCATCGATGCCGATCGTTACCTGCCGCCGCCGGTGGAACAGCCCGCCAAGCCCGCTGCCGAAGCGCCACCGACACCGATTCCGGTGGAAACGTTGCGAGCATTGAACGCGCGCGGCCAGTTGCAGGTGGGCGAGGCGATCTTCTCCGGTATCAAGTTCACCAAGCTCAAGCTCGGCGTGAACGCGCGTGACGGCAAGGTGCGCTTCCATCCTTCGCAGGCCTCGATGTACGGCGGCAATTACACCGGCGACATTGGTATCGACGCTACCAGCGATGTGGCACGCATCACGCTCGATGAGCACATCAGCGGCGTCGACTTCGCGCCGTTGTTCAAGGATTTCTTCGAAACCGATCGCGTCTCCGGCAAGGGCAGCGCCAATATCAAGCTGACCGGCTCGGGCAAGAACACCGATGACGTGATGAAGACGCTGGACGGCACCGTCGATTTCAAAGTGGCCGACGGTGCGCTCGAAGGCGCGGATCTCTGGTATGAGATCCGTCGGGCTCGCGCCGTGTTGAAGCAACAACCGATTCCGGAGCGTACCGGTCCGGCCCGTACCCCGTTCACGGCGCTGACGGGCAGCGGCGTGATGAAGAACGGCGTGCTGTCCAACAATGACTTGAACGTCGCCATGCAGTATCTGAAGGTGACCGGGCAGGGCACGGTCGACATTCCGGCCAGCACCCTCGATTATCGGTTGATTGCTGCGGTGCTGAAGATTCCGCGCGAAGGCGCCGATGTCGCGCAAATGCAGGACATGGTGGATGCGGAAATCCCGGTGAAGATCACCGGCTCGCTGACCGACCCGAAGGTGCGCCCCGATCTGGAGGGCTACCTGAAGAGCGAGCTCAAGCAGCGCGTCGAGAAGGAAAAGGGTAAGGTCGAGGAGAAGCTGAAGGACAAGCTGAAGGACCTGTTCAAGCGTTGAAACCGAAGCGCCAGGGCCGACGACTTATGCCGTATGTGTCGCGCTCATGTCCCCGGGTCGCTGGATGACAGCTCTGAAGTCAGGTTGGCCGCATCATCAGGCTCTGCTCGCAGCGGCGCTGCTCTCGTCAGCGCCCGCTGCAGGCGCGTTCAACATCGAGCATAGCGAAGCGCGTTACGCGGATAAGCACTTTCAGTATGAGCTGGTCGTCACGCTGGATGCGCCCATCGATCGGGTCGACGCGGTGCTGCGGGACTATGCCGACTATCCCTCGCTCAACCATCGCATCCTCAGCGCGAACGTGCTGGAACGGCCCGCGCCGGATGTGGTGATCCTCGAAACCAAGGTCGAAGTCTGCTTCGGCTGGTTCTGCCGCAATGTCACTCGCGTCGAGCGCGTGCGGGAATCCAAGTACGCGCTGGTGGCGGTCGCGGATCCCAAGCGCAGCGACGTGAAATTCAGCGAGACGCGCAGCGAGTTGAGCCTCGAGCATCACGGCGCGACACGCGTGAAGTATGTGACTAATGTGGTCCCTGGCTTTTGGGTCCCCTCGGTCGGCGGGCGGCGCATGCTGCTGCGGACGCTGGAAAACGAGACCCGGGATCTTTTCATGAACGTGGAGCAAAAGGCCCAGGCGCCGCTGCCTCCCTCGCCTTGAGCCACGCGCGGCTCGCAGCCGTGGCATCATGTCGGCCATGCCCGCTGCCGCCAAGCCCGCTGTCCTCTCCAGCCAGTTGACTCTCTCGGATTCCACCGAGCGCCCGCGCGCCGGTGCTGCAGGCCCGAGTGGCGAGGAATTCGCCAGCGCGCTGCTCGCCTGGTTCGATGTCCACGGTCGCAAGCATCTGCCGTGGCAGCAGCAGATCACGCCGTACCGCGTGTGGATCTCCGAGATCATGTTGCAACAGACGCAGGTGGCCACGGTCATTCCCTACTACGAGCGCTTCATGCAGCGCTTTCCGGACGTGCGGGCCCTGGCTGCCGCGCCCGACGATGAAGTGCTGCATCTGTGGACTGGCCTGGGTTACTACGCCAGAGCGCGCAATCTGCTCAAGGCCGCGCGGGCCATCGTGGCCGACCATGGCGGTGAGTTCCCGGAAACGCTCGAAGCAGTGCAAGCCTTGCCGGGCATCGGCCGCTCGACCGCCGGCGCCATCCTCGCCATCTCGAAATCGCAGCGACATCCCATCCTCGACGGCAACGTGAAACGCGTGCTGACGCGCTGCTTCGGCATCGAAGGTTTTCCTGGCGAGAGTGCGGTGGAACGTAAGTTATGGTCCATCGCCGATGCCTGCACGCCGGCGCAACGAGTGGCGCACTACACGCAGGCCATCATGGACCTGGGCGCGACGGTTTGTGTTCGATCGCGGCCGCTGTGCGCTGTGTGTCCCATGCACGAGCTGTGCGTCGCGCGGCGCGAAGGAACGCAAGCCGTCCTGCCGACGCCGAAGCCCCGCAAGGAGCGGTCCGAGCGCACTGCATACGCCGCGATCCTGCGACGAGCCGATGGCGCAGTGTTGCTGGAGCGTCGTCCGCCAATCGGGATCTGGGGCGGGCTGTGGACGTTTCCCCAGTTCGATGCGCGTGACGACGCAATCGCGTGGATGGAGCGGCACACCGGCGATTCATCGCTGGCAACTCGCGCACTGCCGCCGTACTCACATTCATTCACTCACTTCGATCTGACATTACAACCGCTCCTGGTGCGCAACGCGCGCGAGCAGCCGGCGATTGCTGACGCCGAGCGGTATTGCTGGTATGACGTGAAATCACCCGCGAAGATCGGCCTGGCCAAACCGGCGGTCGATCTGATCCGCGGCCTCGCCGAGCAGGAGTAGCGATGAGCGTGATTGCCCCACAGGACGTGAGTCGCTCGCGATGCCTGAGCCGCGCGTTCGACGGCTATAATCCGCGCCGACGAGAGGAGAGCTGACATGGCCCGAATGGTGAAATGTGTACTGCTGGGCGTCGAAGCCGAAGGGCTCGATTACGCGCCGTACCCCGGCGAGCTGGGGCAGCGCATTTACGAGAACGTCTCGAAGGAGGCGTGGCAGCGCTGGCTCAAACACCAGACCATGCTGCTCAACGAATATCGGCTCACGCCCATCGAGCCGAAGGCGCGCAAATTCCTGGTCGAGGAAATGGAGAAGTTCTTCTTCGGCGGCGGCTCGAAGAAGCCGGACGAGTTCGTGCCGGAAGGCGAGTAATCAGCCCGCCTTGCGCTGCCACTGCTTGTCGAGCACCGCACGCATCTGTTCCGAGACGCGCTCGAACTCCGCGGAAATCATTTTAAGCTCTTCGCTCCAGTCGTTGCGGCCACCGGCTTTGGCGCGGGTTTCCACGTCGGCGGTCAGCAGTCCAAGCCGGTCCACGTGCAGATTGTTGGCGGCGCCTTTGAGCTTGTGAGCGGCGCGCGCCAGCTGATCGAGATCTTGACGATGCGCGGCGGCGCGCAGCTCCAGAATCGATTCCTCGCCGCTCATGATGAAGGCGTTGACCAGCTCGGCGGCGAATTCTTCGTCATCGCCCGCGATCTCCTGCAGCCGCGCCTGCAATGACTCGTCGAGATTGCGGCTCATCGATGCGATGACCGTGGGTTCCGTGTCCGAGGACACGCCGCTCATGAATCGATCCAGCACGTCCTGCAGACGCGAGATGTCGAGCGGCTTGGTGAGGTAATCATCCATGCCGGCTTCGAGACAGCGCTCCAGCGTGCCCATCATGGCGTTCGCGGTGAGCGCCACGATCGGCGTGCGACGTCCGGCGCCTTCGATCTGACGGATGCGTCGGGTGGCTTCCAGGCCATCCATCACCGGCATCTGCATGTCCATGAGAATGAAGCCGTAACTGTTGTGCTCGAAGGCATCGACGGCTTGTTTGCCGTCGCCGACCACGTGCACCTCGCAACCCAGTCGCTCCAGGAAGCGGCGTGCGACGCGCTGGTTGATGGCGTTGTCCTCGACCAGCAGGACGCGGCCCGAGTAGATGCGTTTGGCTTCGTTCGCCACCAGCGTGCCGCGAGTGATGATGGGCTGGCTGTGCATGTGCCAGTCCTCGGCCTCGCGGGACAGCGCACGCTTCAAACAATCCAGCAGCTCGCGAGTGCGCACCGGCTTGGTCAGGTACGCCGAGAAGCCGATATCGGCAAAGCGCTGCATGTCGCCGGACCGATCGAGCGACGTGAGCAGCATCAGGCGCGTCGGCGGAATGTCGCGCGCCTTCATGATCTGCTCGCCGAGCATGGAGCCGTCCATGTCGGGCATTTGATAGTCGAGCACGACCGCATCGAAGGCGCCGCGCCCCGCGCGCAGTATGGCCAGTGCTTCGTGAGCGTGCGAAGCCGTGATCACTTCGTAGCCGGCGTGAACCATCTGGCTCGACAGGACCCGACGGTTGGTTTCGTTGTCGTCCACCAGCAGGATGCGACGACCTTCCGGCGGCGCGGCTTGCTCGGGCTCCTCGTCGCCCAGGCCCGCCGGTTCTTCGACCGGCAACGTGAACCAGAACGTCGAGCCCTTGCCGACCTCACTCTGCGCGCCCGTCTGGCCGCCCATCATCTCGACCAGCTTGCGAACGATGGAGAGGCCGAGGCCGGTGCCGCCGAAGCGGCGCGTCGTCGACGAATCCGCCTGAATGAACGGCTGAAACAATCTGTCGAGCGACTCGCGCGGAATGCCGATGCCGGTATCGCGCACTTCGAAGTGCAGCAACGCGCGGCCGTTCTGCCGACCCAGCAGGCAGACCTCCAGCACCACTTCACCGGTCTGCGTGAACTTGATCGCGTTGCCGACCAGGTTGAGCAGACATTGACGGATGCGCTGCGGATCGCCGAGCACCCGCTCCGGCACTTCGGGTCGAACGTTGACCACCAGCTCCAGGCTCTTGGCGGCGGCCTGGAACGCCATGATGGAGCCGACGTCATCGACATTGGAGCGCAGGTCGAGCTCGATGCTTTCGATGTCGAGCTTGCCAGCTTCGATCTTCGAGAAGTCGAGGATATCGTTGAGAATGGTCAGCAGCGAGTCGGCGCTGGCGCGGATGGTTTCGGCGTAATCCCGCTGCACGCGATCCAGGCCGGTATCCAGCAACAAGCCGGTCATGCCGATGATGCCGTTCATCGGCGTGCGGATCTCGTGGCTCATCGTGGCCAGGAACGAGCTCTTGGCACGGCTGGCTTCTTCGGCTTCTTCGGTGGCGCGCTCCATCGCGACGCGCGCGGCACGCTCGTGCGAGATATCGTGAATCGAGCCAGCCAGCCACAGCGGGCGATCGTCACGATCGCGTTCGGCGGTGGCACGCGAGCGCACCCACAACCAATCGCCATCTTTCTTGCGCAGCCGATACTCGATGTCGTACGGGATGCGATGTTGCAGATGATCGCTCATCGCCTTGCCGACGATGGCGCCGTCATCGGGATGCACGAATGCTTCGGGGCGACCTTCGTCGTTGTGCTCGCTGCCGTCGTAGCCGAGCATCTTACGGAATTGCGGCGAGTGCCAGATCTCGCCGGTCTGCAGATTGAACTCGAACAGTGCGTCCTGAGTGCCGGACACGGCGCGCTGGAACCGTTCCTGCGCTTCCTTGATCTCGGTCGCCTGGCGTGAGATTTCTTCCTTCGCCGCTTCTTCCTTGGTGACGTCCCAATCGATGCCGAGCACGCTGATCGCCCAGCCATTGCCGTCACGAAGAATGCTGCCGTGAGTCTGCACGTGACGCACTTCGCCCTTCGCGTCGATCACCCGGTAACGCTGTGCGAAGAAGGTGCACTTGCTGCGAATGGTCTCGCGGAACATCTCCTGCCACGCCACCTGCTCGTCCGGATGCACGAATCGGCGGGAATACTCGGTGCCCTTGAGCTCGCGCACGCCGCCACAGCGCTGAATCATCGGACCGCCTTCGTCGATCACGAGCCAGTCCTGCGCGATGTTCCACTCCCACACCGACAGTCCGGCGGACTCGTTCGCCATGCGCATGCGCTCGACCATGCTGCGATTGTTCGTTTCGGCAGCCTCGGCGCGTTCCAGTGCGGCACGCAGCTCCGCGGTCTCGTTTCGGGATCGCAACGCCTCGGCCAGCGCCACCGTTTCCGCTTGCGTCTTCCGCATGTTCGCAGAGCCGAAGAACGCCGTGACGAAGATTGCAAACACGGCGACCGCATGACTTTCGAGATAGGCCCACCAGCCCCCGTGATATGAGGAGAGGATGGGCGACACGAGCAAACACACCGCACTCACGAAACCGATCACACCAACGTGCCAATGACGGTTCGAGGAGAGTGCGAGGATCACGGCCAGCACGTAACCGATGCCGATGATCGAGTCCTGCACGTTGACCAGGTCGGCCGCGAACACCAGCGCGCAGATACCGAACAACCATGGCAACAGATTGCGACGATTACGCGGCGCACCGTCCAGTCCTTGGGTGATGAGCCGGCGGCGCTCTTCCTCGGGCAGCTCGATCACCGAGCGCAGGTAATGGCGCAGGCCAAATACGCCCAGCAACAGCAGCCCGACCAGAATGTAACCAAGCGCGCTGGAGGAAAGATAAGACTGACCGAAGAAGCGATAGATGGTCGCCTGTTCGCGCGCCATCGGCAGATCGATCAGCAGCGCGCCACCGGCCCGATCCGGCACCGCATAGAACAGGTGCGGCGTTCCCGCCAGCTCCTTGAAACTGACGAACGGCTGCTTGTCGTTGGAGCGCAGCGCCGCGACGGCCTGCGCGCCGATTTCGTCGCTGGGCTCAGCCTGCGCGCCGGCCAGCACGCCGGGAAAGTGCAGTGCAGTGAACGCCTGGTTGAACGTGTCCAGCGACTGTCCCGGGACAGCATGAGACAACAATGCCTCGCTGAGCGCGTAGGCCTTGGTAATGGCCACTTCCGTGCTGATGCTCTCCGCCACCACCTTTTTTTGTTGCAGCAACGGTGCGCCCGCGACGGCCAGTATCAGTACCAGCACCAGAATCGCGACCACCGAGCTCTGTCCGGCGATGACTGCGAGCAGGTTTCTTGATTGTTTCACCGCCACTCCCAGCGATGCGTGTCCTCCCGAAAGGCGCAGTACAGTCAGCGGGGAGCATTGCGGCAAGTACCAATGTCGCGTTATGACCGATAGGCAAAGGGATCGTCTGGATTTGTGACGCGACTCGCACTACCCCGGCCTATCGGCCCAGGAAATCGGTGGTCAGGGCCAGCATCGCCCGCACGCCGGTGAGCAATCCCGCTTCGTCGAGATGGAACAGCGGCGAGTGATTGAACGGCACCTTGGCCGGATCCTGGTCGCGCGGCGTGATGCCCACCCAGAAATACAGCGACGGGATCTGCGTGCCGAAAAAGGAGAAGTCGTCGGCGGTGGTCTGCAGGCCGATCTGTTGCACGTTGTCCTTGCCGACCAGTCGTTCGAACAGCGGCACGGCGCGTTGGGTCAGCTCGGCATCATTGACGACCGGAGGAATGGACACTTCGCTGCGCATCTTCACTTCGGCCTTCGCGCCACTGGCTGCGGCGATGTTGCTGGCGGTGGTCTGCATACGTCGCACGATGTCGTCACGCATACCGCGGTCGAAGGTGCGAACGGTGCCGATCATTTCCACCGAGTCGGGGATGATGTTGAAACGAATGCCGCCCTTGATGGCACCGACCGTGATGACCGCCGGCAAATGCGAGATATCGATCTGACGGGACACGATGGTCTGCAAGCCGCCGATGATCTGACCCGACACCGTGATGGGATCGACGCCGCCCCAGGGCCGCGAGCCGTGCGTCTGCGAACCGGTCACGACAATCGAGAATGCGTCGGATCCCGCCATGAGCGGGCCGGGCTTGTAACCGATCACGCCCGTATTGAGCGAGGCCATCAGATGCAGGCCGATCATCGCGTCCGGCCGGGCGATGTTGAACAGCCCTTGTTCGATCATCAGCTGCGCGCCGCCGCGCTCACCTTCCGGCGGCCCTTCCTCGGCCGGCTGGAACACGAACAGCACCTGGCCCGACAGGGAATCTTTCATCTTCGCGAGCACTTCAGCGACACCGAGCAGGATCGCAACGTGCCCATCATGGCCGCAGGCGTGCATCACACCGACCTTCTCGCCGCGGAACTCGGTTGTGACCGTGGATTTGAACGGCAGATCGTTCTGCTCGGTCACCGGCAGGGCGTCCATGTCGGCACGCAGCGCGATGGTGCGCCCCGGCTTGCCGCCCTTCAGCAGCGCAGCCACGCCGGTGATGCCGATGCCGGTCTTCACTTCCAGGCCCATCGCTTTCAAACGTTTCGCGATGAAGTCCGCGGTCTTCACCTCCCGGTTACTCAGCTCGGGACTGGCATGCAGGTGGCGCCGCCATTCGATCACCTGCGGCTCGACCGCCTTTGCCGCTACATCCAACGGCGCTACGTCGGCGCCGGCGAGCACCGGGGCAGCCAAAGCCAGGGCGCCGGTGAGGATGGAATGGATCTTTACGGAACGATGCATGCTGACCTCCGTTGACCTGGATGCAGTGTACAAGCGTGGCCCGGAGGGTGGTATTTTTCCCGTCATGCGCGTCCTTGCCCTGAACTGCGGCAGCTCTTCGGTCAAAAGCGCCCTGATCGATACGGCGCGCGGCCGCCGTTTGCAAGAAATCCACGTCGAGCAGGTCGGCGCCGATCTGCCGGCCGCGGTGGATGAATTGCTGGCGCGCTATCGAAAACTCGATGCTTCCCTGGCGCCGGAGGCGGTCGTGCATCGAGTCGTTCATGGCGGGGAGAAATTTCGCGAACCGACGCGCCTCGACGATTCGGTGCTCGCCGAGATCGAGCAGCTCAATCACCTGGCGCCCCTCCATAATCCCCCCGCACTGGCCGCCATTCATCGCGCCCGCGCTGCCATGCCGGACGTCCCGCATTTCGCGGTCTTCGATACGGCGTTCCATGCAACGTTGCCGGATTTTGCGCGCGAGTACGCCTTGCCGGGCGATGTCCGCAAACGGTTCGGCATTCGGCGATTCGGTTTCCATGGCATCAATCACGCTCATGTGGCCCACAGCGTCGCCGCGTATCTGCGAGCGGATGTGAAGACATTGCGGATCATCTCGTGCCACTTGGGGAACGGGGCGAGCGTGACCGCCATCGACGGTGGGCGCAGCGTCGATACGAGCATGGGAATGACGCCGCTCGAAGGGCTGGTGATGGGGACTAGAGCAGGGGATGTCGATCCGGGCGTGCTGCTGCAACTGCGCCGCGAGGGTCACCTCGATGCGGATGAGCTGGATGACCTGCTGAACAAACGTTCCGGTCTGAAAGGGCTCGCTGGAACGAACGATATGCGTGACATCGATCGCCGTGCGAATGCGGGCGATGAGGACTGCATGCTCGCGATCGCGATGTACGTGCATCGGATTCGAAAGTACATCGGCGCGTACGCGGCGGGAATGGGCGGGGTGGATGCCATCGCATTCACCGCTGGCATCGGGGAA
The DNA here is from genome assembly GCF_937958065.1 of uncultured Steroidobacter sp. Lineage (GTDB taxonomy): Bacteria > Pseudomonadota > Gammaproteobacteria > Steroidobacterales > Steroidobacteraceae > Steroidobacter. Next base: position 349,881 of record NZ_CALFXI010000002.1, read on the forward strand.
CACAGCGCGATGGTCCGACGTCGTTGTTCGGAGCGGCTGGAATTCATGGGCGTCGTGCTCGATGTCCCTGGCAACGACCACTTGAAATTGTCGAGCGATCGGCCGATCGCAACGTTCAGCGCGGCGGAATCGAAAGTACGTCTGTTCGCTGTCCGCGCCGATGAGGAGCTCTCCATGGCTCTCGCCACCGCCGCAGCGCTGGGTGACGTCAGCGCAAGGTCGTAACGATCAACCACTGAATCACTTTCAGCAGCGCCTCCAGACTATCGTCGCCCGCCGCGCGACTGTCGTTATAGATCTTGAGCTGCTGATGCGCGCTGGTCCCTTCGCACAGAATGCGCTCGATCGGCTGCAGCGCCGGCGCGGCACCGAGGCGCTCGATCTGCTCACCGCACGCACTCATCAAGTCGCTCACGACCCTGGCGACCGGCACGATCTCATTGGAGGTTTCGAGAATGAATTCCGCCTTGACGCCATCCCGCTTGGCCCGCCAGCGATTCTCATCGATGAGCCGCCGAGTATGCGTGCTCCGTGCCTTGCCCATCTCCGGGTTGGCCACCAGCGTCGCGACCAGGCAGCGAAACAAGGCCGCAATCGCCAAGGCATCCTCCAGCCTCGTACAAACATCCGCGATGCGCATCTCCAGCGTCGGAAATCGCAACGCCGGCCGAATTGCCCACCACAACTGTGAGGAGTCGCTGATCGCCCCCGCGGCTCGCATCCGCTCCGTGAATGCTTGATAGTCGGCCTCGTCTTGGAAGAAGTCCGGAATCCCGCTGCGCGGCCACTCGTCGTACAGCGCTTGCCGGTAGCTCAGCAACCCGGTCACACGATGATTCCAGAATGGCGAGGACGTGCTCAGCGCCAGGAACACCGGCAACCACTGCATCGCGCGGTTCATCACGTCGATGCGATCGACACTCTCCGGAACGGCCACATGGATGTGCAGCCCGCAGACCAGATTGCGCTGAGTGATGATGCGAAAGTCGGCGATCAGCTTATCGTAGCGAGGCTTCTCGGTGATGAGCTGCTCCTGCCACACGCCCAAGGGATGCGTGCTCGCGGCGACTATATTCAACCCATGTTCCGCGACGACTTCGCTCAACCCGCGCCGCGTCCGCGACATCACGTCCCGAGCTTCCTCGTGGCTGCGCAGAATGGGCGACGCAATCTCGATCTGCGATTGCAACAACTCCGAGGTGACGACTTCGCCAAGTTTCGCGCGGGCGTCGTTCATCAGCCGGTCGAGCGCCGGGGTGCCGAGCACCCCCGTCCTGGCATCTACGAGAAAGAATTCTTCCTCGATGCCGAATGAGTGGTCGAATGCCATGCGCTATGCAGTGGGATGAGGGGGAACGACGGGCGGTATGGTCTGCAGCCAGCGCAGAACTTCACTGACACCGCCCAGGCGATGCTTCGCGCGAGTTGCAGCTGGCTGTCCCACGCGAATCGATACGCCATTCATCTCATTCACCACTTCGAACGCGTCTTCGTCAGTGACGTCATCGCCGATGAAGACCGGCGTGCGGCCGATGAACGGCGCTTCCTGCATGAATGAGCTGATGGAGCTGCCCTTGGTCCAGGCTCCCGGCCGCAATTCCAGCACGCTCTTGCCGGCCTGCAGCGCGAACGTCGGCCCGAGCTGCACGAGCACGTCGTTCATGATGCGATAGACCTCGTCCTTCATCTCCGGCGCGCGGCGGAAATGCATCGCGACCGCGTAATGTTTGTCTTCCAGCAGCAATCCCTCGTGACCTCGCGCAAAATCGGCGAGCTGAGCGCGCACACGCGCAATCGTGGCCGCGTCGACTTCGGGGCGCAGTACCTGCCCGTCGGCGGTGCGTCGTTCGCAGCCATGCACGCCCGAGGCAATCAGCTTCAGCGGCGAGAACAGGCTGTCGAGATTCGCCAGGCTGCGGCCGCTGACGAGCGCCAGCGCCCCCTCGAGGCGCCAGCGGAGTTCTTCGAGCAAGCGTTTCAGGCTGGTGGACACGTGCACTCCCTGCGGCGTCTCGGCAAGCTCCAGTAGCGTACCGTCAACATCAAGGAACAGCGCCCACCCCTGCGTGCTGGGAGAAGATTCTGACATGGGCGTGGACCTTACGTGGCTTTGCCTTCGGGCTCAACTCCGCAGGCCCGTCGGTAGTTCTACTGCAGGCGTGCCGGCTCCAGCAATTGCACGCTGAACAGCTTGTTGGGGTCCATCCAGACGCGCTTGACCGCCAGCCCGGCCGTTGCGGCCAGCTCACTGAAGCTGTCGAGCGTGTACTTGTGGCAATACTCGGTGCGCAGATGCTCGCCACGACCGATGCGCACCTTCTCGCCACCGAGGTGCACGGTCTGATCGCGCTTGCTGACCAGGTGCATCTCGATGCGGCTCTCGTGCTCCACCCAGACGGCGAGATGATCGAAGGCATCGAGGTCGAAGTCCGCGCCCAGCTCGCGATTCACGTGACGCAGGGCGTTGATGTTGAATTCCGCCGTAACGCCAGCCGAGTCGTCATAGGCTCGCTCGAGAATGCGTGGATCCTTGCGCAGATCGATGCCGATCAGCACCGCGCCATTCTTGCCGACCAGATCGCGCATGCGAGCCAGCAGAGCACGTGCCTGCCTGCGATCGAAGTTGCCCAGCGTCGAGCCCGGGAAATAGACGATGCGACGCTCCGCGGCGCGAATGAACTGCGGCAGCTCGAAATTCTGCGTGAAGTCGGCGCACACCGGGACGATGTGCAGCTGCGGATAGTCTTTCGCGAGCGCGCCTGCCGCGGTAAACAAATGTTCACGCGAAATATCGACCGGCACGTACGCCAGCGGCTGCTCCAGCCGATCCAGCAGCAGACGGGTTTTCAAACTGGTGCCGCTGCCGAATTCGATCAATGCCGCGTCCGGACCGATGTGCTGTGCCATCTCGGTCGCGTGGCCGTGCATGATCTGCAACTCGGTGCGCGTGATGTAGTACTCGGGCAGCTCGCAGATGTTGTCGAACAGGAACGAGCCCAGCTCGTCGTAGAACCAGACGCTCGAGAGCTCCTTGGGTTCTTTTTTCAGACCGTCCAATACGTCGTTGGTCAGTGCGTCCTGCGTGGGTTTGGCGGGAACGGTACTCGGATGCTTTGCCATCGTTCTTCCTTCGCTTACAGGTCGCGCGCCAGGCGCACACCCATGAATTGCCAGCGAGCCTGGGGATAAAAGAAATTCCGATAGGTGGCGCGCACGTGATCGGCCGGTGTCACGCACGAGCCGCCGCGCAGCACCAGCTGACTGCACATGAACTTGCCGTTGTACTCGCCGAGCGCGCCCTTCACGGGGCGATAGCCGGGATACGCGACGTAGGGAGATGCGGTCCATTCCCACACGTCGCCGAACATCTGTTTCAAGCCTGGCTGATCGCCGGCCGGCAAGGGTTTGAGCAGCTCGCTCTTCAACAGGTTGCCGCGCACCGGCAGCGATTCGGCCGCCAGCTCCCATTCGGCTTCAGTCGGCAGGCGTGCATTGGCCCAGCGAGCGAACGCGTCCGCTTCGTAGTAGCTCAAGTGGCACACAGGCGCTGCCATGTCCAAGGGCTGCAATCCTCGCAAGGTGAATTCAGCGTCGAGCGCCGGCGTCCAGTAGAACGGCCGTGTCCAGCCTTCCTGATTCACCGTGCTCCAACCGTCCGACAACCAGAATTCGGCGCGGCGATAGCCGCCGTCGCGAATGAATTCCAGGTACTCGCCATTGGTGACCAACCGGTCGCCGAGCGCGTACGGTTCCACCAGAGTGCGATGACGTGGGGTCTCGTTGTCGAAACAAAAGTGCTTGCCGGTCGCACCAATTTCGCGCACGCCGCCGTCGAACGTCAGGAACTGCATCGACGCCGAGGTCCGCACTTCGGTCGCGGGTTGCGGCTTGCGGGTATAGGCGGGCAGCAGGGGATTCTTCGAGAACAGGTGCTTGATGTCCGTGAACATCAATTCCTGGTGCTGCTGCTCGTGATTCATGCCCAGCGTCACCAGCGGCTCGAGGTGATCGCCATCGTCACCTCGCACATCGAGCAGCTTCAGCATGTGCTCATCGACGTGCTGCCGATACGCGAACACCTCCTTGACGGTGGGTCGCGTGAGCAATCCGCGCTCCGGCCGCAGGTGCATGGGGCCTACGGCCTGGTAGTAGGAGTTGAACAGGTACTCGAACCCGGCCTGAAACGGCTGGTAGCCGGACAGCAGGGGCCGCAGCAGGAACTGCTCGAAGAACCAGCTGGTGTGCGCCAGGTGCCACTTGGCCGGGCTCGCGTCCGGCATGCTCTGCACCACGTAGTCCTCGATTTCCAACGGGCTGCAAATGGCCAGCGACGCCTCGCGGATGCGGGTATAGCGGCAAGCCAGGGGTTCGTGGGAGCGATCGACGACGGGAGTGGCTGCCGGATGGACCGCTGCCATGAACGGACTCCTTAATATATGTGACCTGGATGTCTGCCGGGTGCGCATCCTTGTCCCAAGGAGTCGCCGCAAACAACGCCCGATCGCACCCAAAAGTTGCAAACCGAAGCAAATCGAGGGCTTAGCCGCGGCTGCGCGAGCGCAAGAGTATAGAGCCCCAAACCTGACAGCCCGCGCTGGCATTTCCGAGCGCATTTGTGGCCCAGTGCTGGCCGCAGCGGCCATCCGGGTATCGGGCGGGGGCCGAATTTGGCCCTGGAGCGCTCGTTCTCCTTGACCTCTTGCCGAGCCCCCGCTCTAATACGCGCCCGCTCCGGCGCATGTCGCCGAAGCCACCTCCAAGACCCCCGACTTCGTCCGGGGCCCCGATGGCCGGGTAGCTCAGTTGGTAGAGCAGCGGACTGAAAATCCGCGTGTCGTTGGTTCGATTCCGACCCCGGCCACCATTTAAAACAAGCACTTACGTTTTTTAGCGCAAACCAGCGCGACCCGATTTGTAGCATTCTCCAAGCGCTGCCCATTACAACGGCTGCAAAGTGCACCCGCTGCGCTCACGACAACGTGGCGAGCAACGCCACGTTGAAGGTCCACGTCACACTGATGGGAATGGAGGCTCACAACCTCCTGGCATTCAGTGCCGCGACTGCCGGGGTTGTTTGAAGGCGGACCGACTCACCGGCTACAGGTCCGCTCGGGTCTTGCCCGAGATGAACTATCGCGCAGACCGCCGCTCGTTCACGGCGCGCGCCAACTGGATTTCCGCTGCTCTCATTCTCTTGATCGTGGCGGCGTAGACGGCGCTCGCTTCTTCAGCGGCGATCCGTGCGGAGTACAGCTTCAAGTTGAGCTGTCGTAGACGAACCTCGGGGTCCGTGGTCAGTGCGTCGGGATCGATGCCATCAGGGTCAATGGTCGTGTGTCGGCTCATCATTGCACCCTCGCATTTGTGAAACGCACCCGGTCAATTTCAGCGAGCGCGCGCAGTTCCGCGTCGCGCGTTTCAGCGACGACCGGCGTCATGGTTGCCCAGCGCTCGGACGGCCAGAATCCGTCAAGGCCGTGCAGCGCCTTGTACGCGCGCAGCGCTGCCTTCGCTGCAACTAATGAACGCGCCTTGGTGCCGGCGTCGAACACAGCACGATGCCCGTCGTAAACCAACTCAATGGCGGCGGCATCGTTGTGACCACGGAATACGTAGAAGCGCTCGTGGGAACATTGCTCCACGATGTCGTTGATGTCGGTCATGTGTGCTGCTCCGATCATACTGGTGCCTTGGTTGCAAACTCGCGGAACGCGTCTATCAGCGTGCGTTCCTTGTCCTCGGTCACTTCGGCTACGCGAACATTCGCTAGCTTTTCGATTCCGCTTATGAGCTGTGCGCCGGTTTCGACGCTCATCTCACCGGCAGCGACTGCTTTCATCACTTCTTCGATGTTCTGCGCAGGCGTTGATTGCGGGTTGAAGTCGAATTCCACGGTCTCGCCTCGCGTGCGTGCGGCAGGTTCGAGTCGCGAGAGCCAGAGCGATGCAGCGGACATGTCACCCTCAAGCGCCTTCGCCTTGATTGCAGCGGCCAGGGCGGATCCGTCGCGCTCCAACTCCTGAATGAGGAGCGTCTTGCGATTCTTGGAACCCCGCTTACGTCCGGCAGGGTTCCCGCTCTGTCCTTTGACGAACGGCATGGCGGTTGCTCTTAGCAGCGGATCAACAATCAATCCGACGGCGGGCCCATGATCGCCTTGAGCGCCGCGTTGCTCGCGTCCGAGGTCGCTCTCAATTCCTTCGCCTTCTTGAACGACGAACCGAGCGCCTTCTCAACGGAGTTCATAGCGATTGGGATAGCGCGTTCCATCAGCGCGATTGCTGCGCGAACAGACTTGAGACGCCTCGTGGTAACGGGCTCGCGCATCTCTTGCAGGCGTCGCAGATAGAGTGCGTGTGCTGCGTCATCCAAGCCCGACAAAAACGGTGGGCAACCAAGGAGTGCAACGAGCGTGGATTCATCACGTTTGGCGAATGCGTCTTCGATCAGCTTGTGACGCTTGCCTGCGTCCAGCTTCTTCACGTGCTCGCGAATCTCGCCGTTGACAGTGCCTAGTCCCGCGTTCTGCACGACTGGTGCGAGCAGCGACTTTTCCAGCGTGCGCTCCGTGCTGCGCAACCGTTCCTCTGTCTTGGAGAACGTATCAACGATATGGTTGTGCTTGCGCTCCGCCTCAGCGACCAGCCTGACGACGGCAGCGCCTGCGGTCACCGTGGGGTCGTTGCGGAGTTTCTCGCGCGCTGCGTCGATGGCGACAAGTCCGTTGAATGCAACTTCCAGCGTTCGCCGCAGCGGCAACAGATCTTCTTGGAATTCCTCGTAACCTTCCAACTGTTCGCACATCAAAGGATTGAGCGTCGGTGAAGGATGGAACTTGCCTGCACCTACGGCACCGTGCTCTCTCGGTCCCACGGGGAACACACGCGGCGAAGTTGCGGCAGCTTCGTCAATTGCAGCGGGACCGTTCTTCGGAGCTACTGCCATCGCTGCCACCGCCTCCATGTGCTCACGCCCGCTGTCCGCGCGTGCCTGCGCAAGGCGCGCTGTTTTCTGTTCTGTGGTTTCGTGCTGTGACATTTGCGTTTCTCCGTTGCAGCGAGCGGTATTGCTTGCTACGTGCTGCAACGGTAGCGAGGATGCCAGCGCATCTACAAAAATATTTTTCCCGCACAGTCTGTTAGCAAACAAGACCCACGGATGTGTGCTCAGCGCGTCTTGAAACTGTGCGCCGGCGACGCTTTTTTTCGTTGCTGATCGTTCCGAAAGAATCATATTGTGTGGACGTGTCAACAACGCATAGGAGAACGAAGATGAATAGCAAGACGATCAACATGAACTTCGACAAGATGGGTAAGAATGAACTGCGCGCCGCCTGCAAGGCTGCCGGTCTCAGCTATGCCAAGCTGAATAACGACGGGATGCGCGCTGCGCTGAAGGGTGCGTATGTCGAGCCGGAAGCGGCACCGACAACCGCTGTCGAAGGGGCGCCCGCGTCGCTGGTTCTCACTGCCGTAACGAAGGCGGCGAGAGAAGAACGCAACGGTGTGAAGCGTCCGCGCGAAGGCGGGCTGTGCGCACAAGTATGGGCTGCGCTCGATCAGATGCGCGCCGCAGGCATCGAACCATCAACGAAGGACATTAGGGGATGGTCCATCGAGAAGGGCTTCAACGTGAACAATTCCACTGCCGAGCTGTCCGCCTGGCGAAAGTTCAACGGTATTTCGCGCTCGGTGCTGAAGGTACCTGCGAAGCGTAAGCCCGCCGCGAAAGCTGCACAGCCTGCGCGCAGGATCGATGGGGAGGTGGACCAGTACGTCGCCTGAGATTCAAAGCGGCTCCCGCCGAGACGGCAATCTCGACGAGAGCCTGACCACAACCGAACGAGTGAGGTTCGATCATGGCTATGCGGATTATCACTCCGCGAGTGATTCGCGGAAAGCTCTACTTTCAAGTCGCCGATGTTCTCTTTCTCACCTTTGCAGCGGCCGCCTCTGCATGGCTCGCTGCCGAAGCTCACCGGGTCGACACCGTCGAGCAGGATGGTGGGCTATGAGCGTCCTGCATCAGATCGCCGAAGCGCGTGCGAGTGCGCTGTCGCTGCGAGCGTCCGCTCAGGCTTGTAGCCCCGATCAAGGGCCACTCAAGTTCCGTCTCATGCGCGCGGCCGAGGCCCTAAATGGCATGGCGCTGCTAGCTCTGGGCTTGGTCGAGCGCGTTGGGAAACTGGAACAGCAGTTGCGCCGGCAAGGTGGTGCGCCATGAGCATCACAATCAGCGCGGAGATCGTCGTGGCACGGCCAGTGTGGAAGGCGCTCCAGGAAGATCCGCTCGGTGCTGTGACTCGCCAGTTGCAGCTGACACAAGCGGTGGTCACATGCGCGGAGCGCGCAGCGACGCACGACCTTGTCGAGGTTCACTGCCTTGCTGACGTGCTGGTCGCCATCACGCCGATGATCGAACTGACACTGCATGTGCTCGATCAAATGGAGGCGGCGTCATGATCAAGCATGAAAGTCGCACCTACTTCAAAGCGCTCGGCGCTCACATCACCCAGCGACGCAAGGCGTGCGGTATGACCCAGGCGGAGCTGGCGCGTGCCATCGGCGTATCTCAACAAGCAGTGTTCGCCTACGAGCTTGGCGAACGCCGCACGTCAGTGCTGATCCTTGCAAAGATAGCGAAGGTATTCGGCGTCCCGATCGAGGAAATGATTGGCCTCGCCCGGCCCGCCCGCGTTCCGAAGGGGCGGTTGTCACCACGAGCGATGCGCCACGCCCAGCGCCTGCAGGCACTGACCAAGACGCAGCAGCGATTCGTGATTCGTATCATCGATGTGCTTGAAACGGTGAACCAGCGCTGACCCGCGCGGTGCTTGCAGCCCCGGTGCCTACGGCCGGGGCATTTTTGTGAGCTGGGAAAACGTGGGGCGCTAGGGGCTGCGATCACCAGCTCACCAGTAGTGCAGGCCAGGGCATGCTCGTTTGCTGCCGGTGCCGCCCTTGATGGGCGGGACAACTCGCGCCTGACACCCGGCTCAGGTGCCGTAAACCTGATATTTGTTCGATATGATCGATTACGACCTATTGAATTTACAAGGATTCTTGTTACTGGATGGTAATATCTTACCAATATCGTCCGGGCGGCCTTCCCTTCCTTTCCGCGTGCTGATAATCTTCGCTACATTCTCCCTCAAAGGGCCGGAATATGAGTGACCACGTCAAGGCGACGATCAAGGACCTGCAAAACGAGCTGAAGAAGCAAGAGGCCGCCGTTGTCGAAAAGAAGAAGCTCATCAATATGCTTTGTGCCCATGCCGGCATGCCTCCGATGTACTCAGACGTTGAGCTACAGGCCAGCAGCGGACCGTCCCTGTCGATTAAGAGCGACCAGTTCTATGGTCAGTCGATGATCACGGCCATGCGTCAGATTCTGGAGATGCGCAAGTCGCTGGATCAGGGTCCTGCGACCATCAACGAGATCCATGCGGCGCTGGTTGAGGGCAACTTCATCTTCGAGACAAAGGACGAAGCCAATGCCAAGCGCGGCATTCGGATCAGCGTCACCAAGAACAGCGGCATCTTCCACAAACTGCCGAACGGCAGGGTGGGGTTGCTTGAGTGGTATCCGAATGTGAAGGCACCGAAGGCGAAGAAAACTGCCTCCGACAATGGTGCGGACAATGATGATGCGGATAGCGACGATAACGCTGTTGAAGACGTAGTCGGCGAAACGGAAGAAGATCAGTGAGCGATTCGCAAATCGGCAGACGAAAGAAGCGACTGCCGGCAAACAGAATGCTGAAAGTAAAAACCCCACAGCGTTGGCGCGCTGTGGGGTTCATTGGTACGGTGGTTGAAGGCGTCCCTCTGCCACCTGTAGCCCGTCTGGTTAGGACATCATGGAGCTTACTGCTCCAGGCAGCTACAGGCAAATATCGCCTTCGCTCTTGTGTAAAGGGTCACACCTATGACGCACAACGTGAAGGACGTCTTTGTTCGGGCGTACGTTCGGTTCCGGTTCAACCGGCACGAGCACGTCCGCCAACATTGGCGGTCGCATCCTGGTCAGCTGGAATTCTCTTTCTGATTAGAACCGCGACATAAACGGAGCGCTGGCCGTGAGGCTGGCGCTCCCATACAGAAGGCGATGGAAAGCGATGCGCGCTGGCATGGGGCTGGCGCGCGCCTCGTTAGCGTTGTCTTCCACCACAAGAACAGGCGCCTCCGCCCGCAGACGTACGGAGCGTGCATCTGCTGCTCGGGCAACTCTGCCATCTCTGCGTGGAACCGCATCTCTGCTATCTCTGCCTTACGCACACAGCACGCTTTCAATACAGGGGGTGAACGCTTTCCTTCCCGCCGTGCGCGCAAGGCAGACATTGCAGAGATGCTGACGTCAGTCGGGGTCCTCCAGGCCAATGGCCTCTCGTACGGCGGCGCGTCGCGCTCGCCACTCCACCCCCTGCCGGGAGTAGTGGGTCATGACCTGATCGTTCACTTCCCATGAGCGTGGCCATCCGCCGTACGAACGCGCACCGGGCTTTGCTTCGATCCAGTCGGCGTCTTCCAGAATCTGGACAGCCTCGCGGCGCACCCGGTCGTCAGCCTTGCGAAACTCCGTCGAATGGCTGCTCATCCAGTCGCGTCCAATCGTGGTTAGTACGCCGGCCTCGGCAACGATGGACCGACCCAGGGCACGCGCCAATGCCAATGGAGGCGACGTGCCCAGGATGCCGTCGAACATTGCCGCCGAATGCTTTGCGACGCGCCGCATGAACTTGATCGCAAGCCACATCGTCTGCTCGGGGAGCGCATCAGCGTTCGGGTCCGTGCAGGCGTGAAACGTGAGAGCAACGCGGGCAAGCATGCCGCCGTGTTTGCCCAGGTGCGAAGCCAACTGCGGTGACGACTCGTAGACCGAATCACTGAGCCACGACTTATGTCTCTCCTCCTCGTCGAACAGCTTTCGAGCACCGGCGCTCATTTCGATATGCCGAGTGCGGGTGTTTTCTCGTAGCCATCGGAGAACACTCGCCCACTCGGCTTCTGCCGGTCGCGCGTCGCCCTTCCGGTTGTGATCACGCATTCCCATGATTGCAGGAATGAACCTATGTACGAGGCCGTCATCGGGAAGCTGCTTCATGTGCCCGCGTAGACCGTCGGGAGTGCATGCGGCGAGCACCGACGCACTCCAATTTGGGACAAAAACATCGCCTCGATTGATACGATTGAACTGCTTCGAGCCGCCGTCGTAGAGCTGGAGCCAGTTACCCCGGTTCTGCGCGCCTTCACCTTTGTCGGTGGCATCGATGGCTCCGATCCATGTGGCAAATTCTTCGGTGAGCATCATTAAGCCACGCTCGTTGACCTTCAGCACTTCCTGCAATGCCGGGATCGTTGCGTCGCTCGTGTAAAGGGCGGGCCTCGGTTCGCGCTCCGCTTCCTTCAGATCGCGATTCGCCGCGAGCCAAAGCAACACCTCGGCTTCGTGCATCGCCTTGATGGGGTTCGTTGCAGCTCGAATGCTGGGAGTCTTCCCTGCGCTCGGCGTGCCGATCAGCACCGCCCATAGACGTGCCGACTCATACCAGTTGGACTCGGGCCGCACCGTGAGCCGGTAGCGGTCGTCAACTGCTGATGCTGCCGCGACTAGCGCCGCCACAATAACGCCGCTGCGGTCGAAGCCGGTCGCCTCCGAGAAGCTCTGCGCCAGCTTTGCGATGGTCGCCGGCACTTCGTCAAACTCGAACGGTGTGGCAATCGCCGTTCGGAAGATGTCCTTTGGCATGCGAAACTGGAGCGCAACACTATTGCCCGTCATGCGTCTCAGTTCGCTCGCTTCTCTCTTATCCTCGGCCGCGAGCAAATTCTGGGTCGCTGCAAGAAACTTGTCGTGATCGGACTGCGGCTTGTCATCATTCCAAAACTGAACCGGCGCTTTCGCGCCGCTATCCTGTTGCGATGAATTTCCCGGCTGTCCCATACTGTCCGTGCTGTGATTCATACTTGATACCTCGGGACCAGTTGGCCGATACCATCTGGTCCCTTTTCCTGAGCGCGATTACGGTTGCGCGCTCGCGTTTAGCTGGCACACGCATACGTGCGCGCGCCTTCGGGTTGACGTAGCAATGACTTACGGTTCGGTGCGCGCGGACAACTGATCCGCGTGTCACTGCACAGCTACCTTGACGGTGCTGGCTTCCAGCCATTCGCGTACCGTGCCCCACCGGTATCGGACGAGTTGCGGCCCGAGCCGTTCGTAGCTTGGCCCGCCCTTGCGGTTGCGCGAGCGCCAGCCTTCATAGGTCTGCTTGCTGATGCCAGTGATGTGCGCGACCTGCTCAGTTGTCAGGCGCGCCTCGTCATGAAGTTCTTGCGGAATGATTTGAGCGGACATGTGACCACCAATGAATCAGGTTGCCAGCAGCGCTTTGCGTGCTGGGCCTGCGGCTGGTCACCCGCTTTGGCGATGGGATGTTCGGCACCCTGTAGAGTCATGCCCCGCGTCCTGCAGGCAGATCTAAGTCACCGACGTGAAGTGAAACGGTCGTTTATTTCAGAACCCCGTTTTGGTCCTGGTCTGTCGGTTAGCGTTGTGCCTTCCGACCCGTGACTGTTTATGAGCTTAGCAAACTGCTTAAGCGATAGCTTGAAAAAAAGCGCGGCCGCATGTGGTCAGTAAATAGGTCTTCACATCTCGAAACGGGTGTTAAGCGCGCGGAGGCTATAAGCGGCGAGCAGCGCCACCCGCTACTAACACGGCGGCACTGCACGAGCGCAGCGTGCTCGGCCCCGTATTGCCGCACGCCGCGCGTTACGCCCGAGCTGCGAACGGCACGACGTTGGTACCGGACTCCTGTGCCTTCGCTACGGCGGCGGCGTTCGTGATGTACGTGGCAATCGCCTCGCACGCCGCCGCGAGCACAGACTCACCATTTGCATAGTGAAGCGCGTGCACGTCGCCGCTGATGTGATTCAATAGTAAGCGGCGTGCATCGCTGTCGATCTTGCAGGCTTGCGCGATGTCCTCGAAGGTTCGGCGCAACGCATGGAGGTGGACGTGCGCGCCCGCGATCTTTGACAGAGCTTCTACTGTCGCCTGCGCGTTAGTGATGAACGGCGTCTTCTTACCGTTAGAGGCGAACACATATTCCTTCGAGCGTTGCACGCGTCGGCGGCGCGCAACCTTCTCGTCCAGCGGTTCTGGAGTCCTACGCGCGGTCAATAGCTCAACCATCACTGACGACATGGGCAGGACGATGCTGTTGTGATTCTTCACGCCAGCGAAGCCCCCTTCGCCTTCAACGTCGCCGTGTAGCGTGATGGTCTTGGCTTCAAAATCGCAATCGGTCCAACGTAGCGAGCCCGACTCCAAGCGACGCGTGCCTGTGAGCAGCACGAAGCAGAGCCAGTCGGCAGCAGTGCGCTCTGTTTCCATGCGCGCCTCGGTTGCGACCTTGCGTAGCCAGTTCCAGCACGCGCCCACCTTTGGTAGCGGAATGCGGGTCTTGCGTGCCTTCTCCGGGTTGGGCTTCTTGAGTTTCCACAGGCGACTGACCGGGTTTACCGCGAGTAGAGGGAACTGCCCATCGTCGGTGGCGTGCATCTCGCGCGCGTGGTTAAGAAGGGCGCGAAGGTAGACCATGCAGGCGTTCGCCTGCTGGGGAGCGCCGCGTTCGGTAATCTCTGTGAACTTCGCGAGGCACTTGTCTCGGGTGATTGTGGCCACGGGCTCGTCCAGCCAGTCGGTCAGGTTCTTCTCGCAGTGTCGGCGCATGTCCTTCTGCGTCGCTGGTCGAAGCGGGCCGTGCTTCGTCCTGTGGTGGGTGAGGTAGTGCTCGAGCACCTGCGTCAGTGTCGTGGATAGCGCCTTTTCGGTGGCCGCGCGCCGTTCTTCTTCCTCGCGCCTGCGCTTCGCTTCCGCAACCGGGTCCACGCCGTTTAGAAGCTGGGCGAGGTGGGCGAGTGCCTTAGTGCGGGCATCGTCCGCACCGAACGCGTGGCGACGAAGCGAGCCGTCGGGCAGCGCTACCGGATCGCCGTGGCGACCCAGACTGATGTTGCGCTCCTGCTTCTGTCCGCGGACGCGGTGCTGGAGGACATAGGTTTTCGTCCTGCTGTTGGCAGACAGGCGCACGCCCAGACCCCGCAGCTCGGTGTCCCACACAATGAAGTGCGTGATGGGCTTGCCGGTGCGCGTCAGGGCACCCGCAGGGAAGCTCAGCTTCTCGACCGCAGTGTTCGTCAGCTTGATTCGGTTCTGCATCGCTCGCACCCGCCTTGTAGCGAATTTGTAGCTTGCAGCTTACGACCGCTGCGTCGTTGCGCAAGGAGGTGCAAAGAAATAATTTCAGTCGAATCCGATACTTACCAACCGTTTACAAGCGCTGCGGGCCGGTTACAAGCCTTGCAAAGTGCAGATTGGTTGACTGAAAATCCGCGTGTCGTTGGTTCGATTCCGACCCCGGCCACCATTCCTCAGTAAAGTCAAGCACTTATCCATTTTTGGGACGGTATCTGCCGGTCCTATTTGCCAGTGTTCAGATGATTGTGGCGATGAAGGAGGCTTCCTTTGCGTCACCTGTATCGAGAGAAAAACGGACGCTACTACGTTCGTATTCAATTCCCTAAAGCGTTCCAGCGTTCACACCCTCACCTTGTACCCAAGTCCGCCGAGATAAGACTTTCCCTTTACAGCACGAATCACGTCCATGCTCGCGAGCTGGCTCACGCCTACTGGTTAGCGTCTCGCAAGCTGGTCCACAGTGACTTACAGGCTCTCGGAATCCTCACCATCGAGGATTTCAAAAGCCATCTTCGACGTTCAGTCACGACTCATCTACCGCAAAAATTTACGCCACTGATCGAGCTGATCGGATCAACCGAGGCGGCCAAACTCGTCATTGCGGTCAAGACGCTTAGCGCATTCAATGCCCGGTTCTTCGTCCTTCCCCCTCCATCAATCAAGGGGACCATTTCAAGGAAGGTGATCACATCGAGTCGTGGCGCATGGGATTGGATAAAGCTTGCCACCGTGAACGAACAGCAGCTCCCGCATATGCGGTTACCTGCTCATGTGCTCCAAGATGCAATCACGGCTGGTCAGGATTGGATAGAGCCTGAGCATCTGCTCAACTCCGTCAATGATGAAAAACAAATGTTGAGCCTTGCCGTCAAATGGCGTGTTGGACTTCATCAACTGTTCATTTCAGCCGATCTGCCGCAACACATCTACACGGTCGTTCGCAAGCTCACCGACACACCACCAGTTTCACCAACCACAGTCACAGATGTCTCGGCGACGACGTCCCCCCGTCTTGAGTAGCACTCTGTTCTAGAGTCCGGCCGGTACTGTAACCATCTTCTGTGCTAATTGCTTTGCGTACTGCGAGGGCGTGAGCCCACCGAGCGCTCGCTTCGGGCGTTCGTCGTTGTACTCACGTCTCCACGCTTCGATCACCGTCCTTGCATGGGCAAGGCTGGTGAACCAGTGCTCGTTCAGACATTCGTCTCGTAGGCGTCCGTTGAACGACTCGATGTAGGCGTTCTGGTTCGGCTTGCCCGGCTCGATCAGCCGCAACAAGACGTTCCTTTCATGCGCCCAGGTCAACATCGCGCGGCTGCAAAATTCCTTGCCATTGTCGGTGCGAACAACTTTGGGATAGCCGCGGCGTGTGCAGATCTGCTCGAGAATGCGCACCAACTGACGACCGCTGATGTTGTGCTCGGGCACCACGGCGACCGCCTCGTGCGTGGCGTCGTCAACGATTGCGAGATTCTTGATGGCGCGCCCGCCCGCGACTCGATCGAAGACAAAGTCCATCGACCAAACCGCATTCGCCGTTGAAGGGCGCTCCAACGGCTGTCGTTCCGTGACCGGCACCTTCTTCCGCCGGCGCCGACGCACTTGCAGCTTCTCCTGCGCATAAAGCCGATCAACACGTTTGTGATTCACGCGTTGGCCGGCCTGACGCAGCTTTAGGTAGATCATTCCAGCACCATAGCGGCGATGGCGCTGCGCCAGGCGCACGATCTGCTCGCGCAGTTCACCGTTACGATCCGGCGCTGGCCGATAACGCAACGAGCTCGCACTCATCCCGATAATCCTCAATGCACCTCGTTCGGACAGCCCCTGTGGCTGCATCCAGCGCACCACCTCGCGTCGAGCCGGTGCGCCTACCACTTTTTTCGCAGCGCCTCGCGCGTCACCTCGTTCTCCAGCATCGACTCGGCCAGCAACCTCTTCAGGCGCGCATTCTCGGCCTCCAGCGCCTTCAGCCGCTTCGCGTCCGGCACGTCCATGCCGCCGAACTTGTTGCGCCAGAGGTAGTAGCTCGCCTCCGAGAACCCGTGCTTTCGGCACACGTCTTTAAGCGGCACGCCTGCATCCACTTCCCGCAGAAATCCAATGATTTGTTCTTCGCTAAAGCGCTTCTTCACCCGTCCAACCTCCGTCTCTGGGCTGGACTCTAAACCATCGCGCTACTCAGGATTGGGGGGACGTCGGCGAGACCTTCGGCACTCCTATCTAAAGAAATTGAAGCCTACCTTGCCTACAAAAAATCAGGATGGACTCCGAAGTCGCACGACGAATTTGCAATGCAGCTTCGGGTGTTTCTGGAGATGGTGACAGACAAAGAAATTTTGCAGCTCACCAGCAAGGACTACCAATTCTATATTCAGAACCTACCCCGATGGCCTAAGAGCGCTTCAAAGAACAAGTTATACAAGGGCAAGAACGCGAGAGATATTGCAAGCATGCCCGATCCAGAGAACACCATCAGTGTAAAGACGATGGAGACCTATTGCACGACAGTCACAGGATTCATCAGATGGGCGGCCGACAGAGACGAAAACAAAGGAATGAATACCTCCATCCTTCGGATGAAACCACAGACCAACCAAGTTAAAGGTGACGGGTATGTAGCCTTTACTTCTGAGCATCTGTCTACAATCTTCGAATCAGATCGCGCCATAAGCTTCTTGGAAAAGACCAGATGGCCCTATCAGAAATTCATTGGTCCGCTCGGTCTTTTTCTCGGTTGCCGCTTAGATGAGATATGCAGTCTCCAGACCAATCAAATTGGGAAAGAGAATGGCATCTACTACATAGAGATAAGGAAGGGAAAAACGGAAAACGCTGTGCGTAAAGTGCCGCTCGCTAGTACGTTGGTTGACACGTTAGGGTTCATAAAATTCTGGGAGTACAAGAAATCGCTTGGAGAGAAACGTCTGTTTCCAGAATGCACCTACGTTCACAAGCACGGTTACAAGAAAGCTGCTAGTCGATGGTTCGGCGAATTTTTAGATCATCTTGGAATCACCGATAAGAAGTACGTCTTCCACAGCTTCCGTCACAACGTTAGCAACGTTCTGAACGAAGTAGACACATTGAAATCATGGCGCATCAGTAGATATTTGGGTCACGCTATACCCCCTGGAGCATCTGAGTCTGAACGTAGTTACTTCAAGCAACGAAAGCTGGAACACTTGTTACCCGTCGTCGCAGAGCTGAAGTACAACATCAACTGGGCGCGATACAAGAATCTTTGCCGAAAGACATACGCCACATAATTACACGCGACCATTCCCAGAGCCTCAGTCAGAATCAACTGAGGCTTTTTTATTATAGAGAACCTGCCATACTTTCTATTCGTTGATATGCAGATGGTAGGCGCAAGCCTTATTATTTTGCATAGATATATTTACCATCACAACGTAAGCGATGATTCCGTACAGGCACGAACGTCAACGGCAATCAGCGCAGAGACATGAAAAGTCTATAAAACAATTACCCCTTGTGACTGGTTTGGTTGATAGTAAAGCCCAAGTAGATCGCCGTTTGTAGGTTCTGTATTGGAGCACATTAAGATTAATGATATCTCATTTGAAATGTGACTCGTTTTTCCAAGAACGTCGAAGGGAGGGCAGATGTTAAGAAAATCGCTGTGTATTAAAGGAATGGCCCCGTAGTCAATAGCCATCACAGAGGGAGAAGTAGAGCATCACTAGATCGTCGGTAAGCGAAGGCAGACGGCAGGGTCGATTTCAACTGATTGCTACACTGTGGGCACCGCGAGTAGCACGACTGTCAAGTAACCGAGGTCGTAGGTGGGGGACACCATTAACATGTCCTGAATCAGTCGGAACCGATGTGTGTATGTTGGTGTACAACACGTTACTGGCCTTACAAAAGGTATCAGCTAGAAAGAGAAAAACAGACTTGATCTGTTATTTTTTTGTTTCCTAAATTTTAGGGCGCTCTTTCTACTGGCCTTCTCCGAAAGCGTAGTAAAACGAAGCTGTCTTGAGCCATACGGCGACTGAGTTCTTATACCCCTTCGTTAATTTGGTAACTCGCTGCGCTCGTGAAATCTCGGAATCGCCAGAGCGCAATTCCTCCATTTCATCTACAGCTATCGCTTACCTCGAAACATTCTCCAGTGGTAATAACTTTGTATCTCTCGGTTCAATCGATTCGCTTCCGCGTACAGTTGAATCTGTGTAAATCGCTGGTGCGTACCTAAGATTGCTCGCTTCAAGTCGCTCGCAAATTAAGGTGGTGGCTGCGCCGGCGGAACCGACACCGGACGTATCAGATTTTCTGTGTTCGAGGCGGGTTGCATTAACTCGCGTGACTGA
>NZ_CALFXI010000003.1 GCF_937958065.1 uncultured Steroidobacter sp.
GCTCAGTGGGGGCGAGCGTAACGGTTCTTTCCTTTGGCATCAGAATCCCTCCGGCATGTCCCTTGGTGGGCTGGATGCTAGCGGCGGGGCGATGCGCAGTGTGTATAGATAGCGGGCTTTCAAGGGCCTTATGCCCTGCAGATGGTGCTCTCGGAGGATCGCTGCAGTGCGCTGCCCGTGATCCACATCACATTCCCTCCGCCAGCCGCGGCCCGCTATCGGCTCCTTGGGCCGTCCCCTGAGTGGTTCCTTTTCAAAGTGTGACCAGCGCCCGCCGGGCGGGCGGGTTCGTGGTCCGGGAGTTGCACCTATGGGGCGTGCGCCGGAATACCGACGCCAGATCAAGACAACGGATTTTTGACGACGAATGGCCACTGCCACTGCAACTGCCTCGAAGCTCGACGTGAAAGCGTTGTTGCGCTCCGGTATCGGAGTGCCGGTGGGCGTGCTGGCGACGTTGGCGATGGTGATCCTGCCGTTGCCGCCGATGGCGCTGGACGTGTTGTTCACGTTCAACATCGCCTTGTCGCTGATCGTCGTGATGGTCGTGTTCTATGTGCAGCGGCCGCTCGAGTTCGCCATTTTCCCGACGGTCCTGTTGCTCGCAACGTTGCTGCGACTGGCACTCAACGTCGCTTCGACGCGTGTGGTGCTCCTGCACGGTCACACCGGCGGCCACGCGGCCGGCAAGGTGATTGCGTCGTTCGGTGAGTTCGTGATCGGCGGCAACTACGCGGTCGGTGTGATCGTGTTCGCGATTCTCACCATCATCAACTTCATCGTCGTGACCAAGGGCTCGGGGCGTATCTCCGAAGTGACGGCGCGCTTCACGTTGGATGCGATGCCCGGCAAGCAGATGGCGATCGATGCCGACCTCAACGCCGGTTTGATCACGCAGGAAGATGCTCGCGCCCGCCGCGCCGAAGTGCGTCAGGAAGCGGACTTCTACGGCTCGATGGACGGTGCCAGCAAGTTCGTGCGCGGTGACGCGACGGCCGGCATCCTGATTCTGATCATCAACATGGTGGGCGGCCTGGGCATCGGCATGATGGCTCACGACATGTCGTTCAGCGACGCCGCTCGCACATATACATTGCTCGCGATCGGTGACGGCCTGGTCGCGCAGATTCCGGCGCTGCTGCTCTCGACCGCGGTTGCGATCATCGTGACTCGCGTGTCCAGTGCGCAGGACATGGGCGGCGAGTTGTCGAAGCAATTGTTCGGTCAGCCGCGGGCATTGACGATTGCCGCGAGCTTGCTGGGCGTGATGGGCCTCATCCCAGGTATGCCGAACCTGCCGTTCCTGATGATGGCGGCGATCTGCGGTGGCGGCGCTTACATGCTCAGTCGCGCGAAGGAACAACCGTCCGAAGAGGAAATGGCCGCCGCCGCAGCAGCCGCTGTGCCGCCGCCGTCGGCGTCGGAGTCGAAGGAGCTCACGTGGGATGACGTGCAGCCGGTCGATATCATCGGATTGGAAGTCGGCTATCGATTGGTGCCGCTGGTCGACAAAGCACAGGGCGGGGATCTGCTCGCGCGCATTCGCGGCGTGCGTCGCAAGCTCACGCAGGATCTCGGCTTCCTCGTACAGACCGTCCACATCCGCGACAACCTCGACCTCGCGCCGAACTCGTATCGCATCAACCTCGCGGGCGTGCCGGTGGGCGATGGAGTCATCTATCCGGAGCGCGAGCTGGCCATCAACCCGGGCAAAGTGTTTGGTCGTCTGACCGGCATCGAAACGCGCGATCCGGCGTTTGGCATGGAAGCAGTGTGGATCGAGCCTTCGATGCGCGATCACGCACAGACGCTCGGTTACACCGTAGTGGATGCGAGCACCGTGATTGCGACACATCTGAGCAATGTCATTCAGACGCATGCGCACGAGCTGCTCGGTCACGAAGAAGTGCAGCACCTGTTGAACACGCTGGCGAAGACTGCGCCGAAGCTCGTCGAAGATCTCACTCCGCGGCTGCTGCCGCTGGGCACTGTGGTCCGCACCTTGCAAGGTCTGCTGGCAGAGCGCGTGCCGATCCGAAACATGCGCACCATCGTCGAAACTTTGGCGGAACACGCTGCGCGTACACAGGATCCCGTGCAGTTGCAGTCGCATGTTCGCGTCGCGCTCGGTCGTCAGATCGTGCAGGACATCGCGGGTATGTCGACCGAGCTGCCCGTCATCACGCTCGAGCCTGATCTGGAGCAGCTGCTGACGAATTCGCTCTCGGGTAACAACGCCGCGACACCGGGGTTGGAGCCGGGCCTGGCGGAACGTATGCAGCGTCGTCTCGCGGAAGCCGCGCAGCGTCAGGAGCTGACGGGCGAGCCGGCGGTGTTGCTCGTGCCGCCGCAGCTGCGCCAGACACTGGCGCGCTTCATGCGCTCGATCGTGCCGAACATGCATGTGCTCGCGTGGAACGAGATTCCGGACAACCGCAAGGTGCGCCTGGTCACCGCGGTGGGTCGCTGAGAGTTAGCAGGTTATGAAGATCAAACATTATCGTGCGGCCGACATGCGGACGGCGTTGCGCCAGGTGCGCGACGCTCAGGGTCCCGACGCGGTGATCTTGTCGAGCCGTCGCGTGCAGGGGGGCGTCGAAGTGGTCGCCGCCATCGACTACGACGGCGAAGACGCAGCGACGGAGCAACTCGCTCAGAGCGATCTCGTGGATACGTATGGCGCCGATCGACGCGCCACGCAGACGCGTCAGTTCGCGAGCGAGCGCAGCCAGGTCGCCAACCGGTACATGGCAACGGACGATCAGACCGGCGGCACCCAGATTGCGAACCGATACATGGTCGACGAGCGCGCCAGCCGACCAGCAAACAGTCGCGCCGCTGGCGGACAGCACGTGCCCGCCAATGACCGCTCCGACCGCGCTGCGACGGGTCGCGCCAGCTCGACTGACCGCGCACGTTACGCCGTCGAGGCCGAGCCGTCGCGCGATCTTGATTTGTCCCAGATCGATCTGGTCGGTGCCAACAGCGATGTGAACGAAGAGCTGCGCACGCTGCGCCGGATGTTGGAAACGCAGCTGGCGACGCTCGCATGGAACGATCTGTCGCGTCGTTCGCCGATCCAGACCGAGTTGCTGAAGCAGTTGACTCAACTTGGCCTCGCGCAGGATCTGGCGACCGAGATCGTGACCCAGATGCCGACGCGTCTGGAACTGGCCGAAGCGAACCGGCTCGCGCTCGCCTTGCTGGCGCGCAAGATCGAAGCCACCGGCGAGCGTTGGATGGATGGCGGCGGTGTCGTTGCGCTCGTTGGCGCGACCGGCGTGGGCAAGACCACGTTGATTGCGAAGCTCGCCGCCCGCTGGGTGCTGCGTCATGGTCCGCGCGATATCGCGCTGATCTCGACGGACTCCGTCCGCATCGGTGCCCAGGAACAGATTCAGACGCTCGGTCGCCTGCTCGGTGTGCCGGCTTATGCAATCGATGGTGCCGCGGAGCTCGTGGATGTGCTCGATCACTTGAGCGACAAGCGTCTGGTGCTGATCGACACCGCCGGCCTGAGCCCGCGCGATCCGCGATTGGAGCAGGAGCTCACATTGCTGGCGGCCGCGAACAAGCGCATGGAAACGACGCTCGTGCTGTCTGCCGCCGCGCAGGCCGGTGCGATCGAAGAGGCCGTGCAGCGCTTCGCACCGGCGAAGCCCACCACTTGCGTGCTGACCAAGCTCGACGAAGCGACCAGCCTGGGCGGTGCGATCTCCACTTTGATTCGCGCGCGCCTGCCGGTGACGTACGTCAGCGAAGGTCAGCGCGTTCCGGAAGACCTGACTCCCGCGCGTGCGCACCAGTTGATTGCGCGCGCCGTCGATTTGTCGCGGAAGTCGGGTGCCTCAGCGGATGAGGATCTGTTACGGCGCCGTTTCGGCACCGTGGCGCACGCCATCGCTTGAGCCTGACGATTTTTTCATTTTCTCATCGCTGATCAAATAACTATGGAATCCATTCAATCGATCGGTCTGCAACGTGCCGCGAATCCCGGGCCGGTGCAGGTGATTGCGGTCACGGGCGGCAAAGGTGGCGTAGGCAAGACGAGCGTCTCGGTGAATCTCGCGACCGCGCTGGCCAGCACCGGTCGGCGCGTGATGCTGCTCGATGGCGATCTGGGTCTGGCGAACGTCGATGTGTTTCTCGGACTGTCGCCGCGCTACACGATGGCGCACGTGCTGAACGGCGAGCGCACGCTGGAAGAAATCATTTTGGAATCGCCGCATGGCATTCAGGTGGTGCCGGGAGCCTCGGGCGTGGCCGAGCTGGCCAATCTTTCCGCCGCCGGGCATCTGAGCCTGGTGCAGGCGTTCAGCGCCCTGAGCACCCGGCTCGATACGCTGATCGTCGATACCTCCGCCGGCATTGCTCATAGTGTGGTCCAGTTCACACAAGCCGCCCAGCACGTGCTGCTGGTGGTTTGCGACGAACCCGCCTCGATGACCGACGCCTACGCGCTCGCCAAGGTGCTGAGCCGCAACCACGGTGTGAACCGGTTCCAGGTCGTGGCGAACATGGCCCGGGCGCCGGGCGAAGGGGCGGGGCTGTTCGAGAAGCTGCAGAAAGTCACCAGCCGCTTCCTGGATGTCACCCTGGAATATGTGGGGGAAATCCCTGAAGACCCCTACTTGCGCCGTTCCATTCGTGAACAGCGTCCCGTCGTGAGCGCGTTCCCGGCCTGTCCCGCGTCGCGCGCATTCAAGAAATTGGCGCTCAAGGCCGATAAGTGGCCTGTGCCGGAGGGCCCGCGAGGCAACCTCGAGTTCTTCGTGGAGCGGTTGGTGCGCCGTCCCCAGGTCCGCCTGGAGGTGGTGAAATGAGCGGTTTGCGCGCTTACAAGGGCGCCGCGCCCTCGAACAACACCGATGCGCTGGTCGTCCGTCATGCCGAGCTGGTCAAACGCATCGCCTATCACCTGGCGGGTCGTCTGCCGGCTTCGGTCGAAGTATCGGACTTGATCCAGGCCGGCATGCTGGGCCT
The DNA here is from genome assembly GCF_937958065.1 of uncultured Steroidobacter sp. Classification (GTDB taxonomy): domain Bacteria; phylum Pseudomonadota; class Gammaproteobacteria; order Steroidobacterales; family Steroidobacteraceae; genus Steroidobacter. The sequence continues at coordinate 4,984 of NZ_CALFXI010000003.1, forward strand.
GCTGGAGGCTGCGTCCAACTACACGGCGGATCGTGGCGCGAGTTTCGAAACGTATGCGGGCATCCGCATTCGTGGCGCGATGCTCGACGCACTTCGCAAGCTCGACTGGGCACCGCGCTCGGTTCACCGCAAGGCTCGCGCGGCGGCCGCGGCGGTACGCGAGCTGGAAGCGGAGTTCGGTCGCGAAGCGCGTGACAGCGAGATCGCCGACCGGATGGGTGTGTCGCTCGATGAGTACCACCGCATCGCGCAGGACGCGGCGAGCTGCCGGGTGACGAGCCTGGATGACTCCAGCGGCGACGAGGAGTCGCTGCTCGGACGGGTCGAAGACGAGGGCGCCGATCCGTTCCTGGATGCGACCGAGCAGGGCTTTCGAGTGGCGCTCGCCGGTGCCATCAAGGAGCTGCCGGAGCGCGAGCGCCTGGTGATGTCGATGTACTACGACGACGAGCTGAATCTGAAAGAGATCGGCGCGGTGTTGAAGGTGACCGAATCGCGGGTTTGCCAGCTGCACGGACAGGCACTGGTGCGTTTGAAGGCTCGGCTGGCGGATTGGCGTGACCGCGGCGAGAGCCGGATCTGAAGAGTAGGAGAGGCGTACGTGAGCAAAGATATGAAGTTCCTGGTGGTCGACGACTTCTCGACCATGCGTCGAATCATCAAGAACCTGTTGAACGATCTCGGTTATGCCAACGTGACCGAGGCCGACGACGGCCAGACCGCGCTGCCCATCCTGCAGGCCGGCGGCATCGACTTCCTGGTGACCGACTGGAACATGCCGGGCATGCCGGGCCTGGACCTGTTGAAGGCGGTGCGCTCGGATCCGAAGCTGGCGAAGCTGCCGGTGCTGATGCTGACGGCCGAAGCCAAGCGCGAGCAGATCATCGAAGCGGCGCAGGCCGGCGTGAACGGCTACGTCATCAAACCTTTCACCGCGGTGACGCTCAAGGAAAAGATCGACAAGATCCTGGAGCAGCGCGCGGCCTGAAGGGCGCACGCCACTGGCGAACATCGAGCTGAACATCATGACTTCAGGCATAGAAGCGTTACGCACCGAATACGGATCGAGCGTTGCCACGTTGGCCGGTGCGCTCGCCGCCGGCGACGAGCATTTGTTCCTTTCCGAGCTGGACCTGCTCGTGCACCGGCGCGAACGCACGCTGTTCACCGAGCTGCGCAAGCTGACCGGCGATCTGCAATCCGCGCTGGATCGTTTCAGCGTCGACTCGCGGCTGGTGGACCTGGCGGAAAAAGAAGTACCCGATGCACGTGCACGCCTCGATCACGTGTTGAAGATGACCGATGAAGCGGCTCACCGCACCATGGACCTGGTGGAGCAGTGCGGCCCGCTCGCCGAGCGCACCGCCCGCAGCGCCGGCGACATCACCGACCTGTGGACCCGGTTTCGCGCCCGCAAGATCGAGATCGACGAATTCCGCGCCATGATCCACAAGCTCGACGCGTTTCTGGTGGCCTCTCGCACCGACATGGACAAGGTGCGGGGCAACCTGACCGAGGTGCTGATGGCCCAGGGTTATCAGGACCTGTCGGGTCAGATCATCCGCGGCGTGATGAAGCTGGTGGCCGAGCTCGAAACCGCGCTGGTGGATCTGGTGCGCCTGTCGCGCACCGGCCCGCATGCGCTGGCGCTCGACAAGCCGTCCGGCGACGGCCTGTCTCGTGGCTTCGGTCCGGCGGTGCCGGGCGTCGACAACGGCCCTTCGGTCAGCGGCCAGAGCGACGTGGACTCGCTGCTCGCCGGACTGGGAATGTAGCGAGTGGCGCCGGCTGTTCAAGGGCGATCAGCAGGCACCGCTCACGATAGTTAGAAGGAAGACGACCTCGCCCCATGGATATTCTTTCGCTCATCGGCCTGGTGCTCGCGGCCTGTGCGATCCTGGTAGGTGCCGTGCTGAAGGGCGCCGGGATCCATTCGCTGCTGTCGGGCGCGGCCTTCATGATCGTGATCGTCGGCACGGTCGCGGCGATCTGCGTGCAGACGCCACTGCACGTGATGAAGCGTGCGCTGTCGATCCTGCCATGGGTGTTTGCTCCGCCGGCGGTCGAGCGCGACTCCATGATCAAGAAAATGGTCGACTGGAGCAACACGGCGCGCAAGCAGGGCCTGCTGGGTCTGGAATCGTTGATCGATCGCGAGCGCGACGACTTCGTGCGCAAGGGGCTGCAGCTGGTGGTCGATGGCAGCGAGCCGGAGATCATTCGCAACGTGCTGGAAGTCGACCTGCACACTCGCGAGCAGGCGGACACACGAGCCGCGAAAGTATTCGAAGGCATGGGAGTGTACGCGCCGACGCTCGGCATCATCGGTGCGGTGCTGGGCCTGATGGCGGTGATGCAGAATCTCGCCGATCCGGCCAAGCTCGGCCATGGCATCGCCGCGGCGTTCGTTGCCACCATCTATGGCATCGGCTTCGCCAACCTGTTCTTCCTGCCGGTCGCGAGCAAGCTCAAAGTCGCGATCCAGGGCATGAGCCAGACGCGTGAGATGGTGATCGAAGGCATGATCTCGATCGCGCAGGGCGAGAACCCGCGCAGCATCGAAGCCAAGCTGCAGGGCTATCTGCACTAGCGAGCCCAACAAACATCATGGGCCGCCGTCACAAGCACGAGGAACACATGAACCACGAGGCGTGGGCCATCCCCTATGGCGACCTCGTCACGTTGCTGCTGGCGTTCTTCGTCGTGATGTACGCGATGTCCTCGGTCAACGAGGGCAAGTATCGAATTCTGTCCGACTCGCTCGTGGCCGCGTTCCGTGGCTCGCCACGCACATTGCAGCCGATTCAGGTCGGCGAGAAGAGTGTCGGTTCGGGCGCGGACATCAACATGACGATCGTGCAGCAGGCCATGCTCGAAGGGCAGCCGCGCAGCATGCTCGAGCCGTCACCGCTGCAAGTGTCCGATGTCGTCAGCCAGGGCAGTCGACACGCCTCCGACAATGCATACGAAGCCGAATATACCGCCGCGGCAATGGCCGAGCTGGAGAGCGTCGCCGCGGAAGTCGAGAATGCAATGAGCGAGCTGATCCGCGATCAGATGATCGTGGTACGCCGCCATGGCGTGTGGGTGGAAGTCGAGATCCGCACCGACATTCTGTTCCCGAGCGGCGTGGCGACGCTGTCGTCGGAAGCGCAGAACATTCTCAAGCAGCTGGCGCTGACGTTGCAGCCGTTTCCGAACGCGATTCGGGTCGAAGGCCATACCGACAACCGCCCGATCAAGTCGGCGGCGTTCACCTCGAACTGGGAGCTGTCGGCGGCGCGGGCCGCCAGCGTCGTCCATCTGTTCACCGACGCTGGCATCGATCCGCATCGTCTGGCGATCGTGGGGCTGGGGGAATATCGGCCGGCCTATCCGAACGACACCGAGCAGAACCGGAACCTGAATCGGCGCGTGCTGCTGGTCATCCTGAGCGGCAGTGGCAATCCCGAGGGCGAGTACGCCGGCGAGCGGGGCCAGCCGGAAATCACGCCGACTCCGCAACCGCCACAGGAACAACCGCAACCCGCAGTCACGACCGCCCGAGCCGAGTCAGCCACGCCTGCGATCACAGCAGTGCCGCTGCCGTCGGGTGGCAGATGAACTTTCTGTAACCCTCCGCTGGAACCACCGCCGACGCGGTGCGTTAACTGCCCAATCCGCGTGCTTGGCCGCGGAACAAATGGATAAGACGCGGCAGCGACTCAGGCACAGCGGGTCCATGACATCACCTTCTTCCCCCAAGTCGCTGGGGCATAACACCGGGCGCAATGCGTTCGCGCTGCTGGCCTGCCGGATCGGGGCGGACCTGCTCAACTTTCTGCTGTTCCTGGTCGTGTCCCGGCGCTTCGGCCCGGAGGGCATGGGCGAGTATGGCTACGCTTTCGCGCTGGCCGGCCTGGTGTATTACTCGGCGACCCTCGGCATCGATGAATACGGCGTACGCGAGTACTTGCGTCAGCCCGCCGAGCGCCGCCCGACGTTGATTTCAAATCTGCTCGGCGCGCAGCTCTGCATCGCCATCGTCGTGATGCTCGTGTTGCTCGGGTATCTGTGGATGACGCATCCCGAGCCCCACATGCTGCTGATCATTGGCTCGATGACCCTTTATCAGCTGGGCGCGGCGTTCTCGGCGACCCTGTTCGTGCCGGCGATGGCCGAACAGCAGATGCTGCCGCCGGCGTTCATCAACCTGCTGGGCCGGGGCTTCGCGTTCGTCGTCACCGGCCTGTTGATCTGGAGCTTCGACTGGTCATTGCACGCCGCCTCGATGGCGTTCGCCTGCGGCGGCGTGCTGATGCTGGCGCTGGCCTTGCGCTCGGCCGCTTCGTTCCGGGCGCGGCTGTGGCCCAATCTGCGCACAGACAACGTGCTCCAGGGCACGCGCAGGTTGTGGTCGTTCGCCGCGGTGGGGCTGTTGGGGCAGCTGTTGAATCGAATCGGCGTGATCGCGCTGGCGCTGCAAGTGGGGGACGCGGCCGCCGGTATCTATACGACCGGGCTCAAACTGGTCGAAGTGGCCTGTCTGCCGCTCGTTTTCATCGGCGTGGCCGCCTATCCGCGCTTGTGCCAGGCATTCGCGGAGCCGGTGGGATTTCAACGACTGACCCGTCAGGGGCTGGTCATCGGCATGGCGCTCGCGGCGGTTCTCGCCCTGGCGATGTATCTGCTGGTGCCGCCGTTGCTGGTGCCGGTGCTCGGCGAGCGATTCGCCGGCGCTGAACCGATCATCGCGGCCATGGCCGCCATCGTGCTCGCGCAAGGCGTGGAGATCGTGCTCGGCCGACTGATGCTGGCAGCGAATTTGAATGTGGCGCGCGCGGTGCGGATCACTTTGGGCACCCTGGTCTGCATCCTGCTGACGGTTGGCTTTACACCTTTGTTTGGAATCCACGCCACCATCGGGGCGCTGGTGGCTTCGTATCTGCTGGTGGATTTCCTCTATTTCGGCAACCTGTTCGGCACGCTGCGCCGGAGAACGCTCCGGACCCACCTGAAGCTGGGCTCGACATGAAACAGTGGACCAAGGTGCTGTTGAAACGACTCAGTCGCGCCGCGCGACCCTATCTGCAATCGTCGGGGCTGCTGCAGGTTTCCGGCGTCTACAACCATTCGGCCATGGTGTGGCAGCCGGGCGCGGGAAAGATCGTGGTGCTGGCGCCTCACATGGACGATGAAACGATTGGCTGCGGTGGAACGTTGGTCCTGCATGCACGACGCGGAGCGCAGATCACAGTGGTGTTTCTCACGGATGGGCGCAACGGGAGCAGTGAGGTAAACACTTTGTACGGCGAGGAGCGCGAGCGCAGACAGCGGGAGCTCATCGACTTGCGAACTACTGAAGCACGGGCGGCACTCCACCGACTCGGGGTCCATCGGATGATTTGTCTGGATGCGGAGGATGGCGCGCTCGACAAATGCGACTGGGTGGCGCAGGAGCTGCGCGACGTATTGCTGAGACAGCAGCCGGACCTGGTGTACCTGCCGTTCTACCTGGAAGAGCATCCGGATCATCGGGCCGCGAGCCGGGTCCTGTTGGATGCGGTGGCCGGCACGTCACTGCAGTTCCAATGCATGGGTTACGAGGTGTGGACGCCGTTGTTCCCGAACTGTCTGGTGCGGATCGACGCCACGGTGGAGATCAAGAAACAGGCGCTGCAGGAATATGCCAGCCAGCTCGCACAGTGCGACTACCTGCATGCCAGCATCGGCTTGAATGCACACCGCTCGGCGGGGCTGATCAATCCCCCCGGCTCTCGAGGCGGCTATGCCGAAGCGTTCTACGCGACGTCATTGCCGCAATATCGCGAGCTATTCACGGCTTACCGCGGCTCGAGCACGGGATGAGTGGCATGCCATGCGCTTAGGGATCATGTTGCGTCACTTCGATCAGCACGAGGGCGGGGTGAAGGTCTACACCCGCGAGATCGTGCACTCGCTGATCGAGCTCAATCGTCGGCATGAAATCGTGCTGTTGTTTCGCAATCGGCAGCGGCTCGGCACCTATCGGGGGGTCGATGGCGTGCAGGAGGTGCTGCTGGAAGGCGGCTCGATTCTGTACTGGGACCAGGTCAAGGTGCCGCGCGCCGTCGACAAGCTCGGCATCGATGTGCTGTTCAATCCCAAGTACTCCATTCCACTGCGCGCGAAGTGCAAAACTTCATGGGTGTGCCACGGCATGGACTGGTACGCCATGCCGCAGGCGTCGGAGTTCCTCGATCGGCTCAGTCATCGATTTCTCGTGCCACGCTACGCCGCCAAGGCCGATGCCCTGATCTCGGTCTCCGATGTCACGACCGACCACTTGCAGAAGTACCTGCAGGTGCCGCGTGAGCGGATCCACACCATCTATTCCGGATTGAGCGAAAGTTTCCGTACGCGCCTGCCCCCGGCGCAGCTCGAACAGATCCGCCAGCGGTTCTCGTTGCCACCGCGCTTCCTGCTGTACTGTGGCGCCGTTTATCCCCCGAAGAATTTCACCCGCCTGATCCAGGCCTACGCCAGGGTCGGTCCGGCACAGGGCGTGCCGCTGGTGATCGCCGGCGGCAGCAACCGGTACCTGTCGGAGCATGAGCTGGAGGAGCCCAAGCGTCAGAACATCACCGAGTGGGTGAGGTGGCCGGGCTGGATCGACAATAGAGATCTGCCGGCGTTCTACCAGATGGCCGAGGGCCTGCTGTTGCCCTCGCTGTACGAATCTGTCGGCATGCCCATCATGGAAGCCATGGCATGCGGCTGTCCGGTGCTCACGTCCGATCGGTTCGGGACGAAGGAGATCTCGGGCGATGCGGCGTTGCTGGTCGACCCGGAGTCGGTGGAGGCCATCGCCGCCGGCATCGATCGTCTGCTCAACGATCGAGCGCTGCGTGCGGCCAATATCGCGGCCGGCCTGGAGCGCGCCAGCCAGTTCACGTGGACGCATACCGCGGCTGAATTGCTGCGCGTTCTGGAAAGCCTGTAGCATGACCCCAGCGCAGTCCTCGAACTGCGCATACCCGCGGGGGATGCCATGCGCGTGCTGGAAACCGACAGACTGGTGTTGCGGCGTCTGACGCTGGACGACGCTCAATTCATTCTCAGACTGGTCAACGAGCCCGCCTGGCTGCGCTACATCGGCGACAAGCACGTGCGCAACCTGGACGATGCACGCAACTATCTGCGAACCGGGCCCCTGGACATGTACCAGCGGTTCGGCTTCGGCATGTTCCTGGTCGAGCTGAAGAGCACCGGCGAAGCGATCGGCTCGTGCGGCCTGCTCAAGCGCGACACCTTGCCCGATCCTGACATCGGTTACGCGTTCCTGCCGGAGCATTGGGGCAAAGGGTACGCGCTGGAAGCGGCCGCCGCCGTGCTCAAGTACGGCCATCGCGAGCATCGCCTGCCGCGCATTCTCGCCATCACGTCCCCGGACAACGAGCGCTCCATCCAGGTCTTGCAGAAGTGCGGCATGCACTTCCAGCGCTTCATCGAAATGGCGGAACGCGATCAGGTGAAGCTGTTCGCGCTGGAGTTCGTTGGCTGACCCAGCCCTCCAGCAGCATGTCGACCGAAGCCATCTTTCCCAAGCTCCGTATTGGATCGCGCCTGGGGCCTTACCGCCTGATCGAGCTGATCGGGCGTGGCGGCATGGGAGAGGTGTACCAGGCGGAGCGCGCCGACGATCACTATCACTCGCGCGTCGCGATCAAGCTGGTGCGCGTCGATCACGATGCGTCCCGGGTCGCCTGGCGGTTCCGGTCCGAGCGCCAGATCCTGGCCCAGCTGGAACATCCCAACATCGCGCGTCTGATCGATGGCGGTGCGACCGAGGAAGGCGTGCCCTATCTGGTCATGGAGCTGATCGCCGGTCAGCCCATCGACGTGTATTGCGAACAGCGCCAGCTCAGCATCGAGCAGCGGGTGCGCCTGTTCCTGCAGGTGTGCGCGGCGGTCAGCTTCGCGCACCAGCGCCTGGTCGTGCACCGGGATCTGAAGCCGGGCAACATCCTGGTCACGGCCGAAGGCACGGTGAAGCTGCTGGACTTCGGTATCGCCAAGCTGCTCGAGACCGAGCCGGCGACCGCGCCCTCCGATATGACGGCGACTCACGTACGCGTAATGACGCTGGAGTACGCGAGCCCGGAACAGGTGCGCGGCGATCCCATCACCACGGCCAGCGATGTGTATTCGCTGGGCGTGGTGCTGTATCGGCTGTTGACGGGCCGCAGCCCCTATCGTGAGGACAACGCGGCCGAGCGGGCCGTCGAGATTCTCAGCGATTCGCCGCTGAGCAAGCCGAGCACGGCCGTGAATGAAACGCGGGTGCGCACCTCGGCAGGCGAATCGACGCCGCAAGCGCAATTCGCCCGCAAGCGGGCCCGGCGCGCCTTGCAGGGTGATCTCGACAACGTGCTGCTCATGGCGTTGCGCAAGGAGCCCGAGCGCCGCTACGTCAGCGTCGATCAGTTCGCCGCAGACTTGCGCAACTATCTCGATGGCATGCCGGTGCAAGCGCGCGGCGATTCGTTCCGATACCGCACTACCAAGTTCATCAGTCGCCACAGATATGCGGTGACGGCCGCGTCGTTGGGTGTGCTCGCGCTCGTGGCGGGGATCGTGACTACGACCTGGCAGGCTCGCATCGCAGCCGAGCAGACGCGCATCGCTCAGGAGGAGGTCAGAAAGACGCGCGCAGTGCAGTCGTTCATGACCGCGCTGTTCGAAAAGAACACTCGCTTGCAGCCGGATGCGCTCAAGGCCCGGAACATGCCTGTGTACGAGCTGCTGGTGGCGGCCGGTGACAAAGTCCTGCACGAGTTCACGGACACGCCGGCGGTACGCATGGAAGTCATGAACACGGTCGCCACCCTGTTGATCGATATCAACGAGTTCGACCGTGCCGGCACGTTGTATCGGGAGTCGGTGAAGATCGCACGCGAGCTGCATCTCACCAACAGCGACGCGTACGTCGAAGCGTTGATTGGGGTCGCGTTCTCCGGCCGATTGCTGGGCCGGGGCGAGGAGGCGGCCGAAGCGCGCGAGGAGGCATTGCGGGTGCTCGATGCGCGCAACGATCGAACGTCGTTGCTGCGGGCCCGCGCCCTCGGCACGACGATCGCACAGTTCTCCGCCGATCCCCGGCGGGAGATCGAGCTCATGAGCGCGGCCGTGGAGCTGTTCAAGACGCGTTATCCGAAAGATCCGGGCTATTTCAACTCGGTGTTCGCGCTCGGTCAGCTGCACCGGACCCAGGGCGACATGCATGCCGCCGTCAAGGATTTCCGGGCCGCGAGCGAAGTGTTTCAACGATCGGGGCTGCAGGCTTACAGCGATCTGGGCTCGAGCTATGCGTGGGCGGCCTTCTGCGAGATGCAGCTTGGCTGGGTCGACGATGCGTTGAGGAATTACGAGAAGGGCATCAAGCTGCTGCGTGAGCATGCCGGCGACGTTTCGATCTATACGCGCATTCATCTGGGCCTGTACGGCCGGGCCCTGCACCAGGCGGGCAGGATCGAACAGGCGCACCAGTATTTCGATCTGGTGCTCACGCCCGAGCACGTCGCCAATCCGACGGCGGTGGAGTTCGACACCGCGGTCTACAAGGCGCACGGCTTGCTGGACGAAGGACGTCCCGCGCAGGCGCTGGCTGTGCTCGAACCGTACCTCGGTAACTGGTATGAATTCGGCAAGCGTTTCGTGCCCAATGGCGTTCATTACTTCGCCCTGCGTGCCCGGGCATTGGCCTTGCAGGGCAAGGTCGAGGCTGCCAGAGCCGAGCTGAAGCACGTCGCCGAGCTACCGACGTTCTATGGCGTGCCGGCGCAGAAGTCGGATTCCTATCTCGCTGCAGTCATCAATGTCGCGCTCGCCGACAACGATTTGCCCACGGCTCGCGGTGCGTTGGCGCAGCGTGGTCCGCTGGACGTTCCCGCAGAATTCGATTACGACTTCCTGCAGCTGGCCGTCGACAGTGCGCATCTGAAGCGCCGCATGGGCGATCTCAACGGCGCCATCGAGCTCACCGACGCGGCACTCGCTCACCTGGAGCAGCACGGTGGCAAGAGCAACTTCGCTGTCATCCGGCGCGAGCTGCAACGGGCGCGCGCTGAAGCGCGGGCCGCGCTTGATCAAGCCGGGCGCGGCAGCCAATAAGTAACGTCCAGGATGGCGTCCGCCGCGCGTTGCGATTTTGCTGGCGGTTTCTGCTGGCGATTTGTCAACGCGATGAACAATGCTCCCGTGCTCGACCGAGCTCATTTGCTCCAACTGACCGATGGCGACGCGGAGTTCGAGCAAGAGTTGCTGAATACCTACCACGCCAGCGCCAGCGGCATCCTCGAACGACTCGGGGCGGCGTTGCAGGCGGGCGAAGTGGCCGAGGTCGTTCGCGAGGCGCATGCGCTCAAGGGCGCCAGCCTCAATGTCGGCGCGATTGCATTGGGCCAATGCGCCGGCGCCATCGAAAAGGCGGCGCGCGCCGACGACCTGGCGCTCGCCCGGAACGAAGCCGGCCAGCTCGATGCGCTCCAGGCGGCGCTGTGGGCGGAGCTCGATCGGCCGTAGCCGCAGAACGTTAACCCGTTCGCAAAAGCTCGCGCTGCTGTCGGTGCTACCCGGGCGATTCGAGGGCCGCTGGCACGCATCCTGCTCCTATCCCGTCGGGACCTGCGGCTCGCGCCAAAGGTTTGACGCCATCTGACGGGAGTCGCGATGTTTGAGATTCTGCCCAATCCCTCGCTGGAGACCGTGCTGATCGCGGGCCGTGCCGTGCTGCTGATCGGCGCATTCTGGGTGTTCGCATTGGCCTTCACCCGCTGGCGTCGAGCCGACGAGCGGGACTCGCAGGCGCTGCGGGATCAGCTCGAGCGTGCGTTCAACGAAGTGCGCAGCCTGCACGAAACCGTGACGGTGATGAGCGCCCGCATCGAAGCGATGAGCGAACGCGTCGAAACGGATTCACGTCGTCCGCAGCTGCCGGCGGTTGTCGCCACCGGGCAAGCGCGCGGCTACGACCTGGCGCTGCGCATGGCCAAGAACGGCTCGGCCGTTGAAGACCTCGTCGCGAACTGCGGTATCACTCGCCACGAAGCCGAGTTGCTGACCCGCTTGCATGCGGCGAAGTCGCAGCCGGAGGTGGCCGCTTGGCAGGCTCGCCAGCAAGTAGCTCAGCAACAACCGGTCGCGCAGGTTTCCCAACAACCGCCGCAATCGACGGGCCGCAAGCGTGGCTCGCTGTTGAGTGTGGTCGGCTAAAAGGTAGCGAACGTGGGCGGGCCGAGCCCGTCACCATCGCGATGGCGAATAACTGAGCGCGGGCAGTCTGGCGGTCTGTTCTTCCGGAGGGGGCGAGCTCGCTGGCGGCGGGCCCTTGCCGGCGATCGACCAGGCGAAAGCAAGTACGTGCGCGACGGCGACGTAGAGGTCTTTCGGAATCTCTCGTCCGATATCGAGTTTCGACAGCGCGCCCGCGAGCGCTGCATCTTCCTGCAGCGGCACGTTGTGCTCGCGAGCGGTCTCGATGATTTTTTCGGCGATCTCGCCGCCGCCTTTGGCGACGACCCGAGGCGCACCACCACCGTTGATGTTGTAGTGGAGCGCGACGGCGATCGGTGCGCGAGGACGTTCGTTCATGCGCGTACGTCCAATAAGCGCGCGGCACGAGCGCCGGTGTCGCCGGCGGGCATGCCATGCAAACAAACGATGCGGTCGATCTCAAGCCCGGCTTCACGCAGGATGGCTTCGAGCTCGCCGGCTCGCGCGGACAATGCGTTGACGATAGCGGGCGACTCGGCGCGCAACTGCACGCCGATGCGATGACCGGCCAAAGTCACTTTCGCATGCAGCGCGCCGACCTGACCCAGGTCCATCGCGGCTTCGACACTCCACCAATCTGCGCCGCCCTGATGCTTGCGGGATTCATCGTGTTCGACGCGCAGCCGCAGCGTGGACGCCCGATCCTCATGCCGCACCGGCAGTTCGATCAGCATCGACTGCACCGATGGATCCGCCGACGTGTTTGTGATCTGTGTGGTCGTCAGGCGTGCGATCGCACCTTCCGTCTGACGTGACAATTCATTGAGCTGCTGCTCGGCGCCTTCGAGCATCGAGAACGTTGCCGGCGCTGCATTCAGTGCCGTCAGCGGACCGCGAGCCGTGGGGGGCGCTGCATTCATCGCGACATCTGAATGCGCGGCGTTCGGCCGTGCGCCGTTATCGCGCAGCGTGCGGCTCAATGTGAGCATCAACGCTTTCAGATCATTGACGAGTGTTTTCGGATCGGTCGTGCCGCGTGACGCGTCGGCCAGATTCGCTTCGAGAAAAGTCCCGGAGCGGCGCAGGGCGCTCGCCAGCGTTTCAGGGTCGCCGAGCGATTCGGCATCAGGCAAAGCCTGCCAGAGCTGTGCTGCGGCCTGCGTCACGGCCTTGGGCAATTGTTCCGCGCCATGCTTGCCTTGGGCGAGCCAGGAAAGATTGGCGAGCATGAGCGCCGGACTTTCCTGTCGAGGCACGAAGCGACGCATCGCATCGGCGACCACGGTTGCTTCGGCATCGGCCTCTGCGGAGGAAGAAAGAGTCTCCAGGGCCAGCACCGGGCTGTTACGAAGCACGCGGACATTCAACACCTCCCCGTTGACCGGACCGGCGCTGTTGCCGGAGGCGAGGCGGGCGTTGTGCCGCTGACCGCCAATATCGAGCCACAGCTGACCGCTGGCAGCGTCGCGCACGGCAATGACCTGCAGGAGCGCGCCGACGCGCCACTCCGACAGCAGGCTCGGGCTGGTGCTCCCGGCCGGGCTGGTACTGCGAAAGTCCACCAGGTCGATACGCATGAACGAGTCACTCGTGCGGCGTGCAGTTGCAACGTGAACTGCTTCACCAATTTAACGGCAGGGAATCCCGGAGCTTGAGCGAGCCGACGTTAAGTAGTGCGACGTGGCTCACCTAAAGCTGACCCCTCATATGCCGATATGAATCCCGAATCTGTGAAATCAGTACTACGAGCCTGCAAGCTGCGTCATGAAAAAAAGCAAGCGTAAACGTTCCGCCAAAGCCCAATCGGTCATCGCGACAGTGGGCGCGGACGTTATTCACGCTGAAATGACCGCTACTGTTGAGCCCGCTCTCGAAACGCTCGCGGCGCCGGTTACCGAACTGAGCCCGGCCGCTGTCGAGGCGCTGGTCGCGGAGCCGGTGCTGGAGTCGAGCGGCGAGATGATCGCGGAGTCTGCTGTTGCTGCTGAGTCGGTCGATGCAGACGCGGTCGCCGAGTATGGGGCGGACGTTTCTATCGAGCACGCCGTCGCTGTCGCCAGCGAAGTGTCTGCTGAGCACACGGCTGAAGTCGTGGTCGAGTCAGGTGCCGACGTCTCTATTGAGCATGCGCGTGAAGCGGTGGCGGAGCTGGCCGCCGAAGTTTCTATCGAGCAGACGGGTGAAGTGGTCGCCGAGCCGGCCGCCGACGTCTCTATTGATAAGACCGCTGAAGTCGTAGCGGACCTCGCCGCTGATGCCGCGGTCGAGCAGGCCGCCGGACTCGTGTTCGAGCACCCGGCCGATGTTTCTAACGAGCACACGGCGGAAGTCGTGGCCGAGCTGGTCGCCGAAGTCTCTATCGAGCAGACGGCCGAAGTGGTCGCCGAGGCGACTGCCGATGTTTCTATCGATAAGACAGCTGAAGACGTAGCCGAGCTCGCCGCTGATGCCGCGGTCGAGCACACCGCCGGGCTCGTGATCGAGCAATCGGCCCGTGTTTCGAACGAGCACCCGAGTGAAGTCGTAGCCGATCTGGCGGCTGATGCCGCTGTCGAGCAGACAGTCGGGCGCGTGGCCGAGCTGGCCGGCGAAGTTTCGATCGAGCAGACGGCCGAAGTTGTAGCCCAGATGACCGGCGAAGTTTCTATCCAGCAGGCGAGTGAAGTTGCGGCCGAGCCGGCCGCCGGAGTCGCTACTGAGCTGACGTCTGAAGTCGTGGCCGAGCTGGCCGCCGACGCTTCTATTGATCAGGCTGCTGAAGTTGCGGCCGAGCTGGCCGCCGACGCTTCGATTGATCAGGCTGCTGAAGTTGCAGCCGAGCTCGCCGTTGATGCCGCTGTCGAGCAGACGGCCGGACTCGTGGTCGAGCCGGTGGCGGATGTTGCCATCGAGCACACGGCTGAAGTGGTCGCCGACGCAGGCGCCGAACCGGTCGGTCCGTCTGAGGAAGCAGTGGTCGCCGAGGCTGGCGCCGAGGCAGTCCTTTCTGAAACCGCCGAAACCGTTGAATCGGTCGGTGAAACCGTTGCTGCTGCATCGGCCGGAGCGGGCGCAGAACCGGTCGCCGAAACGGTTGTTAGCGAAACGGCCGCAGCCGCCGCTGAAACAGTTGTAACCGAAACAGCCGCAGCCGCCGCCCAACCGGTCGTCGAAGCCGCCGCTACCGAAACGGCCGAACCGGTCGTCGTCGGCGAGCCCGTCGTGGTGCTCGCTGCCAACTGCAGCGTGAAAGATGCCGCTGCGCTCAAGACTTCTCTTTGCGCTTTCTCGAATCACAGCGACGCTGTGACTCTCGACGTGAGCGCCGTCGAACGTGTCGATACCGCGACCATGCAGTTGCTGTGCGCCTTCGTGCGTGACCGCAGCGGTCGCAACCAAAGTGTCAGCTGGCGCGGCGAGTCGCAGGCCCTGCAGGATGCAGTGCGCTTGCTCGGCGTCGGCGCGCTGCTCGGTTTCGAGACAAAAGGAGTTGCCGCATGACGCGGATACTGGCCGTCGACGATTCTCCTTCGATGCGCGACATGGTGCGCATCGCGCTAACCAGCGCGGGCTTCGATGTGACTTCCGCCGGCGACGGCCAGGAAGCGCTCGATCTTGCGCGTCAATCGGGCTTCGACCTGGTGCTCTCGGACGTCAACATGCCGGTGATGGATGGCATCCAGCTGATTCGCGCCCTGCGCGCCGAATCGGCGTATCGCCACACGCCCATTCTGATGCTGACCACCGAAGCGGGCCCGGACCGTAAAAAAGAAGGCAAGGACGCCGGGGCCACGGGCTGGATCGTCAAACCGTTCGATCCGGCGCAACTCGTGGCAACCATGCATCGCGTGCTGAGGTAATCGCAAGTGGCCATCGATCTCGCCCAATTCCATGAAGCATTTTTCGAGGAGAGCTTCGAAGCGCTCGACTCGATGGAAGCGGCCTTGCTGCAGCTCAACCCGGGCGCGCCCGAACCGGAGCTGATCGGCACGATCTTCCGCGTCGCTCACTCCATCAAGGGCGGCAGCGCGACCTTCGGCTTCTCCGACGTGGCCTCGTTCACGCATACCTGCGAAACCCTGCTCGATGAGCTGCGTGCCAATCGCATGCAGGTCACTCGTCACGTCACCGATCTGCTGCTGAAGTCAGTGGACGTGATGCGCGAGATGCTGCGTTCCGTGCAGCGCAAGGAAGCGATCGACGCGCAAAGGGTCGCCGATCTGCAGTTCGATCTCGAGCTCGCGATCGCGCAGAAGAATCAGCCTGCTGCTGCGCCTGCCGCTCCGGCCGCCGAAGCCGCTCCGGCTCCCGCTGAAGCTGCGAAGCCGGCCGCCGGGCATCGCTGGCGTATCAGCTTCCGTCCGTATCCGCAGTTGTTCGTGCACGGTAACGATCCGTTGCGCATGCTGCGTGAGTTGGGCGAGCTCGGCGCGCTCACGGTCAAGGTCGATGGCAATGCGTTGCCGTCGCTCGAAGCGCTCGATCCGGAAAGCTGCTATCTGGCCTGGGACCTGACGCTCGATACCGAAGCCTCGCGCGAAATGGTCAATGGCGTGTTCGACTGGGCCGAAGGCGATTGCGATCTGAAGATCGAAGAAGAGGCCGCGCCCGTTGCCGCTGTGGCCAACGCCGCGCCGGCGCCGGAAGCGAAGCCGTCCAACGTCGTGAACATCGCAGATGCGAAGCCTGCTGCCGAAGCGCCCAAGGCGAGCGCCGAGCCGGCGCATCATCCGTCCGCGGCCGAAGCGCTGCCGAAGGCGGGCGCCACCGACGGCGGCTCGATCCGCGTCAGCACCGAGAAAATCGACGAGCTGATGAACACCGTTGGCGAGCTGGTGATCACGCAGTCCATGCTGACGCAGCTCGGCTCGAAGTTCACCGGCCACGCCGCCGAGCAGCTGCGCTCGGGCCTGGCGACATTGGAAAGAAACGTCCGCGAGCTGCAGGAAAGCGTCATGCGCGTGCGCATGTTGCCCATCAGCTTCGTGTTCAGCCGCTTTCCGCGCATGGTGCGCGACTTGAGTCAGCGCCTGGGCAAGCAGGTCGAGCTGAAGATGACGGGCGACCAGACGGAGCTCGACAAGACGGTCATGGAAAAGATCGGCGATCCGCTGGTGCACCTGGTGCGCAACAGCGTCGATCACGGCATCGAAATGCCCGACAAGCGCACGGCCGCCGGCAAGACGCCGAACGGCACCGTGTATCTCAACGCTTATCACAAGGGCGGCAGCATCACCGTCGAGGTGGGCGACGACGGCGGCGGTCTGAACAAGGACAAGATCCTGAAGAAGGCGCGCGAGCGCAATCTGATCGGCGCCAACGACGTGCTCAGCGACGAGCAGATCTACGAGCTGATTTTCATGGCCGGTTTCTCGACCGCCGAGCAGACCACCGACATTTCCGGCCGCGGCGTCGGCATGGACGTGGTGCGCAGGAACATCAAGGAGCTGGGCGGCACGATCGAAGTGCGCTCCGAGTACGGCAAGGGCTCGCGCTTCATCATCACGCTGCCACTGACCCTCGCCATCGTCGATGGCCAGTCGGTGGCCGTGGGCACCGAAACCTACATCGTGCCGCTGATCACCATCATCGAGTCGCTGCAGTTGAAGCAGGGCATGGTCAATCGCGTCGCCGGCCAGGGCGAAGTGTTCTGGTTCCGCGATGGCTATGTGCCGGTGGTGCGTCTGCATGAAGTGTTCGGCCTGGAGCCGCGCACCACCAACCTGCACGAAGGTTTGATCATGGTCGTGGAAGGCGAGGGCCGCAAAGTCGGCCTGTTCGTCGACGACCTGCTCGGCCAGCAGCAAGTGGTCATCAAATCGTTGGAAACGAATTTCCGTCGAGTCGACGGTGTGTCCGGCGCAACCATCCTGGGCGATGGCGCCGTGGCACTGATTCTCGACGTGCCGGGATTGATCCGCGTCGCGACGCAAAGACTGGCTGCGTGATGCAGCCGGCTGGCACACCGCCTGGCCGGGCGGTTCGCGGCGGGATCGACCGACACGGGCGCCCTTCAGCACGAGGGCGCACGCGCCTGAACGGACTGCACGGGCGCGCGCATTGGATTGTTTGGGGTTCACAAGAGCAAGTTGGGGCTCACAAAGCGAGCTAAGGAATCGATGTCATGAACACGTGGAATATTTCGGTGAAAGCCAAGCTGTTCGCCACCTTGGCACTGGCGGGGGTCGTCTTGATCCTGGTCGGGGTCATCGGCCTGAACGGCACCAGATCCTCAAATGCCGATCTGGATGCGATTTTCTCGAATCGATTCATGCCCACGGGCTGGGTCGGCACCATCGAGACGCACGAGCGCGCGGTGCTCGAGAAGGCCGAGGAAGTGGTCATCCGTCAGGATGCCGCGGCGGTCAAGGGTGCGCTCGATCTGCTCCAGGAGCGCCAGGGCGAGGTGAAGGAGCTGCTGCAGAAGCTCGATGCCACCGAGCTCACCGACAAGGAGCGCGAGATCGTCGGGCAGTTCCGCACGCATGGCAGCGAGGTGCTCGGCCTGGTGCAGGAGGCGCTGCTCGCGGGCCAGTCCGGCAATTTCAGCGTCGCTGAAAGCACGCTGATCGAGAAGGCCCGTCCGGCCTACGAGAAGCTCAACACCGCCGGCGACAACCTGCTCAGGACGCAGATCGAAGTGGCGCAGCAGATGCGCACCCAGGCGGACGCGTCCTTCAAGAAGTCCAGCGCGTTCATCATCGGCGCCATCGTGGTCGGCATCGCTCTGTCCGCGGTGCTGGGGCTGCTGATCATTCGTTCCATCGTCAGCACCATCAACACGGCGGTGAACATCGCCGACCGTATCGCCAGCGGCGAGCTCGGCAACGACGTGCGCGTCGAAAGCACGGACGAGCTGGGTCGTCTGCTCGAAGCGCTCAAGCGCATGGACAGCAAGCTGGTCGAAATCGTCGGCGGCGTGCGCGGCAGCGCCGACGCGGTCGGTGCGGCGGCTCGCCAGTTGTCACATGGCAATGACGATCTGTCGCAGCGTACGCAGGAACAGGCTGCCGCCCTGGAAGAGACCGCTTCCAGCATGGAGCAGATGACTGCGACCGTGAAGCAGAACGCGGACAACGCGCGCCAGGCGAATCAGCTGGCGGTCGGTGCTCGCGAGCAGGCGGAGAAGGGCGGAGCGGTCGTGCAGCGTGCGATCGGCGCGATGGGCGAGATCAACAACTCCAGCCGCAAGATCGCCGACATCATCAGCGTGATCGACGAGATCGCGTTCCAGACCAACCTGCTGGCCTTGAATGCAGCGGTGGAAGCGGCGCGCGCCGGCGAACAGGGCCGCGGCTTCGCGGTGGTCGCGACCGAAGTGCGCAACCTCGCACAGCGCAGCGCCAGCGCCGCGAAGGAGATCAAGGATCTCATCAACGACTCCGTCGACAAGGTCAAGGTCGGCTCGGAGCTGGTGGACGAGTCCGGCCAGACGCTCTCGGAGATCATGGAAAGCGTCAAGAAGGTCACCGACATCGTCGCCGAAATCGCGGCCGCGTCCGAAGAGCAGTCGGCCGGCATCGAGCAGGTCAACAACGCGGTCAGCCAGATGGACAACGTCACGCAGCAGAACGCCGCGCTGGTGGAAGAGGCCTCGGCGGCCAGCAAGTCCATGGAGCAGCAGTCCGGTACGCTGGTCGCGCAGATCGGCTACTTCCGCCGCGCCGATGGCAGCGGCATCACGGGCTCGGGCTCGCACTCGACGGCTGAAGTCGTGCGTGCCGCAGCTCCGGTCACCCGGCAGCGGCCGCAGCCTGCCCGCAAGGTCGGTGCTGCTGCGAGCAAGCCGAGAGCGGTGGCGTCGAGCGCGCCGGCGCCCCTGGCCCGCGCCAGCGGCGATGACAGCCAGTGGAGCGATTTCTAATCGACAGCACCGGGCGCCCCGTGGCGGGGCGCCCGGAGCCGGCGCAGCACTGATGCAGCAAATGTCTTACTCATCCTGCGCAGAGCGACGCCGATAAATATCTTGAGCGCTGTCGATGACGCTGGCGGGTCGCCGGCGCAACCGACGGACAGTAGGAGACTCGTTTCATGACCAATCAAGTTGCCGCGCAGATCGATGCCGCCGCTGCCGGTTCCAACCAGGTGCTGACCTTCACCCTGGGTGACGAAACTTACGGCGTGGACATCCTGCGAGTGCAGGAAATCCGTGGCTGGTCTCCGGTCACTCGCATTCCGCAGGCGCCCAGCCACGTGCTCGGCGTGCTGAACCTGCGCGGCTCGATCGTTCCCATCGTCGACCTGCGCATGCGCTTCAACCTGCAGCATGCCGAATACACTCCGCTCACCGTCATCATCGTGCTGTCGGTGCAGTCGCCGCTCGGCCGCCGCGATTTCGGCGTGGTCGTCGATGGCGTCTCCGACGTGATCGACGTGGCGGCGAACGATGTGAAGCCGGCGCCGGAGTTCGGCGCGCACGTGAGCACCGAGTTCATCGAAGGATTGGCTGCTGTGTCGGGCCGCATGGTGATGCTGCTCGACATCGATCAACTGATCGGCGCGGACGTCACGGGAGTGGCGCTCAATCCTGCAGCCTGATCGATGAGATGTGAGTAACGGCTCGCGAGGGCCACCTTGCGAGCCGTTGATCACATGCGAACCCGTCCAATGCCGACTCCAGCTTCATCCGCTTCGCCCGCCGACTCCGCGCATCATGGACCTCAGCTCGGCGATGCCGAGTTCAATTTCATCCGGCACGTGGTCGGCGAAAACGCCGGTATCGTGCTCGGCCCCAACAAGCGCCAGCTGGTGCAGGGCCGCCTGGCGCGGCGCCTGCGCGAGCTCGGGCTGCCGAGCTACGAGGCTTACTGCGAATATCTGCGCGACGCCGGCCCCGAAGAGCTGGTCGGCCTGATCAACGCGATCACCACCAACGTCACTGCGTTCTTCCGCGAGAATCATCACTTCGAGGCGCTGGCCTCGTACATGCTGCCCGAAGCGATGCAACGCAACGCCGCGTCCCGGCGCCTGCGCATCTGGTCGGCGGGCTGCTCGACGGGTGAGGAGCCGCACTGTATCGCGATGGTGGCCGCCGAAGTGCTGCCGGCCTCGCCACGCTTCGATTTCAAAATTCTCGCGACCGACATCGACAGCGACGTGATCGCCGCCGCGTCCTCGGGCATCTATCCCCTGGATCGCATGTCGAGCGTGACGCCCGAGCGCCTGAAGCGCTTTTTCCTGAAAGGTCATGGCGAGCACGCCGGCTGTGCGGTCGCGCGCCAGGATCTCAAATCGATGATTACGTTCCGCACGCTCAACCTGCTGCACACGTGGCCCATGAAGGGCCCGTTCGACGTGATCTTCTGTCGCAACGTGATGATCTATTTCGACCAACCGACGCGCGAGAAGCTGGTGAACCGCTTCAGCGACATGCTGGCGCCCGGCGGGTATCTGTGCATCGGCCATTCGGAATCCATTCATGCAGGCAGCGCCCCCTTCAAACTCGTCGGCAAAACCATCTACCGCCGCAACGGTGGCGCCCATGGCTGAGAAACCGGCACTGGCCAGGGTGTTGCCCGGCTTCGAGAACATCCGCCGTTACACCAACGTGCACGGCCAGGTGATCGCCAAGCTGCTGCCGGGCGACTTCTACGTGACCACGCACGATGAAGTGCTGGACACGGTGCTCGGCTCGTGCGTCTCGGCATGCATCCGCAATCCGAAGCTCGGCATCGGCGGCATGAATCATTTCATGCTGCCGCGTCCCAGCGGCAACGGTCACGACGCCTGGGAGACCGGTGCCACCGGCCGCGCCACGCGTTATGGCAGCGCCTCGATGGAACAACTGATCAACCGCATCCTCAAGGCGGGCGGCACGCGCGCCGACCTGGAAGTGAAGATCTTCGGCGGCGGCCGGGTGTTGAAGACGCTGACCGATGTCGGCGATCACAATGTGACTTTCGTGCGCGAGTTCCTCAAGCAGGAAGGCTTGCGCGTGACTTCCGAGGACGTGGGCGACACCTGCCCGCGCCACATCCAGTATTTTCCGCTGACTGGCCGCGTCCGGGTGCGTCATCTGACCTCCAGCCATACCCGGGACGTGGCTTCGCAGGAACAGCGCTTCCTCAAAGGCCTGGAGAAGACGCCAGTGGCCGGCGAAATCGATCTGTTCTGAGGGCAGACCTGATCATGGCCATCAAACTCCTGATCGTCGACGACTCGGCCCTGGTCCGGAAGCTGCTGAGCGAAATGCTCGGCAACGACCGCGACATCGAGATCGTCGGCACCGCCACCGATCCATACGCGGCGCGCGAGAAGATCAAGCAGCTCAATCCGGACGTCATCACCCTGGACGTGGAAATGCCCCGCATGGACGGCATCACGTTCCTCGAGAACCTGATGCGTTTGCGGCCCATGCCGGTGGTGATGGTGTCGTCGCTGACGCAGCGGGGCGCCGATGTCACATTGCGCGCGCTGGAGCTGGGCGCGATCGATTTCGTCACCAAGCCGAAGGTCGACGTCGCGGGGAGTCTGGCGAACTACGCCGAGGAACTGATTGCCAAGGTGAAGGTGGCCGCGAGCGCGCGAGTGAGCGCACGGCCGTCATCGGCACGCAGGCCGCCGGTGCTGCAATCGTTGAATACAGAGCAACGCAACAGCGCCGATGCAGTGTTGCCGGCAGCGCAGGCCAAGCGCGTATTGCGTACGACCGATCGAATCATTGCCATCGGTGCCTCGACCGGTGGCACCGAAGCCATTCGCGAAGTGCTCGAAGGGCTGCCGCCGGATGCGCCGGCCGTGGTGATCTCTCAACATATCCCGGCGGCTTTCAGCAAACCCTTTGCGGAGCGCATGAACCGCTGCTCGGCCATGTCGGTGTGCGAGGCCAGCGATGGCCAGTACATCCTGCCGGGCCACGTCTATATCGCGCCTGGCGATCAGCACCTGCTGGTGGAGCGCGACGGTGCGCGTTACCGCTGTCGACTGAGCAACGGCCCGCATGTGAATCGTCATCGGCCCAGCGTCGACGTGATGTTCCGTTCGGTGGCGCAGAACGTCGGTCCGAACGCGGTGGGCGTGATTCTCACCGGCATGGGTGACGACGGCGCCCGCGGTCTGAAGGAAATGGCGGAGGCGGGTGCGCCGACGATCGCCCAGGACGAGGCGACCAGCGTGGTCTGGGGCATGCCCGGCGCGGCCGTGAAACTGGGCAGCGCCCAGCACGTGTTGCCTTTGCATCGGGTGGCCGCTGAGGTATTGCACCTCACCGCCGATCATCCAAACGGCAAGATGGCGCACGGCTAAACCCTGACGCCTGAACAGTCGACGTCCGCTTTCGCCCCGCCCGGGCCGCTCATTCGAGCGGCCGATGCACGAAATCGGATCGGGTCGCTTTTCAGGTTCAGAAATGCCAACGGCGCCGCAGATCGTGAGAAGCACGTCGCAGTAAAGTGCGTACAGATTCTCCCGACTCAGTACGCGACCATGAGCACTCCTCATAACGCCTATCAGGCTGCCCAACAGGCACAAATGACCGCGGCCTCCGATCACGCCGCCGCATTTGCGTTCGTCGGCGAGCTGGCCCAGGAAGTCTCCACCGGCAAGGTGGAGCTGCCCTCGTTCCCCGATGTTGCCGTGCGAGTCCGCAAGGTGCTGGCCGATGAGCATGTGTCCAACGACCAGATCGCGCGCGTGGTCGGCTCCGAAGCGGGCCTCGCGGCGCGCGTGTTCACGCTCGCCAATTCGGCGGCGTTGAATCGCAGCGGCCGCCCGGTTTCCGATCTGAAGACGGCAGTCAATCGCATCGGCCACAACAACGTGCGTACCGCGGCGGTGTCGTTCGCGATCGCGCAGCTGCGCAAGGCGGGCGAGCTGAAACACATCTCCAAGGAGCTAGAGGGGCTGTGGCAGGAAGCGACCACTGTGGCTGCGCTCGCATATGCAGTGGCTTCGCGCACCAGCGTGAACGCCGACGAGTCGATGCTGGCCGGTCTGCTGCACAATGTGGGCAAGATCTATATCCTGGCTCGCGCGCACAAACATCCATTTTTCAAAGAGCCGGCGACGCTGCAGCAGCTGCTGCGCGACTGGCACGCAAACGTCGGCAAAGCCATCGTCGAGAACTGGGGTTTTCCGGATCACATCGCCGAAGCCATCGGCGAGCACGAGAACATCGAGCGCGTCAACGATGAGCGCGACGTGACCGACGTGCTGACCGTGGCGGTGATGATGGCCGGCTTCTTCGGCCACGAGGCCGATCTGGAGTTGAACATGCAGGGCGTGAAATCGTTCTGGCGCCTGGGTCTCGACAACCAGAAGTGCGTGCACGTGATGCGGGATTGCGCCGAGGAGATCAGCGCGCTGCGCACGGCGCTCGGCGATTGACCCAAGTGGATTCATTCGAGCTCACCGCTCCCGCCGGTCGCAACGATCGGCGGGCGTTTTCGTTTGCGGCTTCGAATCGAACCCCAGGCCCGCCGGCCGATATTTCAAGAAACAAAAAGGGCTGGACGCACGTTGTAGGCCACCGGCCCATCCCAAGGTAGAACGGTCTGGGACAGCCGCGGGCCAATGTGAACGGAGCCACGTTCCGGGAGCATTGAGGGATTGCCCTATCCCCGTATCAGAGGATTAGAGTAGGAACGGGGTTGTGCAGTGAAACGTACTGATTGCGTTCGATGGCAAGGGACGCCAGCTTGTGGCGATTTTCATTTCAACGATGGCCGCTCGAGTCTGGCCACGGGGAACGGGACGTGGCGAAGGGCGGAAAAATACTGGTCGCCGAAGATGATGCCGAGGCGCGCGAGCTGCTGATGCTGTCGCTCGCGGACGGCGATTATGACCTGTTGCAGGCAGCCGACGGGATCGAGGCGCTGCATCTGCTGCGCACCGAGCATCCGGACCTGCTGATCACCGACATCGTCATGCCGCGCATGGACGGTTACGAACTGGTGCGCAAGCTGCGCCAGGACGAAAGCATGTCCGGCACTCCGGTGATTTTCTGTTCAGCCTCGTACCACGAGCGCGAAGTGCGCGAGATGGCCCGTTCGCTGGGCGTTCGCAGCACCCTGTCGAAACCGTACGATCTGGAAATCGTCCGCGAGACCGTGACCGCGGCGCTGGCGACCAAGCCGCCCGCCGGCACGAGCGCGCCACCGGCGTTGTCGGTCAACGGCGGAGCGCAGGAGCGATTGAGTGCGCTGGTGACATTCAGCCGCCGCGTATTCGGTCAGACCGATCCTGCGGTGATTCTGGAATCCACCTGCGACGCCGCGCGCGACATTCTGCTGGCACAGATGGCGCAGATCGTGATCGTGACCGACACCGGCGCGCGCCAATCGACGACGTCCAGCGGCTTGTCCGGCGAGGAGATGGAGCGCTTGCTCAGCTCGCACATGTATCGCGATCTGGTGCAGTCGTTGGACGCCGGCGGCTCGGCGCTGTATCCGATGTCGCCGGACGAATCGGTCGCGCACGACGAGCTGCCTCAACGCGGCGAATTCGTCTCCATGCTGGGCGTGCCGATCGCGTCGGTCACGAAGTCGTATGGTTATCTGTGCGTGCTGAATCGCATCGGCCTGCCGGGGTTCACCGAGGAGGATCTGGCGGTGGCACGCGCCATCGCGGTGCAGGTCGCCGTGGCGTATGAAAACGCGCTTCAGCACCAGGCGCTGCAGGATGAAATCGACCGGCGCGCCGAAATGGAAAGCGAGATCCGGCGCCTGAACCAGGACCTGGAAAAGCGCGTCGCCGAACGCACCGCCGAGCTGGAGATCGCCAATCGCGAGCTGGAGGCGTTTTCATATTCGGTTGCGCACGACTTGCGTGCGCCGTTGCGGCTGATTCATGCCCACGTGCAGATGCTCCGCGAGCACAAGGGCCCGCCGGGGGCGCGCGAGCCAGCCATCCACATGGAACAGATTCAGCGCGGCGCCCGGGAAATGAGCGCGCTGATCGACGGGCTGCTGGCATTGTCGCGAGTCAGCCATGTCGAGATGCGCCGCGAGCCCTGCTCCCTGGACGAGATCGTGAAGCATGCCGTCGAGCGCGCCAGCCATGAAGCGCAGGGGCGCGACATCGAATGGCATCTGAACCCGTTGCCGGCAATGAGCTGCGACCCGGAGCTGATGCAACAGGTGTTTGCGAACCTCATCAGCAACGCCGTCAAATATTCGCGGCCGCGGCCCAAGTCGGTCATCGAGATCGGCACGGGCGTGGTGAAAGGGGGCGATAACAGCTCCACGGCCACGCCGGGCGAACGATACATCTACGTGCGAGACAACGGCGTCGGCTTCGACATGCGCTACGCCCGCAAGCTGTTCGGCGTGTTCCAGCGCCTGCACCGGCAGGATGAATTCGAGGGCACCGGCATCGGCCTGGCCACGGTCAGCCGGATCATCGAGCGCCACGGCGGCACGATCTGGGCCGAGGCCAGCCCCGGCCGGGGCGCGGAGTTCCGCTTCACCCTGCGCGGCATGGACTGAAGCGCCCGGCGGGACATCTTCGCCAAAGATGTGCTGATATCCTGGGAAATGGGGATATCCCTGGTATCCTTCGCGCCTTTCAACCGGGCCCGCGGGGCCCCATACCGTCACAACGATGCAGCCCCAATACGAACCCTCCGTCGTGGAGGCCGAGGCGCAGGCCTTTTGGGCCGACCGCCGCGCCTTTGCCGTCAAGGAAGATCCCAACCGTCAGAGCTATTACTGCCTGTGCATGTTCCCGTACCCCAGCGGCCGGCTGCACATGGGGCACGTGCGCAACTACACCATCGGCGACGTGATCACGCGCTTCCTGCGCATGCAGGGCTACAACGTGCTGCAGCCCATGGGTTGGGACGCCTTCGGCCTGCCGGCCGAGAACGCCGCGATGAAGAATGGCGTGCCGCCGGCCAAGTGGACCTACGAGAACATCGCCTACATGAAGCGCCAGCTGCAGTCGCTCGGCTTCGCGCTCGACTGGGACCGGGAGCTGGCCACCTGTCAGCCCGAGTACTACCGCTGGAACCAGTGGCTGTTCCTGAAGATGCTGGAAAAGGGCATCGCGTATCGCAAGACCGGCGTCGTGAACTGGGACCCGATCGATCAGACCGTGCTCGCGAACGAGCAGGTGATCGACGGCCGCGGCTGGCGCACCGGTGCGCCGGTCGAAAAGCGCGAGATCCCGATGTACTACCTGCGCATCACCGATTACGCGCAGGACCTGCTCGATGCGCTGAACGACATGCCGGGCTGGCCGGAGCGCGTGCGTGCCATGCAGGCGAACTGGATCGGTCGCAGCGAAGGCGTGCGCCTCAGCTTCCCGTATGAACTGGGTGGCGAGCAGCGTTTGTTGAGCGTGTTCACCACGCGCGCCGACACCCTCATGGGCGTGACATTCGTGGCCGTGGCGGCCGAGCATCCGCTCGCGACGTATGCCGCTCAGTCGAATCCTCAGCTCGCGGCCTTCATCGAAGAATGCAAACGCGGCACGGCGCAGGAAGCCGAGATCGCGCTGATGGAAAAGAAGGGCATGCCGACCGGCCTGTTCGTCGACCATCCGGTGTCGGGCGAGCGCGTGCCGGTGTGGGTGGGCAACTATGTGCTCATGACTTACGGCGAAGGGGCCGTCATGGGCGTGCCCGGGCACGACGAGCGCGATTTCGCGTTCGCGCTGAAGTACAACCTGCCGATCAAACAGGTGATCGAGGTTGCGGGCGCGGAGCCGGCGTTCACCGATCAGCAATGGCACCCCTGGTACGCCGAGCACGGCACGCTGATCCACTCCGGCAAGTACGACGGGCTCGATTACCAGCAGGCCGTCGACGCCATCGCCGCCGATCTGAAGGCCAAGAGCTTGGGCGACAAGCACGTGCAGTGGCGTCTGCGCGATTGGGGCATTTCGCGGCAGCGTTACTGGGGCTGCCCGATTCCGCTGATTCACTGCCCGAAGTGCGACGTGGTGCCGGTGCCGGAAGAAGATCTGCCGGTGGTGCTGCCCGAAGGGCTGGTGCCCGATGGCAGCGGCAATCCGCTCAACAAGACGCCGTCGTTCCTCGATTGCAAATGTCCGAAGTGCGGCGGCCCGGCGCGGCGCGAGACGGACACGATGGATACGTTCGTCGACTCTTCGTGGTACTTCCTGCGCTTCGCCTCCGCCAAGAACGACAAGGCGATGGTCGATGAGCGCGCCAACTACTGGTCGCCGGTCAATCAATACATCGGCGGCATCGAGCACGCCATCCTGCACTTGCTGTATGCGCGTTTCTGGACGCGCGTGATGCACGACATGGGACTGGTCAAGGTGCAGGAGCCGTTCCAGAACCTGCTCACGCAGGGCATGGTGCTCAATGACATCTATTCGCGACGCACTGGCGAAGGCGCGATCGAATATTTCAACCCGGCGGATGTGACCGTGCAGGTCGATGCGAAGGGTGCGCGCATCGGTGCGACGTTGAACTCGGACGGCCAGCCGGTCGAGTGGGAAGGCATGCGCACCATGTCGAAGTCGAAGAACAACGGCGTCGATCCGACCAAGCTGGTCGAGCAGTACGGCGCGGACAGCGTGCGCTTGTTCATGATGTTCAAGGCGCCGCCGGAAGATACGCTGGAGTGGTCGGATGACGGCGTCGAAGGCGCGTCGCGTTTCATGCGTCGCTTGTGGCGCATGGTCCACGAGCACGTGACCGCGGGCCTGGTCAGCGGCGCGGTTTCTGGCGAATTGACCGACGAGCAACGCAACGTGCGTCGTGCGGCCCACAGCACATTGCAGAAAGTCACCGATGATCTCGGTCGTCGTCGCGTGTTCAACACCGCGATTGCCGCGGTGATGGAATTCATGAACACGCTGTCGAAGTTCGAGGACCAGTCGCCGCAAGGGCGCGCCGTGCGCCAGGAAGCGCTCGAGCTCGTGGTGCAGATGTTGTCGCCCATCGTGCCGCACGCCGGACACGCGCTGTGGCGAGCGCTCGGCCACTCCGATCCGCTCATCGATCATCCCTGGCCGCAGCCCGATCCGGCCGCGCTGGTTCGCGACAGCATCGATGTCGTCATACAGGTTAACGGCAAGCTGCGCAGCCAGATCACCGTAGAAGCGAGCGCCACCGAGCAGCAGATCCGCGAGGCGGCACTGGCCGACTCCACGGTGCAGAAATGGATCGAAGGCAAGCCGGTCCGCAAAGTGATCGTGGTGAAGGGCAAGCTGGTCAACGTCGTGGTTTGAACCGAGGGAATCCCGCGGGAGACCCAGCCGGAGCTCGAAAGAGCTCAGCCGAGGGACTCCGCGGGAGAGTGGCGGACTTGCTCCGTTCGCTGCGGCGGCGTTAGCCTCCGGTGACACTCACCGGGGGACTCCATATGTCAGCTGCAGAACGTGGCGTCGCGGACGTGCGTGCTCAGGTGTCGGCCGAGGAATGGGCGACGCGAGTGGATCTGGCGGCCTGCTATCGTCTCATTGCGCATTTTGGCTGGGACGATCTGGTCTTCACGCACATCTCGGCGCGCGTGCCGGGCACGCATGACTTTCTCATCAATCCCTATGGCCTGATGTTCGAAGAGGTCACCGCATCCAACCTGGTGCGTGTCGACCTCGCCGGCAATAAAACATTGCCGAGCCCCTACGAGATCAATCCGGCCGGCTACACGATTCACAGCGCCATCCACGAGGTGCGCGAGGACGCCGGCTGCGTGTTGCATCTTCATACGATGGCCGGCATCGCGGTCTCGGCGCAGCGCGCCGGCTTGCTGCCGATCTCGCAGCAGGCCACGTTCATTCTGCTCAGTCTGTCCTACCATGATTACGAAGGTATTGCGCTCAACCCGGCAGAGAAGGCGCGCTTGCAGGCGCATCTGGGCAATACGCGTCACATGATCCTGCGCAATCACGGCTTGCTCACGGTCGGTCGCAGCATCTCCGATGCCTTCATGATGATGTACAGCCTGCAACGCGCTTGTGAGATCCAGATCATGGCGCAAGCCGGCGGCGCCGAGCTGCTCGCCATTCCCGAATCGGTGCTGGCGACCGTGCCGGAGTACATGAAGCAGGTGACGCGCGGTGCCGGAACTGGACTGGTGTGGCCGGCTTTATTGCGAAAAATGGACCGTCTCGATCCGGGCTATAGAGAGTAGCGTACAAACCGCGGTTGCCACCTTCATTCGCGAATGATAAAGCAACGCGCATAGTGCAAATTTTGTACGGTTTCGAGAGAGCCACGGATGAAAGCGGGTGTCATGGCAACGCGGCTGTCGGTGCTGCAGCGTGCGTTGCCGTCACGCATTCTGGTAGTCGATGACGACCAACAGGATCGCGAATTGATCATGCGGCGGCTGACTGCCGCCGGTTTCGAAGTCGACCCTGCCGGCAATGGTCAGGAGGCGCTCGAAGCGCTCGAGCGCCAGTGGTATCCGCTGGTGCTCACCGACTGGCAGATGCCGGTGATGGATGGTCTGGCGCTCACCCAGACGCTGCGCGAGCGAGGCGCCGACGATACTTACATAATCATGCTGACGATGCGCGACGCGAGCACCGACTTCGAGCAGGGCTATGTCGCCGGCGTCGACGATTACCTCACCAAGCAGGTGTCCGATCCCGAGTTGTTCGCCCGCATCTACGCCGCGTTCAACACGCTGGCGCTGCGCCGCTCGTTGCGCGAGGCGCAGGAGGCGGTGATGGAGCAGTCGGTGAGCATCGATGTCGAATCGGGCGCGTTCTCGCACAGTGAATTGCAGGTCCGTCTGCTCTCGGAGATCCGCCGTGGGCAACGTTACGGTCGCCAGCTTGCGGTGTTGACGTTGGGCGTGCGGGTTGAAGGTGAGCCGGCGGATGACTGCGTTCCCGATGCGACCACCTTGAGATGCGTGGTCCAGGCGATCGACGCTTCAGTGCGCGCGCACGTGGATTGGATCGGTCGGCTGGAGTCGCCGGTGGGCGCGGTCTTCGCCGTCGTGCTGCCCGAGGCCGGGATCACCGACGTGCCACTCATCAAGGAACGCATGATGCTGGCGCTGAGCCGATATGCCAGCAGCGTGACGGTGCCGCTCGCCTTCAGCTACGGAGTCGCGGCGCTCGAAAGGGACGGCGCGGACAGCGTGGCAGTCGAGGCGAGCGAAATGCTCGATGTGGCCGAGCACTGCCGGGGTTGTCCGGGTCATTCAGGCAACGAGCAGCTGGCCGCAGTCCAGCGCAGCGTGGCCACTCATGCGGGTATCGTCTGCCGTCACGGTTACGTGGTGGACAGCGAATGCGTGCTGAAAACTCCGGCTGCGATGCGTTCCTTCCAGCCATTTGCCGCGGTCCGCTGAGCCTCCCGGTTCCGACACATTGACCGCGAGGGCGGGGCCCGCGAACATGGCGGCCCCATTTCGGCCTCGCGAGCGTGTCATCTGTGACGCCTTCTGTTTCCGCCCCGGTTCGCTGGTTGCTGCTGTCCGTCTGCCTGACTTCGGTGCTGGCGGGCTGCGGCTGGCAATTGCGAGGCACGGCCAAGCTCTCGCCGGTCATGGCCACGACGTATGTCGATACCAAGGATCGCTACACTGATTTCAACCGCGCCCTGCGGGACAGCCTGCAGGCCTCCGGAGCGCGGCTGACCAACATCGAGAGCGAAGCGACCGCGGTGGTGAAGATCATCAAGGACGAGAGCGGCCAGCGCGTGCTGACCGTGTCCGGCCGCAACACGCCCGAGGAATACGAGGTGTTCTACACCATCGAGTACTCGGTCAACGGCCGCACCGAGGAGCTGATCGCGCCGGAGAAGATCGAGCTCACTCGCGACTACAGCTACGACGAAACGGCCGTGCTCGCGAAACAGAAGGAACAGTCGATTCTGCGTGAGGCACTCGCTCGCGACCTGGCGAGCCAGGTCGTCAGGCGGCTCGCCGCGCTCTGATGGCGGAGGTGTTGAAAGTCACGGACATCGGTGCGGATGTCGTGACCGGGCTGCTCGAACGCTTTGGGCTGGAATGCGTGCCGCTCGGCCCGGATGCAACCATCCCCGGTTCCTACTGGGGCGACAGCGAAGCCGGGCTGGTCGGCTCGAAGATCTATTGGCGCACCGACACGCCGCTGCACTCGTTGTTGCACGAAGCCTGTCATTTCATCTGCATGAGCGAGGCGCGTCGCGAGCAGTTGAACAAGGACGCGGGCGGCGATTACGACGAAGAAAACGGCGTTTGTTACCTGCAGATCGTGCTGGCCGGCGAGCTGCCCGGGGTGGGCCGCGAGCGCATGTTCCATGATATGGACGCGTGGGGTTACACGTTCCGGCTGGGCTCGGCGCGTGCGTGGTTCGAGCAGGACGCCGATGACGCGCGCGCCTGGCTGTTCGACCGCGGCATCATCGACCATGAGACGCGGCCGACCTGGCGAAAAAATTCCGCGCGCTAACGGCCGCCCGGCGATTACCTGAACCGATCCGTCGCCATGATCAATTGATGCGTGTTGCCCGGTTCGAAGGCTGAGTGGCCGGCGTCGGGCACGACGTGGAAATCCGCTTCCGGCCAGGCCTGGTGCAGCTGCCACGCGGTCCGCATCGGGCACACCACGTCGTAGCGGCCCTGCACGATCACCGCGGGGATGTGGCGGATGCGCTCGACGTTGCGGATCAGCTGATCTTCCGATTCCAGGAAGCCGCGATTGATGAAGTAGTGACATTCGATGCGTGCCACCGCGACCGCGAAGTCCTCTTCGTTCCATCTGTGCAGATTTTCTTCGTTGATGTGCAGGTAGCTGGTGGCCGCTTCCCAGGTCGACCAGGCGCGGGCGGCTTGCACACGGGTCTGGCGATCTTCGCTGGTGAGCCGCTTGTAGAACGCCTCGATCATGTTGCCGCGCTCGGCGGGTGGAATCGCGGCGACGTAATTCGGCCAGTGGTCCGGGAACAAGGCGCTGGCGCCGCCTTCGTAATAGAACCAGCGCAGCTCGAACTGCGTCAGCATGAAGATGCCGCGCAGGACGATCTCGCTGACGCGCTCGGGATGCGTTTGCGAATAGGCCAGGCCGAGCGTCGAGCCCCACGAGCCGCCGAACACCAGCCACTGCTCGATGCCGAGGTGCTTGCGCAGTTTTTCCATGTCCTCGACCAGGTGCCAGGTGGTGTTGTCCTCGAGGCTGGCGTGCGGCTTGCTCCGGCCGCAGCCGCGCTGATCGAACAGGATGATCCGATAGGCGTCGGGATCGAAGAAACAGCGCGCGCGATTGTCACAACCCGCGCCCGGGCCGCCATGCACGAACACCGCCGGCTTGCCGTTGGGATTGCCGCATTCCTCGTAATAGATCTCGTGCAGGTCCGAGACGCGCAGCATGCCGGAGTTGTAAGGTTTGATCGCTGGATACAACGTACGCAGTCCGGCGCCGGCTTTCGCCGGGCGCTTGCGCTTGGCCAGCACCGCATGGCGGGCGTGATTGCGTTGTTTGCTGGCAGGGGTTGCGGTGCGGGCGATGCGACGAGTCGTTTTGCGCTTCTTCGTAGCCATTCAAGCTCCGACGGACCAACGTTGGAAAGATTGATTCTCGACCCTCGCGGGCAGATAGGGAAGCGCCGCACGTGCCACAATGAGCGCCATGCCAGTTGCGAGCCACACCCGATCCATGCTCCTGCTGCTGCTCACCATGACCGTATGGGGCAGTACTTTCATGGTCACCAAGGAGCTGATCGCCCTGTGGCCGCCGTTCACGCTGGCATTCGTGCGCGTGACGCTGGGCACCCTGGTCCTGCTGCCGTTCGCCTGGTTCCGCCATCGTCCCGGGGATCACCTGCCGTGGCGCATCGTCTGGATGATGGGCCTGATCGGCGTGGCGCTGTACTACGTCGCCTTCAATGCATCGATGGTGCACGTGTCGGCGTCACAGGGGGCGCTGGTGCAGGCTTCCATTCCCGCCATGACCGCGCTCGTGGCTGTGGTCTGGCTGCGAGAGCGCGCCTCGGCGATGCGCTGGTTGGGCATCGCGCTGTCGGTCGGTGGGGTGATGATCGTTTTTTCGGGCGGCGGCTCGGAAGCGGGCCAATCGAGCCTGCTGGGCAGTTTGGTGATGTTTGCCGCGGTGGTGTGCTGGGCGCTGTATACAGCGCTCGCGAAGCGCGCTGCTGGATTCGATTCATTGGTGATCACGACGGCCGTGACCGGCACGGGGGCGTTGCTGTTGCTGCCGCTGGCCGGATATGAAGTCGTCACGGCGAACCTTGCGGGCGAGGGTTTGCCGCCGTTGCCGGCGATCGGATGGCTGGAGCTGCTCTATCTGGGGACCATCGCGTCGGGCATGGCGTATCTGCTGTACAACGCGTCGCTGCACCACCTGGACGCGAGCGAGGTCGGCGTCTATACCAACCTGATTCCGATCGTTGGCGTGCTCAGCGGTGTGATCGTGCTCGGCGAACCGCTATCGGTGCGGGCCATCGTCGGTGGGCTGGTCGTGATGTTGGGCGTGTGGATCACCAGCCGCTCGGAACGTCCGGTGACGGTCACCGCCTAGGCTTTGGCGACCCACATCTCCATGTCGAGCGGCTGCGCGAGCGACTTGACCAGGTCCTGCGCATAGATCGGCAGATCCCGCAGGCTGCGCACGCAGATCATCAGATTTCGCAGCGCCCATTCATCGCTCAGCTCGATGACATGCAGCTTCATGCTGCGCATCGCTCGTGCCGCGGTGGTTTCCGGTACGACACCGACACCGACATTGCCTTCCACCATCCGGCACACCGCATCGAAGCTGCGTAGCTGCACGCGCAGCTTCAGACGCCGGCCGATGCGCTCGGCCTTGTCGGAAAGAAACCGTTGCAGCGAGCTGGCGCGATCCAGGCCGACGAAGTCGCTGTCGAGCGCCTCGACGAACGCGATCTTCGTTTTCTGGGCCAGCGGGTGCGCGGGCGAAGTCACGAGCACGAAACGATCCACGCGGAACGGAAAGACTTCCAGGCCGGTCACGTCCTCGGTGCCCGCGACGATGCCGATGTCGGCCTTGCCGTCGGCAATGGCGGCAACGATCTCGTCGCTCAACCGCTCCTCCAGGTCGATGTTCACCTGCGGATGCGATGTCAGAAAATTGCTGAGCGGCTCGGGCAGGAATTCGGTGAGCGCATTGGTGTTGGACAGCAGTCGCACGTGACCTTTGAGCCCGTCGGCGTATTCGCCGAGCTCGGCGCGCATGCGCTCGGCCTGTTGCAGCATCTGCCGCGCATGGTGAACCAGCGTGCGCCCCGCCGGAGTCGGATGGACGCCCTGGCGCTCGCGGTTCAGCAACGGCGTGCCCAGCTCGATTTCCATGTTGCGGATTCGGGTGCTGGCGGCCGCAACGGCCAGATGCATACGTTCCGCGCCGGCGGTGATGCTGCCCGCCTCGACGACGTGCAGAAACAGCTTGAGATCGGTCAGGTCAAATCGCATGCGCGAGAGTCTATACGGTTCGAGGCACCAGGTCCGGCTCTCGGCTCGGGCGGGTGCCGGATCAGGCCTTCCCCTAGTCGTCCTTGGGGCGGTGCATCCGCGCGCTCGCGGCCGATGAGCCCGACCGATCCCGCATCCGGCTATGTCAGAACTCCGCGCGCGCGCCGATGTGCCACGAGCGGCCAGGCAGCGGAGCGATATCCTTCAGTGGCGACGCATGCTGGCGCGCGTCTTCATCGAGCAGATTCGTGCCACGCAGGAACAGGAACACGCTGGTGGAGCCCACCGGGAATCGATAGCTCGCATCCACTTCGGCCAGCGTGAAGCTGTCGGTCGGCAGCTCGTTGTGAGCGACCTGGTCCTGTTTGGCGTAATAGAACGCCTGTGCGCCCACGTGCCACGCGTCCTGATCGTAATGCAGCCCGGCTCCGAAGCGCAGCGGAGGAATCTGCGGCAGATCTTCGCCGTTATCGAGCTTGGCCCGCACATAGTCGGAGGCGAGACGCAGGCCGAGGTGGCGATTGCCGTCATCGATCAGCGGCACGTTCAACTCGGCTTCGAAGCCGTGGAATTTCGCGCCGTTCTGCAAATAGACGAAGACCGGCAGCTCATCTTCGATGTCCCCTGTCGGAGAGGCGTAGATGTAGTTGCTGTAGTCGTTGTAGTAGGCGCTCAACGTCCAGTTGATGCCCTCGCCGGTATGTCGCAGCGACAGGTCGGCGGTCACCGATGTTTCCTGTTTGAGATTCGGATTGCCGACTTCGAAGCGTTGCGCGGCGATGTGCGGGCCGTCGGCGTACAGCTCGGCTGCCTGCGGATTGCGCTGGGTCCGCGTCAGGTTCAAGGCGAGTGCGTGATCCTTCGCGAAGTCCCATACCGTGCCGGCCGACAAGCTGACCGCAGTCTTGTCGAAGCTGGGCAGGTCGCCTGCGACATCGATCTTCTGCTGCTCGGCGCGGGCGCCCAGCTCGAGCGTCCAGGCGTCGAAGTGACGCTCCTCGAACGCGAACAGGCTCACGGCCCGCGTCTTGGAGCTGGGCACGAACGCTTCCTCGCCGATGGCTTGGAAGTCTACGTCGACGTATTGCAGCCCGGTGGTGCCGCGCCAGCCACTGCCGAACTTGTGATCGGCCGTGAAGCGCAGCTCGTAGGCATCCTGGTTGAACACCGTGCCGGGCTCGCCGGGCGCTTCGAACTCGGTGTGGGTGTAATCGTTGTACGCGCCGGTCAGGCGCAGCTTGTTGATCACCCCTTGCAGGTCCAGCTCGGCCTTGCCGTCGATGCGGTCCTGCTGCATGTCGATGAACGCCTGTTCTTCGCCGGGAATGCCGTACTTGGTGTCGTAACGGCTATAGGACAGCCCGGCCAGCGCGTTCTGGCCGATATACGAGCCGCCGATCGCGCCGCCGCTCGCTTCCGCCGCCGTGTTCGGAATGTGGCCGCGAACGTTGTCGGGCTCTTCGCCCGCCTCGATCAGCTGACGGCGCAGGGCATCGGACTGCGCGTAGCCGGGAATCTCGACATCCTCGGTCTCGCGGTTGAAATAGTCGGCGTGGAAAGCGAACTTGCCCGTGCCGCCATCGAGGCTGAATGCGCCGGTGCGTTCCTCGCTGGCGGTGTCGCCTCGGACCTCGGCGGCCCCGGTAACGATCTTGGCCGGTACTTCGGAGGGGACACGCGAGCTCACGACGTTCACCAGGCCGCCCGCGGCGCCGCTGCCGTAGAGCAGCGCGGCCGGGCCCTTGATGATTTCGATCTGCTGCGACACCACCGATTCCAGCGTGACCGCGTGATCCTGGCTCAGACTGGAAACATCCAGCGAGGCCAGGCCGTCCTGCAGGACCTGCACGCGATCGCCGGAAAGGCCGCGAATCACCGGCCGGCTGGCGCTCGGGCCGAAGTACGTGGAGCTGACGCCCAGCTCGCTCGACAAGGTCTCGCCCAGACTGCTGGCGATCTGCCGACGCAAATCATCGCCGGACACCACCGTGGTCGGCTGAGCGACCTCGAGCGGGTTTTCGCGCAAAGCCGAGGAGGTGACGACGATTTCCTCGGTTTTCGATTCCTGAGACAAAGCGCCCTGGCTGACCAGCAACGCGACCACGGCAACGCGCAACGAATGAGAACGACGCATGAGGAAACATTCCTGAATAACTGCAGCGAGCTCGCACGACGGTCCAATGCTGGACTTCAGTCGCACGAGAACGGCCTCACCATGCTGGGCGCACGGATGCGCAGGACCGGCGCGGTGAGGAGGGCTACGGACTGCGAGTTATCGAGGCGGCGCGCGCGGTTGCGCGGTGACGAGGGGATGGAAAGAAACAGAGATCTCAGCGACGGGCGCTACATAAGTCGTCGCGGTTACGGCGCTGACGGCCGCAAAGCTCTGCTTTGGCGCATCGATCAGGCCGTCGAAAGCGGCGCAGTAGCCGCACGCCGGCCCATGCGCGCCGAGTGTTTTGACCGTTTCATCGTGCTGGTGGACGACGTGCGCGACCGAATCCACCGCAAACGCCAGCAGCAGGCAGACGAGCGCAGCTCGCAGCCATGCAGGCGGGTTCCTTGCGAAATGGAAGATGGACATGGCGCCGGTGGAAACCATGAGGGTGGCAACCCTCAGCGGCGTAAGCTAACGGAGGACCCTGGCCCTTGCCAAGCACGATACCCCCGGTGACGGACCCTGTCCTGAGCAGATCGGGCACCTGGGGGAGGGCGCAACTGGCGCTGGCAGACCGGCTTGGGCCATAATCGCCGGCGTCGCAATCAGGCCGTGGCCCTCACGTAATTCATTTTGGCGCGAGTGTTTTTGACCGTTCCCTCCGTGTCCGCCGCAACTTCAAGCCGGTGCTCCGGCGCCGCGCTGTGAAACTCTCCGGCGACAACCTCGCGGCCAGCCTGTCGCGACAGCTCTCGTCGATCTATCTGATCTCCGGCGACGAGCCGCTGTTGGTGAACGAAGCGGCCGATGCCGTGCGCGCGCGGGCCCGCAGCCAGGGTTTCATCGAGCGTGAATTGCATGTGGTCGAGCGTGGCTTCGACTGGCAGGGGCTGCTCGCCAACAGCAAGGCGATGTCGCTGTTCGCCGAGCGCAAGATCATCGAGATCCGGATGACCAATCCGACCCCGGGCGAGCAGGGCGCCGATGCCATCATCGAGCTGGCGAACGAGCCCTCGGCCGACAATCTGGTACTGATCGTCACCGGCAAGATGGACGGCCGCGTGCAGGGCTCGCGCTGGGTCAGCGCCATCGAAAAGCATGGCGTGGTGGTGCAGATCTGGCCGGTGGAGCTGGCGCGCCTGCCCGCGTGGATCCGCGATCGCCTCGCCAGACAAAATCTCAAAGCCGACGCCGAGGCGGCGGCGCTGCTCTCGGAGCGAGTGGAAGGCAATCTGCTGGCCGCGCATCAGGAAGTCGAAAAACTGGCGTTGCTGTTGCCGCCGGGCCCGGTGACCGCGGACACGATCATCGATGCGGTCGCCGACAGCGCGCGCTTCGATGTTCTGCAACTTGGCGACGCGGCGATGAAAGGAAACGCGGCCCGAGCCCTGCGCGTCCTGGAAGGCCTGCGCGGCGAAGACGTCGAGCCGCCGATCGTACTCTGGGCGCTGAACAAGGATTTGCAGTGGATCGCACGTTGCCAGCACCTGATGCGCCGGGGCCAGAGCGCCGACAGCGCAATGAACGCACTCTACGTATGGCGCAATCGTCAGCCCGCCATGAAGCATGCGTTGTCACGGCTCAAGCCGCAGACCGTGCGCGAGCTGCTGCTCAGCGCCGAACGCGCCGATCGCATGATCAAGGGCGTGATCCGCAGCAATCCCTGGCTGGAATTCGAACGATTGGTGGCAGGACTGGCCGGCGTCAGGCTCGCGACCGCCGCCTGAGCTGCATGACTCTCCCATGACCACGATCGGTATTTTCGGCGGCACCTTCGATCCGATTCATTTCGGCCATCTGCGCACCGCCTTCGAATTGCTGCAAGCGCTGCGTCTGAACGAGATGCGCTTCATGCCGGCCGGCACGCCTCCGCATCGTGATACGACGGTGGCCGATGCCGAGCAGCGTCTCGCCATGGTCCGGGCCGCGACCGAAGGCCAGCCGGGCTTCACCGTCGACGATCGCGAGATCCGCCGCGAAGGCCTGTCTTATTCGGTCGATACCATGCGGACCTTGCGAGCGGACTTTCCCGACCACTCGCTGTGCCTGATCGTCGGCATGGACGCATTTTTAGGCTTGCCGAAATGGCACCAGTGGCGTGAACTGCTGGAGCTGGCGCACCTGGTGGTAGCCCACCGCCCCGGCTGGCGCGCCCCGAGCATGGGGCCGCTGGGCGAGCTGCTGGTCGATCGCGGCACCGGCCGCATCAACGATCTGCACGAGCAGCGCGCCGGGTGCATCTACATTCACGCGGTGACGCAGCTGGAGATTTCGTCCACCGAAGTGCGCAAGCTGATCGCGATGGGCCGCGATCCGCGCTATCTGATGCCCGATTCGGTCCGGGCGATCATCGAGCAGACCGGCTGTTACAAATCGCAACCCAAGAGGTGAGCATGGCCGTCAAGCGAGCGAAAACTTCCCGATCCAGTACCGGTGCCAAAGCCCCGTCCGCCAAAAAGAAGGCTGCCAAGGCGCCAGCCAATGTCACCAGGCTGAGCACCGCCCGGAAGAAGCTCGCGAGTAAGGGGCCGGCGCCGGCAGCGAAGAAGAAAGCCGCTCAGAGCAAGGCGCCCGCGGCCGCAACCCCGAAGCGGCAGCCGGTGGTCAGCGTGGTCGAGCACGCGCTCGATGAGATGAAGGCGGTGAACGTGAAAGTGCTCGCGGTGAACAAGCTCACCGACATCACCGACACCATGGTCATCGCCAGCGGCAACTCCGATCGTCACGTCCGCTCGATCGCGGATCGCGTGGTCGAACATGCCAAGAAGGCGGGCTTCCGCCCGATGGGCGTGGAAGGCGAGCGCGACGGCGAATGGGTGCTGGTCGACATGGGCGACGTGATCGTCCACATCATGCTGCCGAAGGTGCGCGAGTTCTACCGCCTCGAAAGCCTGTGGGACGTGAGCGCCGCGCGCCGCGAAGCGGCCGAGCAGAGCGCTTGAACCCGAACCTGTGAACAACTCATGCGGTTGATCGTGGTAGCCGCTGGAACCAGGCTGCCTGACTGGGTCAACGCCGGTTTCCAGGATTACGCAGGCCGCTTCACGCGCGACTACAAGCTAGAACTCAAAGAAATCGCGCTCGGTCAACGCGCCGGGTCCAGCCCCCCGGCGCAAGCCATCGCCAAAGAAGGCGAGAAGATGCTCGCTGCCATTCCCCAAGGCGCGTACGTCGTCGCCATGCAGGTGGGGGGGCGGAACATTTCCAGCGAACAGCTCGCTCAATTTCTCCAGCAGCGCGCGCGCGATGGTCGCGATGTGGTGTTCTGCATCGGCGGCCCGGAAGGCCTGGCGCCTGAAGTCGATGCCCGTGCGGACTTCAAGTGGTCTCTCTCCGCGCTGACCTTGCCGCATGCGCTCGCACGCGTGGTGGTTGCTGAGGCGCTGTATCGCGCGGTGATGATTATCAAAGGTCATCCGTATCATCGAGCGTGATTCATAGCCTCGCTTTCGTGGCTCGGCTGCGCGTGTCGGTATTGGGGTGGGGTCTTTGCTGATTCAGAGCATTCGATCGGTCGTTGAGCGTTCCGAATAAGAGCGTCGGTGGCTGTCGGGGGGACTCGGGAAACTCGCGAGCGTTTTACTGTTGGCGGGCTTTGCGTTTGATGGCTGCCGTGTGATTTGGGGAGTGGGCGCGCGTCGTCGTAAGAGCGTCGGTGGTTTGGCGGTGGCTGTCGGGGGTCTCGGGAAACTCGCGAGCGTCTTTACTGTCGCGGGCTTTGCGTCGATGGCTGCCGCATGATTTGGGCAGTGGCCGTTTCACCGGCGGTGTCGCTCGCCCTTGACGCGCTAACGCGCTGCGAGCTGCAACGCGCGGCGTCATTTGTACTGCCAGCGTGCAACGGTTTGCTCGAATGGCGGCGGTGGCCGAGTCACTGTGGTTGCGAACTTCCCGAGACCCCCGACAGCCACCGCCCCGAAAGCATCGCTGCAACGTCGCCAGAGCGGCCGTTGCGACAAAGCGCGAGCTCTAATTTTTTCGTTGGGGGTTGGTGGTCGGAGCAGAGTCACGCGCAACGCTGCTGTGACCTTTCGGCGGCGTCGGGAGGGTCCTGGCTTCTTCCGGCAGCTTTGCGGCACATGGATGGGGCCGCAACAGCAGGGCTCATC
>NZ_CALFXI010000004.1 GCF_937958065.1 uncultured Steroidobacter sp.
ACAGGATCACCGCGACAGTACGCGAGCCGTTCGTGATCGCCTCGTTCGACATCCATACCTCGCTGACCATCGGCATCAGCATGTATCCGCTCGACGGCGACACGTTCGATGTACTGTTGCGCCGGGCGGAGATGGCCCTGCGCTGTGCGAAGGCGGCCAGTCGTGGCAGCTATCGTTTCTATGCATTGGAAATGTCGAACGCCGCCGACGAGCGCCTGGCGTTGGAGAACGATCTGCGTCGGGCCGTCGAGCTGGGGCAGCTGGAGCTGCACTATCAGCCCAAGGTCGACATCGGCACCAATCGTATCCGCAGCGCCGAGGCACTGTTGCGTTGGCGACACCCCACGCGCGGGCTGGTCGCGCCAAACGTTTTCATTCCGATTGCCGAGGATACGGGGCTGATCGTGCAGATCGGGGAATGGGTGCTGCGCGAGTCCTGCCGCCAGGTCCGCGCCTGGATCGATTCAGGCATGTCGCCGGTGCGCGTGGCCGTCAATCTTTCAGCCAAGCAGTTCCGACACGTCGACCTGGTTGCGGTGGTCCGCTCGGCGCTCGATGAAGCGCAGCTGCAGCCCGGCTACCTGGAGCTCGAGCTCACCGAGAGCGCGATCATGGAAGACGCCGAGAAATCGGCCTCGACCTTGGAATTCCTGAGCACCATGGGCGTGCACATTTCCATCGACGATTTCGGCACCGGCTACTCCAGCCTGAGCTACCTGCGGCGCTTTCCGCTCGACAAGCTCAAGATCGATCGCAGCTTCGTGCGCGACCTGATGTCGAGCCCGGACAACGCGTCGATCGTCAAAGCCATCATTTCCCTGGCTCACAACCTGCGCTTGCGCGTGGTCGCCGAAGGCGTCGAAACCGCCGAGCAGTTGAGCTATCTGCGCGAGCTGGGCTGCGATCAGTATCAAGGGTTCTTCTGCAGCCCCGCGGTCCCGGCCGCCGCGTTCGAGGCGCTATTGCAAAGAATGCGCGCCGATCTTCCGGATCTGACCGAAGCTGACATGCTCCGCACCCAGAGCCGGCTCTCGGCGTTCTCGCCGCAGAGCACTCGTCAATATTGATCCGTGGCGCGACGACCGCGCGACTGGCGGCGCTCCTGTCCGGAATAACCCGCCATGATCATGCCGACATCACTGTTCCGTCGTGGCCCGGAGCGGCGATCCTTGTGATGTTTGAAACGGCAGCCGCAGGTCGCGGCATCACAGCCGGGCAGCGGCAGGCGAGGCGCTTCCCGGGACAGGAATCGCTGACCGGAACAACGATAGGCCGAGGCACACGCACTCGTGCCGGGTAGAACGGAAACAGCGTGATACGGAGTGGCCGGTGTCGGGGTACGCCGCGGCTCCGGAGCTTTTTTAGCCCCGAACAGCGCTGCGAAAAATCCAGGAGACTTCGATGCCATCACTCCCCGCCGGAATCAATGTCGGCGGATTGTTCCCAAACTCGCGACCGGAGCGCAAGTGAACGATGGATACACCGCGCCGCCCCGTCGCTCGAACGCAGCGGCGCGTTCCTAAACTTGAAATATTTACCGTCTGTCGCGCGCGACAGCTCGCTCGCGACCACCTTACTCGCGCAACGAGCGCAGGAACTTCGCCGGATCTTCTCCACGCTCCAGCACTTCGACGAGTGCCGAGCCGACGATCGCGCCATCGATGAACGGCGTCAGTCGCTGCACCTGTTCGCGGCTGCGAATGCCGAAGCCCGCGCATACCGGCACGGGCGAAACCTGCTTGACCCGACCGAAATACTCCAGCACTTCTTCGGGCACAGCCACGTTCTTGCCGGTGGTGCCGGTCATGGTCACGGCATAGATGAAGCCGCTGCTGCCTTCGCAGAGCATCTGCATGCGCTCGCTCGGCGTCACCGGCGTGACAAACTGAACGAGCGCGAGCCCGCGCGCCTCCAGAGCAGTACGCAGCTCATGACTTTCTTCGAACGGCAGATCGGGGACGATGAAGCCCGCGATGCCGGCGCGAGCGGCGTCCTCGGGCAACTTCTCGATGCCATAGGCCAGCAA
Organism: uncultured Steroidobacter sp.; assembly: GCF_937958065.1. GTDB lineage: Bacteria > Pseudomonadota > Gammaproteobacteria > Steroidobacterales > Steroidobacteraceae > Steroidobacter. Next base: position 2,027 of record NZ_CALFXI010000004.1, read on the forward strand.
GGGATTCAGGTAGCTCATCAACAGCAGCGGCGACGGCGGCTTCACTTCAGCTCGCGTCAGCTCCTCAAGAATCCACCGCAGCGACACCCCTTGCTCCAGCGCCACGCGGCTGGAACGCTGAATGGTCGTGCCGTCGGCCATGGGATCGGTGAACGGCACGCCGATCTCGACGACGTCGGCAACCGCGCCGACCGCGTTCAGTTGCTGAATGAAAGCTTCGCGCTTGGGGAAACCGGCGGTGATGTAAGCGATCAACGCCGGTTGGCCGGTGGCACGGCGGTTGCGAATCGCGGTGCTGACGGAATCACGAGCGGGCATCAGAGCACATCCTTCAACAGAGTACGTTGCAGCGTCGGCATGTCTTTGTCGCCGCGACCGGAGAGCGCGATCAGGATGCGCTTGCCCGGATTGGCGAGGGCGTAACGTTTCGCACCGGCCAGCGCGTGAGCCGATTCGATGGCAGGCAGAATGCCTTCGGCCGCACAGCACTCGGCCAGCGCCGCCAGCGCGTCATCGTCACTGACTGCTTCGTACTTCACGCGCTCGATGCTCGCCAGCAACGCGTGCTCGGGGCCGACACCGGGATAGTCGAGACCCGCCGACACGGAATGCGTTTCCTGAATCTGGCCGTTCTCATCCTGCAGCAGCAGCGAGAAACAACCCTGCAGAACGCCGGGCGTGCCATACGCGATCGACGCCGCATTCTGGCCGAGACCCGAGCCACTGCCGCCCGCTTCGAGGCCGAGCATCTGTACGCTCGTGTCCTTCACGAACGGATGAAACATTCCGATCGCATTCGATCCGCCGCCGACGCACGCAACCACCAGGTCCGGCAACTTGCCAGTGCGCTCGAGAATCTGCACGCGTGCTTCGCGGCCAATGACCGACTGCAGCTCGCGCACGATGTAGGGATAGGGATGCGGACCGATCGCCGAGCCCAGGCAGTAGTATGTGCCGTTTGGATCGGACACCCAGTCGCGCAATGCCTCGTCGACGGCCGCGCGCAATGTTTTATCGCCGCTGGTCACGGGAACGACGGTAGCACCCAGCAGCTTCATGCGACCGACGTTCGGTGCCTGACGTTCCATGTCGATCGAACCCATGTAGACCGTGCAAGGCATGCCAAGGCGCGCGCACGCAGCGGCCGAAGCGACGCCGTGCTGACCCGCACCGGTTTCGGCGATCACTCGCTTCGCGCCGAGCTTTTTCGCGAGCAGCACCTGGCCGATGGAGTTGTTGATCTTGTGTGCGCCGGTGTGCGCGAGATCCTCGCGCTTCAACCAGATCTCCGCGCCCCACTTCTCCGACAGCGTTCGCGCGAAAGTCAGCGGAGTGGCACGACCCACCCAGTTATGCAGCTCGTCGTGAAACTCGCGCAGGAATTCCGGATCGCGCAGATAACGATCGACACCGGCCTGCAGGCGATCCAGCGCCGGCACCAGGGTTTCTGGAATGTAACGGCCGCCGAACGGCCCGAAGCGACCCCGCTCGTCGGGATAGGCGTCCTGCTGGACATTGGCAATCAGCGTCTGCTGCTCGCTCTTGCTCAAGGAATGTTTCATTGCATTGCTCCGTTGTCCGCCCCACGTGCGTTTCGGACAAAGTCATAAATCTTGCGCGGATCCTTCACCCCGGGCCGCGCTTCGACGCCGCTGCTCACGTCGACACCAAACGGCCTTGCGACCGCGATCGCCGCGGCAACGTTCGACGGCTGCAATCCGCCCGCCAATATCAGCTGCGTACGGGCCGCAAGGCGAGCGGCAGCGGACCAATCGGTCGTCTCGCCGGTGCCGCTGACCGGACCTTCGAACAGCAGTCGCGTCGGCAACGTCGCCGGCAGCTCCCGCCCAGCACGAAAGACCGGCGTCACGTTCAACCCTGCGGGCACCTGCAAGGTCGCGAGATCGTCAGCATCGGTCTGCAATACATCGGGCCGGAATTGCGACCAGACTTCGTCGAGCTCGGCCTGCGACGGATGCAACATCACTGCGACCCGCAGGATTCCCCGAGGCACATCGCGCGCGAGCTCCGCCGCCTGCAAAGCAGTGACTCTGCGCTTGGACTCCGCGAACACGAAGCCAACTGCATTCACGCCGGCATCGACCGCGGCCCTGACCGCGTCCGTCGTCGTCAGTCCACAAACCTTGATCCATAGCGCGCTGGTCACGACAGCTCTGCGCCTCGCGCGAGCGATGCAGTGAGGTGAGTGTTCATTCTTCGCGCACTTCGCCCTTGGCGATACGCAGCTTGCGCGTGGCCAGGCTCATCGCGGTCTGACGACCGGTCGCCAGCATCTTGCCCAACAGCTCGCGCGGCTTCGGCGAATTCATCAGCGTCGTACCGATCAGCGCGACCCGATAGCCGAGGCCGACGATGGAAGTTACGTCGTCGAGCGAGTTCACGCCGCTTTCGGCCACTGGCGCAAAGCCCGGCGGCATGCTGTCGGCCAGCTCGGACAAGCGCGACAACTCCACCGTGAGCTTGTCGAGATCGCGGCAATTGAGCCCGACCAGGATCTGCTCATCGTGCCCTCTGCGCAGCGCCAGCACTTCGCGCGCGACCTTCAGGTCAGCGGCGTCGAAGGCCTCGAGCAGAACGAACATTTTCAGCATGCACGCACAATCGAGCAGTGCGGTGATGCGGCTCTTGTCGAGCATGCGCACGATCACGAGCACACCGCCCGCGCCAGCGGCGCGTCCTTCCATCACCTGATAAGGATCGACGAGAAAGTCCTTGCGCATGACCGGCACGTTGTAAGGTGCGAGCACGCGCGCCGCGCGCGTCAGATGTTCGAGCTGGCCGCCGAAGCGAAGCGGCTCGGTGAGCACCGACACGGCGCATGCGCCACCGCAGGCGTATTCAGTGACCCGGCTTTCCACGTCGCTGGTATTGGCGGACAGATCGCCGGCCGAGGGCGAATGCAGCTTGCACTCGGCGATGATGTCAAAGCCCTCCGGTGACAGACGCAGCGGCGGCGCCGGCGGCATATCGGAGGCTCGCGCCCACAGGGTCTTTTCGGATTCGCGCGCACGCGCCTCTTCGAGCCGCGCGAGGCTCGATTGAGTCATTTGAGTCAGCAGCCCGGACATGTTCAGCGCCCCTGGCCCGCGGCCGATTGCTTCTGGCCGAAAGCCGTCAATTTTTCCAGCAGGCGCCGCCCGGCGCCGCTCTCGATGGCATCCTGCGCCATGTGCGCCGCATCCTGCGCCGAAGCGGCTTTGCCGAGCAATTCGAGCACCAGGGCGGCTTGCAGGATCAACGCGTTGCGATGGGCCCCCTGTTCCCGGCCTTCCAGCACGGCGCGCAGATGGGCGGCGTTGTAAGCCGCGTCGCCGCCTTTCAACTCCTCCATGGCGCACCGGGGCAGCATGAATTCCTCGGCGCTGCGCGTCGAACGCACGACCCGGCCCGGCGTGACATCGAAGACGGTGAAGGGACCGATCGGGGTGGCCTCGTCCCAGCCCGACGCGCCGTGCACGACGTAGGCGCGCTGCAACGGCATGCCCTTCATGGTTTCGGCCATCAGCTCGGCGATCTCGACGTTATATGCACCGATCAAGTGGAATTCCGGCTCGGCCGGGTTCGACAGCGGCCCGAGGATGTTGAACACCGTGCGCACGCCCAGCGCCTGCCGGATCGGCATGACGGCTTTCATCGCCGGGTGATAGTGAGGCGCGAAGAAGAACGTGAAACCCGTGGCATCGAGACACTCGCCGGACGCCCGCTCATCGAGCGGCAAGCTCAGCCCGAGCGCGCGAATCACATCGGCGCTGCCGCTGCGACTGGAAACGGAGCTGGTCCCGTGCTTCGCGACGCGAATGCCCATCGATGCGACCAGCAGCGCCGCACCCGTGGAAAGATTGAAACTGCCCGAACCGTCGCCGCCCGTGCCGACCATGTCGACCAGCGGCCCGCCCGGAGGCAACTCCGGTCGACGCGCGAGTTTACGCATGCTCTTCGCGAAACCACGCACCTCATCCGCGGTGACGCCCTTGGCGCGCAACGCTGCGAGGACCGCACCGCCCATGGCCGGAGGAAGCGTCGGATCGGTCAAGGCAACGAGCAGCTCCGATGCTTCCTGCTCGCTCAGGTCCTGGCGGTCGAGCAATCGTTCGAGCGTCTGGCGCATGATCATGCCGCTCGCTTGCCGGAACGTTGCTGCAGGAAGTTGCCCATCAGCACCGGTCCCTGTGGAGTGAGCACGCTTTCCGGGTGGAACTGCACACCTTCGATATTGAAGGTCTTGTGCCGCACGCCCATGATCTCGCCTTCATCGGTGCGCGCCGTCACCTGGAGCGCCTCGGGCAGCGTCTCGGGCTGCGCGATCAGCGAGTGATAGCGGCCCGCTTCGAACGGCTCGGGCATGTTCTTCAGAATGCTCTTGCCATCGTGATGCACGAGGGAAGTCTTGCCGTGCATGAGCCGGCCAGCGCGCACGACTTTGCCGCCGAAGACTTCCACCAGCGATTGATGACCGAGGCACACGCCGAAGATCGGCAGCTCGCCGGCGAACGCTTCGATCATGCGCATCGACACACCCGCATCGTACGGCGTACCCGGGCCCGGCGAGATGCACAGGTGCGTGGGATGCAGCGATTTCGCCTGCTCGACCGTGATGCTGTCGTTACGATGCACGAGCACGTCGGCTCCCAGCACCATGAACGCCTGCACCAGGTTGTAAGTGAACGAATCGTAGTTGTCGATCAGCAGCAAACGTGCCGTTTCTCGAGTGCTCACAGCCCCTCCTCCGCCAGTGCGAGCGCACGCCGCACGATGGCGCTCTTGGCCAGGACTTCCTGATATTCAGCGGCCGGGACGCTGTCCGCGACCACGCCCGCGCCCGCCTGGAAACTGTAGGTATCGCCGCGGAAGACCATGGTGCGGATCGTGATCGCATGATCCATGTCGCCGCCGTGGCCGAAGTAGCCGACCGTGCCGCCGTAGAAACCGCGTCGCACGGGCTCCAGCTCATCGATGATTTCCATTGCACGCACTTTCGGCGCTCCGACCAGCGTGCCGGCGGGAAACGCGGCAGCAAACAAATCGAAAGCATCCTTGCCGGCCGCGAGCTCGCCGTTGACGCCGCTCACGATGTGCATCACGTGGCTGTAGCGCTCGATACTGCGATACGGATTCACATTCACCGAGCCGGCCTTTGCGACCCGTCCCAGATCGTTGCGAGCCAGATCGACCAGCATGATGTGCTCGGCATTTTCCTTGGGATCGGCGAGCAGCTCCTTTTGCAGCAAGGCATCTTCGACCGCGTCGCGACCGCGCGGCCGGGTGCCGGCGATGGGACGCATCGAGCCGCGACCGCGCGACAGCTTCACCAGCGCTTCCGGCGAAGAGCCGACGATGGTCGCATCGCCCAGCTCGCAGAAATACATATAAGGAGAGGGATTCAGCAGCCGCAGCGCTCGATAGGCTTCGAACGGCTCCAGCTCGCACAGCCCGGCGAAGCGCACCGAGAGCACCAGCTGATATACATCGCCGGCGGCGATGTATTCCTTCACTCGATGGACACCCTGGATGTACTGCTCTTCGCTGAGACTGCCGACGGCCGGCGAATATTTGATCTTCCTTTCAGTGGCGGGAATGGCGCCGTGCAATGCCTTCACTACTTCACGACGCAGGGCGATGCGCTCGCTTTCACTGCCGGCATGCAACAGCGCGACGCCGCGAGTGAGATGATCGAAGACCAGCAGTGATCGAGGCGCGAGGTAGTGAGCTTCGGGGGTGGGCTCGGCCAGCGCAGTCCGGGGCGGCAGACGTTCGAAGCGCCGTACCAGGTCGTAGCTTGCGGCCCCCACCAGGCCGCCCGGCAAGGGCACGCCGGGAATCTGCGGGCTGGGCTGCGGCGCACGCGCCAGTGCACTGCGCAGTGCACCCAGCAATTCAGCCTGGGTTTGCGGCGGCGGCCCGATGCGCCCGTCGATGCTCAGGCCCCGCTCGTCGAGCCGGACCTCCAGACAATCACCGAAGCCGATGAACGAGTACCGCGCCAGCCGCTCGCCGCCCTCGACGCTTTCCAGCAGAAAGCGCGGCTTGAACGGCTTGAGCTTCAGATATGCCGAGACTGGCGTGTCCAGGTCTGCGGCGATGTCGAAGGGTGGTTGCACTGAACTGTCCTCGGCGTTGAACCGTGCTCTTCGGTCCGGCGAGGGGCGATAAAAAACCCATCTCCGGATCGGTGCGCGGAGATGGGTTCTTTGGATGCTTGGCTAGTGTGTGTTTGTTACGCCCAACAAGCTCCAGCGGCCCTCTCCTGTGAGGGTCGCCACCACCAGCGATGCGTTGCAAGCGAAGCATTCATGCACGCGAGTATTACCGGGCGCCGGAGGGGGAGTCAACTTCCTTGTATGCAATCGGTTGCGCCCGGGTAGCCACCGGGGTCCGCAACTTCTACCTACCCGCCGGGCTTGCGACCCGTTTGTCACGGTTCCCCGACTGATCCCTCACCTGCCCGCTCCTACGATGGATTTATCGAGCGCCCCAGGCAGCGTATGCAACGACCTCAGGGGGCAGTCTTATGTCACCGGATCCGCGGTCTGTAAGCATTGGACTGAGGTTGAGCCTGGCACCGCGTGTACACGAGCGGATGAGTTGTCCGACCTGCGGGCGCGGCTCCGTGCCCACAGCAAGCCCTGGTCCACCCGCTGCGCGCTGGGATGTCGATTCTTCTCATTCATCACCGGAGACAACGACTCATGGGTTCCAAGCTGGTTTCATGGCGCAAGTGGGTGAGCATTGCGCTTGCCGGCCTCGCGCTGAGCGGTCCGGCGGCGCAAGCCGCCAACGTGACTCTGCTGAATGTTTCTTACGATCCGACCCGCGAGCTGTACGAGGACTACAACAAAGCGTTCTCGGCCTACTGGCAGAAAAAGACTGGCGACAAAGTTACGATAAAGCAATCGCACGGCGGCTCGGGCAAGCAGGCGCGCACCGTCATCGACGGACTGCCGGCGGATGTTGTGACATTGGCGCTTGCGGGTGACATCGACGCCATCGCGACGACCGGCAAGCTGCTGCCGGTGAACTGGCAGTCCCGTCTGCCGCACAACTCCTCGCCCTACACCTCGACCATCGTGTTCCTGGTGCGCAAGGGCAATCCGAAACGCATCAAGGACTGGGGCGACTTGATCAAGCCGGGCGTGCAAGTCATCACGCCGAACCCGAAGACCTCGGGCGGCGCACGCTGGAACTATCTCGCAGGCTGGGCCTGGGCGCTGAAACAACCGGGGGGCAGCGAAGCCTCGGCGAAAGAATTCACCAAGAAGCTGTACAGCCACGTGCCCGTGCTCGATACCGGTGCGCGAGGCGCGACGACCACCTTCGTCCAACGCGGCATCGGTGACGTACTGCTGGCATGGGAAAACGAAGCGTTCCTGTCCATCAAGGAGCTGGGCTCGGACAAGGTGGAGATCGTGGTGCCGAGCCTGAGCATTCTGGCCGAGCCGCCGGTGACGGTGGTCGACAAGGTGGTGCTGCGTCGGGGCACGCGCGAGGTGGCCACCGAGTACTTGAAGTACCTGTACAGCCCCGAGGCCCAGGAAATCATCGCCAGGAACTTCTATCGGCCCATCGACGCGACCGTGGCCGCCCGGCACCAGAAGACCTTCCCCAGGCTGAACCTGGTGACCATCGAGGAGTTCGGCGGCTGGGCCCAGGCGCAGAAGGTGCACTTCGTCGACGGCGGCGTGTTCGACCAGATCTACGCGCCGGAGTGATCGATTTCGAGCTGAGTGTGCCGACACTCGGCTGGCGACTGCTTCGCCCGCTGCCCTCTTCGATCAGCAAGGGGGCATTTTTTCGCCGGCCTATTCGCCGTCGCGCTCGTTCCGCTCGACGCGCTTGCGCAGCTCCATCCATTCCTGCAGCTTCTTCGGGTCCGTGGGCTTGCGCTCGAGCTCGCCGGGCTTGAGTGGCGCGCCGCCGGCACTATTGTAGGGATTGCTGCCAACGTTGCCGTCGGCTGTCGAGGAATTGTCGTAAGGATGACTGCCGCCGAGCCCGGGCGGACGCCGATGGATGGCGCTATCGGCGATGGACAGGTCGTTCAGATCGAGCTTCTTGAAGCGCTGCGTGCTGATGTCGCGGCTGTAGACGCCGGTCTCGAGTTGCCATTCCCAGACTGAATTGCCGCGCTCATCATAGGAGATTCGTCCGGAGCGCTTGCCCTCGGCCGGTGCGTCGCCGACGGGCTCGCTCGCTCCCTCGCCGGGCGGCTGAGCGCGCTTGTCGCCGGAGTTTGTCATGAGACGGACATGTTCCCGATGAATATGAAGCTGGAGATTCTGTGCTGCTGCAGATGACAAAGCAAACGACGATGAAGCGCGCATGAGCTCGTTGCGTCGCCCTGCCAATACCAAACCTGAACTGGCGCGCGGTTTCGCTGGCGTGTTTGCCTACAGCACGCGCGCGCTCAACCTCGTGTGGACCACCAGTCGTCCGCTCACGATCGCGTTCGGGCTGTTGACCCTGGTGGCCGGCGCGTTGCCCGCTGCCGTCGCTTACGTCGGCGCGCTGATCGTCGATGCCGTGGTTGCCGCCATTCAGGCAACCGGCACACGCGAAGCGTTGACCGAACACGCGTTGTGGCTGGTAGCCGCCGAAGGCGCGCTGGTCGCCGCCATCGCCGGCGCGCAGCGCGGCCTTAATCTGTGCCAATCGCTGTTACGCGCTCAGCTCGGGCAACGCGTGAATGTCATGATCCTCGAAAAGGCGCTGACGCTCGACCTGTCGCATTTCGAGAACTCGGACTTCTACGACAAGCTCACCCGCGCGCGACGTGAAGCCTCGAGCCGTCCGCTGTCTCTGGTCACGCGCACGTTCGGTCTGCTGCAGAACGCAGTGTCGTTGGTGAGCTTCGGCTCGTTGCTGTTGCATTTCTCGCCTTGGGCGGTCGTGCTGCTGATTCTCGCCGGCCTGCCGGCGTTCCTCGCGGAGGCGAAATTCTCCGGCGATAAATTCCGCCTGTTCCTGTGGCGCTCGCCTGAAACGCGCATGCAGCTGTACCTGGAAACGGTGCTGGCTCGCGAGGATCACGCCAAGGAAGTGAAGCTGTTCGGTCTGGGGCCCTTGTTCCTGGAGCGCTACCGGAACATTTTCAACAAGCTCTACCGCGAGGATCGCAACCTCACCATCCGTCGCGACACCTGGGGTTTCTTCCTCGGCCTGATCGCGACCGGAACGTTATATGGCGCGTACGCATGGATCGCTCTCTCCGCGATCGCCACCCGCATCACGCTCGGTCAGATGACCATGTACCTGATGCTGTTCCGGCAGGGACAGTCGGCGGTGTCGGCGATCCTGTCCGCGGTCGGCGGCATGTACGAAGACAATCTGTATCTGTCGACGTTGTACGACTATCTCGAAACGCCGGTGAACGACAACAAAGGCGCGGCCGTGCACGGCCCGAAGCCGGACGACGGCATTCGTTTCAAGAAAGTGAGCTTCACGTATCCCGGCGCCGAACAGCCGACGCTGGTCGATATCGATCTGCACATCCGCCCTGGCGAATCGCTCGCGCTGGTCGGCGAGAATGGCTCGGGCAAGACGACGCTGATCAAGCTGCTCACGCGTCTGTACGAGCCGAGCGCCGGACGCATCCTGCTCGACGGCCAGGATCTGCGCGAGTGGGACGAAGCCGCGCTGCGCGATCGGATCGGCGTCATTTTCCAGGACTTCACTCGATATCAGCTGCTGCTGGGCGAGAACATCGGTGCCGGCGACGTGCGTCATTTCGAGGATGAAGCGCGCTGGCGCGATGCCGGCGAGAAAGGGATGGCGGCAGCCATCGTCGAGACGTTGCCGGACGGCTACCGCACGCCGTTGGGCAAATGGTTCAACGACGGCCGCGAGCTGTCCGGCGGACAGTGGCAGAAGATCGCGCTGTCGCGCGCGTTCATGCGCTCGCGCGCCGACATCCTCGTGCTCGATGAGCCGACCTCGGCGATGGATGCAAGCGCCGAAGCGACCATCTTCGAGCATTTTCGGACATTGACCCGCGGCCGGATCGCGATCCTGATCTCACATCGCTTTTCCACCGTACGCATGGCCGATCAGATCGTGGTGATCGAGAACGGCCGTATCATCGAGCGCGGCAGCCACGACTCACTGATGCAGTTGAACGGCCACTACGCACACCTGTTCTCGCTGCAAGCCAAAGGCTACCGCTGATGAGGGCATCGTCAGACCGGAGTTATCGATCCGGACAGCGGCATCGACTAAACCTGTTCCACCGTCACAGTATGCGCCGATATCGGGCAAACACCGTAACAGCGCCGGCGGCAAGTGATATTTCTGTCGCGCGACTCGCTCGCGCACGGCCGTCAATGAAGGCGCGCCGCCAACTTCCTGGTCCACTCCATGTCCAGCTCTGAACCCCCTTCATTGCGGTCTCAGGCCGCAGCCGCCCCCATTGCGACCGCCAGCTGGCTGACACCGGCGGAGTTGTTGCTGCTGGGCGCAGTGTGGGGCAGCTCGTTCCTGTTCATGCGTATCGCCGCGAGGGACTTCGGCGCGTTCGCGCTGGTCGAGATGCGCCTGGCGCTGGGCGCACTCATCCTGCTGCCATTCCTGTTGCGAGTGAAAGATCAGATCCGGCCATCGCACTGGTTGCGCTTGCTCGGCATCGGCATGATCAACTCCGCCGCGCCGTTCGTGCTGTTTGCATGGGCTGCGCAACGCGCACCCGCCGGCGTGGTGGCCATCAGCAACGCGACGGTCGTCATGTTCACGAGCATCGTCGCGTTCCTGCTGTTCGGCGAGAAGATCAGCAAGCGCAGCGCGCTGGGTTTGCTGCTCGGCTTCATCGGCGTTGCCGTGCTCGCGAGCGGCAAGACATCCGGCGGCAGTGTACTGGCGGCCGCGCTCGCTGGCGTTCTGGCGTCCATCCTCTATGGCTTTGGCGGGAATTTCACCAAACGCTATCTGCATGATCTGCCGCCGAGCGCCGTGGCGGCGGGAACGGTGATGTGCGCGGCCATCGTGGTCGCACCGCTGGCATTCGCGACCTGGCCGAGCGTGCCCGTGCCCGCACTTTCCTGGCTTTCCGCGATCATGCTGGGCGTGCTGTGCACCGGCCTGGCGTATTTCCTGTATTACAGACTGTTGTATCGTATCGGTGCACCCCGCACCTCGACGGTGACTTATCTGGTGCCGTTGTTCGGCGTAATCTGGGCGTGGGTGTTCCTGAGCGAGCCGCTCACCCTCAGCATGGCCGTGGCGGGCGCGCTGATCCTGGGTGGCGTGGCTTTGAGTCAACAGCGTGCTCCGGCAAAGAAGTAACGGAGCGTTCGACCAGACAGGTGTTGCGATGAATGCACGCGAGCAAGAAGCCGTCCTCACTATCGCCCTGCTTGCGGCCTTTGCCGACGGCGCCAAAGACGAGCGCGAGCGTGAGCAGATCAAGCGCATCGCCGAGTCGTTGACCGGCGAGCCGAACGCGCCGCAGATGTCACAGCTGTATCAAAACGTGCTGCTCAAGCGAGTGAACGCTGCGCAGGCCGCCGCCGTGCTGACCGATCCGTCGCATCGTCAGCTCGCCTATGAAATGGCGGTGTGCGTGTGTGACGCCGATGCGGTGGCCAGCCCCGACGAGCAGAAATTCCTGCAAGAGCTGCGCGGCGTGCTGAATCTGGATACTCAGCAAGCGGTGCAAGTCGAGAGCCAGGCCGCCGCGCTTGCCGAAGCCCCGCTGACCAGGCAGGCGACCCTGTCGGATGCCGAGCTGGACAAGTACATCCTCAATCACTCGATAGTGAATGGCGCGATCGAGCTGCTGCCGCAGTCGCTCGCCACCATGGCCATCATTCCGTTGCAGATCAAGTTGGTGTATCGCATCGGCCAGGCCTACGGCTTCGAGCTCGACAAAGGTCATATTCGTGAGTTTCTCGCGACCGCGGGCGTCGGGCTCACGTCGCAGTACGTCGAGCAGACCGGTCGCAAGCTGCTCGGCGGTTTGCTCGGCAGCGTCGCTGGCGGGCTGGGTCGCGGGCTCGGCCGCGTTACTGCGGGCGCCGCATTTTCGTTTGCGACGACGTATGCGCTCGGCCACCTTGCCAAGCGCTATTACTCCGGCGGGCGCCAGATGAACACCGCGCTGATTCAACAGACCTATCAATCGTTGCTGGGCCAGGCGCGGCAGCTGCAGGGTCAGTACGCGTCGGAGATTCAGCACAAGGCGAGCACGCTCGATGCCGGCCAGGTGCTCTCGATGGTCAAGAGCTCGTAGTGTCTGCGGATTGTGACGTCCGCCGGCCGACCACACACGTCGGCGCATGACGACAGCAATTTATAAAATGTCTTTGCGCGCGGAACCTCGTCAGCGCCCGCGGTATTCACAACACGAGATTGCCGCAAGACGAGGAGATCCTCATGAGCGTACGTTCCAACCTTGTTTACACCGCGCTGTTCGCTGCGAGCGCCGTTGCGGCCCCTGCGGCATGGGCGCAGGTGCAAGAGCCCGCACCGCCGGCGCAGGAATATCCGTCGCCCGGCTCCGAGGCGCAGACGCCGCCGATGAATCAGGGGCCCGCGCAGAGCTCTGCTGCGTCCGCCAACATCAGCGATCAGAAGATCGAGCAGTTCGCGGATGCCTACGTTGCGGTGCAGACGATTCAGGAAAAAGCGGCAAATGACCTGCAGACGGCCAAGGAGCCGGCGCAGGCCGATCAGGTCAAGGCGAAAGCCGAATCCGACATGATCGCCGCGGTCGAGAAGACCGGCCTGAAGGTGGATGAATTCAACCAGATCGTGGAAACGATGACGGCCAATGCCGACGTGCGCGAGCGCGTCGCCGCGAAGTTGCAGGAACGTCAGGGCGGCGGCTGATTACGAGTCAGCGTCACCCGGCATATTCGACTCCTCGAGCGGGAGCCGAGTTTTCCTGCACCGGACAGCCCGATGTGTTCAACGCACGGGCTGTCTTTTTTTATGACGCCCGATCGCGGCATCCTGCCGCGCCGGGCGTGCTCCATCGGAAAAGAGCGCGGTTTTTTCCTCGGAGCCGCCGCCTGTGGCGGCGGGCACATCCATGTGCCTGGGGTGACGAGTGGCGGCGATTTCGTTGCCGCGGCGCTGTTCGATCGCGATGGTTTAGGTCAGCTGCATCTAGCCCAGCTGCACCGAGAGCATCGAGATCGATCCCCCGTCGACGCCCTCGATCGGAAACGTCACTTTGTCGCCCGGCAGCTGTGCCCCCAATACATATAACAATGGCAGGTAGTGATCCGGCGTCGGCACCGAGAGCGTCGCATCCTTACCCAACTGCTCATAGTTGATCAGCGGCTCATGATCACCCGCGAGCATGAACGCGCGTGCCCGTTGTTCGAAGCGCACCGCCCAATCGTACGGATCTATCACTCGTCGCCCCCAGCCATACGTGTGCAGGTTGTGAACGAGATTGCCGCTGCCCACGATGAGAATGCCTCGTTCTCGCAACGGCGCGAGCGAGCGACCGATTCGATAGTGATCTTGCGCCGTCAACGTCTCATCGATGCTGAGCTGCACGACGGGCACATCGGCATCGGGATAGCAGTGGCACAACACGCTCCACGCGCCATGATCCAAACCCCACGAGTCGTCGAGCGCCACCGTCGGGCCCAGCAGCTCGACGACTTCAGCTGCGATGCCGGGATCGCCCGGCGCCGGATACTGGAACTCGAAGAGCTCGCGAGGAAAGCCACCGAAGTCGTGAATGGTTCGCGGCGACTGCATGGCAGTCACTGCCGTGTATGGCACATACCAGTGCGCCGATACACACAATATCGCGCGAGGCTTTGGGAAAGATTCGCCGATCCGTCGCCAGCCGCGCGTGTATACATTGTCGGCCAGGGCATTCATGGGATTGCCGTGGCCGAAGAAGATCACGGGCAGACGTTGGGATGCGCTCACTCGGCGGCTCCGCTTGTGACAGAGCATCAAGTATTGGACTGACCGGCCCCGCTTACCATGGGCCGCGGCGCATAAGTGTTATGCGTCGTTGGAGGACTTCAGGCAGGCAGCACCTGGAAGGCGTCCGCTACCGCGGCTCGCGGCGACAGCCCTTGCTCGTAGAGAGGACGCCATGCGTCCCAATCCACGTCTTCTTCGCCCACCTCTGTCAGCACTTCGCTGAAGTCTTCACGAATCAGCATGACGACAGACTGTTGCCACTCACACCAGGTCTGGGTGTCCAAGTTGTTGTTCATCTCTCGCTGCTCCCGGAGCTATCCGGTAAAGCGCCGCTGAGCGCCTGCGCGCACATAAACGCTTCAGGGTGTCCGCAGTTCCCGTCGCTGGGATCTGCCGACGCAGCGTACCGCAAGCACGCAGGCAGTAACCACCTCGCTCAGATCGTGATGGCATATCGAACTGATCAATGCATGTGGCTCAAGAGCAACGCGGCCAGCTTGGGATAATTGCCGTCGAAATGATGACCGCCGCTAACCTTCACGACGTCCAATGACTTAGCGACCGGTCTGGCGCACAGCGACCCTGTTTCATCGGCGCCATAGACGCATAGGACGCGAACGCCTTTCATTCTCGACAGCTCCGGTGCGACAGGGATGGCGTTCCTGGCTGCGCCAATCCAGTTCTGCAAATGGAACTCGAATACCGCGGTCTCCGATAACGACAGCAGCGCCACCAACCGCAGCCGCTCACGCGTTGCGGCGGGTAAACGATTTACGACGAACGGCATCACGTCGGCGCCTTGCGAAAAACCGATCAACAGCACCGAGCGTTTTTTCCAGGCGCTCAGGTAATACCGCAACAATCGATCCACATCAGCCGCGGTGCCCTCGGGCGTGCGCGCCTTCCAGAAGTAGCGCAGCGAATCGAGACCCACCACCGGCATGCCCTGCTTCGACAAAGCCGCCGCGAGCTCTTTGTCGATGCCCGCCCAACCCCCATCGCCGGAGATCAGCACCGCCAGTGTGTCGCCGTTGCTGTTGCGCGAATGCACTTCGACCACAGGCAGATCCTTGAGCTCGGCTGCGCTCACTTCGGGCAGGCCGCGCGTACGCGCTGCGAGCCGCTGAAACGCAGCCGCGAACTGCGGCTCCCAGGTGTGGAAGTCGCTTTCACCGTGGCTGTCGCCGGCCACGGTGATCACTTCGGCCTGCTTCACGTTCGCGAGGAACTGTTTGGCTTGCGCCCGACATTGCTGGTCGTGCACACCCTGCAACACTGTCCATGGCGCGCCGAGTGGCGGAGACGTTGCCGCTCTGCCGCTCGGGCACAGCGGCTTCTTCAAGCCACGAGTCGGACAGAAACCCAGAGAGATGCCACCGCCGAACGTTCCCGCGGGCGCCTTCGCCAGCATGGCGTGCACGAACTCCGCTCCGGACCCGGTGCCGACCAGCAGCGCGGGCCGATAAGTCGGCAGCCGATAGTAGGCTTGCAGGAAGTGACTCAGGTTTTCCAGGTCGCCCTCGGGCGAGACGCAGTTGCCGCCATCCTGCTCGAGATTGCGAAACAACGACGCAGTGTCGATGCCCGCGACCAGCGCGCCCTGACGAGCAAGCGATTGCGCAATGGGATCGAGATCAGCCGTCCAGCCACGCTCGCCCGAAAAGAACAACACTGTCTGGGTGGCCGCGCCTTGCGGCCGATACACAGTCAGGTTCTCGAACCGACCATGCGAAATCGTCTCCGCTACCGCCTGCGAACCAAGCACCAGCAGCAGCAACACCAGCCAGCGGCGACACACCCTCATTTCGCGATGATTCCTCGCAATCCGCCGCTGATCAATGTCGCCACGTCGGCCAAGGCGAGCAATGGAGTCAGGCCACCGCCAGCCACCAGATAACGCGGCTCCCACACCGGATCGAACTTGTCTTTGAAGCCGCGCAGACCGCGGAAGTTGTAGAACGTTTCGCCGTAATCGAACAGCAAACGGCCGAACCGGTGCCAGCGCGGCGCCAGCTCG
This sequence comes from uncultured Steroidobacter sp., assembly GCF_937958065.1. Taxonomy (GTDB): domain Bacteria; phylum Pseudomonadota; class Gammaproteobacteria; order Steroidobacterales; family Steroidobacteraceae; genus Steroidobacter. Next base: position 17,940 of record NZ_CALFXI010000004.1, read on the forward strand.
TGGCTGGCCATGCCCGACATCGGCGCCATGCCCAGTCCGAAGCGCTGATAGCCTTCGCTCTGGAAATGCAGCATGAGCTTGGTAAACAGGAAATCCATCGTGCCCGCCGGCGCAAGTGGCAGTTGACGCATCAGATCGACGCTGGCTTCGATCTTCATCCGGGTACACAGCAGATTGGCGAAGGCGACGATCTGCGCCTGCTGCCGCACGACCGCAAACGGCTGCCGCGACAGATACGCAGGCTCGAACGAGCCGAGCGAGAATCCTTTCTCGCGTGTCTCCTGACCTTCCAGCCAGGCGTCCGAAACGGCCCGCAGTTGCGGCAGCAGTGCCGTCACTTCCGCGGGCGGAATGATGGCGAACTCCAGCCCATCGCGCTCGCCCCGATTGATTGCCTGCCGCAGATGGGAGCGCTTCGACCCCTTGGTGGTGAATTCCTGGAGCTGCACGTACGCATACTCACCCAGCTTGTACGCACGCAACCCGGCATCGAGATACAAAGGCAGCGAGTCGCCACGCACTTGATAGAACGTTGCGCGGCCGCCGTGGTCGGTCGCCAGCTCGATGAAACGCCAGATCAACTCCTGCCATTCCGACTGTCGGCCGACTGGATCGAACAGCGAGATCCACGAGCGGCCCTGCCGGCCATACATGATGAAGGCATTGCCCTGGGTCGAGAACAGCAATCGCTTGTCGCCCATCAACGCGAGATTGGCTTCCGCCGACGGCTGATCGCGCACGATGCTGCTCGCCCTGTCGAGCTCCGCAGCCGTTGGCAGCATCGGCGCACCCGGCGATGGCCGCAACAGCTGCCAGAGTGCGATCCCGAGACCTGCAATCATCACACCCATCATGGCGCGCAGCGAGCGCGGCGCGTTGGCGTTGAACTCGAATTGCCACCACAGCTCGTTGGTGTAATCGACGCGACGATAGACGAAGAACAGCAGGAACACCGTCGCCGCGACCATCCACACGACCGAGATCAGCCACACGCCTCGCAGCGGATGCGAGAACAACGCGGAGCGTCGATCGAACTGGGCGCGCGACATGTACAGGAGGATCGCCAGCACCAGCAGATAACACGCTTGCACCAGCGCGAAACCTCTGGGCATGGCCAACACAGCGGCCACCAGCGCCAGCACGAACGCCGCCCACCACGCGGCATCCAGGCGATGTAACAAGCCGCGCGCGATGATGATCATCGCAAGCCCGGTGACGCTGCCGAGGAAATGCGAAGCCTCGACCAGAGGCAGCGGCACTCGTAATGCCAGCATGTCAGTCGCTTGCGCGGATGCTGGCGTGACACCCGAGACGAGCAGCCAGCCGCCGGCAATGAAGGTCATCGTGGCCAGCAACATCGGGGACAGTCGCACCGCTGCGCGACCGAGCGGTGCGGCGATGCCGACGCGCATTTCATAGACTGCCAGCAGCACGGCGGCGAGAACCAGCGGCAGCAGATAATAGATGACGCGATAGAGCACCAACGCACTGACGATGTGCTCCACTGGTGCGCGGCCGGCGCACGCAACCAGGATGACCGCTTCGAAAACGCCCAGACCGCCTGGCACATGACTCACGAGCCCGAGCACCAGCGCGATCGAATACCACGCCATGAACTCGCCCGGCGCCACGGCACCGGCGGGCAGCAGGAACCACAGCGTCGCCGCCGAGGCCAGCAGATCCAACGCTGAAATCACCAGCTGTTGCACAGCCAGCCGAGCCGGCGGCATGCGCAGTTTCCAACGCCAGGCGATCATCACTTCGCGACGCCGCGCAGCGAGTGCGATGAACCCAAGGATGCCGAACAACACGGCCGCGGCAATCACTCGCAGCAGCCATGCCGGCATGTGGGCGAGTTGCGCGACACCGTCCGCTCCCCACAACAAACCAGCCGCACCAAACGCAGCGGTGCCGAACGTGAAGGCGCTGGCATTGAAGGCGATGACTTCCGCGACCTTGTTAGCGTCGACTCCCGCCGCCGTATACAGTCGCATGCGGACCGCACCGCCGGTCAGAACACCCAAGCCGACGGTATTCCCCAGCGCATACGCAATAAAAGACGTGAGCAGCACCGTCGAGCGTCGGATGCGCACTTCGGCGTACTTCATGGCAGACATGTCGTAACCGGTGAGCACCAGATAGCTCACGGCGGTTGCCAGTACCGCGAGCAGCAGATTCTGCAGAGGCTCGGCCTCCATCTGCTGCATGACCTTGGAGAGATGAACTTCGGCGAGCAATACGCGGAAGGCATCGAACAGCAGCAAGCTGATCAGGCCGGCACCGGCCGCGATCAGCCAGATGCGCCACTTTGCCCAACCGCTCACTGCCTCGGTCACGATCCGTGATCCTGTGTCACCGAAAGTAAGCGGCATTCTGCCGCGCGGCGCTCACGAGAACATTACGTTATTGACACAAGTCGCGCGGCGCCCGCCCGGTCATGATGAAGAACTTGTCATGCTCGGACGATTCGTTGGAAACGCGACAGCTGATACACAGCGTACATCGGTCGGGTACGAAGACGACGGCAGAAAAGAACCCTCTCGCCGCCGGTGAGGGTGGGCGACGAGAGGGCCAACTCAGACTGCCGGCCCAGGGGGAGAAACGGCTTGCAGCCCGCGACACCGCAACCCTTGTCGATTGCTGTGTCGCTTGCTTGCAAATGTATCGTGCGCGGGTCATGCGGTCAGTCGATGTCAGGTCACATGCCGGTCAGCGGCAGCTGCGCCGGCTCGCTCCCTGCCCGCCTGGCGGTTATGCGCTATGAACAGATAGCGACAAGATCTTAGTCCGCCACCAGCTTGTAGCCCGCACCCGGCGTGGTCTGCAGCACTTCCGGCGCCGACGCATCCGTTTCGATCTTGTGACGCAGGCGATAAATGAGCTGCTTGAGAGTACGGCGCTCGCGGGCGGTGGCGCGTCCCCACAAATGCAGCAACAGTTTTTCCGCCGTCACCGTTCGCCCCGGCGTGATCATCAGCAGCTGAATCGCTTTCAACTCCAGCGGCGTGAGTCGAATCGGCGGCGCCGCGCCGAACTGCAGCGTGCGCTGATCCGGATCGAGGCGCAACTGACCTGCCGTCACCGGCCCCGCGTCGAACGGCTCCGAGCGTCGAATCAGCGCGCGCACTCTGGCCAGCAAGGCTCGCGGGCTGAAAGGTTTGTGCACGTAATCATCCGCGCCCGAATCGAATGCTTCGATCAGATCCTCTTCCACATCCCGCACCGTCAACATCATGATGGGCACGGGCGAGCGGCCGCGAATCTCGCGACATACCTTCAAGCCATTCGGCTCCGGCATGTTTATATCGAGCAGCACCAGATCCGGCGAGTCACGCTGGAATGCGAGCAGCGCGCTCTCCCCATCCACCGCGGTACAGATATCGAATCCCGCCTGCATCAGCGTGAATCCAATCAGTGCCCGCAAATCGGCATCATCGTCCGCAACGAGAATTCTCATGGCGTCAGCGCCGCTCCGTAGCCAGTAGCGCAGCGAGTTTTTCGGCATGCCCGCGCAGCTCATGCGCCGCGGTTGCCTCCCAATGATCGGCACGCAACATCGGGCCCACATAGAAAAGATGCGGCCCCGGCCAGCCATCGGCATCGATGACGGCGCCGCTCGGTCCGGTACGCAATCCCAGGCCCAGCGGGTCGGGCACGCACAGCCCGGTTTGGACGAGGTTGCGCCACAGTGGCTCGGTGGAGCGCGCGATTGCGTAGTCGGGCCCAGTGCAATTGATCACGCGATCGAACTGCTGAGCGCGCAGCTCCTGCGAGCCGCGCGGACGCCAGATCACTTCGATGCGCTCGCCCCGTGGAATGAATTGTTTGATGTGGCCGGCGTGAATGGTCAGGCGCCCCGAATTGCGGAGCGCGTCGATCTTCTGAATCAGCTCGGGCGGCAATCGATGTCGATAAATGTCCCAATACGCCCGCACGTGGCGCAGGAAGCGCACGCGATCGCGCTCCGGCAATCGCTGCCAGATGGTCGGAGCCATGTTACGAACGAATGTGATCGCCTCGCGCCAGTCGCCGCCCATCTGCTCGGCCTCGTGCGCCAGCAAACGGACCGAGCTGACCAGTCGTCGCAGCGACGTGGACGCAGCCAGCAACAACGCATTGCCGTCGCCTTTGAACGCATCGGGCCGGAACGGCGTCTGTCGGGGCGGCACCAATCCATGACGTGACAGAGCGTGCAGGGTGGGCGTCCGCTGCGGATCGGAGGCGGCCACGTTGATGATGTCGGCGGTGGTCAGACCCGTGCCGATCAACAGCACCGTCTGGGATCGATTGAACTTGAGATCGACGGTCCAGGGATCGGCAACGTAGGCCGGATGGGTCAGCACATCCCTGGCCACTGACAACGAAGCAGGCCTGGGATTGCCGAGCGCGAGCACAACGTCATCCGCTGTGAAACGTCGTCCGTCCTCCAGCTCGACGCGCAACGGCAGATGCCGCTCGATGCGGCGCAGATTGACGACCGAGCCCTGGACGATTTCCAGACGAACGTTTCCTGGCGCACTGAGCTGGGCAGCGAGCAGCACCTCGTTCAAATATTCGCCGTACAGCGTGCGCGGCAGAAAATCCTCGCCAGTGACCTTCGGAATGCGTCGTTGCGCGAACTCCAGGAATTCCTTGGGCGCGGCCGAGCTTGCCGACATACGGCTGGCCGGCACGTTGAGCAAATACGGGAAGCTGCGTTCGGCATACGCGGCGCCACGCGCCACCTCGTTCGAGCGCTCGATCAGAACGAGGCGCGTCGGGCCCGGCGGCGGACGTCGCAACAGATTCGCGGCCACGACCGTGCCGCTGAATCCGCCGCCGACAATTACTATGGTTCGAAGCAGTCCTGCCAATCGTCGCTCCAATGGCTCTGGAAGCGACAGCCTAGGCGAGGCGCCGGTATCAAGTCTGTAACGCGCGAGTCACGAATCGGCGCAGGGAATGCTATGACTCTGCAACCGATTTATAACCACACGGTCGAGCGGTGTTGTGGCGGGCTCAGTCGACGACCAGCTTGTAGCCGGCGCCGGGCGCGGTTTGCAGCATCTGGGGAGCGGCCGGATCGATCTCTATTTTCTGGCGCAGCCGATGCACCAGCTGCTTCAGCAGCTGACGATCGCCCGAGCCTTTGTGACCCCACACCTGCATCAGCAGCCGATCCGAGCTGACCGTGTGACCGGCGTTGGCGATCAGCATTTGCAACAAGCGCAGTTCGAGCTTGGTCAGGCGCAGCGGCGGGTTCGCGCCGACCTGAACGGTATGCTCGTCGACGTCGAGCTGGATGCGACCGGCGGCGAGCGGCGCAGTGTTCTCCATGCCCGCTCGACGCAGCAGCGCCTTGACGCGCGCCAGTAGCGTGCGCGGGCTGAATGGTTTGCTCAAATAATCGTCGGCACCGAGCTCGAGCGCACGAACCAGATCTTCCTCTTCGCCACGCACGGTCAGCATCATCACCGGCACGCGCGACTTGGTACGGATCTGCTCGCACACTTGAAAGCCCGTGGCACCGGGCATGTTGATGTCCAGGATCACCAGATCCGGGCCTTCGCTTTCGAACGCGCGCAATGCCTGGATGCCGTCGCTGGCTTTGACCACCAGATAGCCCGCCTGCGACAGCGTGAAGGCGATCAACGCCAGCAAGTCCTTGTCATCGTCGGCAGATAAGATCTTCATGGAGATTACTCGGCAGTCTGTCGCAGCTTGACTTCGAAACGAGTGCGGCCCTCGGCAGTGCGCCGTGCGGCGATGGTCCCGCCATGCCGCTCGACGATGGACTTCACGATCCACAATCCCAGACCCAGCCCGCCGGGCTCCGGTTCCTGGCCGCCGCTGCGATAAAAACGATCGAAGATCGAATTGCTTTCGATCTCGGGCACGCCCGGTCCTTCGTCCTCGACCCAGCTGATCACGAACTCGCCAGTCTGCTCGGCGCCGATCCGCACCACTGAATGTTCCGGCGCGAACTTGCTCGCGTTGGCAAGCAGATTGACGAACACCTGCGTCAGTCGCGGGCCATCGCCGTCCACATTCGGCAGATCCTCGGGCAGGTCCACTTCGAGGTGCTGGTGTCGCTGCGTAAGTAACGCGCCTACCAGAGCCTCGGAATCTTCGATGACCTCCGCCAGCGCCACGGCCTGGTGCCGGATGCTGAGCTGGCCGGACTCGATGCGCACGCTTTCGAGCAGATTGTCGATCAAGCGCGTCAGGCGCAGGGCGCCGCGCTCCAGCGACAGCACCAGTTCCTTCTGCTGATCGACTGACATCGTATCGAAGCCGTCGCGCAGCAGCTCGATCGACGCGAGCTGCGCCGCGAGCGGCGTCCGGAATTCGTGCGAGATATTGACCAGCACCGAGTCACGCGCCCGCCGCACGCCCTCCAGCTCGGTTTCGTCGCGAATGACCTGCACCTGCAGCTCATCGACGGGGCTGGAGCTCGTGATGATGGTGATGCGCGGCGCGCCGTCGCTCAGCTGCAAATGCTCCGTGGCCTGCGAGCTGCCTTCGAGGCGCGCACGCACGATCGGGCAATTGGTTTCGCACGGACGCACGCCGTTCGAATCGCGGCATGGCTTCAGCACGTCGCCGCAGAAGCGCCCGATGGCTTCATGAGCTTGCACGCCCAGCAGTTGCGCGGCCTGCGGATTCAGATAACGAATGACCCGCGACTTATCGACGGCGTAGACGCCCTCGACGATGCCGCCGAGCACGGCCTGAGCTTCCGCCTCGCGACGGCGCAAGGTTCCGGTCAGCTCGACCAGGTTGTTACGCATGTCTTCGATCGTGCGGGCGAGCTTGCCGACTTCGCGAGTGCCGCCCACTGGAATGGACGTCGAGAAGTCGCCGTGCCCGAGTTTTTCCACCGCGTCGGTCAACGTCGTGACCGGGCCCGTGACCTGACGACCGAGGATGATGCCCGCCAGCACCGCGAGCGCAGCGAGGATGATCGCCGTAATGAGCAACCGTTTGGCGAGCCCGCCGACCGACGCATCAATGTCGGACGACGGCAGGCGCGCTTCGAGGAATGCGATCGCTTCCCCGGACACGGCAAAGATCGGAAAGCTGGCGGCGTACAGATCCAGGTCGTCAAGGCGCGCCACCGCCGAGCGCCCATCGGACAAGCCCGCCGAATTCAGCCGCGTGAAATCGTCGACCTTGCGCTCTTCGATGAACAGGCGGTAATTGATCAGCCGGATCTGCATGCCGACGCGTTCGGTCAGGATGTCCGCCATCCTCTGATCGAGCAAGCGAGCGACATACACGCGCCGCTCCGTCGCCCCGCCGACCTGGGCGGATGCGCCGAGCAGCGCGTATTGCGATCCCATCGGTGCCGCCATGAACCGTTCGCCCTGCTCGGCGGCGGAAGTCGCGATCAATTCCCAAGGCAGTTGCACGCCGGCCTGCGCGACCAGCCGGTCGCCCTCGAACACGGCGCAAGAGGCGATGGTTTCCGAATTGCAGGAGCGGCGCAGATATGGACCGATCGTGGCCGAGCGCCGATCCGCGAGCAGGCGCTGGAACGTCTGGCGCTCGCCAACCGACTTGGCATGCGTCAGCGCGTCTTCGCTGAAGCGTCTGATGTCCTCGCGCGCCATCGCGCCGGCCAGCTGCACGCGCGACTTGCCCTGCTGATCGGCCAGATCCCGCAGCGAGCCGATCGCCGATATGGAAATGCCGCCGACCAGCAGCAGCACGATCGCCACATTGATGACGGCGATCCACACTCCGAGACTGGCGCGCGAAGTATCGATCTGCAGCCCGTCGATGAACTGCTGAATCCGGTCGACCACATATGAGAAGAAGCGATCGATCACTTCCTCTTCATCTCCACCAGGGATTTAATGATCAGCGTCAGCACCGCCAGCAGCGTCAACAGCGAGGCGACCGCGAACGAGCCAACGAAGTTGTACTCGTTATAAAGGATTTCCACATGCAACGGCATGGTGGTCGTCAGTCCACGGACGTGGCCGGACACGACCGAGACGGCGCCGAACTCGCCCATGGCACGGGCATTACACAGGATCACGCCGTACACCAGGCCCCAGCGAATCTTCGGCAGCGTGACGTGGAAGAACGTCATCAGACCGCCGGCGCCGAGGGTGATCGCGGCCTCTTCTTCGTCGTTGCCCAGCTGCTGCATCAACGGAATCAGCTCGCGCGCCACATAGGGGAAGGTCACGAACATGGTTGCCAGTACGATGCCGGGCACGGCGAAGATGATGCTGATGTCGTGTTCCTGCAGCCACAGGCCGAACCAGCCCTGCGCGCCAAACAACAACACGTACACGAGGCCCGATATCACCGGCGACACGGCGATGGGCAGGTCGATCAGGGTGATCAGGAAGCTCTTGCCGCGAAACTCGAATTTGGCGATGGCCCAGGCGGCCGCGATGCCGAAGATCGTGTTGGTGGGCACGACGATGGCCGCCACCGTCAATGTCAGCCGGATCGCCGCCAGCGTATCTTCATCCTTGAAGCTCTCGAAATACATCTCCCAGCCCTTGCTCAGCGCCGTGATGAACACGGTGGCGAGCGGCGCGAACAGCAGCGCCGCCAGGAAGCCGAGCGACAGCAGGATGAAAACGTACTTTACGATGGAAGAGATCAGGGTATCGCGGCCCGGCCGGCTCGCGATTTCCGCCAACATCTCCTTGGAAGGACCGCCTGCCATCAGCGTCCCGCGGCGACCATGCGCCGACGGCTCCAGGCTTGCAGCAGGTTGATGGACAGCAACATCACGAACGACATGGTCAACATGATGAAGCCGAGCGCGGCGGCGCCCTTGTAGTCGAATTGCTCGAGCTTGATGACGATCAGCAGCGGCGTGATCTCGGTGCGCATCGGCAGGTTGCCGGCGATGAAGATCACCGAGCCGTACTCGCCGACGGCGCGTGCGAACGCCAGCGTGAAGCCAGTGGCGAGCGCGGGAAACACGGTGGGCAGCACGATGCGCCGGAAGATGGTCAACCGACCGGCGCCGAGCGTCTCGGCGGCGTCTTCCAGATCGCGCTGCACTTCGGCGATCGCCGGTTGCACCGAGCGCACCACGAACGGCAAGCCGATCAGCGTCAATGCGACGACCACGCCGATCCACGTGTACGCAACCTTGATACCGAACGGCGCGAGGTGCTGACCGATCCAGCCGTTCTCCGCGAACACCGCCGTCAACGCGATACCCGACACCGCGGTCGGCAGCGCGAACGGCATATCGATCAGGGCATCGATGAGCTTGCGCCCGGGAAATTCATAGCGCACCAGCGTCCAGGCGATGATGAACCCGAACACGCTGTTCAAGGTCGCGGCCAGGATCGATGCGCCAAAGCTCAGTCGGTACGAAGCCAGTGCACGCGCATCGGTAACGACGCGCACGAAATCGCTCCAGCCCATGGTCGCCGTTTTCATGACCAGGGCCGCGAGCGGCACCAGCACGATGGCCGACAGAAAGAACGTCGAAAAGCCCAGCGTCAGGCCGAAGCCCGGCAGGATGGATGGCTGGCGGAAGCTCATTTGCCCGGGCTCCCGCCGCCATAAATACGATCGAACAACGCGCCGTCGGCGAAGTGCTGTTCGTGCGTCACCTTCCAGCCGCCAAACACCTGGTCGATGGTGAACAGATCGAGCGCCGGGAACTGATCCTTGTGCCGTTCCAGGACCGCGGGGTTGCGCGGCCGGAAATAATGAGTGGCCGCGATCTCCTGGCCGGGCTCTTCATACAGATATCTCAGATACGCTTCGGCAATCTGACGCGTGCCCCGTCGATCGACGACGGTATCGACCACCGCCACCGGCGGCTCGGCCAGGATGCTGCTGCTCGGAATCACGATCTCGACTTTGTCGGGACCCAGTTCTTTGATGGCGAGCAGCGCTTCGTTTTCCCACGCGAGCAGCACATCGCCGATCTCACGTTGCACGAATGTGTTCGTCGCGCCTCGCGCGCCGCTGTCGAGCACGGGAACATGCTTGTACAGCTGCGTCACATATTGTTCGGCCTTTTTCTGAGCCGCGGCGACCGCCTGCTCAGCCGCAGGATCGTCGAGCTTCGACCAATCTCCTCCCAACTCGGTGCGCAACATCGAACCCCACGCGGCGAGATAATTCCAGCGCGCGCCGCCGGAGGTCTTGGGATTCGGCGTGACGACCGCAACGCCCTCGCGAATCAGATCCGGCCAATCCTTGATCTGCTTGGGATTGCCCTTGCGCACCAGGAACACGATGGTCGAGGTATAGGGCGAGCTGTTGTCCGGCAGACGCTTCTGCCAGTCCGCGCCGAGCCGCTTGCCCTTGATCTGAATCGAATCGATGTCGTACGCGAGCGCGAGCGTGACCACATCCGCGTCCAGACCGTCGATCACCGCACGCGCCTGGCTGCCCGAGCCGGCATGCGATTGTTTGATCGTGACGCGCTGCTTGTGCTCCTGCTCCCAGCGCTTCGAGAAACTTTCGTTGAATTCGCGATACAGCTCGCGCGTCGGATCGTAGCTGACGTTGAGCAGCGTCACGCGCCCGGCATCGTCGCTGCTGCCGCAACCGGCGAGCAGTGTCAGCATGCCCAGGCAGGCCGCCAATGTGCTGCGTTTGAAGACGTTCATTCGGCGGCCCCTTCGCTGTTGTCCTTGCTGGGCCGGTACACGATCATCATCGGATAGCTCGCACCGGACGTGAACAACGCACCGAACGTACCGCGCAGTTGCGCCGGATCGGAGACGCCGAGAATCAGCATGGGATCTTGAGAGTCGTGCAACTGACGCTGCAACTCGTCGGCAGCGGCGCCGAAGCGCAACTCGGTGCGCATTTCGAGACCGTGCACCGCCTGCGCTTCGGAGCGCGCATCGAGCAGAGTGCGTACGCCGAACGGACGCTGCGATTCGCCGCTCGACCCTTCGGGAAGAATGCCCACGTACACCGCTTCGGCCGCAACGTGACGTAACAGACTCGCCGCGACCGCCAGCGTCGAACGACGCGCCGAATCATCTGCCCAGTGAATCAGCACTCGTTGAGGAGATGCGGAATGCGCCGGCAACACCAGCACTTCACCAGCGCCGTTCTGTAACAGCCACTGCAATTGATCCGCAGTTTTCGGACCCGCCGCGATGACGGCCACGCCAGAGACGGGAGCGCTTGCCGGTGCGTCGCATGCAACCAGCGGCGTCTCCTCGCGCTTGATGATGCGGGTCTTCATGCGACTCGCGAGCTCGACCAGCAATGGATGCTGTGACAATCGCTCGCACGAAGCTTGATCGGAACCGTACGCGGTGTAGCTGGACAGCGGCGTCGGCAACACGTGAATTCGTCGCACCCCGATCGCGACCGACTGACCCAGCGTCACCGGAAACAAGCGTTGTTCGTGCTGTGTGCGCGTGACATCCAGCAACGCGGCAGGCGCGCTGCTACCGTTGGCCTGGGTCACGATATGAGCGTTGGCTGCGCCATCCGCCATGCGCACGCGCATGCGTTCGAGCGCGCCGGTGAAGACCAGTTCTTCCACGATGCCGTTGGCGATGAAGTTGGTGCGCAGATTGTCGCGCGTGGGCGCCAGCTCCACTTCTTCAGGACGCAGCACGGCGACCACTTCCTGCTCGCGCCCACCTTCGAGCTTCTCGACGCGTCGGGCGTTTACGGGCGCCGCGCCAAAGCGAATGCCCTGCTCCGTCTGACGCGCCAGCAACAGGTTTGCAGCGCCGAGGAACGTCGCGACGAAACGAGTCGCGGGGCGCGCATACAGCTCATCGGGCTTGCCGCTCTCGAGCAGGCGGCCGAGATTCATCACGCCGATCCGATCGGCCATGGCGAACGCTTCTTCCTGGTCGTGCGTCACCAGCACCGTGGTGATTTTCAGCTCACGCTGCACCTGGCGAATCGTCCGACGCAGCTCTTCGCGGATCTTGGCGTCCAACGCGCCGAAGGGTTCGTCGAGCAGCAACACCGGAGGCTTGTGAGCGAGCGCGCGAGCGACAGCGACGCGCTGCTGTTGACCTCCCGACAGCTGGGTGGGCAAGCGATCGTCCATGCCCTCCAGCGCCACCAGGCGCAGCAGCTCCTTGCGGCGCTCGCGACGCTCGGCGGCCTTCATGCGTCGGACCTTGAGCGCGAACTCGATGTTCTCGCCCACCGTCATGTGGCGGAACAGCGCGTAATTCTGGAACACCAGGCCGACACCCCGTTGCCGCGCGGACACATGCGTGACATCGTTGCCGTGCAGCGCGATGCGGCCATGATCGACGCCGGTCAGGCCCGCAATGGCCCGCAACAGAGTGCTTTTGCCGCTACCGCTCGGACCGAGCAGAACGTAGAACTCGCCCTCGCCGACTTCCAACGAAACGTCGTTGACGACGGGCGAGCCTTGATACCGTTTGGTGACTTGGTCGAGCGTAATGGACATACGGGCCGGGAGCTTACCGGCCGCCAGTGATAAGGTCAGTAATCGACGGGTTATAAAACGGTTATAACGTCAGAAGCGAACGACGCCGCGTCATCGCTAAAAGTTCTTAGCCGATGCCCTCCAACGAGCAATTTTTCCATGGCGACTCTTCCCTCCTACGAAGCCCTCGGCTCCTTCTATCTGGGCCGCGAATACGACGCCGAGCGTGGCGCCGATCGCCCCGACTTGCTGCTGTACGACTCGCGCGATCTGACCACTCATGCGGTCTGCGTCGGCATGACTGGCAGCGGCAAGACCGGCCTGTGCCTGTCGTTGCTCGAGGAAGCGGCCATCGACGGAGTGCCGGCCATCGCCATCGACCCCAAAGGCGACCTCGGTAACCTGCTGTTGAGCTTCCCCGCACTTCGGCCCGAAGACTTCGCCCCCTGGATCGATGCCGGCGCCGCGGCCCGTCAAGGCATCACCCCGGCAGACGCGGCCGTCAAGACGGCGGAAACCTGGCGCAAGGGCCTGGCGGACTGGGACGAAGACGGCGACCGGATCGCTCGCTTCCGTGACGCCGTGGACATTGCGATCTATACCCCGGGCAGCGAGGCGGGCCGTCCGCTCTCGGTGCTGCAGTCCTTTGCGGCGCCTTCCGAAGAGCAGCGCCTGGACAGCGGCGCCCTGCGTGAGCGTGTCAGTGCAACAGTAGGTGGCTTGCTGGGACTGGCCGGCATCGAGGCCGATCCGCTGCAGAGTCGCGAACACATTCTGCTATCGACCTTGCTCGAGCAGGCCTGGACCGCGGGCCGCGACCTCAGCCTGGCCGCATTGATCCAGGGCATTCAAAAGCCGCCGTTCGACAAGGTCGGCGTGTTCGACCTGGAGACTTTCTTTCCCGCCAAGGAACGCCTGCAACTGGCGATGGCGCTCAACAACCTGATCGCAGCGCCAAGCTTCGCGGCCTGGATGAAGGGCGAGCCGCTCGATGTACAGCGATTGTTGTTCACGGCTGAAGGCAAGCCGCGGATCTCGGTCATTTCGATCGCGCATCTCGGCGATGCCGAGCGCATGTTCGTGGTGACGTTGCTGCTGGGTGAAATCGTCGCGTGGATGCGGCGCCAGTCGGGCACGTCGAGCCTGCGTGCGATGTTGTATATGGACGAGATCTTCGGCTACTTCCCGCCGAGCGCCATGCCGCCGTCGAAGATGCCGCTGCTCACGCTCATGAAGCAAGCACGCGCGTTTGGATTGGGCGTGACCTTGGCGACGCAGAACCCGGTCGATCTCGATTACAAAGGTCTGTCGAATGCCGGGACCTGGTTCATCGGACGGTTGCAGACCGAGCGCGACAAGGCGCGCGTGATCGAGGGCTTGCTCGGCGCGGCGGGCGAAGGCCTGGACAAGGCGCAGCTGGAGAAACTGCTCGCCAACCTGGGCAATCGCGTGTTCCTGATGCGCAACGTGCACGACGCCGCACCGGTGTTGTTCCGCACGCGCTGGACGCTGTCATATCTTCGCGGCCCGCTGACATTGCAGGAGATTGCAAAGCTGTCGCACGCCACGGCAGCATCGGATGTCTCGCCTGCGTTAGCCGGGCCGGGATCTTCGATTGCGCGGCCCAACCAGGCGAGCGAAAGAAACATGGCGGCGGCGAGAATGAGCCATCCTTCGGACAAGCCCGTCATCCCCGCCGACATCAATGAGCTCTATCTCGAAACCTCGCAAGCGGAGGTAACGTATCTGCCTCGCGTTCTGGGCATCGCGCGCCTGCATTTCGTCGACAAGGCAGCCGGCCTGGATGTCTGGGAAACGCGCTCGTTCATCGCGCCGCTCGACGACAACGAATCCAACGTCGACTGGGCGCAAGCCGAAGTCGGCGACGACTTGCAGAAGCAGCTTTCCAACAAGCCGCCTCAGAACGCACGTTACGCGGAGGCGCCGGCGGCTTTGCTGCGGGCTCAGAACTATCGCTCGTGGCAAAAAGAACTGGCCAGCTATCTGTATTCCGAGGTGACGCTGCCGATCTTCCATTGCCCCGCGGTCGGCCAGTCGGTCGCGCCCGGCACCAGCGAGGGCGACTTCCGCGCCAAGCTCGGTCTCGCCTTGCGCGAGAAGCGCGACGCCGAGATCGAGAAGCTGCGAAAGAAATATGCGCCCAAGCTGGCGACGCTGCAGGACCAGCTGCGTCGCGCGGATGAGCGAGTCGAACGGGAGCGCTCCGACCTGTCACAAAAGAAAATGCAGACGGCGATTTCGGTGGGAACGTCGATCCTGGGCGCGCTGCTGGGACGTAAAGCGGTCAGCGTCGGCAATGCACAGCGACTCGGCAGTGCCGCCCGCAGCGCCGGCCGGCTCGGCAAGGAAAGCAGTGACATCGATCGCGCGGAAGAAAACCGGGAAGTGATTCAGCAACGCCTGACGGACCTGCAGAACGAGCTGGAATCGGAAGTCAGCCAGCTGCGCAGCGAGCTCGATCCCGCGACGGTGGCAGTCGAACGAACCTCGGTGAAACCCCGCAAGACCGACATCGACGTGCGCACCGTCGCGCTGCTGTGGGTGCCGAGCTGAGCGCTCGGCCCTACTGCATGCGATAACTCTCGAAGGCCTCGATCGGAACCGCCTTCAAGATCACGTCCGGGCCCTGTCGAAGAATATCCTTGGAGATCTCGCCCGCCAGCATCGAGTGCGTCGGGCCCGACAGCGCCTGACGCAGCAGGCCCAGCATCTTCGGCCCTGCCACCAGCACCAGCCGGTCGAACTCGTTGCGGGCGCGATCGGTCTCGATCTTCCTGGCCACCTCCTTGGCGAACAAGGTCAGCTCGTGTCGTACGGTGCTCTTCTCGCCCGTCACACCATGATGATGGCCTTCGATGCCACCGATGCCGTGACCGACCCCGTTGGTGCCGCCGAAGCGGCGGCCGGGCCGGTCGGTTTCCAGCTCAATATCTCTTTTGCCGCTCCTTTCGTTGTGCAGCGAGCCGCGCTCGATCATCGGTGACCTGGGTGTCACGGCATCGTAAAAGCTCGCCTGACGTTCATCGGCAACGACAATGCGTACATTCATGGGCAGCTCCCTTGGAACAGATGGACAGCAAAAAGCCTCCTCCGCCCACCGACAGAGGAGGCTACCAACAGCGCAGACCGCGGATGTGCTCGTCATTACAGCCCGACTATTGCACGTCGGAAGCTACCCGCGATCGGTTGTCCGAAAAGATCATTTCCACGCGACGATTCTGTTGACGGCCCGCCGCGGTATCGTTGCTTGCGATGGGGAACGACTTGCCCTTGCCCACGGCCGTGATCTGATCCGCGGACACGCCTCGCTCCAGCAGTGCGGTCTGCACCGCTGCCGCGCGACGCTCGGAGAGGGCCTGATTCAACTCATCGGAGCCCACGCTATCGGTGTGCCCTTCGATCACCACCTTGCGGTCCGGCGCTTCCTTCAGCACCGAGGCGAGCCGATCGATGGAGTTGTAAGCGCCGGGCTTCAAAGTGGCCTTGCCCGTATCGAACAGCACGTCGCCCAAGGTGAGCACCATGCCTCGATCAGTCTTCTTGGCGCGCATATCGGAGAGCTCCTGTTCCAACGTACTGGCGCGCTGCTCGGCGGCCCGCGCCTCTTGCGCATGCCGTCTCGCCTCGGCTTCGCGCGCCTCGGCCAGCACAGCCGTGCGCTCGGCGTTGCCCTTCTGGATCTCATCCTGCGCCTGTGCCGTCAGGATCTTCTCGTTGGCAATCTGCGCATTGCGTGCCGCTACCTGGGCCTCGTACTGAATGTCCTCCACCTTCGCGCCCTCGTCGGCCAGCTTGTTGGCCCGATCCAACGCCTTGCGCGCATCGGAAACATTCGTGGCTGCAACACCCGCGCGCGGTGAGGCTTCCACTTGCGGCACGACGGCCCGCGCCACCTCCAGGTCCTCGATGCTTGGCGGCGTCGAACTGCACGCAGCGAGCAGACCAGCGACGGCAGCGCTCAACAACAAATGATATGAACGGCTCATGATCTTCTCCGGCGGTTGACGAGTCTGCTGTCCACCATTACTTCACTACTGCTGCTGCTCGGGCGACGCGGAGCTGCCGCGAGCGGCTTCCTGTCGCAACTGTTGGATGCTTGCCGTCAGCTCATCGGCGGCCTTCCGGGCCGATGCACTTTGTGACTTCGAGACGGCCAGCTGTGCATCGAGCTCCGCCAGTTGCGCAAAGCGTTCGGCCTGCTGCGCCTCGCCCTTGTCCATCGCGGCCCTGGCCTGCTCGAGATTGTCCCTCGAACGTTGCAACTCCAGGGCGCCCGCTTCGGAGCGGCCCACCGATTGTTGCGCCTGTTGATACGACTGCTCGCTGCGGGCAACACGTTCCCTGGTCACTTCGGAAACACTGCTGCAGCCCACGAGCACGCCGGCTGTAAGCACACCTAGGATTGGCAGCCCAGCTCGGAAATTCGCGGTTGTCATGGTGCCTCCAAGGGTACGCATCTGATTTCAGTGGTCCGAAAACGCGCCATTCGTCAGAGCGGTTCCAGATCGTTGGAGCACTGCTTCATTCGGCGTCGAATGTGCGCAGGCACCGACGTTCTTGCAGTTCGCCGGCAGACGCCCGACACTGCCCGCATCCGAAGCGGAGCGATGCATGTATTCAGTGGCTTGGAGATCAGCTCAGGGGTGGGTTTTGCGCCTGGTTGCGGCGGCGGCGCTGCTGACCATGGCGGCCTGCGGTCGGCCGGTGGATGAACCACAAACGGGCCGATATCGCGCCACCCTGCAATTGCCCGGCGGCGAGGCCCCTTTCGGTTTGGAAATCAGCGCGCACGACGGCGGCTTCGTTCTGTACCTGCAGAATGCGACCGAGCGTACGCGCGTCGACAACGTAACGATCGCGGACGGCGAGTTGACCGCCGTGTTCCCGGGTTATGAGAACTCGTTGCAGGCGCGCATGTATCGCGACCGGCTGGAAGGGAATGTCACTCTCATCAAGGATCGCAGCCAGGAGCAAGTGATTCCGTTCCGCGCGCAGCTGCAGGGCAAGAGCGACGCCAGCTATCGGTTTTATAAACAACCGCTCACCGACAACGCCGATCTCGCCGGCCGCTGGCAAATGACATTGAGCAGCGACGGCAAGAGCACGCCGGCGGTCGCGCTCTTCGAGCAGGAACACGATCGGCTCACCGGCACCGTCATGACGCCGACCGGGGATCACCGCTTCCTCGAAGGCCAGGTGCACGGCGAGGAGGCACAACTCTCCACGTTCGCCGGCGGCCTGGCTTATCTATACAAGCTGAAAGTGAACGAGCACGGCGAGCTGGAAGGCGAGATGTGGCAGGGCCTGGCCTCACACTCGACCGTGACGGCGCGCCGCGACGAGAATGCAACGCTCGAAGGCCAGGGCCCGAGCACCGAGCTCAAGGACAAAACATCCCGCTTCGACTTCACGTTTCGCGACCTGGACGGCAATGAAGTCTCGCTGCACGACGAGAAGTTCCGGAACAAAGTCGTGGTGGTAACCCTCGGCGGCAGCTGGTGCCCCAACTGTCACGACGAAGCGGTCTTCCTGGTGCCCTTCTATGAGGAGTATCAACCCAAGGGCGTGGAGATCGTCGCACTGATGTTCGAACGTCACGGCGAGTTCGAGCGCGCGGCGCAGGCGGTGCGTGGTTATCGGAAAGATCTGGGAATCAAGTTCACCACCTTGATCGCCGGAGTCTCCGACACCGATGAAGCCAGCAAGGCGCTGCCCACCCTTTCCGGCATCTACGGTTACCCGACCACAATCATCGTGGATCGAGCCGGAACGGTGCGTGACATTCATCTGGGCTTCTCGGGCCCGGCCACCGGCCGGCATTACGAGGAATACGTCACGGAGTTTCGGAGCCTGATCGATACGTTGCTGGCCGAATCCCCAGCGGCGGGCTCGGACTGACGATAGAACGTGATATTTTTGCGCCCATGGAAGGACAAAGCGAAGCAACGGCAGATGTCATCACTGGCGGTGTGATCGCTCGGGCCATCGAGCCCACCGCCGGTGAAAACAAAGCGCATGGACACGGCCCCTGCCGCAACTGTGGCAGCACCGTCGGCGGCGCCTATTGTTCCAACTGCGGCCAGCCCGCCCACCTGCATCGCAGCCTGGTTTCGCTGGGCCACGACATCCTGCACGGGGTGTTTCATTTCGAAGGCAAGACCTGGCGCACCATTCCGGAGCTGCTGTTTCATCCGGGTCGCCTGACCCGCCGATACATCGATGGCGAGCGCGCCAAGTTCGTCTCGCCCATGGCGCTGTATCTGTTCGTCGTGTTCCTGATGTTCGCGGTCATCCCGTTCACCGGCTCCGAGCTCGAGATCGAAGGCGCGGACCCGCTGGGCGTCGGGGAACAGTTCAGGGAGAACGTCCAAACCAACATCGAACGGCTCGATGAGCAGATCGAAACTGCCCGGGAACAACTCGGGGAAATGGCGCCGGATGCTCCGGAACGCAAGCGACTCGAGGATCACATCGCCGCGTTGATGTCGACGCGGGAGGCCAATCGAGCGCTGATCAGAGGCGACTGGAAAGACATCGTCAAATTCGCCCAGGAGCAGGAACAGCGCGCCAGGGCCAGCGATCCGGCGGCCCCGCCGGCGCCAGACACGGCGGCCGAGGCCGAGAGCCGGCTGCGAAGCGCTGTCCAGCAAGCGAGCGACAATCCGGCGCTGCTCGCCTACAAGCTCAAAACCACCGGCTACAAGTTTTCCTGGGCGCTCATCCCGCTGAGCGTGCCGTTCATGTGGCTGTTGTTCTTCTGGCGCAGAGACGTGCACGTCTACGACCACGCCATTTTCGTCACGTACTCGATCAGCTTCATGATGCTGTTCGCCGTCGCCGTGACGCTGCTCTACGATCTTGGTGTGAGCGCCTGGATCTGGGGCACGGCAATCGCCATCGTGCCCCCTCTGCATCTCTACAAGCAGCTGCGCGGTGCTTACGGCATCTCACGCTTTGGCGCGTGGGTACGGCTCCTGCTGCTCTCCATCATGATCAGCTTCGTACTGACCCTGTTCAGCGTGATCCTGTTCGCGATCGGCGGCATGTCGGGTTAGCGGCGCCGGTTCGTGACAACAGGGCCGGCGTGGCGGCAGTATAAGGTCATGACACTACGAGCAGGCATCATCGGGTTCGGCGTCGCGGGTCGGTATTTTCATGCGCCGCTGCTGCGCGCGGCCGGCTTTTCGATTGCGGCGGTCGTGACCAGCAAGCCGGCGCCGGCTCGGGAGTATCTGCGCGATGTCGATGTACTCGCGACGGCCGATGAATTGCTCGCGCGCAACGACATCGACCTGGTTGCAATTGCCTCGCCGAGTCCATTGCACGTGACGCACGCGGCTGCGGCGCTGCGCGCTGGCAAGCACGTCGTCGTGGACAAGCCGCTCGCCCCCACCGCCGCGGAAGTCAGTGAGCTCGAGCAACTGGCGGCCCAACACAAGCGCAAACTGTCGGTCTTCCAGAACCGGCGCTGGGACAGCGACTTTCTCACCGTCAAGAAGCTCATCGAGCAGGGCCGGCTGGGCAAGATCAATTCATTTCACGCGCGCTGGGACCGCTTCCGCCCGCAGGTCAGCGATCGCTGGCGCGAGCGCGACGAGCCTGGCAACGGCATTCTCTACGACCTGGGCACGCACCTGATCGATCAGACGCTCCAGTTGTTCGGCCAGCCCGAGTGGCTGTACGCGAATGTTTTCAGTCAGCGCGAGAACAGCGTGACCGTGGATGGTTTCGAGATGCTGCTCGGCCAGGGCGCATTGCGCATCACGCTGGGCGTCAGTCTGCTGTGCGCTGACGGCGGCTATCGATATCGTGTCAACGGCTCGCAGGCGTCGTTCCTGAAGCCAGGGCTGGACCCGCAGGAAGCGCAGCTGCGCGCCGGCCTCGAACCCGATGAGCACCTGTTCGGCACCGAGCCGGTCGAACAGTGGGGCACGCTGGTGCACGGTGAAACCGGTCAGCGTGAAGTCATCACGCCCGAGACCGGCCGCTGGCTCGCCTTCTACGAAGGCATGCGCGAGGCTATCGAGCACGACCGGCCCGTGCCCGTGCCAGCCGCCCAGGCCTATGACACAATTCGCATCATCGAGGCCGCGCTCACCAGCAGCGCCATGGGTTGCCGCATCGACCTGCAGCCCGCCGCGCCTCTCGTCAGCCGCTGAAGAATCGCCATGCCATCGTTCGATATCGTTTCCGAGCTCGATGCCCACGAAGTCACCAATGCCGTCGACCAGGCCAATCGCGAAGTCGGCACGCGTTTCGACTTCAAGGGCAGCGACGCCCGCTTCGAGCTGAAGGACCTGGTCGTCACCTTGCACGCCAAGGCGGAGTTCCAGCTCAAGCAGATGCTGGACATCCTGATGCTCAAGCTGTCCAAGCGCGGCATCGACGTGGCTTGCACCAAGGTCGAAGATCCGGTCGTGCTCGGCCAGACGGCACATCAGGTCGTGACCCTGCGCGAGGGCATCGAAAGCGAGCTGGGCAAGAAGCTGCAGCGGCTGATCAAGGATTCGAAGCTGAAGGTGCAGGCCGCGATCCAGGACAAGCAGGTGCGCGTCACCGGCAAGAGCCGCGACGATCTGCAGGAGGTGATTCGACTGGCGCGCAACGCCAAGCTCGACCTGCCGCTGCAGTTCAAGAACTTCCGGGACTAGAACGCTCCGGATACGACTGCCAGTCCTTGGCAACGATCAGGCGCGCGCCGCGCCCGAACGTCATATAGGACCACGCCCATTGCACCAGCACCGACAGGCGGTTGCGGAAGCCGCTCAGTCGATAGATGTGCACCAGCAGCCAGAACCACCACGCCGACACGCCGGTCAGCTTCAGGCCGCGAAACTCGGTGATGGCGCGGCTGCGGCCAATAGTTGCCATCTGCCCCAGATCCACATACTCGAACGGCGGGCGCGTGCTCGGCGCGCCGCTGCGAACTTCTTTCCTGATCACATTGGCTGCGTAGATGCCTTCCTGCATGGCCACGAGCGCCACGCCGGGCAGAGGCCGACCGTTCGAGCCCGCGCGACTGGACATGTCACCAAGCACGAAGACCTCGGGATGACCTTCGATGGTCAGGTCCGGCTTGGTGATCACGCGACCCGCCTGATCGAGCGGCACGCCCAGCGAGCTGCCGATATCGGAGGCGCGCACACCCGCGGCCCACAGCACGGTCGCGGCGGCGATCTTGTCATTGCCGATGATCACACCTGCATCGGTGACATCGGTGACGCGTGCGCCCGTCCAGACCTGCACGCCCAGCGATTCGAGATCTCGCATTGCGCGTGCGGCGAGTTTGTCATCGAAGCTGGTGAGGATTCTCGGACCGGCTTCGACCAGGATCACACGGGTCTGACGCGGATCGATGCTGCGAAAGTCGCGATTCAGCGTGAACCGACTCATCTCGCCGATCGCGCCGGCGAGCTCGACGCCGGTCGGGCCACCGCCGATCACGACGAAGGTGAGATGGCGACGGCGCTCCTCGGGATGCGTTTCGCGCTCCGCGATTTCGAACGCTTCGAGCACGCGACGACGGATCTCCGTGGCCTGCGGCAATGTCTTCAGCCCGGGCGCTTTGGCTTCCCACTCTTCGTGACCGAAATATGCGTGCTGAGCACCGCAGCCGAGCAGCAGGTAATCGTATGCAACGTCGCCCACGTCGGTGAGGACTTTGCGATTCGCGGTATCGACGCTATGCGCAGTCGCCTTCAGGACGCGAATGTTTCGATACTTCGCGAGCAGACTGCGAATGGGCACGGCAATGTCGGCCGGGCTGAGCGCGGCCATCGCGACTTGATAGAGCAGCGGCTGAAACAGGTGGTGGTTTTCGCGATCGATCACCGTAACGGCGACCCCCGGGACGTTGCCGAGGCGCTTCGCGGCATTCAGGCCAGCGAAACCGGCACCCACGATGACGATTTGCTTTTCTTTGGCCTGTGTCACGGCCCGCTATCCAGAAGCCTCACCGATGTCGAACGCGGTCTGGCGCGGCTCGATGTAGCCCGCCGCCCACTCGATGATGGGGACGACGCGGGGCGAAACCAATCGCAACGCCTGCGCCCGATCGACCCAGCGAAACTCGTTGTGCTCGGCCCGGCCCAGCGCTTCGATCACGGGCAAGGAAACTTCGACGGTGCGGGTGCGGGCCAGGTAGTACCGGGCGACCTTGCCGCGGCTGTAAGGATTGGTCTGTGTGTAAACCTCGCCCCACGCGAAATCCAGATCCTCGATCAGGGTCTCTTCGCGCACTTCGCGGATTGCGGCGGCCAGCGGCTCTTCGCCGGGCTCGACCATGCCTTTGGGAAAATCCCAGTGGTTGTAGGCCCGCAATAGGAGGTAAAGCCAGCCCTCGTGAGTCTCACGAATCACAACCACGCCGGCGGACAATCTCGTGGGGCGGGGGGACATGGCGGCAGTATAGCCGCCAGTCCGGATTCTCACACGCTTGCGGCGGCGGCGGCTGACGCGGCGTGATATTCCAGGACGCCCGCGACGGCGTGGATCACCGACGCGATACGCACGGCACTCTGGATCTGCTCCCGGCCGATGCCACCTTCACGCAGCTTCTTCTCGTGCGAGGTGATGCACATACCGCAACCATTGACGGCCGACACCGCCAGCGACAGCAGCTCGAAGTCGAGCCTGTCGATGCCCGGGTTGCCGATGATGTTCATGCGCAGCCGGGCCGGCATGGTCGAATACTCGCCGTCTTCCACCAGGTGGAGGAAACGGTAATAGATATTGTTCATGCCCATGATGGCGGCCGCGGCGCGCGCGCCGTTCACATAGGCGTCGTCGAGGTACGGTTTCGCCCACGCCTCGATCGCGAGCGTCAGGTGTGGGTTACGGGCGGCGATCGCCGTCGACAATGCGACCGCGGCAATCTGCTTTTCGTTCAGACCCGGGGCCCCCTGAGGGGTGAGCACGCTGCCGATATTCAGCTTCAGATCGCGCGCGTAATCCGGCAGCTGATCGCGGATCGTTTCGAGAGACATTGATAAACCTCCGTTGGAGCCAGGCCGGCGCGGATCGCTCCGCGCCGGCGCGACTCATCGAGAATCAGCGATGCAGCGCCGTGGCTCAGGCAGCCTTCAGCGTGTCCTCGCCCTTCTTCCAGTTGCAGGGGCACAGCTCGTCGGTCTGCAGGGCATCGAGCACGCGCAGCACTTCTTCAGGGCTGCGGCCGACGTTCAGGTCGGTCACGTACGCGAAGCGGATCACGCCCTGCGGGTCGACGATGTACGTCGCACGCTGAGCGACACCGGCTTCCGCATCGAGCACACCGAGCGCCGAGGTCAGCTCGCGCTTGATGTCCGAGAGCATCGGGAACGGCAGGTCGCGCAGCTCTTCCTTGTCCTTGCGCCAGGCGAGGTGCACGAACTCGGAATCGGTGCTCACGCCGTAGACGACGGCGTCACGGTCCGCGAACTCCTTGTTGAGCTTGCCGAACGCGGCAATCTCGGTCGGGCAGACGAAGGTGAAGTCCTTCGGCCAGAAGAACACGACCTTCCACTTGCCGCTGTTGCTGTTCGAATCGAACGGCTGGAACGCATTGCTCAGATCGTTCGACACCACGCCGGTCAGCGAGAACTGCGGGAACTTTTGTCCGACACCTAACATGAAAACTCCTCCATCAACAAAATGTAGCGCTGGCTTTGGGCTGGGCGCGGTTGGAAATGCGTGCCACGGCGGGCTCCTTCGCTGGAGCCCACTGCGGCGACGGATGCAATTATGCGGGCGGAACCCGCAATCGCCAATCGATTGTTCGGCGAATTTTGATAGACTCTGCCTATGAGCCTATTCTACTCGACTTTCATGACGATTGGGGTGACCCGGCCATGAATCTGCGCGACCTGCGTTACTTCGTGGCGCTCGCCGACACCAAGCACTTCGGCAAGGCCGCCGAGCGCTCCTTCGTCAGCCAGCCGACGCTCTCGGCGCAGCTGAAGAAGCTGGAAAACTACCTCGGCGTGCAATTGATCGAGCGACAGCCGCGACGAGTCACGCTGACCGAGACCGGCGCGAAGATCCTGCCGCTCGCCCGCCGCATCCTGCAGGAGAGCGACGAGATCATCTCGCTGGCCCGCAACGAACATGACCCCTTATCCGGAAAACTCAAGCTCGGCCTGATCCCGACCATCGGCCCCTACCTGCTGCCGCTGGTGGCGCGCCGGCTGCGCAAGCAGCTACCGCAACTGAAGCTGATGCTGTACGAGTACCAGACCCAGCAGCTGCTGGAAAAATTGCGCGACGGCGAGATCGAGGTGGCGATCCTGGCGCTGCCGGTGCCGATGGACGGACTGAAGGCGCGCGAGCTGTATCAGGAGGACTTCAACGTCGCCGTGCCCAACAACCATCCGCTGGCGAAGAAGTCGCACATCAAGCTCGACGATCTGACCGGCGAGACCTTGCTGCTGCTCGAGGACGGCCATTGCCTGCGCGATCAGGCGCTGGATGTCTGCAGCCGCATCGATGTGAAGGAGAACGAGGACTATCGCGCCACCAGCCTGGAAACATTGCGACAGATGGTGGCCGCCGGCCTCGGCATCACGCTGCTGCCGGACCTGGCGACGCGCGGGCCGTTCGGCTCGGGACAGGGGCTCGCGGTGAAGGAATTCGTCAAGCCCATCCCCACTCGCACCGTCGGTGCCGTGTGGCGCAAGAGCACGTCGCGCACCGAAGCGATCAACGCCATGTGCGACGTGATCAAGACGACGATGACCGAATGATCCTGGGTGAACACATGACTCGCGCGTTACGCAATCTGATGGCCGCAGGGCTCGTACTGATCGCCAGTGGCTGCGGCCAGGTGGGCGCACCGGTAACCGTGGAGGATCCATGGGCCAATGCAACGCCAGAGGGCGCAACGGTCGCGGCCGTGTATCTGAAGATCACGACCCGGCAGGCCGACACGCTGCTGTCCGCAACCACGACGGTCGCCGATCACATCGAAATGCACACCAACAGCGAACATGACGGCATGATGCACATGCGGCAGCTGCCGAATGTGCCGCTCGAAGCTGGCAAGCCGTTCACTTTCGCGCCGGGCGGGGCGCACTTCATGCTGGTGGACTTGCGCCAGCCGCTGACCGCCGGCCTGCGCTTCCCCATGACGCTGGAGTTCCAGCACGCGCCGGCGCAGACGGTGCAGGTGCAGGTGGTTGAACTCGGCAGTCGGTAAGGGCGTTCAGCTACAAATGTCCAATCCGCCCGCCCTCCCCAGCCCCGCCGACCTGCACGAAGACCAGATCATCGCCCTGTTGCGGTCGGGGGCACACGCGGCGTTGTTGAGTGCGTATTTCGGCGAGCTCGAATATCGCGAACTGTCGCAGCTCGCGAAGATCGCAGCCACGCGCGGCAACGGCCGTGGCGAAGTGGTGTTCATCCTGCCCGGAATCATGGGCTCGCGCCTGGGATCCTTGCAGCGGGGAACCACGTCGCTGCTCTGGCTGCATCCCATGGCCATCGCTCAGGGCGGGCTGTCGCAACTGGCGTTGCCGGCCGGCAAAGGGTTGCGGGCCCTGGGGGTGATGCTGCCCGGCTACCTGAAGCTGCGACTGACACTGGAGATCGCCGGCTTCGCTCCGGTATTCCATCCCTTCGACTGGCGAGCGGATCTGGAAACGCTGGCTCGCGCGTTGACGCGCGCCATCGAAAGGTCCGGTGCGCGCAAGGTGCACATCGTCGCGCACAGCATGGGCGGACTGGTTGCAAGAATTGCGTTGGGAAACGATCGCGCCGCCCGCATTCAACGTCTCGTTCAGCTCGGCGCACCCAATCGAGGCTCGTTCGCACCCGTGCAGGCCATGCGCGCCGCCTATCCCACGGTTCGCAAGATCGCCGCGCTCGACCATCTCAGCTCGGCGGAGCAGCTGGCTCGCACGGTGTTCCTCACCCTGCCCGGCTTGTATCAAATGCTGCCGTCGATGCTGTCGGCCGACGAGCCGGATTTGTTCGACCCCGCGCAGTGGCCACAAGACGAGCTCGTTCCCGATGCCACGATGCTGAACCGTGCGTACAAGGTGCGCAGCCGGCTGCCCGCGCCGGATGAACGCTGCGCGGTGATCGTCGGCACGCATCAGGAAACAGTGACGGCAGTGAAATTGCGCGAGGACGGATTCGAATATTCAGTCTGTCGCGACGGCGACGGCACCGTGCCACTGACTCGCGCTCTTTGGGAAGGCGCCGCGACCTGGTTCGTTCAAGAAAATCACGGTGCGCTGACCAACAACAACGAGGTGCTGGCGGCGGTCGCCAACATCCTGAAGGAAGGAACGACCGCCCGCTTGTCGACGACCCGCCCGGCGCCAGCGAGCGAGCTCGTCCGCACCGTCAGCGACGCCGAGCTGCGCGCCGCTGCGACACAAAAAGTGGCTTGGGATCGTCTGACACTCGACAGCCGCCGGCGCATCCTGGAGCCCGTCATTACTCCAGAGTTCACTACCCCGGTTCCGGTGGTGCCCCGCACTGCTTAGGTGTACGCTAGCTCACCGATCGAACATTCACCGCGCCGGCAACGTTTCGGCGCAGTGTGGTCGTGATAGGGGGCTAAGTAGCGGTGGAACCGACCGATACTGGAAATCCTGATCATTATCATCGCGTCGTCGATTGCCAGTGGGCCTGTCCCGCCCATACAGACGTTCCCGAATACATCCGCCTGATTGCGCAGGGACAATTCACGGCCGCCTATCTGGTCAACCGTGAATCCAACGTGTTCCCCGGCATTCTCGGTCGAGTCTGCGACCGGCCGTGCGAGCCCGCCTGCCGGCGCGGCCGGGTCGAACAGGAACCGGTTGCCATCTGTCGCCTGAAGCGCGTGGCCGCCGATCATCGCGACGACGTGCGCCCGTATCTTCCCAAGGCGCCGATTCAGAAAAACGGCAAGCGCGTGGCGTGCATCGGCGCGGGCCCCGCTTCGCTCACCGTCGCCAACGATCTGATGCCGCTGGGCTACGAAGTCAGCATCTTCGAGAAATGGCACACGCCCGGCGGCCTGATGCGCACCAACATTCCGTCGTTTCGCCTGCCCGAGCAGGTGCTCGCCGAGGAGATCGGCTACATCATCGATTTGGGGGTGGATCTGCGTCTGGGCTCACCGGTGACGAGCATGAAACAATTGCTCGCCACCGGTGAGTTCGACGCAGTGTTCGTCGGCAGCGGCGCACCCAAGGGCAAGGACCTGAATCTGCCCGGACGCGATGATCCGGCGGCCGCCGCTCACATTCATATCAGCATCGACTGGCTGGAGTCCGTGGCGTTCGGCCACACGAAAAACATCGGCCGCCGCGTATTGATCATCGGTGTCGGCAACACCGCGATGGATTGCTGCCGCACCTCGCTGCGACTCGGCGCCGACGACGTGAAAGTCATGGCACGCAAGCCGCGTGGATTCTTCAAGGCGTCCGAGTGGGAACTGGAGGATGCCGAGGCCGAGAACGTCGAGATCGTCGTCAATCGCGCGCCCAAGTCGTTCGTCATCGAGCAGGGGCGGCTCGCCGGTATGCGTTTCGACGTGATGGAATACGACCTGGATGCCAGCGGGCGCATCACCGCCGAACGTACGGTCGGCGAGCAGTTCTTGCCGTGCGACGACGTGATCCTCGCCATCGGCCAGGAGAACGCGTTCCCCTGGATCGAGAACGATCTGGGCATCGAGTTCGGTCAATGGCACGTGCCGAAGGTGAATTCGACCACGTTCCAGTCGACGCGACCGGATGTTTTCTTCGGCGGCGACGCGGCGTTCGGGCCGAAGAACATCATCTGGGCCGTGGAGCACGGCCATCAGGCGGCCATCTCCATCCACAAGTATTGTCAGGGCCAGGACGTGGCGCAGCGCCTGCCGCGCAGGCTGAACCTTTCCAGCCGCAAGATGGGCCTGCACGAGTGGGCTTACAGGAACGATTACAACCCGCTCGAGCGGCGCCTGATGCCGCACATCGATCTGAAGGAGCGTTTCAAGAAGATCAATATCGAAGTGGAACTGGGTTTCACCGCCGAACAGGCTGCCGCCGAAGTGCAGCGCTGCCTGAACTGCGACGTGCAGACCGTGTTCGACGCCCGCCTCTGCATCGAATGCGACGCGTGCATCGACATCTGTCCGGTGGATTGCCTCACCATGACGGCGAACGGCACCGAGGCCGAGATCAGAGGACGCCTGAAGGCGCCTTCGCTGCGCGTCACGCAGCCGCTGTTTGTTTCCGCACCGTTGCAACATACGGCGCGGGTGATGGTCAAAGATGAAGACGTCTGCGTGCATTGCGGACTGTGCGCGGAACGCTGCCCGACCGCGGCGTGGGACATGCAGAAGTCGAAAATCCGCATTCCTTATGCGAGCGACGAGACCACTCCATGCACGCCACCAGCACTCCAACCGGCAGCGATGCGCCGGAGCGCGTAAACGATTTCGTCATCAAGCTCGCGAACGTCAATGGCACCGGCTCGGCCAGTGCCAACACGCTGCTGATGAAGTCCGTGTTCCGGATGGGCATTCCGGTCATGGGCAAGAATTACTTCCCCTCCAACATCCAGGGCTTGCCCACCTGGTATGAAATCCGCATCTCGCGCGACGGCTATGTCGCACGCTCCGGGCGCATCGATTTCATGGTGGCGATGAATGCCGAGACGTACGCGAAGGACGTGAGGGAAGTCAGCCCTGGCGGCTATCTGCTCTACGACTCGACCTGGCCTCGGCCGGCACTGCTGAAGCGCGACGACATCACCATTCTCGGCGTGCCCCTCGCTCGTATCTGCAACGAGACATTCCAGGGCGTGCGCGCGCGCATTCTGCTGAAGAACATCGTCTATGCCGGTGTGCTGGGCGCGTTGCTCGACATCGAGATCGACGTGATGCGCGCGCTGCTCGGCGAGAGTTACGCGAACAAGAAGTCGCTGCTCGATTCGAACGTCAAAGCACTGGAGCTGGGCTACAACTACGCCAAGGAGCATTTCCAGTGCCCGCTGCCGCTGCGCGTGACGCGTATGGACAAGACGGCGAATCACATCATGATCGACGGCAACACGGCGGCGGCGCTCGGCTGCATGTATGCAGGCGCGACGGTGGGCGCGTGGTATCCCATCACGCCGTCCACCTCCCTGATGGACGGGTTCAAGAGCTTCTGCCAGAAATGGCGCATCGATCCCGAGACCGGCAAGCGCAATTACGTGATCGTTCAGTGCGAGGACGAGCTCGCCGCCATCGGCACCGTCATCGGCGCGGCATGGAATGGCGCACGTTCGTTTACGCCGACCAGCGGCCCCGGCATTTCCCTGATGAACGAGTTCATCGGGCTGGCGTATTACGCCGAAGTGCCGGCCGTGATCTTCGACATTCAACGCGTCGGTCCGTCGACAGGCATGCCGACCCGCACTCAACAATGCGATCTGATGCTCGCCGCCTATGCTTCGCATGGCGACACGCGTCACGTGCTGCTGTTTCCCAACAGTCCGGAAGAATGTTTCTATATGGCCGTGCATGCCTTCGATCTGGCCGAACGCCTGCAGACGCCGGTGTTCGTCATGTCGGACCTGGACATCGGCATGAACGACTGGATGTGTCCGGATCTGAAATGGGATGACGCCTATATCCCCGATCGCGGCAAGGTGCTCGGCAAGGAGGAGCTCGAACGCATCGAGAAGTTCTACCGCTACTTCGACAAGGACGGCGACGGCATCCCCTACCGCACGCTGCCCGGCACGCACCCCAAGGGCGCGTATTTCACGCGCGGCTCGGGCCATACGCAGTACGGCGGTTACACCGAAGATTCGACCGAATATCAGATCGTGCTCGATCGGCTGAAGCGCAAGTTCGATACGGCTAAAACGCTGGTGCCGAAGGCGGTCTTCGACGGTCGCAACTCGGCGAGCCTCGGCTTGCTGTCCCTGGGCAGTTGCGACGGAGCGGTACGCGAAGCGCTGGATCTGCTGCGTCGTCGCGGCGTGCCGATCGATTACATGCGAGTGCGAGCATTTCCGTTCGGCCAGGAGGTCGAGGACTTTCTCGCCTGCCACTCACAGATCTTCGTCATCGAGCAGAACCGCGATGCCCAGCTGCGCAGTCTGCTGATGCTGGAGACCGCAGTGGAAAAGGCCAAGCTGCATTCCATTCTGCACTACAGCGGCCTGCCCATGTCCTCGAGCGTGATCGTCGAAGGCGTGCTCGCGGCCATGCCCGAACAGCGCCTGGCCGTGGGAGGTTGAGATGAGCTTCATCGCCAAGCCCCGAATCGCGCATCCGGGCCTGCCCAAGAACGAGCTCGGCCTGACCCGGCGTGACTATGAAGGCGGCATGTCTACGCTGTGCGCCGGCTGCGGACACGACTCCATCACCGCCGCCATCATCGAAGCCTGCTGGCAGATGTCGTTGCGTCCCGAGCAGCTGGTGAAGTTGTCGGGCATCGGCTGCTCTTCCAAGACGACGGCCTATTTCGTCAGCGGCGGCCACGGCTTCAATTCCGTGCATGGCCGGATGCCGTCGATCGCAACCGGCGCCATCGCCGCCAACAAGGACCTGTACTACCTCGGCGTTTCCGGCGACGGAGACACGCTCTCGATCGGCTTGGGCCAGTTTGCGCACGCCATGCGACGCAATCTGAACATGCTGTACATCATCGAGAACAACGGCGTGTACGGCCTCACCAAGGGGCAGTTTTCCGCCTCCGCCGACATCGGCTCGAAAGCCAAGAAGGGCGAGGAGAACTTGCAGCCGCCGATCGATCCGGTGCTGGCCGCGCTGACGCTGGGCGGCACCTTCGTGGGGCGCAGCTTTTCCGGCGACAAGGAGCAGCTGGTGCCGCTGATCATCGCCGGTTTGAAACATCGCGGCTTCGCGCTGATCGACGTGCTGTCGCCGTGCGTGACCTTCAACGACCACGAAGGCTCGACCAAGAGCTACGGATTCGTGCGCGATCACTATGACGAAGTGGTGCATGCGGATTTCGTCCCGCCGGCTCGTGAGATCACGGCGCAGTATGCTCGGGGCGATACGCTGCCGGTGACCATGCACGATGGCAGCCGGATCCTGCTGCGCAAGCTGGACCCCTCCTACGATCCGACGCATCGTGGCCAGGCATTCAATTATCTGCGGGACAAACTGGCGCAGAACGAGTTCGTCACCGGGCTGATCTACATCGATGAGACGAGCCCGGAATTTCACGAAGTCAACGGCACGACGGCGACGCCCGTCAATCAGCTGCCGTTTGCGCAGCTGAACCCGGGGTCGAAAGGCCTGGAGAAGATCCTGTCGCGCTATCGCTGAGGCGCGGCGCTCAGATCGAACAGCACTTCCGACTTTTCGTAGACCTTGCTGATGCGCGTTCCGTCCCAAACATAAGCGAGCGCCGCGCCAGCGACTGGAATGCTCACGGCCTGCGGCTTGAACGCCGCGATACACTCGCCGCCTTCGTGGCGAACGCTCCGATAGACCAGCCCCCAGTGCCCCTGGTCCCGCAAGGGTCTGGCGAACGATTGCGACGGGCCGTAATCGTTCGGGTGATGCAGATGTTCGAAACGCGGGCTGCGGATATCCAGGAACGGCTGCACCGGCCGGCCCACATAAGCGCGCATGTCGACTTCGCACGGACTTTCGTTGGTGGATGCCATGAAAATGCCGCGATGATGGGCAGTCTCGCGCACGGCGGTTTCCAATGAGTGACCCGCATAATAAACGCCGTAACTGCCATCGCTGAACCGGCTCGGAAAGCCGGTGTGGGTGAACGGAGCCATCACGATACTGGCGCCCGGTCCGTGCACCCGATCTTCATCGGGCATGACTGGCGCCTCGCCGCTCTCGTCACGCAGACGATCGTTGGTGAGGCCTTCGATGAACCAGCCCAGCTCCATCTGTCGCGCCGGCAGAATGTTTTCGAACACATTCACCGGCGGATGCCGGGCTGCGACGATCCGATACATTTTCTGCCAGCGGAGCGTGACCGCGCGGGGCTCGGCCGTCATCCGCGCTGCGCATCCAGGTAACGGCGCACATCGGCCAGGTCGACGACCCGACCGGCGAGCATTCGTTGCAAGGCCGATTTGCCGCCAAAGCCGAGCGCGCTGTTGGGCTTCTTCACCCAGGCGTCCGCAACTTCCTGAGTCGGCAAGAGAATGTGCAATGCTTTGTAGATACCCATCACATAACTGATGCGCTCCAGGGTATCCGCGGACAGCCGCGCGGCACGCTCGCTCTTCCATTTGAAGAAGGTGGAACGAGGCGGCGAACCCAGCAGCACCCGCTCCTCTTCGGCCCCCAGATGCCAGGCGGCGGTGATGTTGAAGAATGCCGTCAGGGCGGCGGAACCCAGCTCGTCCGGGTCGAAACCGGCTCGCTCGAGACTATGAGGTTGCATCATGGCCCAGTCCTCCAATGGAGTAATCGCGAAACTACTCCAATTTTGGACTGAACGCCAGTACAGGTCGGGAGGTTGCAGATCGGCCATGGCTCACCTTTCCAGCGCCGCGCGCAGCCTTCCAAGCACCCGTCGCGGATGGCGGGCCAGCTCTCGGGGATCGAGTGCCAGGACGCGATACCCCATGGCCGTCAGAAATCTGAGCCGAGCCTCGGCAGGAGCGAGCTCGACGATCAGGCCCTGTTCGGCAAACAGATGCTCGACCAGGAACGGGCCGATTTCACATTGGCGGGTGAGCGGGAACTCGCGCAATTCGCGGGCGGCGAGCAATTCGGCGAGCGCCTGCGCGTCGCTCGCCATGCGTTCCTTCGCACTTCGATCCTTGCACTCTCTCCTTGGCATGGAGCGCAGCGTACCTGCCGCGCTCCCTTCGATTCAGAGCGATTGATTGCGGGTTCGCCGAGAAATCGCCTCGGCACCGACCAGAAATTTCAGCGTGCCTTGCCGAGCCACAAGCGACAGATCGTTGCATTACGTTCAATCGCCGCACCGACCCGTCGATGTTGCAAGCCTCGCTGCATGCAACGCGGATCCTGTGCCCACTGCAGAGCGTAGACCATCGGATCCAGGCTGGCGTTGACCAGCTCCCGCAGATGCTTACCCCATTGCTGTGTGGATTTCATAGCAACCTCGGCGTCTCTCCGATCGAAGAACGTTCCGCTCGCGCAGGCAGTTCCGCTGTCATTTCTCTGGAAGACATCGGCGCACGAGTGCCGCCGTTTAGCGACAGAGCGCACGAACGGAAATCGCTCATCCGTTTCCGACATGCAGTGCGCTCGACGAAACTTTGCTCACCGCCACGCGTCATGCGCGCATTTCAGCTCGGTTCTCGTGAATTCGCCGTATGAGCCATGCGGCCGCTTGGTTATGATCCGAGCTCACGGACACCTGGTTCCGCTGACGATGGGGAATGCGTCATGACCTCCACTCTGTTCGATCTCACCGGCAAAGTCGCAGTGATCACCGGCTCGAGCCGTGGCATCGGTCGTGCCATCGCGGAGCGCATGGCGGAACACGGCGCGAAAGTGGTGGTGACCAGCCGCAAGCTCGATGCATGCGAACAAGTGGTCCAGTCGATCCGGGACAAGGGCGGCGAAGCGATTGCGCTGGCGTGCAATATCAGCCGCAAGGAAGAGCTGCAGAAGCTGGTCGACGACACCATCGAACATTGGGGCGGCATCGATGTGCTGGTATGTAACGCCGCGGTCAATCCTTATTACGGCCCGTCCATCAACATGCCGGACGATGCGTACGACAAGGTGATGAACAGCAACGTCCGCAGCAACTTCTGGTTGTGCAACATGGTGCTGCCGCAGATGGCGCAACGGGGCGGCGGCTCGGTGATCATCATCTCGTCGATCGCGGGCATCCTCGGCTCGCCGACACTGGGTGTGTATGGTCTGTCGAAGGCCGCCGACATGGCGCTGGCGCGCAACCTGTGCGCCGAGTGGGGGCCGAAAAACATTCGTGCCAACTGCATCGCGCCCGGCCTGGTGCGCACCGATTTCGCCAAGGCGCTGTGGGACGATCCGAAAGTGTACGAGCAGACCGTCAAAGTCTATCCGCTCCGCCGGATCGGCGAGCCGGACGAAATCGCCGGCGCCGCCGTATTCCTCGCCGGCCCGAGCGGCTCGTTCATGACCGGCCAGACGCTCGTGATCGACGGCGGCGGAGTCGTCGGCCGCGGCGGCTAGCTCCTCGGCCGCGGCACGAAGAAGAAATCGCCCACTTCGTGCCCGGCGCCCTTGATCGACTTGAACTCGGGGGTCTGCACGAATTTGTTTCTTTGCGCGGCGACCTCGACGCGCTTGCGAATGCGGCTGAACAACTCGGGGCTGGAGAGAATGCCCTGATTGCTCTCCAGCTCATCGAGGAACGCGCGCGCGAACACGGAATTGCCGCCGCTGCCTTCGTCGAGCACCGGCTTATCACCGCCGGATGACAGCAGCAGTCGCGCGCGCTTCGGTAGTTTGAATTTGATGTAGTCCCTCGAATAAGTGACTTTGTCGTTGAGGAACAGATAGCTCGGATCGGTGGACAGCAAGCCTGCGTAGCAGGAGTCCGCGACCACCAGCACTCGCTTGGCGGGCAAGCGGCCGAGATGGCCGGTGATCTGTTCGTTCGGCACCCAGAACGTATCTTTCGGCGGCGCTTCGGCGTTCACTGGCAGCCAATAGCCCGCTTCGCTCCTGCCGCTCTGCAAGCGCGCACCGTGACCGGCGTAATAAATGAGCAGGTTGTCCTCCGCTTTGAGCACGCCGTTGAGATCGTTGATGGCCTTCAACATGGTGACGTCGTTGGCGTCTTCCAGAATCGACACCGTGAAGCCATACCGATCGGCCAGGATTCGCGCGGCCCGGGCGGCGTCGTATTTCGGCGTCTGCAGACTCTCGATGCTCTGGTAGTTCTGATTGCCCATGACGATGGCGTAATAGCGCCCGAAGTTCATGCCTTCGAGCGTGCGCTCGTCAGCGGTCGGCGGCAGCTGCACCAGCTCGGTCGTACCTTGCGGGGTGCGCGTCCTCGGAATGCCGGCCAGCCGTTCGCTACTCTTGCGACGCTCCGCCTCGAGCTGGGCGATCCAGCGCTTGAGCGCTTCGATCTCCTTGCTGCTGCCGTCGGCCGTCTGCTCGACAGCGGGCTTGCTGGCGAGTTGCTCCTGCAACTCCTTGAGCTGTTTTTGCAGCAGGCCGAGCTGCGCGTCTTTCTCGGCGATGGCGGCATCGAGCTCCTTGCGCAGCTGCTCCTGCTCGCGTTGCGCGGCCGAGGTGAAGATGATGTTGTCTTCCGGCACGCCCCAAGCCTGACGATACAGGTTCAAAGCCTTGAGCCCGTCCCGCGGCACGCCCAGTCCCTGCTCATACATCGTGCCCAGATTGAACAGCGCGCGAGCGTGATTTTTGTCCGCCGCCTTCCGATACCACTTCGCAGCGGCTTCGTAGTCGGGCGCGACGCCCAGGCCGCGCTCGTAGATCTCGCCCACGTTCGTTTGTGCTTCGAGATCGCCCGACTCTGCCGCTTGCATCCAGATGCGCAATGCCGACTGCAGATCGGCCCGATCGTAGGCAACGTACTCGCCGCCGCGAATGGAACATTCCGATGCCGTGGTCCGAATCGGCCGCCGCTGCGACAGGAAGCTGCTGTTGCCGAGCTGACGGACCTGTCCCGGCAGCAGACAATCGACGATCTCCAGGTCGGACCGCTTCACCATGCCCTTGGTAGCGGCCTGCTGGGTCGCGCCGGGCGCAGCAGCCGAGGCGATGACGAACAGCCCTGGCATCAGCAACGCCGCGATTCCACCCAAGGTCTTCGGCAAGTGAGGCGTTTTCATATCAGAAACTCTTCTGAAAGCGCAGGCCCATGCTCACGTCCTGGAAGTTGATGAGCTCGAAGCTCTGCAGGCGCTGATACTCGATATAGCCTGAAATGCCATGGACGAACTGCGCCGACAGGCCGGTCGCGAGCCGCCAGTAGGATTCATCCGGATTGTCGGTCTCCACCAGAATCGGCGGCGTGCTGGCAGCGTTCGGATCAGCGGCGAAACGCACACCGAAGACATCGACGTCGTCCTTGAACTCACGCACGTAGTCGACGCGCAGGTGAGGCAGCAACACGCCCCAGCTCAGATTCCATGCGTACGTGACGCGAAAGCCCAGGTTGCCGGTGAAGGATTGGAACGTCTGCTTGTCGTAGATGAGGTTCAAACCGCCGGCACCTCGCTCGGTGAAGCTGTCGATGCCGGCATCGATGTAGAAGAATCCCAGCGTAGGCGACAACGTCAGGCCGCCGAGCAGGAAGTCATAGCCGCCCGACACGCCGGCGCTATAGGTCATGCCATCGGTATTGCCGCGTGCGTCGACGTCCACCAGGCCCGAGCCGTCCACATAAGTGATATTGCGATCGGCGACGTAGTCGGCGTTGGCGACGTTGATGATGGCATCGAAGTACAGGTTCTGGGCTGCGTACGCGGAGCCGTACAGCGAGATGGCCCATGTATCGGTGTCGAGCCCGCCCTCGTTGCGCGGATTGAAGTCGATGCTCGACTGTCCGTACGCGAGCGACACGCCGCCGACCAGCTTGTCGCTGAAGCGGTAGTCGAGACCACCGACGAGCGCCCACTGATCGGCATCGAATGCCGGGCTGCTGTTGCTGCGATCCTTGTTGCCGAAGCTGTAACTGCCGCGCGCCCACATACCCCACTTGTCGCTGAGCAGGCCGCCGGGCTCATCGGCGCTGGCGCCGCCGCCCAACACGCCCTTCACCATGTCGTGCAGCTGTGCCAGCGGCACCGACTTGCCATCGACGACGATATTCAGACCGGCGAGGCTGAGTCCCTTGGCGCCGCCCCGCAGCGCCATCAAACGATCCATCACGCTGGCGTATTGAGTGTTTGCAAACAGCAGCGTCTGCGTACGGGCCACGGCGAAGTCGTCGGCGACCAGTTCATCGAGCGCATCGATCTGATTCTCGGTGGTGTTGTCGATCTGCAAGCCATTGCACCGGATCAGCAGATCCTGCTGATCGCCACTGAGCTCCGAGAGCCCGCGCAACTGGCCGCAGATGCGGTCCAATGCCAGCGCCACGCGTCGCTGATTCGGCGACAGATTGGGAAGATCGGCCAGGGTCGTGATCACGGGCCCCGCGGCGACCGTGATCATCACCGTGTCGGTTGCCTGCAGACCTGCATTGTCGATGACCAGCAGCTGGATGAGGTTCTCACCATTGGGCAGACGAGCCTGCAGGGTCGGCGAGTTGCTCGTGCCGAGCAGGGTTTGCGTCTCGCCATCGGTGATGCGAGACCAGCGATAGGTCACGATCGTGCCATCGGCGTCGGTGGATAAACTGCCGTCGAGGGTAACGTCTTCGCCGTCTTCATTGTCGGTGTCGGCAACGGTGCGATCCGCGCCCGCATTCGCAGTAGGTCCCGTTGCGTTGCCGATCGTGATCGTGACGTCAGCGCGGGTCCATGCACCGGTTGCGTCGGTGACGATCAGGTGCATCTGCGAAACGCCGTCGGGCAGCGGGATGGTTGGAGACGGTGACGTGGAAAGCTGTGTTTCGCCGTCGCTGCCGTACCAGGCATAGGTGAGCGACTCGCCTTCCGGATCGCTGGCGGTCGCGCTGAACGTCACCTTCTCGCCGGGCGAGCCGTCCGTATCGCCGACTGTGCGGCTGCCGCCGTCGATACTCACGACCGGAGCTTGGTTCAGATCCGCGCACGCACGCTCCTGGGCCTCGTTACCGCGAGTGACGATGCCCCCGCCAGGAGCATCGTTGATCAGCATGCCGGGGCTGCTGCCGCTTTCATGCAGCGCATTGGTGGCCGTGAGCGGCACGGACAGAACGTCGCCCGGAGTGGGCGTGTAGTTGTCATTGTGTATCAGAACGCAGACACCGCCTGCGTCGTTCGGATCATAAACT
Source organism: uncultured Steroidobacter sp. (assembly GCF_937958065.1). Classification (GTDB taxonomy): domain Bacteria; phylum Pseudomonadota; class Gammaproteobacteria; order Steroidobacterales; family Steroidobacteraceae; genus Steroidobacter. The sequence goes on from NZ_CALFXI010000004.1 coordinate 56,127, forward strand.
TCGATGCTCAGATTGCTCGGCCGGGTGACGCCGCCGTTATTGAGCAGCAGGACGCGTTGCTCGGTCCCGATATCGATCTCAGGCGAGCCGCTGACCGCGCCGGCCGCGCGCAAATTGACGATGACGTTGTGGCCGATCGTGGGAATGGGAATATTGACCTGGCTGCTGAACATCGGCGGAATCGCCTGCGCCAGCGGCGCCATGGCGAGCAGCGTCGCGCCGCCCAGCCATGTCGCCAATGCCTGTCCGGCCGCTCTGAGCGCGGTCACCTTCATCGCAAGCTCTCCTGACTCGATTATTCGTATTGGCTAGCCCGCGCGACGCGTATCCATCCGCCACTATCGCGCGATCGCAACGGGTCTGAAGTGCAAGCGCACGACCTCTCAGCGTCGCAAACTGTGCCGCCCTGGTTGACTTCTATTGTGACGCAGGTCGCAATCGCGTGTCATGATTCTCAGGGTTGCCCTCAATGCCGTGTTGCTCACATTGCTCCTCAGCGGCTGCATGTCCGCCGGGCAGCGGCAGGATCAGCGCGCCCGCGCGGCGGGCCTGGAGATCGTTCAGGTTGAGGCCGGCGCGTTTCCCAGCATCGTCTACCTGAAACGCAGCACCACCGCCGATCATGCCAGCGCGCCGCTGACGATTTTTCTGGAAAGCGACGGCATTCCCTGGCTCGGCCGCATCCCCAGTGACGATCCCACTTCGCGTCGGCCGGTCGCGCTGGAAATGTTGATCCAGGCACCGGCGCCGGCCGCGTATGTCACACGCCCGTGCTACAACGGCCTTCGATCGGATAAATGCAACTTCGAGCTGTGGACCGGTGGGCGCTACTCCTCCGAAGTCGTCGAAAGCATGGTCGCAACTGTGCGAGACACACAGCATCGCGTGGGCGCCGAGCGCGTTGCGTTGGTTGGATATAGCGGGGGCGGCGCGCTTGCAGTGCTGGTCGCGGAACGGCTGGAGAATGTTGCTTCGGTCATTACGGTCGCGGCCAATCTGGATACAGATGCCTGGACCGACCACCACCAGTATCTGCGCCTGTCGCAATCGTTGAATCCGGCGCTGAGCGAACAGCCCCATCCGTGGCCCGAGTTACATCTGCGCGGCTCGAACGACCGGATCGTGCCACCCGCGACCACAGAGCGATACTTCAAGCGCTATCCCCAGGCGCAACAGCGAACGATTCAAGACTTCGATCACGTTTGCTGCTGGGTGCGCGACTGGCGGACGCTCAACGTGACTCCCACTCCGCCCGCGCCTTGAGCGCAGTATCGGAGAAATCCGAGAACACGCCGTCGATGCCCAATTCGTAAAAGCGCCGATACTCCTGCAGGGGATCGCTGTTGTACTCGGGCGCGAGCGTGGCCGGCTCGTTGCGAAATGTATATGTGTGCACACGCAGACCGGCTCGATGAGCCTGCTCGATCACAGTGGTCGTGAGCAGCTTCGGCTGCCCGATATCACGCAGGATCTGGCGCTTCCATGGCCCGATCGCGTTCGCGTACTTCGCGACGTCGGCCAGGCTCTTCGGTCGCTCGCCGCCCCGCTCGTCGCCGTAATCAGGAATGTCGACGCCGACCACTCGGGTGCCGCTGTCGTCGTAGATGAGCGCTCCCTCCTCCAGCAGCTGCACCAGCGGCAAGGGCGTCTTCGCTCGCAGATACTGCAGGTTCGCACTCTCGAACGACTGAATGAAAATCGGCGTGCCCGGCCGATTCAAACCGCGCCGGTTCAGCGCATCCAGCAGCCGATCTTCCAACGGCAAGCGCAGCTGCAAATGAAACGCCGGATGTTTGGTTTCGGGATAGAGGCCGATGCGACGGCCGCGCTGCGCCGACTCCCGCTCGACCAGATCGAGAATCTCCTCGAACGTCGGCACGGTGAACTGACCATCGAACTGTTTCGAGCGCGCCGGATTCGGCTGTACTGCGCGCAGCTGACGAATTTCCGCGAGCGTGAAATCGCTGGCGAAAAAGCCGGTGACCTGTTTGCCGTCGAGCGTCTTGGTGGTCCGGCGCGAGGCGAACTCGGGCCGCGACTTCACATCGGTGGTGTCATCCAGCAAAGGCTCGTGTCGCGCGATCAAATGACCGTCGCGTGTCGCGACCAGATCGGGCTCGACATAATCGGCGCCGAGCTCGATGGCGAGCAAATACGACGCAAGCGTGTGCTCGGGCCGATACCCCGAGGCGCCACGATGAGCGATCACCAGCGGCGTTGTGCCGTCCAGCGTCGCCCATTTGCCGTTCGTCGCAGTAGATTGCGCTTGCGCCGTTCCGCTCATCGTCAGCACCATCGCCAGAAACAAACCCAGACCGAGAGGCCGGCGCACGGTCAGTCGACGAAGAAATCCGGCTGGAATTGCCGGTTGCCGGGCGTGACCGCGTACTGGTCGAGGTCCGTCGTGCCCGCGCTGGCCAGCACTTCGTCGTCGATGAAGAAGTTGCCAGTGCAAGTGCGGGGATCGCGCGTCAGGATGGCGTGCGCCGCATCGGCCATGATTTCCGGCTTGCGGCCCTTCTTCGGATCGGCCAAAGCAATCACGTTCAACGCCGCTGTCGCGATGACGGTGCGCGGCCACAATGCGTTGACGCCGATGCCGTCGGCACGAAACTCTTCCGCCATGCCGAGCACGCACATGCTCATGCCGTACTTCGCCATCGTGTACGCGACGTGGGGCGCGAACCAGCGCGGCTTCATGCTGAGCGGCGGCGACAGATTGAGAATGTGAGGATTGCGGCCTGCCCGGGCCGACTCCTTGAGATGCGGCAGACAGGCCTGCGAGCACACGAACGTGCCGCGGACATTGACGCCGAACATCAGATCGAAGCGTTTCATCGGCGTGTCGAGCGTGCCAGTGAGCGAAATCGCGCTGGCATTGTTCACCAGGATATCGACACCGCCGAACTGCGCGGCGGTTTTCTTCACCGCTTCCGCAACAGCATTCTCGTCGCGAATATCGACCTGCATGGGCAACGCCCTGCCGCCGGCGGCTTCGATGGCTTCGGCCGCGGTGTGAATCGTGCCGGGCAATTTCGGATTGGGTTGATCGCTCTTGGCTGCGATCGCGATGTTGGCGCCATCCTGCGCCGCCCGCACCGCAATCGCCAGGCCGATGCCGCGCGAGGCGCCCGAGATGAAGAGGGTCTTGCCGCGAAGAGACATGCGAAGCTCCGACGGGTTGAAAGACGGCCCATCATAGGCTCGATTCGCACAACGAGCATAGCGGCGACTTTTCCAGTCGAGTGCGCGGTCCTACTGTCGGGCAGTAGCGGCAGGCCTCGTCATATAGTCGAGTGGCCAACGACACTGGATATTACAAGCCAATCACCCGAAGCCCGATGCACCGGCACCGCACACTTTCACCTTGCCGAAGGTGAAAGTGCCGGTGCTGATGTTCCATGGACTGGAGGATCAAGCGCTCCTGCCGGGCGCGCTGCGCTCCCACCCCGTGTCGACGACGGGAGCGCAGCTCGCTACTTCCGATTATCGAATGGTCTTCGACGCGGTGTTCGAGTTGGCGCTTTCAGCGCCGCTCGAAGAGTACGCGCGCACCGCGAAGTACCAGGTTCCCGCCGACAGATCCGGCACCACGTAACGGGTCACGCCCGCGTTGGCTACCTGGATGGTACGAGACAGATTGCTCGAGCTGGTGCCGTAATAGATGCGATAGCCAGCGAGATTGCTCAACGTCGAGCCGTCGGTGTTGCTGGTCGGCGGCGTCCAGCTGAGCGTGGCCGAGCCGTTGCTGCTGCCAGCGGCATTCACGGCAATGCTGAACGACGGCAGCGAAGTGCGATTGGTGCCATCGCTCGCGCTGATCGTGATGCCCGAGTAAGTGCCCACCTGCGCGGCGGTCGGCGTGCCAGTGAGCGCACCCGTCGAGGTGCTGAAGCTCGCCCAGGCCGGACGATTGGTGATCGACCAGGTGAGCGCGCGGCCTTCGGGATCCGAACCGGTCGGACGGAACGAGTAAGCGCTGCCCGCGGTCACCGAAGTCGGCGGCGTGCCGCTCAGGACCGGCGGACGATTGGTCGTGCCCCCGCTGCCATCTCTCCTGGTGGATGTGATCGAGAACGCCGGCAAAGTGGCCGTGCCCGTCGCACTCCTAACAGTGATGCGAATGTCCCCCCAGGTGCCCGGGCTCGCCGGCACCACGCCTTCGAGACGTCCCGAGTACACCGAGAACGCCGCCCACGAGGGCTTGTTGACGATGGAATATCGCAGCGTCTTCTGCGCCACTGCCGGATCGTGCGCGGTCGGCCGCCAGCTGTAATAGGTATTCACATAGGCCGTCGTTTTCGGCGTGCCTGAAATCCTCGGCGCGGCCTGAGCGACGCTGGCAAACAGGGAGAACGCACAGATGAAAGCGAAAAATACTGCGAACACGCCCAGGGCGGGCGTGCACTTGGTTGAAGTGCGCATGGACAATCCTCGCGGGTATGACACGGGAGCCGCATGGCTTACGCAGCCGATGCAGCGCTCACCCAGAGTTGCGATCTAACGTTCTGCCTGACTCATCCTGGTCGGCCATCGCAGGCATGTAGGCTTGTCGATGTGACGAAGTGTCGCTCGTGGGCGCGCGCAGTTAACGAAAAGAAATTCGTCGGCGCAAAATGTCGTAACGCTCAGACATGTCGGCAAACGCACTCACCCGGCATTTACAAACATTCGCATACTGTTTTTCAGCGGTGTTCGATCAGCAGGCTTGTTTGCAATAGGCCGATACCAGCAAAGGGATCAGGGCGAATTGGCTTACGTGAAACACCGACGATGCTTCGCCCGGGTGAGCAGGCCGCGCAACTCAGCGCGGCATGTCGGGACAAACGCTCGGCACGCTCGCGACCACGAACGACTGCACCCGATCCTGTCCCGCGATCTGCAGCCGCAGCTCGTTTTCGTTCGGCATGGAAAGGGTCGCTTCGATGGGAATGGTCTCTTCGATCCAGCGAATGCGATCGCCTGCCGCACCCCATTTGGAAATGCGATAGGTCTCGAAGCACGAGTCCATCAGCAACGTGCGGTCGGGAAGGAAAACCATCAGCGTGCCGCGCGAGTGTCCCGGCGTCGTGGAGACCCAGATTCTGCCGATGAAGCGGGGATCGGAGGGCTCGCCCAGTTCCTCAGTATCCGAGGACTGCGCGGTGGGCGCGGGTGGCGGTGGAGTGCGCGCAGCGGACTGTTCTTTGCTACAGGCGGTGGCGCCGAACAGCGCCACGGTCATCAACACGGCGAACCAAGCGGAGGATGGTTTGTACATGGAAGTCTTACCCCGACCAGACGTCGCCATATTACTCAACGAATGCCTCGGCGGTAGTCGCAGGCACGTGAGCTGGCCGATGCGACTCACTGGAGCACGGTCACGCCCGGGCCAAACGCGGACAACGCGCCGCTGCTCTCGACGCTGCCTTGAGCGCGCATCAGGCGCAGCTGCGCCTCCTGCATTTTCAGCTGGGCCTGCTGCTGCTTCTCGATCGCGGTCCGCTGCTCGAACGACAGGTACGGCGCAATCGCATCGAGCATGCGCTGATTGCGCTTTCGCATCGCGTCCAGCTGGCGTTCCATGTTGCTGCCGTCGAAGGCGCCATTGCTCGCCAGGCGCGCCATGGCGGGGGCCGCGCCCCGATTTACGGCCGCCGAATATTCATCCGCTTCGGCCTGCTGCGCCTGGGCCAGCGCCTTGAGCATGGACTTGCTCAAATCCTCGTTGAGCGGCAAGCCGCTCGCCGCCAGCGTGTTGCGCATGTTGTCCAGCTCATAGCGCATGCCCATGGTGGATTGATATTCCTTCCATGCCTGCAGCCGGTCCTGGCCGAAGCGCGCGGCGATCTCGGCCTCGCTGCGGCGCTGATTCTCCTGGGCCTGCTCCGCAATCTTGCGATGACGCTCCTGCCTGGCCGCCGGATCGCTGGCCTCCAGGCCATCCATCTCCCAGACCGGCTGCATCACCTCGCTGGTGCGCAGCTGCTGATCGGCGAGCAGATCGAAGAACTGTTCGGCCTGTTGCGGATCCAGGCCCAGCTCGGCAATCACCCCGGGATACTGGCGCGCGAAATTGGCTCGGGTCTGCACCCGCATCGCCTCGCGATATTCCGGATCCTGCATCAACTGGCGCTGGCGCTCGCGGTGCTCGCGAAACGCGCGCATGCGGTCGTCATGATTGGGCGGGCCCGGCAATACATTGGGGCCAGTGACGACAGCCACGGTCCTGGGCGTTTCCTGCGCCGGTGTGCCAGCCGCCGCGCGCGGGGGCTCGACCGATCGCTGTTCGAGGATCAGTGGCGCAGTGGGTGCCGGTTGTTGCTGCTGGCCCTGCAGCGACGCGACCTGTGCCTGCAGCTCGGCGATCGTAGCCTCGCCCTCCTTCAGCTGTTTCACCAGGTGCAGGCTCAACAGGCCGAGGCCCAGCGACGAGGCCACCGAGATCAACACGACTTTGCTCATGATGACGCTCCTGTCTTCACTGACGCATGCCGCATGCAATGGCTGCGGCTTACTGCTTGGCGATCTCCTTGCGCAGCTCTCGCAGCTTGTCCTTGACGATGGCCGCGTTGGCGCTGCCCATGCGGATCAGCAGTTTCTGTCCCGACGACAGCCCTTCGAGCTCCGGATCGACGAACTCGAAGTTGACGCTGGGCCGCTTGAGCCTGATCGGGCCGGGCACCTCCGGGGTCGCGAGCAGATGATCGATCACCTCGACCAGCCGATCGTTGAAGTAGCGGTCCGGATAGCCCAGCGACACGTACGCTTCCTGGAACAGCGGGTAATACTGCTTGTACAGCGTCGCGATCTGCGCCGGGTCGGTGTTCTGCAGAATCTTGATGACCGGGTCGTAGCGGGCGTAGTTGGCGGCGCTGAGCGTGAACTCCTCGGTGTTGCCCTCGCGAGTCGCCGCCAGCTCTCCCCCGATCGGCTTCACCGGCCACATCTGCACCGCCGTTTTCTTGCGGGGCAGATTGTCGATGGTCACGACGGTGTGCCGGACGATGTTCTTCGGCACCAGGAACGGATCGAGCGCGCGCCCGAACACACCGCTCAACGACTCCTGCAGCGACGGATCGCTCTCAGCCAACGGCGGCAGCGGCTTCGGCGGCGGCGTTTCCTCCAATGGATTGCGCACCGGCGGCTCCGCCGCCGGTGCCGGAGTCTCGGGCACGCTGACCGCGGGCGTCTGGCTGGCCTGTTCGGCCTGGCGATGCGAACGCCCGTAGTAGAGTGCCGCGCCGATTGCCACCGCGACCACGACGGGAATCGCCCAGTACAGCCATTTCTTTGTGTCGTCTTCCACGAGTGGCTCCTCGCCGCCAGGTCCGCTCAGTCAGTTCGCCGACCGGCTCATTGCGGCTTCTGAAACTTCAGCAGAAAGTTGTCGGCTTCGCCGATGGCCTGGTACTTGGCGCGATCCTGATCGCCCAGCGCCAGCGTCGGCGGCAGCGTCCAGACGCCCTTCGGATGATCCTTGGTGTCCTTGGGATTGTTCAGCAGGTCGGAGCGGCTCACCAGCTTGAAGCCGGCCTTTTCCGCCAGCCCGATGGTGTAGTCCTCGCGCACATAGCCGTTGGCGGCCTTCGGATCCTGCGGCTTGTCGGCCGGCGCGCGATGTTCCTCGACGGCCAGGATGCCGCCCGGCTTGAGCGCCTTGTAGAACGATGCGAACGCCTGTTCGGCCGTGCCCTGGCTCATCCAGTTGTGCACGTTGCGCGCAGTCAAGACCACATCGGCGGAACCGGCCGGCGCGGGCTCGAATTTGCCGGCACCGAAATCGCTGATCTTCACCTTGCCATAACGCGCTTTGTCGCTGTCGAGCTTCTTCTGCCACGTATCCGCGGCAGCGGCAGCCCGCTCGCTGGAGGCGCGCGGCGCAATCGCCGTGTAATAAGTGCCCTTGTCATGCAGGTACGGCGCCAGGATCTCGGTCCAATAACCACCGCCCGGCGCGATCTCGACCACGGTCATGGTGGGCTTTACGCCGATGAACTCGAGCACCTGCTGCGGCTTGCGGTACTGGTCTCGCGCGACGAAATTCGGCGACCGATGCTCGGAGGCAACGGCCTTGGCCAGGGCCTCGTCCTTGGCAAATGCACCCGTCAGCGGCAGTGCGCAGGCAACAGCGGCGACGGTGGCGAGTAACGACGATGAACGCATGCGTAACTCCAGGGGCTCGTTGGGATAGTTGTTGAGCTTGCGAATGTAACAGACCGCCAGGCGTGCACACAGGTTCCCGCCCCGGCAAGGTTGCCGGGCAGGATGTGCCAGCGCGCAGGGACGCATGGGACCGGCCTCGTCTACCATTGCCGCCCGTGACCGTTCGCACCGGGAAATCGATGTCGGTGATTCATCAGCGATGGCTCGCCCTGGCCGCATTGAGCCTGCCATGGACCTTTTGCAGCGCATTCCAGGCGCAGGCCGCCTCATTGCCGCTCGAAGCTTGCCGGCTTCAAAGCGAGATCGCGGCCGGCGGCGTGGCGGCCCGCTGTGGCTGGCTGTCGGTACCGGAGAATCGCGAGCAGCCCTCGGGCAAACAGGTAAGGCTGCACGTTGCGGTGATTCCGTCGCTGCGGCTCGAACCGGCCGGCGATCCGCTGTTCGTGCTCAGTGGCGGCCCGGGTCAAGCCGCGAGCGACTTCTACATCTCCATTGCGCCGGCACTCGCGCGCGTCCGACGCGACCGTGACATCGTGGTCGTGGATCAACGCGGCACCGGACGCTCGAATCGGCTCGACTGCTCGTTTCCGGACGAGAGCGACATTACGTTCACCGATCCCCGGCAGTTGCGCGAGCTGACGCGTTCGTGTCTCGCGAAGTTGCCTGGCGATCCGCGCTACTACACGACCAGCGTAGCGGTGCGCGATCTCGACGATGTGCGCGCCGCGCTCGGCTATCAACGGCTGGATTTGTATGGCGTGTCGTATGGAACCCGCGTCGCGCAGCACTACATGCGGCGTTATCCGCAGCGGGTGCGCGTCGCGATTCTCGATGGCGTCGTGCCCCCGCAGTTGCCGTTGGGCCCGGATGTGGCGCTGGATGCGCAGGCTGCCATCGACAGCGCTTTCGCTCGCTGCGATTCCAACGCGGACTGCAAGCGCGTGTTCCCGAACATCGCAGGCACGTTCGCCACGCTGCGCGCACGTGTGCTCGAACGGCCGGTTCCGCTCTCGATCCCGGACCCGCTCAACGCCGAGCCGACCCAGACCCAGCTCGGCGCCGCCGAGCTCGGTGCGGCGGTTCGATTGCTCAGCTATTCCGATGAGACGCTGTCGACATTGCCGCTGCTGATCCAGGAGGCCGAAGCCGGCCAACCCGAGGGGTTGGCTGCACAGTACCTGATGATCAAACGAAGCCTAAATACTCAGATCGCCAATGGCATGCATTTCGCGGTGGTCTGCAGCGAAGACGCGCCGCGCTGGCACGAACGCCCGGTTGCGGATTCCGAGCTCGCGAAAACCTATCTCGGCGACACATTCATGCAGGCCATGCGGACCATTTGCGAACAATGGCCGCGCGGCCCGGTCGATGAGGGCTTCGGCACACCGCTGGAGAGCGAGATTCCCACGCTGGTGCTTTCCGGCGGCAACGATCCTGTGACTCCCGCGCGCTACGGCGAGCAGATTCTGCCGGGCTTGAAGCATTCCAGGCATCTGGTGCTCGACGGCCAGGGACACGGACAGATCGCGGTTGGCTGCATGCCACGCGTCGTGGCTGATTTCATCGCAGCCGGCAATGTGAGATCGCTCGATGACGAGTGCCTGAAGACCGTCGCCCCCGCTCCGTTCCTGCTGTCACGCTCGGCGCCCGCGCCATGATTCGAGTCGACGGATTGAAAAAGCGCTTCGGCGCGGTGCAAGCGTTGCACGATGTTTCGTTTGCGGCCGACGATGGCAAGATCACGGGCCTGCTCGGCCACAACGGCGCCGGCAAGTCCACGACCTTACGCATCCTGAGCACCGTCATCCGTGCGAACGAAGGTCGTGCGCTGATCGACGGTCACGATTGCGCGACCGAGCCCTTGCAGGTACGTCGCTCGTTGGGCGTGCTGCCACATGCCAGTGGGCTCTATGCGCATCTGAGCGGCCGGGAGAACATCCGCTACTACGGCGAGTTGCACGGACTGCGTGGCGCTGAGCTGAACCGTTCCATCGATCAATTGATCGATCGGCTGTCGTTGGGTGGGGTTGCCGAGCGGCGCGCGAAGGGTTACTCGCAGGGCGAGCGACTCAAAGTCGGACTGGCACGCGCGCTCATTCATCGACCGCAGACCATCATTCTCGACGAGCCCACCAACGGCCTCGACGTGAACGCCGTGCGCATGTTGCGCGAGCTGATTCGGGAATTGCGCGACTCGGGCCGATGCGTGCTCTTCTCCAGTCACGTCATGCAGGAAGTCGCGGCCTTGTGCGACGACATCGTCATCATCTCCCACGGTCGCGTGGTCGTGCGGGGCACGCCCGCCGAGATCCTCAAGGCGACCGGCGCTCCGGATCTGGAAGAAGCGTTCGTGCGCGCTGCCGAGCAAGGCGAGGGAACCTGATGGGCGCGCTGTGGACCGTGTTTCGCAAGGAAGTGCTGGAGAATCTGCGCGACCGCCGCGTCATCGTGTCGGCGTTCTTTTTCGGCGTGCTGCTGGCGCCGGTGATTTTCGGCCTGACCACGACCATGGTGTCGAAACGCGCCGTCGCGAATCAGGACAAGCCGCTGAACCTGCCCATCGCCGGCGCCAGCAACGCGCCGAATCTCGTGCAGTTCCTGCGTGAGAACGGCGTGAAGGTGGAGGATGTGGAGCTCACGAGCGATCAGGCGATGAGCGCGGTCCGCTCGGGTCGGCAGGATCTGGTGCTGATCATCGGTGAGGACTACGGCAAGGCGCTGCAGGCGGGCGAATCGGCGCCGTTGTCGCTGGTCGTCGATACGTCCAACAGCAATACGGCGCCCAGCGCCGATCGAGCGCGGCAGCTGCTCAGCGCGTACGGGCATCAATTGGCGATGTTGAGATTGATGGTTCGAGGCATCAGTCCAACCGTGATCGAGCCTGTGGGCGTGCAGACTTTGGACGTGGCTACGCCGGCGGGGCGATCGCTGCTGATCCTCGGCATGATGACTTACTTCTGTTTCATGTCGATGCTGGTGGGCGGGTTCTATCTGGCGATCGACACCACCGCGGGCGAGCGGGAGCGCGGCTCGCTGGAGCCGCTGCTGACGCTGCCGGTGAGCCGTTCGCAGCTGATCATCGGCAAGATGCTGGCGACGTCGGCGTTCATGTCGGTCTCGCTGCTGCTGACGCTCGCGACATTCGGCGTCGTGCTCACGTTCATTCCACTGGAAGCGCTCGGCATGTCGGCGAACTTCGGCCCGCGCGTGATCCTGGCGATCTTCGCGATCATGGTGACGTTCGTGCCGATGGGCGCCGGCCTGATGACCGTGGTTGCTTCGTTCACGCGCAGCAATCGTGAGGCGCAGTCGTGGCTGTCAGTGGTGATGATGTTCCCGATCGCGCCCATCATGTTCGCGGTCGTGACTGGCACCAAGCCGAGTGCAGGCTTGATGGCGGTGCCGAGCCTGAGTCAGCACCTGATCGCGACCAGCCTGATGCGAGGAGATTCGATCCCGGCGCTGCACATTCTGATTTGCGCCGGGACGACGCTGGCGCTTGGAGCGCTGCTGGTTGGAGCGGCGATCAAGCTGTACCAGCGCGAGGCGATTCTCGGTTAGGCAAGCGGCCCGCGCAGCGAGGCCACTGTGTCCAGAGGTTGCCGCGAAAGCGCGTCGCCGCCAGGCGGCAGCGACGCGGTCCCGGTTGCTCGCTAAATCGTCCGGTTCCGATCCAGACCGCGATGCCGCGATGAGTTGCGCTGCTGATTCGGGCGGCCTTGCCCGTGACCGCCCTGGCCTGGTGCGTGCGGCCGCGACGAACGTTGACCGTGCGAATGACGCGCCTGAGGTTGATTCTGATGCGGCTGCTGAGCCTGCTGTCCGCCACCACCGCCACGACGTTTGCGACGACGACGGCCTTCGCCCGCAGGACGCGAAGCATCGCTATGCTGCTGCGGATTCGGCCGGCTTTGATGCGAGCGAGGCTGCGACTGTCGATGCGGGGACATCTCGCGATCGCGCGATTCTTCTCGAACATCACCACCGCGAATCGGCGGCGGCGCGGGCTTGAAGTGCGGCAGCTCGGCCTTCGGCACCGGCTTGCGCAGCAGCCTCTCGATGTCTTTCAACAGCCCCGATTCGTCCGAAGAAACCAGCGACACAGCCAATCCCGTCGCGCCGGCGCGCCCCGTGCGACCGATTCGATGCACGTAGTCTTCGGGCACATTCGGCAGCTCGTAGTTCACCACGTGCGGCAGCTCTTTGATATCGAGCCCGCGTGACGCCACTTCCGTCGCGACCAGCGCGCGGATGCGGAAATTCTTGAAGTCGGAGAGCGCGGCGGTGCGTGCGTTCTGGCTCTTGTTGCCGTGAATCGCCGCAGCTTCGATGCCATCCTGTTCCAGTTGTTTGCTCAACCTGTTCGCACCGTGCTTGGTGCGCGTGAACACCAGCACCTGCTGCCAGTCGCCGTCCTGGATCAGATGCGACAGCAACGCGCGCTTCTGCTCCTTGGCAACGAAATAAGCCCGCTGCTCGACCGTATCGACCGCCGCGTTACGCTTGGCGACCTCGATCTCCGCCGGGTTTTGCAACAAGCCTTGCGCCAGCTTGCGGATATCATCCGAATAGGTCGCCGAGAACAGCAGATTCTGCCGCTGCTTCGGCAGCAGCTTGATGACGCGCCGAATGTCGGCGATGAAGCCCATGTCGAGCATGCGATCCGCTTCGTCGAGCACGAAGATCTCGACGCGCGACAGATCGACGGTACGCTGCTGAGCGTGATCCAGCAGCCGGCCCGGCGTCGCCACCAGAATGTCGGCGCCGCGCCGCAGATTCTCGATCTGCGGATTGATGCTCACGCCACCGAAGATCACCAGACTGCGCTGGCGCAGGTATTTACCGTAGCTTTGGATGCTTTCGTTCACCTGCGCCGCGAGCTCGCGCGTCGGCACCAGAATCAACACACGAGGCGCCCTCGACGGGGCACCCCCCTGCAAACGTTGCAACAGCGGCAGCGTGAAACCGGCCGTCTTGCCGGTGCCGGTCTGGGCACCCGCCAGAACGTCGCGGCCGGCGAGAATTTCAGGAATCACCCGCGCTTGCACGGGAGTGGGCACGGTGTAGCCACGATCGGCGAGCGCGCGTGTCAGTTCGGGGATGAGCCCGAGGGCAGCAAAAGGCATGGAAACATATCCTCAACCAGCCTGCAGAAACTTGCGTTTCGGATCCAGTGAGGCGGGAGACAAATCGAGGCGGGCCCATGCTCAACGCATGCGGGGCCGACGAACCCGAGGGGTGAAGCCGACCGGATGGCGGCTGAGATGGGGCGCACTGTACCTGGATTGACCCGATTTGACGAGCGCAATTCGGCGGAAGTGACGACCTGGTCGCGTCATGAGGCCAACTCGCAGGAGCTCAAGGGAGGCGTAATGACGATTGGCTCACACCCGCGCGCGGGCTGGAAGCAGCCCACGAAGCTTGCTGCGCAAGTCAGCCTCTCGATAGGGCTTCGCCAGCATGTCCGCCCCCTTCTCCAGCGCCGCGTACGAGGCCGAGTAGCCGGTCGCGTACAGCACGGGCAATTGCGGACGACGCTCTCGGGCCAGGCGCCCGAGCTCGAAACCGTTCATGCCGCCGGGCATGACGATATCGGTGAACAGCAGATCGATATCCGATTCCCGATCGACGATGTCCAGCGCGCGGGCGCCGTTGTCTGCTTCGATGACGTTGAATTGCAGTTCTTTCAGCATCGCCGCCGTCACGGCACGAACGCCGGCGTCGTCTTCCACGAGCAGGATGGTTCGATCCTGACCCGACAGCGACAGGTCTTCCCCTGGCACGGCGGTGATGCTCGGGCTCGCATCGGTGCGGGGAAGATAAATTCTCACGCTCGTCCCGCGGCCCGGCGTGCTGATGATCTTCACGTGGCCGCCGGATTGTTTGACGAAGCCATACACCATGCTCAACCCAAGACCGGTGCCGTGGCCCATGCGCTTGGTGGTGAAGAACGGTTCGAGGGCTCGCTCCAGCACATCGGGCGGCATGCCGGCGCCAGTATCGGTCACACACAGCAGCACGAACTCACCCTCCGGAAGGTCCGCATCGCGCTCGTTTCGACCCACGTTACGAGCTTCGATCGTCAGCGTGCCGCCTTCGGGCATCGCGTCACGCGCATTTACCGCGAGGTTGATGAGTGACGACTCGACCTGCGCCGGATCCGCGAGCACGTTCCACAACTCGTCCTGCACCTGGACCTCTATCTGGATGCGCTCGCCCAGGGTGCGACCCAGCAGCTTGGTGATATTCCGACTGACTTCGCCCAGATTCACGGCGCTCGGCTGCAGCGGCTGACGCCGGGCGAACGCCAGCATCCGACGCGTCAGTTCGGCACAGCTCAACGCACCGGTGAGCGCCATCTGCGCGCGGTCGAAGTTTCGACCCGTTCCTTTCAAGGCGCGCGCCAGCGAATCCAGATTGCCGATCACGACGGTCAGCATGTTGTTGAAGTCGTGTGCGATGCCACCGGTCAGCTGCCCGACGGCTTCCATCTTCTGCGACTGGATGAGCTGCTGCTCGACGCGGCGCCGGGCAGTGATGTCCAGACAGCTGCCGAAGATCTCGGACGGCCTGCCGTCGTGACGGATCAGCACCGCGCGATCGAGGAACCAGCGATGCGAGCCGTCGGCGCAGACCCAGCGATACTCGGTCGACATGCCGCCGAGCGTCGGAATCATCGCGACTTCGGCCAGCACCCGCTCGCGATCGTCGGGATGGATGTTATCGACCCACAGCTGCGGATCTTCCAGAAACAGATGCGCCGGGAAACCGACCGAATCGGCGATCACGTCGCTGACGAAGCGCGGACCGGCGAATCCCGAGTCTATCTCCGCGCTGTACAGGGCGATCGGCAGCGAGCGCACGATGGCGGCCTGCCGCTCTTCGACCTGGCGCAGCTGCCGTTCGGCTTCGAGCTTCTCCTGGCGGATGCGCAGGTTCTCTTCCTGCAGGAAACGTTCGAGCGCGGCCTTGTGCTCCACTTCGGCGCTCTTGCGATACAGGTCGACCAGCACCGCGACCTTGGAGCGCAGGATCACTGGATCGACTGGCTTGAACACGTAGTCGACGGCGCCCATCGAATAGGCGCGCGCAATGTGCTCGTCATCGCGATCGATGGCGCTGACGAAGATGATGGGAATGCGGCGCGACCGTTCGCGTCGGCGGATCAGCTCGGCAGTGGTGTAGCCGTCCAGCCCGGGCATGTTGGCATCGAGCAGGATCACCGCACATTCCTCCCGAAGCAGGAAGCGCAGCGCGTCCTCGCCGGAAGCCGCCTCGACGACCGTTTCCTCCAGCTCCGCCAGCACCTGCGCCAGCGCGAAGCGATTGTTGGCCTCGTCGTCGACGATGAGGATGGTGGCGCGCATCGGCAACGCCGGCAAAGTGCCAGTCGCATCCACCGCCGGCACCTCGTCGGGGTCAGCGATCTGCGGGCCGAGGGCCTGCATGCCTTTGTTCAAACCCGTCGCAGCCACACGCGCATCATCGAAACCAGCTGATCGACATCAACCGGCTTGGAAATGTATTCCGACGCGCCCGCTTCGATGCATTTCTCGCGGTCACCCTTCATCGCCTTGGCGGTGATCGCGATGATCGGCAGCTTGCGGAACCGTTCATTACTGCGAATCTGTCGCATGGTCTCGTAACCATCCATGTCCGGCATCATCACGTCCATCAGCACCATGTCGATGCTGGGCGTCCGATGCAACATGGCAATGCCTTCGCGACCGCTCTCGGCATGCAGCACTTCGATGTCGTGCTGTTCGAGCACGCCGGTCAGCGAGAAGATATTGCGGATGTCGTCATCGACGATCAGCACCTTGCGCCCGGCCAGTCCCGGCTCGCGGCGCCGAGCCTTGTCGATGATCCGGCGCTGCTCCTCGGGCATGTGCTCGACGAACCGGTGCAGGAACAGCGCGGTCTCGTCGAACAACTGCTCATGCGAGTCGGGGCCTTTGAGAATGAAGGACTCGACCAGGTTGCGCAGCTTCGCTTCATCGGCCGGGTTGAGATCCTTCGCGGTATGAATGATCACCGGCAGGCGGCGGGTAGCGTCGCGGCGAATGGTTTCGATCAGCTGCACGCCGTCCATGTCCGGCAGCACCAGATCCAGCACCACGCAGTCGAATTCCTTGCTCTCCAAGGCGTGCAGCGCTTCGCGACCGTTGATCACGCGGGTGACATGCACATCGCCATTGCCAATGAGCTTGCGGATCTCGCTGCTCTGCAGATCATCGTCCTCGACCAGCAGCAGCTGCTTCACTTTGCGAGCGAGAAACTCTTCGGTGCGCGTCAATGCCTGTTGCAAGGTCGCATGATCCACCGGTTTCTCGAGCACGGAAAACGCCCCCATCTGCAAGCCCCGCTCGCGCGGATCATCCACCGAGATGATGTGAATGGGGATGTGACGCGTCTCGGCGCTGCGCTTGAGAATGTCCAGCAGGCGCCAGCCGTCCATGTCGGGCAGATTGATATCGAGCGTGATGACGGACGGATTGAACCGTCGCACCAATGGCAATGCGCCGCTGCCCGTGGCCGAGACCACCGCCTTGAAGCCGCGATCGTGAGCGAGGTCGAGCAGAATGCGTCCGAACTTCACATCGTCTTCGATGATCAGCAGCACCCGGTCGCCCGGCTGAATGTTCTGTCGATCGTCGGTGAGCTCGGAGGCCACCAGCAGCGGCGTCGACTCGCGGCTCACCACGATCTGCGATGGCGGAGGGCTGAAGGCATGCGTGCTCGGCGCGGACACCGGCGTGTGAGTCGCCACCGCCGCCTTCGAGAAATCGTGCGTCATCGGCACGTACAACGTGAAGGTGCTGCCGACGCCGGGCTTGCTCTCCACCGTGATTTCGCCGCCCAGCAGGCGACAGATTTCTCGACTGATGGACAGGCCCAGGCCGGTGCCGCCGTACTTGCGACTGGTCGTGCCATCGGCCTGCTGGAACGCTTCGAAGATCACACGCAGCTTGTCGGCGGCAATGCCGATGCCCGTGTCATGCACCGAGTATGCGACCACCGACGATGCCGAATTGAGCGACTGATTGGCTGGATTCCAGCCGTTGCTCGCGCGGTAGATGGACAGCTCGACGCCGCCCTCGTGCGTGAACTTGAACGCGTTCGACAGCAGGTTCTTCAGGATCTGCTGCAGGCGTTTCTCGTCGGTGATCATGGTTCGCGGCAGCGACGGATCCAGCTCGATCTTCAGCTGCAGCTTGCGATCGCTGGCCACCTGCTCGAAGCTGCGCTGCAGGTTGTCGACGATTTCGGCGAAGTGCACCGTGCTCACATCGAGCGTCACCGTGCCCGATTCGATCTTGGACAGATCCAGGATGTCGTTGATCAACGCCAGCAGCTCGGTGCCCGCGCGGTTGATGGTCTGCGCGAACTCGATCTGCTTGCCGGTGAGATTGGCGTCGGCGTTGTCGGCGAGCAGCTTGGAAAGGATCAGCAGACTGTTGAGCGGCGTGCGCAGCTCGTGCGACATGTTGGCGAGGAACTCGGATTTGTACTTCGAGGTGAGCGCCAGCTGCTCGGCTTTTTCCTCGAGCATCTCCTTGGCGCGCTCCACTTCCTGGTTCTTCGCTTCCACCTGCTTGTTCTGCCAGGACAGCAGGTTGGCCTTTTCCACCAGCTCCTCGTTCTTGCCGCGCAGCTCTTCCTGTTGAGAGCGCAGCAGGTCTTCGGAACGTTGCAGCGTTGCGGCCTGCTGCTCCAGACGATCGTTGGTCTTCTTCAGCTCTTCCTGCTGACTCTGCAGCTCGGCGGTGAGCAGCTGCGACTGCGCGAGCAGCGCTTCGGTCTGCATGTTCGCGGCCAGCGTGTTGAGCACGATGCCGATACTTTCCATCAGCTGATCGAGGAACAACGTGTGAATGGTGCTGAAGCGCTCGAACGAGCCCAGCTCCAGGACCGCTTTCACTTCGCCTTCGAACAACGCCGGCAGCACGATGACGGTCGAGGGCTTCGCTTCGCCGAGGCCGGAGGTGATGCGCATGTAGTCGTGCGGCGCGTCGCTCAACAGCATCGAGCGTTTCTCGACCGCGCACTGGCCGATCAGACCGTCGCCCAGTTTCATCTTCTGCGGCGGGCGCCGGCGATTCGGTGCGGCGTAACTGGCGACCAGCTCCAGCACGGTTTCTGTGCCTTCCTGCTTGGTCAGATAGAACAGCGCCTGATGCGCATTCACCAGCGGCACCAGCTGCGACAGGATCAGGTTCGAGACGTGACGGATATCGCGCTGGCCCTGCAGCAGCCGATTGAAGCGCGCGATGTTGGTCTTCAGCCAGTCCTGCTCGTTGTTCTTCTGGGTCGTGTCCTTGAGGTTGCGAATCATCTCGTTGATGTTGTCCTTGAGCGAGGCCACTTCGCCCGAGGCTTCCACCGTGATGAATCGTGTGAGATCGCCCTTGGTCACCGCGGTCGCCACCTCGGCGATGGCGCGCACCTGCGTGGTCAGATTCGCGGCGAGCTGGTTCACGTTGTCGGTGAGATCGCGCCACAAGCCGGCGGCGCCCGGCACGCTCGCCTGACCGCCGAGCTTGCCTTCGGTGCCCACCTCGCGCGCCACGTTCGTCACCTGGTCGGCGAAGGTCGCGAGCGTGTCGATCATGCCGTTGATGGTGTTCGCGAGCGCGGCGATCTCGCCTTTTGCTTCCACGACCAGCTTGCGTTTGAGATCGCCGTCGGCCACCGAGGTGACGACCTCGGCGATGTTTCGCACCTGACCGGTCAGGTTCGCGGCCATGTGGTTCACGTTGTCGGTGAGGTCTTTCCAAGTACCGGCGACACCTTCCACTTTGGCCTGACCGCCAAGCTTGCCTTCGGTACCCACTTCGCGCGCCACGCGCGTCACTTCGGAGGCAAACGAGTTGAGCTGGTCCACCATCGTATTGACGGTGCTTTTCAGCTCCAGAATTTCGCCGCGCGCATCGACCGTGATTTTCTTGGAAAGATTGCCGCTCGCCACCGCCGTGGTGACTTCGGCGATGTTTCGTACCTGGCCGGTGAGGTTCGCGGCCATGTGATTGACGTTGTCGGTGAGGTCCTTCCAGGTGCCGGCGACGCCTTCCACTTTCGCCTGACCGCCGAGCTTGCCTTCGGTACCCACTTCACGCGCCACGCGCGTCACTTCGGAGGCGAACGAATTGAGCTGGTCCACCATCGTGTTGACGGTGTTCTTCAGCTCCAGCATTTCACCCTTGACGTCGACCGTGATTTTCTTCGAAAGATTGCCGCTCGCCACCGCCGTGGTGACCTCGGCGATGTTGCGCACCTGGCCGGTGAGATTCGCGGCCATGTGATTCACGGAATCGGTCAGATCCTTCCAGGTGCCGGCGACCCCTTTCACGTGCGCCTGACCACCGAGCTTGCCTTCAGTGCCCACTTCACGCGCCACGCGCGTCACTTCGGAGGCGAAGGAGGCGAGCTGATCCACCATGGTGTTCACGACGGTGCTGATGCGCAGGTACTCGCCTCGCATCGGCCGGCCATCGACTTCGAGATTCATGGTCTGCGACAGATTGCCGTTCGCGACGGCACCGATCACGCGCGCCACTTCGGATACGGGATAGGCCATTTCGCCGACCAGGCCGTTGACCGAGTCGATGCATTGCGACCAGCTGCCGCTGGCCATGTTGAGACGAGCGCGCTCGGAGATCCGACCCTCGCGCCCGATCATTTCGCGCAGCCGGGCAAACTCGCGGGTCATGGAATCGTTGAGCTCGACCACGTCGTTGAACGTGGTGGCGATCTCGCCGTCGATGCCGCCCACGTCCATCGGCAATCGCACCGAGAAATCGCCGCGCTTCAACAGGCGCAGGGCTTTCAGTATGTCGCCGCGTTCCAGTGACGATGTCGTTTCAATTACAGCTTGGGCCATTACTCACCCGTCGACGTCCAGGTGCGGGCGGAGCCGTTTGCAGCGGAATTTCCTCGGCTGCGCTTCTTGCGGTCGCAGCCTTCGGTCAGTCCTGGCGCGGCAGTTGTGCCACCGCCGCGTGCAATGCTCGCTCCACATCCGCTTCGGTATATGGCTTCGCGAGGAAGCCGAGAGGTTGGGCGTCCTTGACCCGCTCACCCAGGGAAGCCAGCGGTGCTCCGGTCATCAGCAGGGCGGGAATGCCATGCCGGGCGCGCAGGGCAACGGCTGCATCGATGCCGTCACCGCCGTCGCCGGCCAGGCCGACGTCCACGATGGCCAGGTCCGTTGGCGTGCCCGCGGCGAAAGCCAGGGCAGTTCTCAATGAGGGAGCGATGCCACTGACTTCATGCCCGAGGTCCCGCAACACGCCTTGCAGGAACAGGCTCACCAGCGATTCGTCCTCGACTATCAGCACGCGCAGTACTCGCGTGGCGGCGGCCGTTGCGGAAGGATCGGAATTCATTTGCATGCGATGAGCACGTCCACCGCGCCGCTACTCCCGGAATGTGTTGTGCCAAAACGGCGCCATTCAACCGACCGTCCCGGCCTTCAGGCCACGCCCTTGTGCACCCGAACTCGGCACCTTGAGAATATGTCGTTGTTTCGAGTCAGGCCGCGGCGCAGACCACCCAATGCGCGACTCGTGTAGAAAGTTCCGCACCGCCACCCCGCCGCGGCGGGGCTGTACCCAAACGCTCCACAAGTGGTACGTTATGACGTACTTTTCCCAAGTTTTACCGTACGTTATACGCTTCGGCCGCGGCGTGCAGTACACTGCGCCGCTCTGCGCTAACGGTGGCCATGACGGCAGCCCAGCAACAAGCCAAAGACCCATGACACTTCAGCACTCGGGACCCGCGCGCGTACTCATCGTCGAAGACGAAATGCTGGTGCGCATGTTTGCAGTGGATGCCCTGGAAGACGTGGGCTTCCAAGTGCTGCAGGCGGGCGATGCCGGCGAAGCCACCGCCGCTCTGGCCGATGCACCGGAGGTATCGGCGGTGATCGTCGACATGGGATTGCCGGATCGACCCGGCGACCAGTTCGCGGCGGAGATGCGCGCCAAGCTGCAGAATCTGCCGATCCTCATTGCCAGTGGCCGAAGCGAGCGCGAGCTGAAGGATAAATTCGCGGCGGACCAGCGCATCGGCGTGCTGGTGAAGCCGTACACCGCATCCATGCTCATCAACTCGCTCGCGTCCCTGGGTGTGGCGGCCCCCTCACCTCAGGACTGACCGCACGCGTCAGTGACTCCGGCTCCATTCATCGGGCCGGTTCTCCTCCTTCACACGCTGCGGATCCTTGGCCTCGCCCTTGCGATAACCGCGCTCGAACTTCCGTTTGCGGAACACGAAGATGGTCAGCGCGAGCGCCAGCGCAATCAGTACCACGACGGCGGCAAAATGCTGTTGGAAAAATTCCTGCATGACGCATACCCCTGCAACCTTCTGTCAGAGGTAACGGCTGAGCGAGTGGCGATGTTTCCCCGCCGCAGGCCTTGCTCAGCGCTTGCGCCTGGCCCGCAGCCAGATCACGGCGATCACGACGACGATGAGCAGCAGAATGATGACGACGCGCAATCTTTTAGTTCTCCACGCTGTGAGTCGTTTCGGCCCGCTGAAAGCGCTCGTTCAGCGCGGCCAGATCTTCGGGCGTATCCAGATCGATGGCCGCATTCGCCATGGGCACGCGGACCAGACGGTAATTGTTACGTTCGAGCACCATGCGCGCACCCTGATCGCCGCGTAGCTCGGCGAGCTCGGTGAAACACAAGCGCGGAAAGATTGCAGGCACACCGACGCGTTGCTCGTAGACGCTGGCCGCGATCATGCTTTCCTCACCTTTCCAGGCGCTCACCAGGCGCTTCAGATCGTCGGCGGTCACCGCCACCTGATCGCCGAGCAGCACCATCGCCGCATGACAGGCCGGTGGCAACGATGCGACGCCGAAGCGCAGCGACGAAGCCATGCCCTCTTCCCAATGGCGATTGACGATGACCGACGCCGGCGAATGCGCCAGCAGGTGGGTCATCTCTCGCGCATGCGCGCCCACCACGACCGTTACGGCGTGACCGGCAACGGCCACCGCGTTCGCGACGACGATATGCAACGCGGGCCGGCCGGCGAGTTTCACGAGTTGCTTGGGTTGACCCAGGCGCCGGGACGCGCCAGCGGCCAGCACCAGGACATGAGGGGGGGCGGACATGAGTGACGGTTGGATGACAGACGTTTTGGGTCAAGCTCCGGGGCGGTTCGGCGATACTATACTGTTATCTCACTCCACTCCCCCGCGACGAGCTATGTCGGTCCGACCGGTCTTGAGAATGGGCGATCCCGTGCTGCTGCAGGTAGCGAAGCCCGTGGAAAGCTTCGACACGCCCGAGCTGCACGCCCTGCTGCAGGATATGAAAGACACGATGGCCGCGCTGAACGGCGCCGGCATCGCGGCTCCGCAGATCGGGGTGTCGCTGCAGGTCGTGATCTTCGGTGTCGGCAGGAATCCGCGCTATCCGCAAGCCGAAGAGGTTCCGTATACGGAATTGATCAATCCGGTGCTGGAGCCACTGACCGACGCGATGGAGGACGGCTGGGAAGGTTGCCTGTCCGTGCCGGGCATGCGCGGCCTGGTGCCCCGCTACAGCAAGCTGCGGTATCGCGGCTTCGACCCCACCGGCCAGCCCATCGACCGCACCGTGGATGGTTTTCACGCACGCGTCGTGCAACACGAAGTCGATCACCTGCACGGCATTCTGTATCCCATGCGCATCCGCGATCTGCGCAATTTTGGTTTCAACGAAGCTTTGTTCCCCGGTCAGCCGCTGGTCGATGACTGAGCCAGCGCTGACTGCCCTTTCCAGCCGGAGCATTTCATGGCCGCCGCCCCACAGAGCACGCTTTCCCTTCGCGATCCGAGTTTGTTTCGCCAGCAGGCCTTCGTCGGCGGGCGCTGGGTGGATGCAGCCGGGGGCGAGGTAAAACAAGTCCTCAATCCCGCCAACGGACAACTCATCGGCACCGTGCCGAATTGCGGCGCCAGGGAAGCGCGCGAAGCCATCGAGGCCGCCGATAAGGCACTGCCGGACTGGCGCTCGCGTACCGCGAAAGCTCGCGCGCAACTGTTACGTAAATGGTTCGACCTGATCATGGCGAATCAGGAAGACCTCGCCGTGCTCATGACCGTCGAACAAGGCAAGCCTCTGGCCGAAAGCCGGGGCGAGATCGCGTATGCGGCTTCGTTCATCGAGTGGTTCGCAGAGGAAGGCAAGCGCGTCTATGGCGATGTGATTCCGTCGCACGGCCCGGACAAGCGCATCGTCGTGCTGAAGCAGCCCATCGGTGTCTGTGCCGCGATCACGCCCTGGAACTTCCCGACCGCGATGATCACTCGCAAGGTCGGCCCGGCACTCGCGGCCGGCTGCACCATGGTCATCAAGCCAGCCGAGTTGACGCCGTACTCGGCGCTCGCGCTGTGCGTGCTCGCCGAAAAGGCGGGCTTGCCTCCTGGCGTCATCTCGGTCGTCACGGGCGACGCAAAACCGATCGGCGCGGAGTTCACGAGCAATCCGCTGGTGCGCAAGCTGACGTTCACGGGCTCGACCGGCGTCGGCAAGCTGCTGATGTCCCAATGCGCCGGCACGGTGAAGAAAATTTCGCTGGAGCTGGGCGGCAACGCGCCCTTCATCGTGTTCGATGACGCGGACCTCGAGCCCGCCATCAATGGCGCCATCGCATCGAAATATCGCAATGCCGGCCAGACCTGCGTCTGCGCCAATCGAATCTACGTGCAGAGCGGCATCTATGACCGCTTCGCCGCCCGGCTCGCGGAGAAGGTGGCCGCGATGAAGGTGGGCAACGGCTTGGATCAGGGCACGATCATCGGGCCGCTGATCGAAGAGAAGGCGGTCGCCAAAGTCGAAGAGCACGTGCGCGATGCCGTGAGCAAAGGCGCGAAGATCGTGGTCGGCGGCAAACGCGCCGAGGGCGGTGGCCACTTCTATGTGCCCACGGTTCTCACCGACGTGAAGGCCGACATGCTGGCCATGCGCGAAGAAACATTCGGCCCGGTCGCGCCGCTGATGAAGTTCGAGACCGAGGAAGAAGTCATCCGGCTGGCGAACTCCACCGAGTTCGGCCTGGCTTCTTATTTCTACACTCGCGACCTGGCGCGCGCGTGGCGGGTCGCCGAGGCATTGGAGAGCGGCATCGTCGGCATCAACGAAGGCATCATCTCCACCGAAGTCGCGCCGTTCGGCGGCGTCAAGGAAAGCGGCATCGGCCGCGAAGGCTCCAAGTACGGCATCGAGGACTACCTCGAGATCAAGTACCTGTGCATCGGCGGGGTCAGCTGATGAAAGCTCGCGTCAAATGGGTTCAGGACGTCATGTTCGTCGGCGAATCCGGCTCCGGGCATTCCGTCGTGATGGACGGCGCGCCCGACGCCGGCGGCCGGAACATGGGATTCCGGCCGATGGAAATGCTGCTGCTGGGATTGGGCGGCTGCTCGGCCTTCGATGTCATGCTGATCCTGAAGCGCGGTCGGGAGTCGGTGACCGATTGCGTCGTCGAAATCGACGCCGAGCGCGCCACCACGGATCCGAAGGTATTCACCAGGATTCAGATGCATTACACCGTGACCGGCCAGTCACTCGACCGCAAGAAGGTCGAGCGCGCCGTGGCGCTGTCGGCCGAGAAATACTGCTCGGCCAGCGCCATCATGGCGAAGACCGCCGAGCTCACGCACACCATCACTCTCGTCGAGTCTCAACCCACTTCCACTGGAGCAACGGCATGAAACGCACTGCATCCGCCGTCTGGAATGGCGGCCTGAAAGATGGCAAGGGTTCGATCTCCACCGAAAGCGGCGTGCTCAGGGACGCACAGTATTCGTTTGCGACTCGCTTCGAAGAAGCCAAGGGCACCAACCCGGAGGAGCTGATCGGCGCGGCTCATGCCGCCTGTTTCAGCATGGCGCTGTCGGCGCAGCTCGGCACGGAGAACAAGACGGCCGAGAAAATTGAAACGGAGGCCGCGGTAACCCTGCTGAAAACCGACGCCGGCTTCACCGTGACCGCCGTGCATTTGAAAGTGCGCGCCAAGGTTCCCGGCATTACACCTCCGGACTTCCTGAAGGCCGCCGAAGCTGCCAAGGCAGGCTGCCCGATCTCTCGCCTGCTGAAGGCGGAGATTACGATGGAGGCGAAGCTCGAAGGCTGGACTTGATGAAGCGGCGTTAGCTCTTCGGAGTTAACGCCTCTTCCAGGCTTGCCGCGGTCAGCAGGCGATCGGCGATCGCGTCCAGCTCCTCGCTGGACTTGGAGGCGATTTGTTGCTTCACCTCCTCGCTTAGCGAACCGAACCGGGCCGTGAGTAGGCGCACGACAACGGCCGTGCGCCCCTGGGCACGCCCTTCCGCTACGTAGTGCTTCGCGAAGTCACTCTGATACTCATATTTGAATGGAAGCATGGTCTGTGACAGTACCTTACGGACCGCCTCGCTGACTGAGTTTATAACCAAATCAAGATATAACCTGGAACGGTCGGCGTCGAGTTCGGCGCTGACCCCCTGCGCAAGGGCCGCAATACGCGCCGCTTTGGTCACGTCGGGATCGTGGCCATGCGCCATCGCCGACAGCACCGTCAGCTCCGGATCCAGCGCGGCGTCAACTGCATCAAGCACCTCAGGAACCAGGTCCGGGCTGAGGATCCGCGGAGCAAACATATTCTTGCACCCCAGCTGCACGGGCTTCGCGGCCCAGCGCGCGACGGCAGGATCCGTGCACACGACGAGCAGGCACACCGGACAGCGCCAGCGCGCACGCAGGTTGGCAACGTACGCGGGCCAAACAAAGCGCTTCCTATCGTCCCGCGACAGCTGTACCTCCACGATGATGCCGAGGGTCGAGGCGCCGTCGGAAAGCGACAGCACCAGATCCGCGCGATATTCCGTGGGCTGCACCTCGGTAAGATCTGCGCAGTCGACCTTCACGTCGCTGTACTCCGGCAACGGGACGTCCAACACATCGCGCATGAGGTTGGGCGCAAGTTGCGGGCGATTGCGAAACAGCTGGAGCAGGGTTTCGTGTTGTTGTGATGGCATGCACGAAGCCTATAGGGAGGCTCATGCAGGGCGTGACCTGAATTTTGCGGCTAAGAAACGAATTATCGGCGTCGAATACACACTAGGATATTGTGCGTCGAATCCACAGATAACAAATCAAGGCAAGCGCCGCGCCCGCGGTCATGATCGCGGCGAGTGTATGAACCGTGCCGTCATTGAAGATGGCGACGGCAATGCCGGCGCAGGTTGTCAGCGCCGACTGCGTCGCACCCATCAACGCCGATGCAGTACCTGCAGCACGACCGTGTGGAGCGAGAGCGAGGGCAGAAACGTTGGGGCCGACGCGGCCGACAGTGACGAAGAACAGAAGCTGCAGCGACACGACCGCCCATAACGGCAAAGCAAACATCCAGCTCAATATCAGCAAAGCCAGGCCGAGCAGCGGCGACGCCCAAACATATCTGGCCAGCACCTGCCGAGGCGTCATCGTCTGCAGCGCGCGCATGTTCAACATGCTGGCCGACATGAATGCCAGCCCGTTCAATCCAATCAGCGCGCCGAACTGCTGGGCCGACAGCCCGTAGTTCTGCGTGATCACCGTGGGCGCGCCGGTGACGTAACAGAACATCGACGCCATCGAGAACCCGAGCAGCAGCGAAAGCGCCATGAAGTGACGATCGCGACTCAACCGCGCGTAGTTGCGCAGAATGTCGGCGAAGCTCACCGAGTTATCGGGCGTCACATGGGATTCCGTGAGCACGCGATGCATGGTCAGCATCAACGTCAGCGCAATCGCAACCTGCACCACGAACGTGGCGCGCCAACCGAAGTGTGTGACGATCACGCCGCCGACCGCAGGCGCGAGCACCGGACCGAGCGCGACGATCATGGTGAGCGTCGTGAAGGCGCGAGCCGCTTCGTGAGGCTCACAGCGATCGCGCACGATCGCGCGACCGATCACCAAACCCGCACAACCGCCCAGCGCCTGCACCACCCGCATCACCGTCAGCATGGTCATGTTGACGGCCAACGCGCAGCCGAGCGCGCCGATCATGTAGACGGCAAAGCCGACATACAACGGCGGCTTGCGACCGAAGCGATCGCTGATCGGCCCATAGAACAGCTGGCCGACGGCGATGCCGACGATGAAAGCCGCCATCGTGACCTCCACCCCGCGGGTGGCGAAGTCACGTTCGATGGCGGGAAAGCCGGGCAGATACATGTCGATCGAGACCGGCCCGATGGCGGTCATCGCAGCGACGAGTATCAGCCAGCCGGGTAAGCGACGTGGCGATCGGGTCACGCGGAGCTCAGTTGCCTCGCGTGATGGCGCAGATGATCTTCCATGAAGGTGGCGATGAAGTAATAACCGTGGTCATAGCCCGGATGCATGCGGAACTGCAGCTCGCTGCCCGATTCCCGCACGGCGTCCGCGAACAGATCCGGCTTCAGCTGTTCGGTGAGGAATTTGTCGCGCGCGCCCTGATCGATGAGGATAGGTCGGTCATACCGCTGCGAGCGGATCAGCTCGCTGGCGTCGTATTGGCTCCATTGGCCGCGGTCTTCGCCCAGATAGCCGGCGAACGCTTTGAGCCCCCACGGTGCCTGCATCGGTGCCGAAATCGGGGCGAACGCCGAGACCGACAGATACTGCTGCCGGTTGCGCAGGGCGCACACGAGCGCGCCATGGCCGCCCATCGAGTGACCGAAGATGCCCTGTCGGTCCGCGCGACCCGAGCCCAGCGACGCGACGATCTCCGGCAACTCGCGCGTGACATAGCTGTACATGCGATAGTTCTGCGACCACGGCTCTTGCGTGGCATCGACATAGAAGCCCGCGCCCAATCCGAAGTCCCAATTGGCATCGTCGCCCGGAAAGCGCGTCTTGCGCGGGCTGGTATCCGGCGCGACCAGCATCAATCCCAGCTCGGCCGCCACCCGCTGCGCGCCCGCTTTGACGATGAATGTTTCTTCGGTGCAGGTCAGGCCGGCCAGGTAGTAGAGGACCGGCACCTTCTCCTGCTCCGCCTGCGGCGGCACGAACACTGAAAAACGCATCTCGGTGCGACACTCGCGCGACTCGTGCGAATAGAAGCGCACCCAGCCGCCGAAACAGGCATGCTCCGAAATCAGATTGAGTGTCATGACGAGCGCCTCCGCTTGACTGAAGGTTGGATCAATAGACCACCACCGAACGGATCGACTCGCCCGAGTGCATCAGATCGAACGCCTTGTTGATGTCATCGAGCGGCATCTGGTGAGTGATCAACTCATCGATCTTGATCTTGCCGTCCATGTACCAGTCGACGATCTTGGGCACGTCGGTGCGGCCACGCGCGCCACCGAACGCCGTGCCCTTCCACACGCGCCCGGTGACCAGCTGGAACGGACGGGTCTTGATTTCCTGACCGGCGCCGGCGACGCCGATGATGATCGACTCGCCCCAGCCGCGATGACAGCACTCCAGGGCCTGGCGCATCAGATCGACATTGCCCACGCACTCGAAGCTGTAATCCGCGCCGCCATCGGTGAGCGACACGAGATAAGGCACCAGATCGCCCTCCACTTCTTTCGGGTTGACGAAGTGCGTCATGCCGAACTGCTCGGCCAGCGCCTTGCGCGCCGGGTTGATATCCACGCCGACGATCTTGTTGGCGCCGGCCAGACGCGCGCCTTGAATCACATTCAAGCCGATGCCGCCCAGGCCGAACACGACGACGTTGGCGCCCGGCTCGACCTTGGCAGTGTTGATGACGGCACCGATGCCCGTGGTGACACCGCAACCGATGTAGCAAACCTTGTCGAACGGCGCGTCCTCGCGGATCTTGGCGAGCGCGATCTCGGGCATCACCGTGAAGTTGGAGAACGTGGAGCAACCCATGTAGTGATGCACCATGTCCTTGCCGATGGAAAAGCGGCTGGTGCCGTCCGGCATCAGCCCCTTGCCCTGGGTGGCGCGAATCGCCGTACACAAGTTCGTCTTTTGCGACAGGCAGGACTTACATTGCCGACACTCGGGCGTGTACAGCGGAATGACATGATCGCCCTTCTTCAGCGAAGTCACGCCGCGGCCGACATCGACCACCACGCCGGCGCCTTCGTGACCGAAGATGGCCGGGAACAAGCCTTCCGGATCGGCGCCCGAGCGGGTGAATTCGTCGGTATGACACACGCCCGAGGCCTTGATCTCCACCAGCACTTCGCCCTCGCGCGGGCCGTCCAGGTCCAGGGTCATGACTTCGAGAGGCTTGCCAGCGGCAAAGGCGACGGCGGCGCGAGTTTTCATGTCGGGCGATGCTGGTGTCGGTGATGGAAGGGAATGGGATTGTCCTCCTTCGGGCGGGGTCGCGCCACCCGCTTAGAAGCGCAGGTGCAGCTCGAGCACGGCGCCGTCGTCCACGACCTGCACAGCTAGCGCCGGTTGCGACGCTGACAGCCCCATGAAAGCGTCGTTGACGAACGAGGCGATGAAATTGCCGAGCGCCATGCTGACCAGCGTGTCGGACGGATAGTGCCAGCCCGCTTCGATGCGGGCCCATGAGGTGCCGATCGTAAGTGCATGCAATCCGACATCGAGTGCGGTGCGCGCACCGTCCGACATTTCTATCGGCTGCAGGTTGCGAGACGCGAGTCGTGTGTGGACCGCGGACGAGGACGTGTGGCCGGAAGGAAAGCTCGCACTGTCGTGACCGTTCGGCCGCTCGCGATCGACCGCATCCTTCGTCAGGTTGGTGATCTTGCCAGTGGCGCTCACCGCGGCCACGCTCACCAATGTTCCTTTCAACTTGTTGAGGATCCATTCGCCAGGCTCGGGCCCGCTGGGCGTCGCCAGAATGGTCACGTAGTGAGCGATGCTGGACGCGGAGCGCAGATCGTCGCTCCACTGTTCGGCGCTGTGCTCCGAGCCGAACACCGGGGTGTGATCGCGAGCCCAATCGGATGTGCGCCGATCGAAGTCATCGATCTGAAATGCCGCTGCCCCGAGCAGCGGCCCCCAGGTCCAGGGATCCTTGGCGGCGTTCACAGCGGATTCCCGGACCTGCTTCCATCCGGGCGCGATGGTGGCCCGTTCACCCCAGCCGTTGCCATCCGGCAAGCTGGCACATCCGGACAGCAGCAGCACGCACAAGACGATCGCAGATCGTGACGACATGAGGGTCACCCATCTGGATCCCCACTACTCGTGCCGCAACGCCTCGATAGGGTCGAGCTGCGCGGCACGCCGTGCAGGGAAGTAGCCGAAAATGATGCCGACCGCCGCCGAGAAGGCGAAGGACAACATCACGATGCCGGGATTTAACACGAACGGCACATTGAACGCGTGAGTGGCGAGTGCGCCGGCCGTCAATCCCAACGCGATGCCAATGATGCCGCCAAACGCCGCGAGCGTGACCGCTTCGATGAGAAATTGCAGCAGTACATCGCGCGCCATGGCACCGACCGCGAGCCGTGTACCGATTTCACGCGTTCGCTCGGTGACGGACACGAGCATGATGTTCATGATGCCGACGCCGCCGACCAGCAGACTCACCGCCGCAACCGCAGCGAGCAAGCTCGTCAGCACGCGGGTGGTCTGGGTCATCGCACTGCTGATTTCCTTCAGGTCGCGTACGTTGAAGTCGGGATCGGCGCCCGGGCGGATCTTGCGCCGTTCGCGCATCAGGGATTCGATGTCGGCCTGTACTTTCTCGGTCGACACGCCGTCGCGCGCCGACACCATGATGGAATTCACGTCGGCATTGCCGACCATGCGCCGCTGCATGGTTCGCAGCGGCACCACCACCAGATCGTCCTGGTCCTGACCGAAGCCCGACTGACCTTTCGAGGACAGCGTCCCGATGACCTGGCAGGACAGCTTGCCCAGCCGAATGTTCGCCCCCAGCGGATCTTCCCCACCGAACAATTCGCGCTGCACCGTCGCGCCAAGAATGCAGACCGCGGCGCCGGCTCGCAGCTCGGACTCGGAAAAGTTGCGACCGCTGGCGAGCGGCCAGTCGCGCACCGAGATGTATTGATCGTCGGTGCCCTGCACCTGCGTCGACCAGTTCGAATTGCCGTAGATCGCCTGCGCGCCGGTGCCGATGGTCGGCGCCACCGTGCGCACGCCGGAGATTTCGTTCTTGATGGCCTCGACATCGTCCATCGAGAACGGCGGAGCCGATTGCCGCGCGCCGCCGCCACCGCCGAAACCTTGCCCGCGAAACACCTGGAGCAGGTTCGAGCCGAGCTTTTGGATGTCCGCCTGCACCTGCGCGGTCGCGCCTTCACCGATGGTGACCATGGTGATGACGGCGCCGACGCCGATCACGATGCCCAGGATGGTCAGCGTCGAACGCAGCACGTTGCGGCGGATCTCGCGGAGCGCGAGGATGATGGCGTTACCGAACATTACAGTTCCCGCACCGGCTCGTTGACCTGATCGCTTTCGATGTGACCGTCGCGGAAGCGCACGATGCGTCGGGTCCAGGCGGCGATATCGGGCTCATGCGTGACCATCGCGATGGTGATGCCGCGCTGTTCGTTCAAGCTGGTCAACAGCTTCATGATTTCAATGCTGGTGGCCGTGTCCAGGTTGCCGGTCGGCTCGTCGGCGAACAGCACTTGCGGCTGCGTCACGATGGCGCGCGCAATCGCGACCCGCTGCTGCTGACCGCCGGACAGCTGACTCGGCACGTGACTCTCGCGTCCGGCCAGGCCCACTTCCTGCAATGCCTTGCGCGCCAGCGCCCGACGCTGTTCCTTGGGAACGTGCCGATAGACCAGCGGCAGCTCGACGTTCTCCAACGCCGTCGTGCGGCTCAACAGATTGAAGCCCTGGAACACGAAGCCGAGATGATTCCGGCGCAACAGCGCACGTTGATCGGGACTCATGTTGCCGACGGGCACGCCGAGGAATTTATAGCTGCCCCCGCTGGGCGTATCGAGGCAGCCGAGGATGTTCATGCACGTCGACTTGCCCGAGCCGCTCGGACCCATGACGGCGACGAACTCACCCGCATTGATGCGCAGGTCGATGCCACGCAGCGCGCGCACCTCACCTTCTCCATGACCATAGATCTTGGTGACCTGCGACAGATCGATGACGGGCGTCGGCCCCGAAGGCATGCCGGTCACGACGCCGGCATCCCGGAAGCGTCGGTGATCACCCTGGTGCCCGGTTCGAGCTTGCGTTCGAACGCCTTGCGCATTTCTTCCGGATCGACGCCCGGGGGCACGTTGCCATTGCCGCCGGCGGGACGATTGCCTTCGGCATTGGGCGGACGCTCGAACGGCAGCACTTGGGTCATGCGGCCATCGGTCGCGCCGGCACGGAACATCACCATCGCCGGCTTGCCCTGCTCGAGAATGTAAGCACGGCCCATGCGGCGGCCGGTGCCCTTCTGCTGTTGGCGAGGACCGAAGCGCATTCTGGGCATGATCGCCGACAAGGGACCGCCGCCCTGGGGCGCGGCGTTCACCGGTTCCGGGCTGAAGCGCAACGCTGCGTTCGGCACCAGCACCGCATCCTCGATGTTCGTGGTGACGATCTCGGCAGTCGCGGTCATGCCCGGACGCAGCAGCAACTCGGGATTGTCCACTTCGAGCACGGTCTCGTAAGTGACGACGCCCGTGGACGTCGCGCTCGCCTGGCCGGAGCTGCTCGAAGAAGACGAGCTCGCCTTGGTGTTGCTCGAGGCGAAGTGGACCTGGGTGATGTGTGCCTGGAAACGACGGTTCGGATACGCATCGACAGTGAACGACGCTTCCTGGCCGACCGCAACCGCGCCCACGTCCGCCTCGTCGACCGACACGTGCAGCTCCATTTTCTTGAGGTCTTCCGCCATGATGAACAGCACCGGCGCCTGCAACGAGGCCGCGACGGTCTGACCGGGCTCGACCGAGCGGACCAGGATCACGCCGTTGATGGGAGAGCGAATCTCGGTCTTGCCCAGATCGGTGCGCACCGTTTCCAGGCTTGCGCGCGATTGCGCAACAGCGGCCTTCGCAGCGGCCAATTCACCATCCGCGCGAGCGACCGCGGCCTCGGCAACGTCGAGGTCCTGCTGCGAAGGCAGCTTGTTGCCGCTCAACTCGCGCACCTTCTGCAAGCGCGCCAGGTTCGCTCGAGCTTCCTTGGCGCTCGCATCGGCCTGCAACACACGCGCTTCGGCCGAGGCCAGCAAGCTTTCCTGTTGCAACACCTGCGCTTTCAAGCGAGTGGTGTCGAGCACCGCGAGCACCTGGCCCGCTTTGACCTCGTCGTTCACATCCACATTCACTTTCGCGACCGTGCCGGACAGCTCGCTGCCGATCTCGACCTGGTTTCTCGGCTCGAGATTGCCAGTGGCGGTGACCGTAACCGTCAGGTCCCCTTTGACGACCTCCTGGGTCGTATAGGTGACCGCCTTGCTGTCGCCGCGACCGAACAGGTAGTACGCGGCCGCGATGATCACGAGCGCGATCGCCGCCCATTTGACGTAGCGCTGCCACGCTGGCGGCTCCGCGAGCCCGGCTCGCAAAGTGCGCGAGAGATCGGTCGAGTTCGTGGTTTCAGTATCCATGCGGACCTTGCAACTGTGCTGGGCGCTGTATTGGGGCCGGGGCTTCAACCGCCGGTGGTCGCGGCCGGGAACACCGACCAGCCACCGCCGAGCGCCTTGTACAGACGTATCAGATTGGAAGTCATTTCACCGTCGCTGACGGCGAGCGAATCTTCGAGGGAGAGCAGCTGTCGATCCGCCGTGAGCACGGTTTGAAAATCGACCAGCCCGGAATTGTATTGGACCAGTGCCAGCTCGGCCGCGCGGCGCGCACTGCCGACCGCCTCGACCAGCGCTTCATGGCGCCGTTGCTCGCTGGTCCACGAATCCAGCGCGTTCTCGACTTCTTCATAGGCGGCGAGCACCACCGCCTCGTACGAAGCCAGCGCCTGGTCGAGCAGCGCATTCTGCACGTTGATGTTCTGACGAAGCGCGCCACCTCTGAAGATCGGCAGGCTGAGCGTCAAGCCATTGCGCTCGACGCGGTGGCCATCGAGCAGATCGCTGGCCTTCAGCGCCTGCCAGGAGATGGAGCCATTCAGCGACAGGCTCGGATACAGCGCCGCGGTCGCGACGCCGACTTGCGCCGTTTGCGCCGCCAGCTGGCGTTCAGCACTGCGAATGTCCGGCCGCCGGCGCAGTACATCGGCCGGCACACCCGCGACGACATCCACTGGCGCGATCGGAATGGGTTTGCGTTGCTGAAGCGCGCCCTCGAGCGCGCCAGGGGTCTGGCCGGTGAGCACGGCCAGCCGATTCATGTTCTGGACCAGGCTCGACTGCAGCACCGGAATCTGCGCGAGCGTCTGCTGGTAGCTGGTATTGGCGGACTCGACATCCAGCACCGTGGTCAAACCGGCTTCGGCGCGCCAGCGGGTGATGTCGAGCGCCTCGCGCTGCGATTCGAGATTGCGCTCGGCGAAATCGAGCCGCGACTGTGCGGTTCGCACCCCAACGTAACTCAAGGCCACGTCGCCGAGCAGAACCACCAGCACGTCACGGAACTGCGCCTCGGTCGCTGCGAGTTGTGCAGCCGCTGCCTCGTACGAGCGGCGCCGGCCGCCGAAAAGATCCAACTCCCAGCTGGCGGACAGACCGCTGCTGTAGTTTTCGCCCACCACGCTGACGGCTTCGCCGCGCTCGTTGAAATTCGATTCGGATTCAGTGCGGCTGGCGCTGGTCGAGGCACTGATATTCGGCCAGAAACCCGAGCCGGCGATGGCGCGTTGTGCCCGGGCCTGAACGACGCGGGCGTAGGCTTGCTTGACGTCCTTGTTGTGGGCCAGCGCATGCTCGATGAATTCGTTCAGTTGCGGGTCATTGAGCGTGGTCCACCAGGCGGCCAGCGAAGGCGCATCCGCGGACTCGACGCGCACGCCTGTCTGCGGCAACTGATGCCATTCGTCGGGGGTGACTGTCTTCGGCGGCCGATAGTCCGGCCCCACGGCGCAGCCGGTCAGCGCCAGGGCTACCGCGCCGGCCACCATCGACCGGAACGGACCGGCCCTGCGCATCGGTGCGCCGCTGCGTGCCGGTTTCGACGGCGCTGGCAAAAACAGGTGTGGGAGCGTTCTTGGCATGCGGACGACTTCATCGTGATGGCCAGCCCTCGACACAAGTGGCCGGCCAGGAGCTGGCCTGCTGTTGGTTGCCGCGCCAGGCTGGAAGTTCAGCACGGAGGCGGGCCCGGTAGTGTTAAAACATTGTAAGCATATGTATCTGAAATTCACCGCGATTTTGCTGTTTGCCCGGCACCGGTGACCTGCTTATAACCAGATGTGAGCAGCGCCGTACCAGTTGCGATATGCAGTCCTCAGGCCCTTAACGCACAATCGTTCGATGACCAGACTGACCCATTTGCAAAGGCTCGAGGCCGAGTCCATCCACATCCTGCGTGAGGTGGTGGCCGAGTGCGAGCGACCGGTGATGCTGTACTCCATTGGCAAGGACAGCGCGGTGATGCTGCACCTGGCGATGAAGGCTTTCTATCCGGCCAAGCCTCCTTTTCCGCTACTCCACGTCGACACCACGTGGAAATTCCGGGACATGATCGCGTTCCGCGACCGGATGGCGCAGGAGCTCGGCCTGCAGCTGCTGGTGCACATCAATCAGGATGGCCTGGATCGCGGCATCGGCCCGTTCACGCACGGCTCGGCCGTGCACACCGACGTGATGAAGACCCAGGCCCTGAAGCAGGCGCTGGACAAGTACGGCTTCGACGCGGCGTTCGGCGGCGCGCGTCGGGACGAAGAGAAGTCGCGCGCCAAGGAGCGCGTGTTCTCGTTCCGTTCCGCACAGCATCGCTGGGATCCGAAACGGCAGCGCCCCGAGCTGTGGAACCAGTACAACGCGCGCAAGAACAAGGGCGAGAGCCTGCGCGTGTTCCCGCTGTCCAACTGGACCGAGCTGGACATCTGGCAGTACATCTATCTGCAGAACATTCCCATCGTGCCGCTGTATTTCGCCGCCAGACGCCCGGTGGTCCGGCGCGACGGTACGCTGATCATGGTCGATGACGACCGCATGCCCCTGCGCCCCGGCGAGCAGCCGGAGATGAAGTCGGTGCGTTTCCGCACGCTCGGCTGCTATCCGCTGACCGGCGCCATCGAGAGCGAGGCAGCCACCCTGCCCGAGATCATCCAGGAAATGCTGTTGACGACCAGCTCCGAACGACAGGGCCGCGTGATCGATCACGACAGCGCCGCGTCGATGGAGAAAAAGAAGCAGGAAGGTTATTTCTAATCGTGGCTCACAAATCCGACCTCATCGCCAGCGACATTCAGGCCTACCTGAAATCCCACGAGCACAAGAGCCTGCTGCGGTTCATCACCTGCGGCAGCGTCGATGACGGCAAGTCGACCCTGATCGGCCGGCTGCTGTACGAATCCAAGATGATCTTCGAGGATCAGCTGAGCACGCTGGAAGCCGACTCGAAGAAGGTCGGCACGCAGGGCGGCGAGCTGGATTTCGCATTGCTGGTCGACGGCCTGGCCGCCGAGCGCGAGCAGGGCATCACGATCGACGTCGCGTATCGCTTCTTCTCCACCGACCGCCGCAAATTCATCGTTGCGGACACGCCGGGTCACGAGCAGTACACGCGCAACATGGTGACCGGCGCATCCACCGCCGATGTCGCTGTGATTCTGATCGATGCCCGCAAGGGCGTGCTCACGCAGACGCGCCGCCACAGCTACATCGTCTCGTTGCTCGGCATCAAGCATGTCGTGCTGGCCATCAACAAGATGGACCTGGTCGGCTATTCGCAGCAGATCTTCGACACCATCGTCACCGAATATCGCGAGTTCGCGGCACAGATCGGCCTGGACAACATTGTGCCCGTGCCACTGTCCGCGCTGCGCGGTGACAACATGCTGGAACGCAGCTCGGCGACGGCGTGGTACGAGGGCCCGACCCTCATGCAGTATCTCGAAACGGTCGAGATCGAGGACGACCTGCAGCAGCGGCCGTTCCGCCTGCCGGTGCAGTGGGTGAATCGCCCGAACCAGGATTTCCGAGGTTTTGCCGGCACCATTGCCAGCGGTGCGATCCGCAAGGGTGACACGATTCGCGTCCTGCCGTCGGGACGCACCAGCAAGGTCGCACGCATCGTCACTCACGACGGCGATCTGGAACAGGCGGTCGCCGGACAATCGATCACGCTCACGTTGACCGATGAAATCGACATCAGCCGTGGCGACGTGATTGCCGCGGCGGAAGCGCCGCCCGCCGTCGCCGATCAGTTCCAGGCGACCATCATCTGGATGCACGAGGAAGCGATGCTCCCCGGCCGTCCGTATCTGATCAAGCTCGGCCCGCGCACCGTCACCGGCAGCATCACCGCGCCGAAGTACAAGGTGAACGTCAACACGCTGGAACATCTGGCCGCGAAGCAGCTGGAGCTCAACGAGATCGGCGTCTGCAATCTGAGCCTGGATCGCGCCGTCGCGTTCGATCCGTACACGGACAACCGCGAGACCGGCGGTTTCATCCTGATCGACAAGATCTCCAATGACACGGTCGGCGCGGGCCTGCTCAGCTTCGCTCTGCGGCGTGCCGAAAACATTCATTGGCAGGCACTGGACGTGAACAAGCCGGCACGCGCGGCGTTGAAAGGACAGCGCGCCTGCGTGCTGTGGTTCACCGGTCTGTCGGGCGCGGGCAAGTCGACCGTTGCGAATCTGGTCGAGAAACGTCTGCACTCGCTCGGTCGACACACGTACACGCTCGACGGCGATAACGTGCGCCACGGCCTGAACAAGGATCTGGGCTTCACGGATGCGGACCGCGTCGAAAACATCCGTCGCGTCGCCGAAGTCTCCAAGCTCATGGTGGACGCGGGCCTGATCGTGCTGGTGTCGTTCATCTCGCCGTTCCGTTCGGAGCGCCGCCTGGCGCGCGAGTTGATGCAACCCGGAGAATTCTTCGAAGTGTTCGTCGACACGCCGCTGGAGGAAGCCGAGAAGCGCGATCCGAAGGGCCTGTACAAGAAGGCCCGTCGCGGCGAGCTGCAGAACTTCACCGGTATCGATTCGCCGTACGAGCCGCCGGAGAATGCCGAGATCCATCTGCGCACCGCGCTGTATTCGCCGGAAGCCGCGGCCGAGGAGATCATGAACAAGCTGCGCGACGCCGGTATGCTGTATCCGGCGGACGAGTTGTCCGGCCTGTAAGGAAACTGCCGTGGCTACATCAGAACTGTTGACGAACGTGGTCAGGCTGGCCCAGCAGGCCGGCGATGCGATCCTGAGCGTCTACAGCGAGCAGTTCGAAGTCACGCACAAGACCGACCAGTCGCCGCTGACCGTTGCGGACCTGCGCTCGCACGAGATCATCTCGAAAGGATTGCGTGCACTGACACCGGATCTGCCCGTGCTCTCGGAGGAAGCGAGCGACATCCCGTTCGAGCAGCGCCGGCAATGGACCCGTTACTGGCTGGTGGATCCGCTCGACGGCACCAAGGAGTTCGTGTCCCGCAACGGCGAGTTCACGGTCAACATTGCGTTGATCGAGGATCACGCGCCCGTGCTCGGCGTGGTGCACGTGCCCGTGACGAGCACGACGTACACCGGCGCAACCGGCATTGGCGCATTCAAGCACGTGGACGCACACAAGCCAGCGCCGCTACACGTTGCCTCGCCCGCCAGCACGCCGCTGCGGATCGTCGGCAGCCGCTCACATCGAGGCGACTCGCTCGATCGATACCTGCCGAAGCTGGCGCCGTACGAGCTGGTCGCGGTCGGCAGCTCGCTGAAGTTCTGTCTGATCGCCGAAGGCAGCGCGGATTTCTATCCGCGCTTCGGTCCAACCAGCGAGTGGGATACGGCGGCCGCGCAAGCAGTGGTCGAGGCCGCCGGCGGCGCCGTCATCAAAACGAATGGCGAGCGCCTGCGTTACAACACCAAAGCGGAGCTGCTGAACCCGCATTTTCTCGTGTACGGCGATCGCGGACGCGATTGGTTGCGGATCCTGTCGTTGCGTTGATCGTCACGCAATCTGCTCGATCGTCACGGTCGCGCGCTGCCCGACCCGTTCAAGCGAGCTGTTGTCCAACCACGGTTCGAGCAACACGAGCGCCATAGCGAGGGTGGCGACCCCCAGTGACGACAGAATGATGGCATCCAAAGCGCCAACGAGCCTGGTATGAATGTTCACGAGTCGTACTCCACAGTTGTAGAACCTGTCCAGAGCGACTCCAGTTGCGCGGCATGAGCGCAGCTTCAGCAACTGAAGGCACGGCGATGCAGCCCTGCAATGAGTTTCTGCTTTTCATGGTGGAGACTTTGCGCCCGGCTCGTGACGGCAAAGTGATAGGACGCGTGAAGAAGGCGTGAAATCCGCGCGCGGCCCTTCAGGGAATATCGGGGGCCGATGGACCCGCTGTTTTATCTGGATCGCTGACCCGCAGGTACACCTGCGCACCACGCGTCGTGCCATCGGTCGCCGGCAACATGCTGGTGAGGCGGACCGGGTATTCGCCGGGAGCGCTCGGCTGCAAACATATGTCTCGTTTGCTTCGACTCAGGCCCAGCCGCGGCTTCTGATCCTGACGCACGGAGATCGACAGCGGCGCGCCACCAACCATTTGCTTGCCGGGCCCCAATGCGCGGATGCTCATGTTCGTGAGACACAGTCGCTGACCCATGGCCAGCTCATTGACGACTGGCGCGACTTCGACCCGTTCGACGCGCACGTTGGCGAGACTCTTCGAAACCAGGTCGGAGGCCATGAACAGCTGCCGTCCGGCGTGTGCGGGAGCCTTGTCGGAGACGCTCGACGCTTCGCCGATGACGACCCAGACGATCTGAAAGGGCCCTTGCTGGGCCACCGCGGGGCACAGTCCCGATGCTGCCGCCAGCAGGACGGCCATCAGCCCGCCCCTGCAGCGGTTAAACATGGGATAACTCCGTTGCACCATATCCAACCAACCCAGGGCCGCGGGGGGCAGTTCCCCTACCCGCTGTGACCTGGATAACGGATTGCCGCAGGAACTCCTTGCGTTTCGCGGAGCCTCCCTGCTAGATTCATGCACATGCGTACGAACCAGCAAATGTCTGCTCTGCCCCCCCATGGCAGTGGGCTGCTGCGTGCGCGCCTGCACCTGCGTCGCTAGACGCAAAAAAACACCTCACGCCTCCCCCCTCGACAGGTCGGGACCGGCGCTAAAAACAAAGCCTTCTAGTTCGCTCTCGCTTTCACCGGCTGGCCCGAGGGTCAGCCGCGAATAGGAAAACGGAACCATGTTGCAGGAACCTTCAAGCAAGTATCGTTCGTTCGCTCCCATCCCGCTGCCGGACCGCACCTGGCCCAGCAAAGTTATCAGCGCGCCGCCCCAGTGGTGCAGCGTCGATCTGCGTGACGGCAATCAGGCCCTGATCGAGCCGATGGACGGCGCCCGTAAACGGCGCATGTTCGATCTGCTGGTGAAAACCGGCTTCAAGGAAATCGAAGTGGGCTTTCCGGCGGCTTCGCAGACCGACTTCGATTTCGTGCGCGAATTGATCGACCAGAACCTGATCCCGGACGATGTGACCATCCAGGTGCTGGTGCAGTGTCGTCCCGAGCTGATCGCCCGCACCTTCGAAGCGCTGCGGGGCGCGCGGCGCGCGATCGTTCATTTCTATAACTCCACCTCGACGGTACAGCGGCGCGTGGTGTTCGGCCTGGACCGCGCCGGCATCACCGATATCGCGGTGAAGGCGGCTCAGTGCGTGCGCGAGCATGCCGAGCGTCATCCCGAAACCGAGTGGCGCTTCGAGTACAGCCCTGAGAGTTTCACGGGCACGGAGCTGGATTTCGCCGTGGAGATCTGCGACGCCGTGAACGCCGTGCTGCAGCCGACGCCGGAACGCAGGGTCATCATCAATCTGCCCGCGACGGTGGAAATGGCCACGCCGAACATCTATGCCGATCAGATCGAATGGTTCCTGCGTCACGTGAAGAACCGGGACTGCATCATCCTGTCACTGCATCCTCACAACGATCGCGGCACGGGCGTGGCGGCGGCCGAGCTCGGCATGATGGCGGGCGCCGATCGCGTCGAAGGCACGTTGTTCGGTAACGGCGAACGCACGGGCAACGTCGACATCGTGACGCTGGCGTTGAACATGTACACCCAGGGCGTCGCTCCAGGCCTGGATTTTTCGAACATCAACGAAGCGGCGCGCATCGCCGAGCATTGCAACCAGCTGCCGATTCATCCGCGCCATCCGTACGTAGGCGACCTGGTGTTCACTGCGTTCTCGGGCTCGCACCAGGA
Organism: uncultured Steroidobacter sp.; assembly: GCF_937958065.1. GTDB lineage: Bacteria > Pseudomonadota > Gammaproteobacteria > Steroidobacterales > Steroidobacteraceae > Steroidobacter. The sequence continues at coordinate 97,528 of NZ_CALFXI010000004.1, forward strand.
CGCGATCAAGAAAGGATTCGCCGCGCGCCGCGAGGGCGATCTGTGGGAGATTCCCTATCTGCCGATCGATCCGCGCGATGTGGGCCGCACGTATGAGTCGGTGATCCGCGTGAACAGTCAGTCGGGCAAGGGCGGCATCGCTTATCTGCTCGAACGCGACTACGGCATCACCATGCCGCGACGTTTGCAGATCGAGTTCAGCCAGGTGGTGCAGGCGGTGACCGATGCGACCGGCAAGGAGCTGTCCTCGGAGCAGATCTGGTCGTTGTTCCAGAAGGAATACCTCGGCGACAACGGCACGTATGTCTATGGCGGACACCAACTCACATCGCTGCGCGATCAGCATGAGATCGAGCGCCTGGCGTTGAAGCTGAAGTGCAACGGCCAGGGCGCGCTGCTGCATGGCGAAGGCAACGGCCCGATCGACGCCATCGTCGATGCACTCGGCCTGCGCTTCGACGTGCTCTCGTATGAGGAGCACTCGGTGGGCACCGGCAGCGGCGCCAAGGCGATGGCGTTCGTCGAGATCACCACGCCGGCACGCGCGACACTATTCGGCGTCGGATATCACGAGAACATCGTGACCGCCTCTCTGCTCGCGGTGCTGAGTGCCGTGAATCGAGCCTTGCAGCGCGGCCTGCTGGACGACGCGATGCCGGTCGCGACCGCGCAAGGATAAGACGACCTCGGATCCCACGCCCATGCTCCGCCACCACCGGTGGCGGAGCCTGTCCATGTGGTCCGAATGTTCGACCCTTCACCCGGCGATATAACGTTCCAGGTGGGTGATGGTCTGCTGCTGCTCTTCGATGACTGCCTTCACCAGGTCGCCGATCGAGATCATTCCCACCAGGCGGTTCTTCTCCATGACCGGCAGGTGACGGATGCGCAGCTCGGTCATCAGCTCCATGCAATGGTGGACCTCTTCGTCAGGGGTCACCGTTCTGACCGGGGAAGTCATGATCTGCCAGACCGGCGTATCGGAGCTGGAGCGGCCCATCAGAATCACCTTGCGGGCATAGTCGCGCTCCGAAACGATGCCAACCAGCTCCTCGTCCCGCATGACCGGCAGCGCGCCGATGTGCTTGTCGGCCATCAGCTGAATGGCTTCCAGCACCGGCTCTTCGGGACCGATGGTCCAGACGTTCTTGTCCTTGAAGGCAAGCAGGTAACTAACGCGTAGCATCGCGGCCCTCCTTTCCTCATCGGAGGATCAGCCTACTCCCAAGGCAGTCGCGATGAAATGCGGGCAGACGTCAGCCGTAAAGTCGGGCGTGTACGGCCCGCTCGGCCTCCAACCAATCGTCCAGCTCGTGCCCGGGCGTGAAATTGCGTGCCGCCGCGAGATAGTAGGCGGCCGTGGCGATCATCTGGCTGACATCTTGGGGTGTCGGCTCGAGCGTGGCGGCCACGATGACCGGGTCGGTCGGGGGCGCCGCTTTCTCTGTCGGTGATTTGCGAGCAGCACGCGGCTTTTTTGCCGGTACTGGCTTGGGATGCGTGGGACTCTTCGAGACTACCTTGGGCTTGGCGCGGCTGCGCTTGGCAGGTGAGGTGTCAGGGGTGATTTCCATCGACATTTCCTCGAACCGTGAGTGATCACTCCTTTACTCAAGCATGGAGTGTGCCACCGAAGCGGCGTCATTCTACGGTGCGGATATGACCGGGAAATGTCGGAAACTCGCGATCCACAGCGCGGCCGACGCACGCAGGCTGGTGCGGGCCGCGCGGCGTACGCACGTTGATAGTGCGCACGCCGTGGCAATCTGATCAGTGGTGATGACCGCCCGGGCCATGCACATGGCCGTGCGCCAGCTCTTCTTCCGTCGCGCTACGCACGCCGACCACCTCGACTTTGAAGTTCAGATTCTTGCCGGCAAGCGGGTGGTTGCCGTCGAGGGTCACCATGTCGCCCTGCAAGTGGGTGATCGTCACGGCGCGCACGCCATGCTCCGATTGAGCATGCAACTGCATGCCGACATGAAGATTGCCCACGCCCTTGAGCGCCCGGCGCGGCACCTGCTGGATCAGCGCCTTGTCGAATTCCCCATAGCCGTCCGCCGGGGCGATTTTCACGTCCAGCTTGTCGCCTTCGCCCTTGCCCTCCAGCTCGCGCTCCAGGCCCGGGATCAGGTTGCCGTTGCCGTGAATGTAGGCGAGCGGCTCGCCGCCGGCCGAGCTGTCGATGGTCTTGCCTTCATCATCGGTCAGCGTGTAGTGGATCAGTGCGACGGCGTCTTTGGTGATTTGCATGACAGGGCCCAACAGTCAGGTGGCCGAAACGCAGCATTATGGACCATCGCCGACCCAAACGCCCGTGCGTCGGCAGCCCGGGACAGGTTGGATATACTCCGCCGCGCTTGGGGACGGGGCAGGTGCCTGAATGTATTCGTCGAAGTTGAATCGATCGTGGCTGGTGGCCGGGCTTCTGCCGCTGGTTCTGTCGGCATGCGGCTCCAAAGAAGGCGCCGGCGGTGACGTGGCCCGCGGCCGCGAGCTGTACACCAAGGAATGCGCCGCCTGTCACTCCCTCTCGGCCAGTACCACCGATGCGCCACTGCATTGTGGCCTGATGGGCCGCAAGGCGGGTACCGTGCCCGGCTTTCCGTATTCGGAAGCGATGCGCTCCTCGGGACTGGTCTGGGACGAGCAGACCATCGACGAATTCATCACCGCGCCGTACATCTTCCTGCCCGGCACGATCATGGGCTTCCCCGGATTTTCCCAAGCCGCCGACCGCGCCGATGTGATCGCTTATCTGAAAGAGGTCAGCAGCGATCCGGGTCAATGCCAGAAGTGATGTCGAGCAAGCGCGCAATGCGCCTGCGCGCTTGGAATCGAGTCACCCGTTGGCACTCATACCCACCGAACGTCCGGACTCACGCGCTCCGTTCGCTTGAAGTCCGGGCGTGTTCCCAGCGATGAAGCGTGCGCTCTAATCCCTTGGCTGCTGTTGCTGCTGCTCCTGCATCTTCATCTGGTTTTCGCAATTTCTCTTCACCTGGTCCTTGGACATGGAAGTGTCCTTCTGACGTTCCCTCTTCATGCACTCCTTCATCATCTGATCGTGCATTGCCCGCTGCTGGTGCGGAGTCGATGCGGCGCTTGGCTCGTTGGTGCTCGGAGGTGGCTGGGTGGTCTGCGCCATCGCAAACATCGGCGCGATGGACATCAACATCAGCACTGCGAATTTTCGATGGCAGCTCATGGTAGTGTCTCCGTGGCCTGTGGTTGGGCCAGCGTGGCACGACGCCGCTGACCGTACAATCGGCCGTCTCCGAGACACCGTGAGACGGCGACCACAATCGCGCAGGGCGTGAACTACATTCCGCTCATATCCCTGCTATTCCAGCATCTATTCCACGGTCACCGACTTCGCCAGGTTGCGCGGCTGGTCCACGTCCGTGCCCTTCAGGATGGCGCAGTGATACGCCAGCAACTGCAGCGGCACCGTGTAAACCGCGGAGGCCTGGAAGTGGCTCACGTGCTTCGGCATGGTGATGACCGTGACGCCTTCGGAGGGCTGGAAGCCTGAATCCGGGTCGGCGAATACATACAACTCGCCGCCGCGCGCACGCACTTCCTGCAGATTCGATTTCAACTTTTCCAACAGGTCGTTGTTCGGAGCCACCGCGATCACCGGCATGTCCGCATCGACCAGCGCAAGCGGGCCATGCTTGAGCTCGCCGGCCGGATAGGCCTCGGCGTGGATGTAGGAAATCTCTTTGAGCTTCAGCGCGCCTTCCATCGCGATCGGATGCATCTGGCCGCGCCCCAGGAACAGTGCGTGATGTTTGTCGGCAAACCGTTCGGCCAGTTTCCTGATGGTCTCGTCCAGATGCAGGGTCTTCTCGATCAGGCCCGGGATCTCGATGAGCCGTTGCACGAGGCCGCGCTCGCGCTCGGGATCGGTGCCATGGAACTTGGCGAGCGCGATCACCAGCATGCCGAGAGCGCACAGCTGCGTCGTGAACGCCTTGGTCGAGGCGACGCCGATTTCCGGGCCGGCGCGCGTCAGCAGCACCAGCTCGGACTCGCGCACCAGCGAGCTTTCCGGAACGTTACAAATCGACAGCGTCGAGAGATAACCGGACTGCTTGGCCATGCGCAGCGCGGCCAGCGTGTCCGCGGTCTCGCCGGATTGCGAGATCGATACGAACAATGTGTTCTTCGGCACGACCGGGCTGCGATAGCGATATTCGCTCGCGATCTCGACCCAGCAGGGCAAGCGTGCGATCTGCTCGATGTAGTACTTGGCGACCGCACCGGCGTGATAGCTGGTGCCGCATGCGACGATCTGCACGGCCTCGCAGCGACGGAACACTTCGGTCGCGAGCGGGCCGAACGCCGCTTCGAGCAGCTTGCCGCCGGCGACGCGTTCTTCCAGCGTTTGAGCGATGGCGCGAGGCTGCTCGTGAATTTCCTTGAGCATGTAGTGCGCGAACTCGCCCTTCTCGGCGGCATCGGCGGATAGCGAGCTTTCGCGAACCTGGCGCTGCGCGTTGTTACCTTCGTTATCGAGGATGCGTACGCCGGTGCGACGGATCTCGGCCACGTCGCCTTCCTCGAGAAAAATGAACTTGCGTGTCACGGGCAGCAACGCAGCGACATCGGAGGCGACGAAGTGTTCGTTCTCACCGACACCGATCACGACGGGACAGCCGGCGCGGGCGAGGATCATGCTATCGGGCGCATCTTCGGAAACCACCGCCAGCGCATAGGCGCCTTCCAGCTCGGCGACCGTGGCCCGGACTGCGCGGAAAATGTCGCTCAGCTTCTGCTTGTGGAAATGAATGCGATGCGCGATCACCTCGGTGTCGGTCTCGGAGGTGAATTGATAGCCGAGCTTGGTCAGCTCCTCGCGCAGCTCCTCGTGATTTTCGATGATGCCGTTGTGAACGATGGCAATGCCGTCCCGCGAGATGTGCGGGTGGGCGTTGCGCTCGGACGGCACGCCGTGCGTCGCCCAGCGCGTATGTGCAATGCCCAGGTGACCCTCGACCGGGGTCTCGAGCAGAGCGTCCTGGAGCTTGCGAACCTTGCCGACAGTGCGCAGCCGGCGCAGGTGGCCGGTGCCGTTCAGGATGGCCAGGCCGGCCGAGTCATACCCTCGATATTCCAGGCGTCGCAGGCCTTCGATCAGGATGGGAACGATGTTGCGATCCGCAATCGCGCCGACGATTCCGCACATGGGGGATTAGCTTCCGTAAGCCAAGGTTCATGAAAAAGTGAGTGTAGCCGACCGGGGTTCCCCGGGGCTGCGGAAAGTCTCACAGGTCGGGCGGCGCCCGGAAAGGGCCTTTGGTCCGGCGCCGGCCGCAGCCCTACTCCTTGGGCTTTTTCTGGGGCCGCTTCCAGCCGTCGATCGTGACCTGGCGGGCCCGCGCCAGCGTCAGCTTGCCTTCGGGGGCATCCTTGGTGATGGTCGAGCCGGCGCCGGTGTTGGCGTTGGCGCCGATCTTGAGCGGGGCGACCAGCATGGAGCCCGAGCCCACGAAGGCGCCATCGCCGATTTCGGTGCGGTGTTTGTTCACCCCGTCGTAGTTCACGGTGACGGTACCGGCGCCGACGTTGACATTTCTACCGACCGTGGCATCGCCCAGGTAGGTCAGGTGATTGGCCTTGCTGCCCTGGCCGATCTCGCTCTTTTTCACTTCGACGAAATTGCCGATGTGGACGTCGCCGTGCAGGACGCTCTCCGGCCGCAGCCGGGCGAACGGACCGATGACATTGCGCGGCCCGATGACGGCGCGATCGACGACACAGTTCGGGTGGATCTCCGTGTCCGCCTCGACGCGGCAGTCCCGCAAATAACAATTCGGCCCGATACGGACGCGATCGCCCAATTCGACGTCGCCGACGAGCACCGCATTCACGTCGATGAAAACATCGCGGCCGACAGTGACTTTGCCGCGAATATCGATGCGGGCCGGATCGGCCAGCGTGACGCCGTTGATCATCAGCTCACGCGCCCGCTCGGCCCGCAATGCGCCTTCGAGCTGAGCGAGCTGCACCTTGTCATTCACCCCGAGCACTTCCATTTCGGTCGGCGCGACCACCGCATTCACCTTCATGCCGGAGCGCACGGCCATGACGATGATGTCGGTGAGGTAATACTCGCCCTGCGCGTTGTCGTTCTTCAGCTCGGCGAGCCACTTCCGCAGCGACGCCGCGGGCACCGCCATCAGGCCGGTATTGATCTCGCCGATGGCGCGCTCCTTGGTGTTCGCATCCTTCTGCTCGACGATACGCACCACGTTGCCGGCGTTGTCACGAACCACGCGGCCATAGCCGGTGGGATCGGCGAGCACGACGGTGAGCACGCCCATGGCCTTCGGGTTGCACTGCTTCAGCAATGTTTGCAGGGTGGGCTGACGAACCAGCGGCACGTCGCCGTACAGAATCAGGACGTCGTGATCGTCCGGAATGGCCGGCATGGCCTGGGCCACCGCATGGCCGGTGCCGAGTTGCTCGGCCTGCAACACCCAGTTCACCGGCTCCGCCGCGAGTGCCTTTTGCACCTGTTCGCCGCCGTGGCCATACACGACGTGAATGCCATCCGCCTGCAATTGCTTCGCGGTGTCCAGCACGTGCGACAGGATGGGACGACCCGCCAGGGGCTGCAGCACCTTGGGCAGATCCGATTTCATGCGTTTGCCCTGGCCGGCGGCCAGGATGACGATGGACAAGGGCATGGGCGATCGATGGTTGCAGGCCGACACGGCCACGATGAGGCCGCATTATCGGGACATGCGCGCGTCGCCGCCAGCGACGGATGTTCTAGTCGACCGGCCGAAAGCTCGCTGGGCGGGGCCCCGGCGATGGGATCGCGCAGCGGTCCAGCACCGCTGCAACGAAGCTGTTCTGGCTCGAAATGTGCACTGCTTCGCACCCGCTCCGGGAGCCGCCTCACAGAAACAACAAGCGCGCTAACGCTAGCGATGGCTGCCGGAGTACCGTAGCTCCATCTCACATAAGCAGTCCGTGGACATGAGCGCCTCGCCAGATTTCTCGCCGCCTCGCCGCGCCCTGATCGTGGATGCCGATCAGGCCCTGCGCGAGTCGGCGTCTGCGTTGCTCAAGTTACAGGGGTTCGAAGTCGCCGCGGCCGCCGACGGCGTCGAAGCGCTCACCATGTTCGCCCGCGAGTGGTTCCCTGTCGTGATTACCGACAGCGCCGTGCCGGCGGTGGACGGCATCGAGTTCGTCGCCCGGCTGCGCATTCTTTCGTTGGCGCCCGTCTACATCATCATGCTCACTGAAGTCGCGGACGTGAGATTCCATGAGCAGGGCTATTGCATGGGGGTGGATCAGTACCTGGTGCGCCAGAGCTCGCTCAGCGAGCTGGTCGGTCGGGTGCAGGCGGGCGTGACGGCGATCCGTCGTCGGCAGTCTTCGAAAACCGGTCGCGCGCACGAGCCGGCGACGGTCGATCTGGAGAATGGCGCGCACACTGCGCGTCACCTGGTCGGCCGCCTGCGTGCAGAAATCGTTCAGGCGGGACGCTCCAAGAAAACATTGCAGCTGTTGAGCATCGGGCTCGATGCAGCCGATACCGCGGCGGCCAATCAACACAGCACGACAGGAACGATTTCAGACACTCTGCTCGGCGCCGCACACGACGCCATGCGACCGAAACTCGATTGGGTCGTGCGACTGCCCGCACCCGCGCACACGTGTCGACTGGTCGTGGTCATGCCGGAGAGCGGCCCGAACGAGGCCAGCGCCATGGAACAAACCATTCGCAACGCTTTCGTGCACTGGGGCTTGAGCTCGCCTGCGAGCGGGCTTCGTCTCACGACGGGCCTGGCTGCCTTTGCTGGCGAAGAGAATGCGCCCGCGGCATTGGAGCTGCTCGGCCAGGCCGAGCGCAGCCGCCGTGCCAGCGACATCACGGCGAAGTCGACGGCTCGGCCGGAATCGATTCCCGCGCAAGACGCGGCCTGACCGCGCGCTCAAGTCCCACAAAACGTTTTGTACTTCTGCTCCGACGGTGGCGGCGGCTGAGTGAGCTCGGCGGCATTCGGCTGCCGCTCGTAAGGCCGCTGCAGCACTTCGAGCAATGTGTTGAAGGGCTGCATGTCGCCGGCAGTGGCGGCCTGCAATGCCGCTTCCACTCGATGATTGCGAGGAATGAATTCGGGATTGGCGAGACGCATCGTCTCCGCCCGCTGCGCCGGCGTTTGCGGATCGAGCGCCAGTCGTGCACGCCAGGCTTTGAGCCAGCCATCCAGATCGGCAGGCGCTGTGAAAAGCTCGTGAAGCGCTGCGTCCTCGCTCGGGTCGTGCGCCGCCCGAGACAGCCGGCTGAAGGTCAACGTGAAATCGGCCTGACCCTGCTGCATGGCCGCCAATAGCAACGTGATCAGATCGGCATCGCCGTCCTCGCTGGACGCCAGACCGATCTTGCGACGCATGTGCGCGAGAAACGCCATCTCGAACTGCTCCACGAAGCCTTCGATGACCCCTGTGGCCAGCTCGATGGCTTTCTTCTCGTCGGCGTCGATGAACGGCAACAATGTTTCGGCCAGTCGCGCCAGATTCCATTGCGCAATGCCGGGCTGGTTCGTATAGGAATATCGACCGCCCAGATCGATGGAGCTGAACACGGTCTGTGGATCGTATCGATCCATGAAGGCGCACGGACCGTAATCGATGGTTTCACCCGAGAGCGCCATGTTGTCCGTATTCATCACGCCGTGAATGAAACCAACCCGCATCCACTCGGCAATCAGCGCGGCCTGTCGAGCTGTGATCGCTTTGAGGACCGCGAGTGCGGCGACCTCGGCGTGTCTTGCCTCCGGATAGTGACGATCGATGACGTAGTCCAGCAGTGCTTTGATGGCTTCGTGATCGCCGCGCGCAGCGAAGTACTGGAATGTTCCTACCCGGATATGACTCGCAGCGACTCGCGTTAGCACGGCGCCGGGCAGGATCTCTGTTCGATACACCTGCTCGCCGGTTGTGACGACTGCGAGCGACCGTGTGCTTGGAATGCCCAAGGCGTACATGGCTTCGCTGATCAAATATTCGCGGAGCATCGGCCCGAGCGCCGCGCGACCGTCGCCGCCCCGAGAGAACGGTGTGCGGCCGGAGCCCTTCAGCTGTACATCGCGCAAAACGCCGTGACGATCGCGGACCTCTCCAAGAAGCACCGCTCGGCCATCCCCGAGCTGCGGCACGAAGGTCCCGAATTGATGACCGGCGTATGCCATGGCAATCAGCGTCGAGTCTTCCGCCAGCTCATTACCAGAGAACAACGCCGCGGCCCGGCCGGCGTCCATGTCGGGATCCCACTGCAGCTCGGCGGCCAGGGCACGATTGAAAATGACCACCTGTGGATCATCGACCTTCGCAGGCTCCACGCGTGCGTAAAATCGATCTGGCAGGGTCGCGTAGGTGTGTTCGAAGCCAAGTTTCATGCTTGCATCCTAGCGCGCGCTGTGGCTCGCTGCATGCAATCCGCGTAGAGCCGGAGCTGCTACACTGAATCAAGCCCAACGGTGAAATTCAGCGTTTGCAGCGGCCCATGAACACGACGCTACCGACACTCGTCATCATCGACATGCAGAAAGGCATGGCGAATCCGTCGGCTCCTCGAAACAATCCGAATGCCGAGCGCAACATTGCGGCGTTGCTGAAGACCTGGCGTGCGAGCGGCGGCACGGTGGTGCACGTTCGACACATTTCCAGAAGCCCTGGCTCGCCGTTCTGGCCAGGACAGCCGGGTGTCGAATTTCAGGATGAGCTGGCGCCGCTACCGAGCGAGCACGTAGTGGAAAAGAATGTGCCCGACGCTCTGATCAACACGGGGCTGGAACGGTGGCTGCGAATGCGCGGCATCACCAAGCTGGTCATCGTTGGCGTCAGCACCAACAATTCCGTAGAAGCGACGGCGCGAACTGCAGGCAATCTGGGATTTGAAACACAGGTAGTGGCGGATGCGACCTTTGCGTTCGATAAGATCGACTACCACGGCACTCATCGAACGGCGGAAGAAGTCCACGCAATGTCACTTGCGAACCTCGACGAGGAATACGCGACTATTACGACGACAGAACGCTTGTGCTGAAACTCGCCGCCGTACCGGCACATCAAACATCCACGTCGAAGTAAGCGCAACCGCGCGTACCTGCTTTCTCCAGCATCTCGCGCACGCAGGCGGCGATGCTCGCGCGCGATGGCTTCGAGGCGCGATGGATACGGGAGCGCCAGCGGACTGGAATCGGGGTCCCAAAAAGCAATCGCCTCGCTGAATGGCGAGGCGATGCGTAAACAAACAATCTCCGGGTTCGGGGCCGAACCCTGGATCGATTACTGCTTGATCTTCCGCAGCTTCTCGATCGCCTTGATCTGAGCGACGGCGCGAGCCAGCTCGGCTTGAGCTTCGGCCACGTCGATCTTGCCGGCGCGATCCTTCAGGGCTTCTTCCGCGCGCTGCTTGGCTTGCAGAGCGGCGGCTTCGTCGATGTCCTTGGCGCGCAGAGCGGTGTCGGCGAGCACGGTGACGAGGTGGGGTTGGATTTCGATGGCGCCACCGCCGACGAAGAAGAATTGCTCTTCACCGCCCGGCAGCTGAACGCGCACTTCGCCCGGCTTGAGCGTGGTCAGCAACGGTGCGTGACGGGGCGCGATGCCGATCTCGCCCATCATGGCAGGCGCGAAAACCATGGCGGCTTCGCCCGAGAAGATCTGGCCTTCGGCGCTGACGATGTCTACGTGGATGGTTGCCATGTGTATCCGCTAACTTGCACGGGCGGCTCGCGCCGCCCGTGCTGAGGTGATTACTGCAGCGTCTTCGCCTTGGCGACGGCTTCTTCGATGGCGCCGACCATGTAGAACGCCTGCTCCGGCAGGTGGTCGTACTCGCCCTCGAGAATGCCCTTGAAGCCGCGGATGGTGTCCTTGAGCGGGACGATCTTGCCGTCCTGGCCCGTGAACACTTTCGCGACGTTGAACGGCTGCGACAGGAAGCGCTGGATCTTGCGAGCGCGGGACACGGTGCGCTTGTCTTCTTCCGACAGCTCGTCCATGCCCAGGATCGCGATGATGTCCTGCAGCTCCTTGTAACGCTGCAACACCGCCTGCACGCCGCGGGCGACGTTGTAGTGCTCTTCGCCGATGACCAGCGGATCGAGCTGACGGCTGGTGGAGTCCAGCGGATCCACCGCCGGGTAGATGCCCAGCGAGGCGATCTGACGGGACAACACGACGGTCGCGTCCAAGTGCGCGAACGTGGTGGCCGGCGACGGGTCGGTCAAGTCGTCGGCAGGCACGTACACGGCCTGGATCGAGGTGATCGAGCCGGTCTTGGTGGAAGTGATGCGCTCCTGGAGCACGCCCATTTCCTCGGCCAGCGTCGGCTGGTAACCCACCGCCGAAGGCATACGGCCGAGCAGCGCGGACACTTCGGTGCCGGCCAGCGTGTAGCGGTAGATGTTGTCGATGAACAGCAGCACGTCGCGGCCCTTGCCGGCTTCGTTCTTTTCATCGCGGAAGTATTCGGCCATGGTCAGGCCGGTCAGCGCGACGCGCAGGCGGTTGCCCGGCGGCTCG